>CALKIR010000023.1 GCA_937995985.1 uncultured Alcaligenaceae bacterium
AGGTCATCGTCAGGCACTAAACAAATACCCCGTATCCTATGGATGCGGGGTTTTTATTTGCTTTTTATCTATACATTGATTTGTAGTTGTCAAGTCCTGTCGCGAAGCATTAGCCTAGATAGGCAGAAAAAGAGTAGAATAAAGCCTGCAATGCTTTGTATCAACTATGGAGGAATGCATGTCCCAGCTTCAACAGCCCGAGCATGAAACGGGGCTATCCCTTAAGAATCTAACGCATGTTATTTATGCTCTTTTTTCTGTTGGGATGGTGAGTGCGGTGTTTTCGCTAGCTGCTATTGCTGCTGTGGTAGTAGCCTATTATAAGCGTAGTGAGGTTGCCGGTACGGTATATGCCGCTCATTTTGATTGGATTATAAAAACATTTTGGTGGGGCCTGCTCTGGTTTATTGTTAGTTGGATCCTAACCATTGTGTTTATCGGTTGGGTCACTGGCTTGATTACTTTGATATGGGTATATTATCGCTTAGCTAAAGGCTGGTTGGCGCATTGTGATGGGAAAACACCCAGTGCTGATGCTTAATCAGAGTATTAATGCTGAGAGTTAGCTAATTCTAAGCCGCAGACTTAAATGACTGCGGCTTGTTTTTTGGCCTATTGTTTGCTTGGCTTAGGGTGTAATAAATAAATTCTGTATAGTACTGTTAGGTTCATCATCAAGCTAATTAACCATAACCCCCATAAAGGCTGTGCAATTATTGCGGTGAGGAAAATAATAAAACAGCGTAAATCACGTCCTATTCTTAGGGGTTTAAATCCAGGCAAACGATCGGCTTTATGTGCACTGTAACTGGAAATAAAACTGCCTGCGATGGCTGTTATGCCTAGCCACATCCATATTTGGCCATGGGTGTGCATAACATGCCAGGTGAGGGCTGCCAGGAGTGCAATATCTGCATATCTATCTAGTAGGGCATCTAACCACCCCCCGTATTCTGTGCCACGATATTGGGTTCGGGCCACTTCACCATCACAGCCATCCACGATAGATGCCAGTTGGGTCAATACGCCGCCTAGTACTAGCCAGTAATAGTTTGGTTGTGCTAGGCATATAGCAGCCAGTAGACCAAGGGCAAAGGCGGCTAAGGAGATTTGATTGGGGCTCCATCCCCAGCGGATGAATAGGGGGGTAATACGAGTTGAAAGGGGTCGATTAAGCCAACGCGCAACAGGGCCGTCATTATCTTTGTGACTTGCATGAGCTAAGAGTTTTTGCTCAGCATTCTTTCTATCGTGTGGGGTATCCACATCTTGCCAATAGTATTCATGCAAAAAAGCTGTGAGCCTCTTATCAGAGGGAAGGCTCATCATAATTTGACTCAAACTGTTGCTTTGCTCTGGGGAGAGGGTAAGGCTGTGATGGGCTATATCTGGGTGACAATAAAAGGCGCCGCAATCAATACCTTGGTATTGGCGAAGATTTTTATTTAATGCGGTAATGTTGCCTGTCGCATCCAGACAAACTTTAGTTGCATCAGCACTATCAATTTCTTTGCGATGCAAGCGTTTATCCACTGCGAGCCAAGCTTGCCCTTTTTCTAGAGGCTGAGCACAGAGGGCGTGCAGCAGCTCTTGGCTATAAATATGATCAGCCATAAGCAGTAAAAAAGGATGTTGAATTGAGGGGGCAGCCGCTTTTAAGGAATAGCCGTTATCGTAGCGATTCCAGTACTCGTTATAGATACAACGAATAGGAGGCAGTGGGTCGGTTTTCGGCCAGTTTTTTTGCCAATCAATGAGCCATTGTTCTAAGGCGTGATGCTCATGGCCCGTGACAACAATAATTTCAGAGGGAGACAAAGAGAGGACCTGGAGCAGGTTGCGTTCTAATAGGGGGAGTCCTAATACAGTAATCAGGGGTTTAATTGTGCCCAAAGATTGCAACCGTGTCCCTTGCCCCGCTGCGAGTAGGACAATCTGCATAGTATCTCTTTGACAGAAAAATGCTTCATTGGTTGGGCACTCATGCTGTGCCTTGTGAAGCAAAGTGGTTAAAAAAGCAGGGCCAACTAAGGCCCTGTGGGGATGAAGGCCAGGATGAGTAAGATTATGTTGGGTGATTTAGGCCGCTACAAGGTTTTTCTCGGCCTCTTGAATAAAGCGTTCTACTTCGTGATAGGCCTCATCATCAGTCATCTGCTTGGGCGGATGTTTGCAGAAATAGGCTGAGGCTCCAGCAATCACTCCGCCGATATTTTGATCTAGGGCTAATTTAGCGCATCGGATCATATCGATGGCTACCCCGGCAGAGTTGGGTGAGTCTTCGACGGACAGACGCAGCTCTAGGTTCATGGGGACATCCCCAAAAAGTTTGCCTTCCATGCGTAAGAAGCATACTTTATTATCTTTTTGCCAAGGGATGTAATCAGAAGGGCCGACATGAATATTTTCATCGGCGAGTCGTTGAGCTGCGACAGCCTGGACGGCCTCAGTTTTAGACTCTTTTTTGGATTCGAGGCGGTGGCGATTAAGCATATTCATGAAATCAGTATTGCCGCCTGTATTGAGCTGATAAGTGCGCTCGAGCTTGACGCCGCGGCGTGCAAAAAGATCAGTCAGCACCCGATGAGTAATTGTGGCACCGAGCTGCGCTTTGATGTCATCGCCAATGATAGGAATGTTTTTATCTGCAAATTTTTGTGCCCACTCGGGATCACTAGCAATAAATACAGGAATACAGTTAATAAAGGCAACCCCTGCCTCTAGTGCACATTCAGCATAAAAGCGGCTAGCTTGTTCTGAACCAACAGGAAGGTAATTAAGTAAAATTTCAGTTTCAGTCTCCTTGAGCAGGCTGATTATTTCAGCTTTACTGAGTGCGGTGGTATGGGCGCGTTTAAAGCTAAGATGCTCGGGGTGCTCGCTCATATGTTCTGAATAACCGTCCATGACAGGGCCCATCTGTACTGTTACACCGCTCTTGGGTAAGTTAGGCTGGAAAACAGTGGTGCAATTAGGTGCTGCAAAAATTGCCTCATGAACGTCTTTGCCAACTTTGCGGGCATCGATATCAAAAGCAGCGCTCACACGAATATCACCAGGGGTAAAGCCACCGATATCCCAGTGCATTAGGCCTATCATGTCAGCGGGAGATTTATCTTTATAGTAGTGAATCCCCTGAATTAATGAGCTTGCACAATTACCTAAGCCAACAATTGCAATGTTAATGGGCTTCATAGTACCTCCAAAAACAAAGTGAATAGGACTTGGCACTGCTGGGCTTGCCCTGCTTATGATGGGTAAGCGCGCCGCAGCAGGGGAATCAACTCACTGTTGGGCCCCTTTGCCAAGGCGAATTGCATTTGTTTCGTCACTGCAGGGCGGATGAATACCGCTGCAGATGCGGAAGTTTATATAGGCCATCAGAAGTGACCCATGATAATTAGTGCAGCAAGCGTAAGGAATGAACGAGCGAATAATGCCTGCTGTGTGCTTTACTAGATGAATGATTGTGTACGGAGAGCCTTTGATTTTAGTTGTCCTGAGCAGAACGTATTTATTACTTGTATAAAGGCGTGTGCATCCGTATTTCTAATTCGTATCGATTCGCTATTAAATATATATAAAAACAAAAAAATTGTCTAGTAAGCTTATAACAAAAAAAAGCGCCCACTGGTTTAGTAGGCGCTTTGTAAGCAGGGAGTGCATTTAGAAAAAAGCTTGAATACCAGTTTGTGCACGGCCTAGGATTAGGGCATGAATATCGTGGGTGCCCTCGTACGTATTCACTACTTCGAGGTTGACAAGATGTCGGGCAACGCCAAATTCATCAGAAATACCATTGCCGCCGAGCATATCACGTGCCATACGGGCAATATCTAAGGCCTTGCCGCAGGAGTTGCGTTTAAGAATAGAGGTGATTTCAACTGCAGCAATATTATCATCTTTCATGCGTCCCAATCGTAGACAGCCTTGTAGGCCTAAAGCAATTTCTGTTTGCATATCAGCTAGTTTTTTCTGAATGAGCTGATTGGCCGCTAGGGGACGTCCAAATTGCTTTCTGTCTAAAGTATATTGACGGGCAGTATGCCAGCAGAATTCTGCAGCGCCTAGAGCGCCCCATGCAATGCCATAGCGTGCTGAATTTAGGCAGGTGAAAGGACCACGCAGTCCCGTGACTTTGGGAAGCATGTGCTCTTCAGATACGAATACCTCATCCATCACAATTTCACCTGTGATTGAGGCACGTAAGCCCACTTTGCCATGAATGGTGGGGGCACTGAGTCCAGGCGTCCCCTTTTCTAAAATAAAGCCACGGATTTTGCCATCATCTTCACCGCCAACAACTTTAGCCCAGACCACAAATACATCCGCAATAGGTGAGTTGGTGATCCAGGTTTTGGTGCCTGTGAGCACATAGCCACCCTCTACTTTTTGTGCACGGGTTTCCATGCTACCAGGATCTGAGCCATGGTTGGGTTCTGTTAAGCCAAAGCAGCCAATCCATTCGCCAGAAGCAAGCTTAGGAAGGTATTTCTTTTTTTGTTCCTCAGTGCCAAATTCATTAATAGGCACCATAACCAGCGAGGATTGTACACTCATCATCGAGCGATAACCTGAGTCGATACGCTCCACTTCACGGGCAATGAGACCGTAGCAGACATAATTAAGTCCTGCGCCTCCATATTCTTCTGGAATAGTGGGCCCCAGTAGGCCAAGCTCGCCCATTTCTTTGAATATGGCAACGTCAGTATGCTCATTACGAAAGGCTTCCAGCACACGGGGCGCTAATTTTTCTTGGCAATAGGCGCGTGCTGCGTCACGCACCATGCGCTCATCTTCGGTGAGTTGAGTATCAAGTAAAAAGGGATCTTCCCAGTTAAATGTGGGTCGTGATGACATAATGGCTCCTACTATTATTCTATTGGTTAATGCAATTTAGGTAGGCGTAGGCTAGGCGTGTTGATTAGCCAAAGCTGCCTCGCGAATTTCTGTTAGTGTGCGTACTGGACTAATGGCCTCAGGATCAATGAGGCAGTGCAGTATGGCTGGCTTGCCACTGGCTTTGGCGCGTTCAAAAGCTGGGGCAAACTCAGCGGTGTGCGTAACCCGCTCACCATAGCCTCCAAAGGCTTGGGCATAGGCAGCAAAATCAGGGTTTTTCAATGCGGTGCCACTGGGGCGGCCAGGGTAATGCCCTTCTTGGTGCATACGAATAGTTCCGTACATTGCATTGTCGATGACTAATACAATAATTGGCAAGTCATATTGCACAGCAGTGGCAAACTCCTGCCCATGCATCATAAAGCACCCATCGCCCGCAAAACACACTACTGTTTTCTCTGGTTGTACTCGTTTGGCTGCCACGGCAGCAGGTAAGCCGTAGCCCATTGAGCCTGAAGTGGGGGCAAGTTGGGTGCCATAATGACGGAAGGGGTAAAAGCGATGTATCCACGTTGCATAATTACCTGCTCCATTGGCAAGGATGGCATCCTCAGGTAGGTGCTCAGCCAAATAGCGCATGATTTGAGCCATTTGTAATGCCCCTGGAGTGTGGATGTTAGAGGTGTCTACCCAGCGGCGATAGCTTGTTTTAAGGGCGTCAAAGGCTTCATTTTGGCGGTCCATGGGTTGTTGGGCCGCAGGGTATTGATGAAGTGCCTGAATAAAATTCTTAGGGGCTGCACAAAGAGCTAAGTCTGCACGATAGACCCGATTCAGTTCAAGCGGATCGGGATGGACGTGCATAAAATAAGAATGCGGTTGGGGGATGTCGAATAGCGTATAGCTTTGACTCGGTACCTCTGACATCCGTCCTCCTAAGAGCAGGACACAATCAGAAGTACGGATGTAGTGGAGTAAGTCCGGGTTCGCTCCTAAGCCCAAATCCCCTACAAAATAAGGATGATCGGCAGGAAAAAGCATTTGACGGCGAAATTGGACTGCCACGGGTAATTGCCAGTGCTGAGCCAATTGTGCAAATTGTGTGCAGGCTTCAGCAGACCAGCGGCTCCCGCCAAGGATGGCAATGGGTTGTTTGGCTTGTTGGAGGCGCTGTACCAAGATCTGCAGTTGCTCTGTGGACGGTACTGTTTCTACGGGTTGATAGTGTGGGGCGTCCTGAACGTGTGCTGTTTCTGTGAGCATATCCTCAGGTAGGGCAATAACTACCGGGCCAGGGCGGCCAGAGGTGGCAATATGAAAAGCACGCGAGATGATTTCAGGGATGCGTTCAATGTGATCAAGTTCGGTTACCCATTTGCACTGATCGCCAAAAACACTTTTGTAATCCATTTCTTGGAAGGCCTCTCGTTCACGCATATCTCGACGAATTTGGCCAACAAAGAGAATCATGGGGGTGGAGTCCTGTTTGGCAATATGTATACCAGCATAAGCATTAGTGGCGCCAGGGCCGCGGGTCACCATGCAAATACCGGGTTGGCCCGTTAATTTTCCATAAGCCTCGGCCATCATTGCTGCGCCTCCTTCTTGGCGGCACACTGTTAGGGCAATATCGGCATCATGCAGGCCATCCAGTACTGCTAAATAGCTTTCACCAGGGACGCAAAAAACATGTTCTACGCCTTGTTGTTTGAGTTGTTCAACAAGAATATGTCCACCTAAGCGGGGCATTGCACTATCCTCATTTGGCATAAGATGAATCAAACTTCTTTTATTAGCTTATTTGCATTAAATGCAATTATCAATTGAAATATTTGCACACTATCGTGTTATCTTTGCATGTATTGAGTCAAAGGATAGGGGTTCGCTCATAGTTTTGCAGTAGTTGCAAAAACTCTAGGGATAACCCTGATTTAGCAGAAGATGAGAATGTTTGTGGCCATATATAGTGATGGGGACCTATTCGATATAGGAGGCTATGGTGCGATTGGGAGTTCCTAGCCTAGGGGCTTTGCAAGCTTTTGAGGCAACAGCTCGGTTGGGGAGTTTTTCGCGTGCGGCTGAAGAGCTCTCTTTATCACATAGTGCAGTCTATAGGCAGGTGACCAACTTAGAGCAGCGTTTAGGGGTGGCCCTATTTGTGCGTGTCCGGCGGCGTTTGGCCCTTACCGATGCAGGGCGTGAATATGCAGCGCGTATTCGGCGTCATTTGGAGCAGTTAGAAAAGGATACGCTGAGCTTGATTTCAAGAGCTGCAATGGGGCGCAGTTTGCATATTGCGGTATTGCCTACCTTGGCAACTCATTGGTTATTGCCTCGATTAAATAGTTTTCTTCAGCAGCATCGGGATATTACGGTCAATCTGTCCACGCGTACGCTGCCCTTTAAATTCAGCGATCATCCTTTTGATGCAGCGATTTATCATGCTACCCAGCTGTGGCCAGGCACTCAAGGGAGTGCATTATTTGCTGAAGAAAAATTGGTGCCCGTATGCACGGCAGCGGCATGGGCTGAGGCCAATCAGCAATTGGCTGCCTTGGTGCATTTTCATATGGTGTCGCGTCCCGATGCGTGGCGAGAGTGGTACCGCAGTCAAGGGCAAGGCGAGGTGGCAGCAATGAGTGTTGGGCCTCGCTATGAGTTATTTTCTATGATTTTGGCTGCCGTACGAGCAGGGATGGGAGTGGGGTTAATTCCTTGGTTTTTAGCTCGGGAGCATTTAGAGTCTGGTGAATTAATTTGTCCCGTTCCGCATGTATTGAGGGTTCCAGAGCAGTATTTTTTTAGTTATCCAACAGAAAGTGAACCTGAGCCTGCATTATTGGAGTTAGAGCGGTGGTTAGTGCGCACCTCATCATAGAACGGGGAGGCAGAGCCCTCCTTGAGAGGGCTGCGGCGCATTAGCGAAAAACAATGGTACGTTGCCCATTGAGTAGAATGCGATGTTCGACATGGGCAGTGACTGCACGTGCCAGAACCAATGATTCAATATCACTGCCCACTCGTGTGAGGTCGTCAGCACTCATAGTGTGATTGACATGGGCAACATCTTGCTCAATGATGGGGCCCTCATCCAGATCCTTGGTAACATAATGTGCCGTTGCACCAATAATTTTCACCCCTCGGGCATGGGCTTGATGATATGGCCGTGCTCCTTTGAAACTGGGTAAAAAGCTATGGTGAATATTAATGGCCCGACCTGATAGTACCTCACAGGCATGCGGGGTTAATATTTGCATGTAGCGTGCCAATACAACGAGATCGATATTGAGTTCATCAACTAAATTGAGTATTTGCTGTTCCTGCTCGACTTTGGTTTCAGGGGTGACGGGCAAATAGTAATAAGGGATGCCATAGGACTTTACCATGTCGGCATGCGTTTCATGGTTGGAGACGACTGCGGCAATGTCTACAGACAGCTGTTTTTCCCGCCAACGAAATAGTAGGTCATTGAGGCAGTGGCCTTGTTTGCTGACCAGCAATAGGAGACGCGCAGGGCGTTGGGCATCATAAAAATGGGCATCCATGTTAAAAGCACGTGCCACAATATCAAAGCTCTCGCGCAGCGCCTCAGGTGTAGCAGGCTGGGGTAAGCCAAAATGAATACGTAAAAAGAACTGCTGGGTTTCGGGATCACCGTATTGCTGGGCTTCAAGGATATTCCCTTCTTGTTTGAGGAGCCAGCCAGTTACTGCGTGCACAATGCCTGTGCGATCAGCACATGAAAGAGTAAGAATGTAATCGTGCATGTTCTTAAATCAACCTGTGAATACGTTTAATTAAAAGAGAAATAAAAGGAAGTGAAAATTTTTGTTTTTTACTCTGTTAAAAGAGGGAAATTATGACAGCAAGTGCCGCACATATTCACCAATTGCCAAACAGGAGGTCAGTCCAGGGGACTCGATGCCATAGAGCTGAATAAGGCCAGGGATATGATGCTCATGAGGACCAAGAATTTGAAAATCCATAGCCTGTTCGCCTGGTCCGGTAATTTTAGGGCGAATGCCACAAAAGTCGGGCTGTAGACGTTCTTTATCTATATCCGGCCAATATTTGCTTATGGTCTCATAAAATAGTTCGAGACGATGGGGGTCCGGATCATAATTAAGGTGTTTGACCCATTGCACATCAGGGCCAAAGCGTAGTCGTCCTGAGAGGTCTTGGGTGCTGTGAATGCCAAGCCCTACTTGATCGGGTAGAGGATAGATTAAATGCTGAAAAGGGTTGGGCCCTTGGTAACTAAAATATTGCCCTTTGCAGTAGTAGGTCGGGCGTGGGCTAGGGGTCAGGGAGGCTCCTAGAAGAGGGGCATTGAGGCCGGCCGCATTAATTAGGTATTGGCTGCGCAGTTCAAAATTATGTGCGTGCACTTCAATAATAAAACCGGTACGGGCCTGCCGACGGAGCCCTGATACTGGGGTGCGGAGCACAATTTGGGCCCCTTGTTGCTCACACAGGCCGTGTAGACTCTGCATCAGGCTGTGGCTATCAATAATTCCTGTACTGGGACTGTATAAGGCCGCGGTACAGCGCAGTGCCGGCTCGATGGCTTGCACTTGAGCTTGGGACCAGAGTTGTAGGTCATGAAGACCGCACGCCTGGGCATTGGCTTGAAGACGTAAGAGTTGCTGCTGCTCAGCGGCATCATGAGCAATAATTAATTTGCCTAGTTGCTGATAGGGTACAGCATGACGCTGGCAAAACTCGTACAGCAACTGTTTGCCGCGCAGGCATAGGCGAGCCTTGAGGCTATGAGGGGGGTAGTAAATGCCCGCATGAATGACTTCGGAATTGCGTGCGCTGACCTCAGTGCCGATATGGGCATGTTGCTCAAGCACCAGTACTTCACGGCCCTGCTGGCTGAGGGCATGAGCGATGGCTAATCCAACAACGCCAGCACCAATGATCACGCATTCTACATCATACATGGAAGGCATTTTATCTATTTTAGGAGTCCACAGGATAGGACTGAGGCATTAGAGAATATGATTAAGGGCCTAAGCGGGTAATGTTCCAGCCATCTTGAACGGGAGTAAAGGCATAGCGATCATGGAGACGGTCGGTGCGACCTTGCCAAAACTCAATGTAATGAGGCTGTAGATAATACCCCCCCCAAAATGGCGGGCAGTCAGGATCGTCGCCTAAGGTTGCAGCATAGTGCTGACTGCGCTCTTGTAGCGCTTGGGCACTAATGGGCTGACTTTGTGGGGAGGCCCAAGCATTGATTTTAGAGGGTAAAGGACGACTACGGAAATAGGCTTTGGATTGACTGCGTGGCATACGTACTACTGTTCCTTCAAAGCGTACTTGCCGTTGCATTGTAGGCCAAAAGAAAGATAGGCAGGCTTGAGCATTGAGTGCAAGCTCTTGTCCTTTTCTAGACTCATAATTGGTATAAAAAGCAAGGCCATTGTCATCATACCCTTTGAGTAATACGATGCGTGCGGTGGGCTGTCCATTGGCACCAACAGTGCTTAGGGTCATGGCCGTAGGCTCTGGAGCATGCTGCGCCATGGCTTCATTAAGCCAGCGCTGAAATTGCTCTTTGGGATCCTTAAGCAACTGCTCTTCGGGCAGTTGATACTTGGCGTATTCGTTGCGGTAATCAGCAAGGCTCATGGTGGGCGTTCCGTGTGGTTAGTTAGGCTGATACAGGTTGAGATAATGAACCAAGCGGCTGAGCTTGGGGTCATGAATGCCATTCTTTTCAAGCGCACGATGCGTTTCTAAGACATAGTCTAGACAGGAGCCATTAATTCCATGCGCTTGATTAATGATAGCGCGTTGTTGCACGAGGGGGAGATGGGGGGCATAGGCGGGGCAATTGCGCCGCATAATAAAGGTTAGGGCGGTGACTGCTCCTTGGTCTGTATCGCAAGGCAGCCATTTAGGAATATAGGAGCCACTAGGCATTTCCCGTTGCCAAAGGCGTGGGAAAATATCATGTATTTGGTTGTTGGGCAGTTGGTACACGACGCCTTCACAGCTTCCCCCTCTGTCTAGCGCAAAGACCAAGCCTGGCTGTTCAGGAGTGCCTCGGTTGATGCGAGACCATAAACACAATGAGCGATGGTATCCATGTAAGGTAGCACGACGCTGAGCAAGAGTAGGAAACTCGGGGCGCCAGATCAGAGAGGCATAGGCAAAAACCCATAAGGGTTGTTGCGGGTGCCATTGGCGAAGCGTTGCATGCATAGAGCGGCTCAGATCGTGCGCACTGAGTCGAGAAAAGGTGGCGGCAGAAGGGGGTTGTAAGTACATAGTGACTAAGCGTATGCTTGGTTTCTAAAGATATAGATTCTACCTAAAATTACCACACTGAGTGTGGATGATGGGCAATGGAGTACATAAAAAAGTGATGAGCAGAAGTCAAGATCATATACGCCGGTTCGATGGTCTAAACCGTTTGTTTGGTGATCATAGTGTACAAAAATTGCAGCAGGCTCATGTAGTTATTGCTGGGATTGGGGGCGTAGGGAGTTGGTGTGTAGAGGCACTGGCTCGAAGTGGGGTTGGACAGCTGACGCTGGTTGATATGGATGTGGTGAGCCCATCCAATATTAACCGACAGTTGCCCGCCTTAGAGAGCACTTTGGGACGAGACAAAATAGAGGTGATGGCACAACGCATACAAGATATTAATCCTGATGCGCACGTGTATTTGGTGGATGATTTTGTAACGGCTGATAATGCCGCACAGTTTTTTAATGAATCAGTACAGGTGGTCATTGATTGTACTGATGATTTAAAGGCCAAAGTAGCGTTGGTGTTGGCGGCTCATAAGCAGAAGGCGCACAAATTGCTTGTGTGTGGGGCTGCTGGCGGTAAACGTAATCCTCTTAGCCTCACCGAAGGGGATTTATCGTTAGCCACCCATGATGCGTTGTTGGCTCGTTTGCGGCAGCGGTTGCGTCAGCAGCATGGTTGGCCAGCAGGGCCGCGCAAGAGCAATCAACGCCCGGCCAAGATGCATATTCATGCCGTATGGTTTGCTGAGGAAACGGTGTTGCCCTCTGCTTGGACACACACAGCCGACTCCTTACAGGGCCTGTCTTGTTCAGGGTATGGCTCGGCAATGAGTATGACGGCCACGATGGGCTTATTAGTTGCCCAACGGGCCATCGATTATGTGTTGACGCGGTAGGGGTTATTGCTCTTTAAGTACCGCTTCATGTCGAAATAAAAAGCTTTTTAAGGCCTGTCCAGTATAAGAGTGAGGTGTGTTTAGGAGGGTGCGCAAGGGCCCTTGCACCACAACATGCCCACCTTGCTCGCCTCCTTCAGGGCCTAAATCAATGATCCAATCTGCTTGAGCCATCACATCAGGATGGTGCTCAATGACTACGATGGTATGGCCTGCGTCACAGAGGCGATGTAAGACATGCAAGAGTTTTTCCACATCAGCCATTGCTAAGCCTACAGTGGGTTCATCTAATACATATAGAGTGGGCGTCTTGCGTTGAACTGGACCACTGCGGGTGACCCCTTCATCAACGCGCGCTTTGCTCAGTTCGGTGACCAATTTGAGCCGCTGGGCCTCTCCTCCAGAAAGGGTTGGGGAAGGTTGGCCTAAAGTTAAATAACCTAAGCCCACATCTTGCATGAGACGTAATGGCTGGGCTATACGCGGGTGGGATGAAAAGAACTCTATTGCTGTGTCTACATCCATATTCAAGACTTCACCAATGTTCTTTCCCTGCCAGAGTATGCTTAAGGTGTCATGATTAAAGCGTAGTCCATGGCATCTGTCGCAGGGGATTTTGATATCCGGCAAAAAGCTCATTTCCATCGTTAGCATGCCTTGTCCACTGCATTGGGCGCAACGACCCTGCCCCGTATTAAAGGAAAACCGAGAAGCATTCCAGCCGCGCATGCGAGCGTCGCGCGTTTGGGCAAATAAGCGGCGGATGTGATCCCAGAAACCTACATAGGTTGCAGGACAGGAACGAGGGGTTTTGCCGATAGGTGTTTGATCTACTTCTAAGACGCGCTCCAAGTGCTCCCAACCATGAATAGACTGACAATAGTGTACAGGCAGAGAAGCGGGTGCAGAATCACCTGCTGCCGGAGTTGTGTGCAAGGCTTCTTTGAGGTTTCTGAGTAAGACCTCATGAGCAAGGCTGGATTTACCCGAACCAGACACTCCCGTAATAACAGTCAAGCGTTGTAAGGGAAAGTGTGCAGTGATGTGTTTGAGATTATGTGCATGAGCCCCTACCACTGTTAGCATGGGATGCTTTTTAGTAATGGGGCGACGTGGGGTTAGGGTATGTTGAATAGGGTGGCGTAGATATTGGCCGGTCACAGATAGGGGGTGTTGGCGAATTTCTTCTACGGTACCACTTGCAACAATCTCTCCCCCCCGGCTGCCAGCTCCTGGCCCGAGATCAATAATGTGATCAGCGGCAGATATGGTGTCCTCGTCATGCTCTACCACGACTAGGGTATTGCCCTGATGTCGCAAGCGTTGGAGGGCACGCAGGAGTATTTGGTTATCACGTGGATGAAGGCCAATGGTGGGCTCATCAAGCACATAACATACGCCTTGTAAATTAGAGCCCAACTGGGCTGCCAAACGAATGCGTTGGGCCTCTCCACCAGACAGGGTTTGAGCTGATCGGTCGAGGCTGAGATAACCAAGACCAACCTCTTGTAAAAAATGCAGGCGATGTTCAATTTCATTAAAAATGTCGCGTGCAATATCAGCTTCACGGCCGTGGCGACTGAGGCCAGCAAAAAAGCTGCGGGCTTGTTGTACGGTCATGGCTGAGAGGGCTGCAATGGAATGGCCTTGCCAAAAATAGTTTAAGGCGATCGGGTTAAGACGTTGTCCTTGACAGTGCGTACACACCTGAGAGGTAGTGGGCGATACGGTATCTAACCATTTTTGTTCTTCCCCCGTTTGTTCGGCATCAAATCCTTGGATGGTCAATCCCGTGCCGTAGCAGCCTTCGCACCAGCCATAACGTGAGTTATAGGAAAAAAGGCGAGGGTCAGGAGCAGAGAAGCTGCGCTGACATTGAGGACAGGATCGAGTGACTGAATAATCTTCGAGACGATCTTCTATAAGGACCTGCATATGGCCACGGCCGTAGTCCAAGGCCTCTTGAATAGCCTGCCTCAGGGCAGCCTCTTGTTTGGGGTCAACAGTCAGGTGGGCAACTGGAAGCTCGATATAATGGTCTTGATATCGCTCTAGGCGCGGCCAGTTTACCGTGCTGACCCATTCTCCATTGACTCTTAGTTGGTCATAGCCTTTGCTATTAGCCCATTGTGCCAGATCTGTGTAATAACCTTTACGGGCCACCACTAAGGGGGCGAGCACTACAATGGTTTGGCCGGTGTGGTGTTGCAATAAATGAGCCAATATTTGCTCAGGACTTTGTGCGGTTACCTTGATGTGGCAGTCTGGGCAGTATTGGGTGGCTAAATTAAGGTACAACAGGCGTAAAAAGTGGTGAATTTCAGTCATAGTGCCGACTGTGGATTTGTGTCCCCCTCGACTGGTGCGCTGTTCTATGGCAACAGTGGGAGGAATACCATAAATGGCATCTATGTCAGGTTGGCCGGCAGGTTGCACAATGGAGCGCGCATAGGCATTTAATGATTCTAAAAAGCGGCGCTGCCCCTCGTTAAATAAAATATCAAAGGCCAGCGTTGATTTCCCTGACCCAGATACCCCAGTAATGACTGTAAATTGATCGCGTGGAATGGTGACGGAGACGTTTTTTAAATTGTGCTCACGAGCGTGGATTATTTCTATATTGGGACTTAAGGGCAGAGAGGGGGGGCGGGTAGGCTCGTGAAGGGCTGGGGCAGAGCCAAGAATTTCATTTTTATAGTCTCTGAGGGCTTTTGCTGTTGGGGTGTGGGCAGTTAGCAGCTCTTGGGGAGAGCATGCAGCAATCAAATGTCCGCCTTGGTGCCCTCCTTTGGGCCCCAGCTCGAGCAGCCAATCTGCAGCAAGGATCATATCAAGATTATGCTCGATGACTACGACAGTATGCCCTGCTTGTATGAGTCGGCGTAACGCCCCCATTAATTTAGCAATATCATCAAAGTGCAGTCCTGTTGTGGGCTCATCGAAAAGAAACAGTCGCCCTTTTTTAAGCAGTCCGCTACGTTGGGCTCCCTTTTTTTGGGTATCCGCTAAATAGCCGGCGAGTTTGAGGCGTTGTGCCTCTCCTCCAGATAAGGTCGGTACAGGCTGGCCAAGTTGTAGATAACCTAGCCCCACCTCAATTAGGGGGGCTAAGGCACGTTGAACCTCTGCTAAGCCAGTAAAAAAATGAGCCGCTTGTTCAACGGTCATGGCCAGTACATCAGCAATGGAGGCGCGTTGTCCATGATGCTCTAGGTGGACGTCTAGAATTTCATTGCGGTACCGGCGACCAGCGCAGTCTGGACAGCGCAGGTACACATCAGAGAGAAATTGCATCTCTATGTGCTCAAAACCCGATCCACCACAGCTCGGGCAGCGCCCATTGCCTGTATTAAAGCTAAAGGTGCCCGCAGTGTAGCCTCTTTCTTTGGCCAAAGCTGTACGTGCAAACAAACGTCGAATAGAGTCAAAGGCGCCCACATAGCTAGCTGGATTAGAGCGGGCTGTTTTGCCGATAGGGCTTTGATCGACAAAAACAACTTCTGCACATTGATCGGCACCGAGGAGTTCTTTAAAGGTACCAGGCGCTTCGGTAGCTTGACCAAAATGCTTTAACAAAGCTGGATAAAGTACATTTTCTATTAGGGTTGATTTACCGGATCCTGAGACACCACATAGGACCGTCAATCGGTTGAGAGGAATACGAATATCAATATTTTTTAGATTATGCGCTTGTACCCCACGTAGCTGTAGTGCAGGGGTGCTCTCTGTGACGGGCAAAGCAGGGGAAGGAGATAACTGGCGCCGTCCGGATAGATAGTCACCGGTTAAGGTCGGGGCTTGGCGCAATTTGGAGGGAGGGCCATCAAATAAAATTTGCCCTCCTTGTGGTCCAGGTCCTGGCCCCATATCGAGAATCCGATCTGCTGCTACCATGACTTGAGGATCATGCTCTACGACGACAAGGGTGTTGCCATGTGCCTTGAGTCGTTTCATGGCCTCAATGATTCGGTGCATGTCTTGGGGGTGTAACCCAATGGATGGTTCGTCGAGTACAAATAGGGTATGGACCAACGAGCTGCCTAATGCGGTAGTAAGGTTGATGCGCTGTACCTCACCTCCAGAAAGCGTACGGCTTTGTCGATCAAGGTGTAAATAATCCACCCCAACATGGCATAAGAAATTTAAGCGGGTCAGTACTTCAGAGAGAATCAGTTCGAGGGCCGGATCCGTTCCATGGTGTGTTGCAAGAGTGGTGAAAAAAGCACGTAATTGACCAATAGGTAGGCGCATGAGGTCATAGATATGGAGCCCAGGCATTTGGTCTACCTGCTCTTGAGTCCATTGGCACCCTTTGGGGATAAAGCGTTGATAGGGCTGCGGGTCAGCGGAGGCGGGCTGTTCGCCAATACGCCATAACAGAGCGCTGCTTTTTAAACGAGCGCCCAGACAGTCAGGGCAGGGGGTGTAGCTCCGATAATTGGATAGTAAAACACGAATGTGCATTCTGTAGCTACGTTCTTCTAGGTGATCAAAAAATCTTTGTACCCCATACCATTTATTTGGAGTGCGGCGGCTCCAATCTGCATCTCCATAAATGACCCAGTGTTTTTCTTGTTCTGAGAGCTGCTTCCAAGGAGCGCTTAAGCGGACTCCGGCTGCCGGAGCAAGAGCCTCCATCGTTTTCTGGTGTTTTTTATTGCGTTCTGTTTGCCAAGGGCGAATGGCTCCTTCGAGTAAACTTTTATTTTCATCAGGGATAACCAGCCCATAATCAATACCCATGATGCGCCCAAAGCCACGGCAGGTATCACAGGCGCCAAGAGGTGAGTTATATGAGAATGTGCTTTGGTGTGCAGGACTGTATTCAATATGGCAATGCGCACAATACAAGGTCGAGCGAAACTGTAGGTGGGCAATTTCTTGGCGTGCCTCATCGAGTGCAAATAGATGGAGTTGTTGACGGCCATGTAAAAATGCAGCCTCTAGTCCCTCAATCAAGCGAGCTGAGTCGATGCGACTAAGACGGAAACGGTCTTGAATGACAAATAGTTCGGTAGCATGAGTTGCTGGGCGATAGGTACGGGTATAGCCTTGTTGTTGGAGGAATTGGTGGACTTCTTCATGGCTAAAGTTGTCAGGGACTGTGATTTGAAAGCACAGTACCCAGCGGGGGTCATGTAGTCGTTTGGACTCAACAGCTAAATGTTGGGCAATGCTTTGGGGATTATCGGCGCGTACTTCTTGACCACATTGCTGACAGAATAAGCGCCCAAGCCGAGCAAAAAATAGTTTTAAATAGTCATTGAGCTCAGTCATCGTTCCAACTGAGCTACGAGAATTGCGGATAGGATTAATTTGATCAATTGCAATTGCGGGCAAGACCCCTTCAATGCGGTCTACTTGGGGCTTGTCCATTCGATCTAAAAACTGGCGGGCGTAGGGGCTGAATGTTTCAACATAGCGACGTTGTCCTTCAGCATAGAGCGTGTCAAAAGCTAAAGAGCTTTTACCTGAACCTGAAACCCCTGTAATAACGGTAATTTCTTGAGTATTAAAAGTGACGCTGAGATTTTTAAGATTATTTTGTTTCGCGCCGATGATACGAATTGTATTGGTCATGCGATTGCAGAAGTATTATTGAGCGATGAGCAGAAAGAAGGGTGACGATTTCACTAAGAAATGAGGTTATAATATACCTTTAATTCTTAATCTAATGGTATTACTGGAGCTTTTCATGGCTGAAATTAAACGCGTTAGTCGTAACACTTTAGAGCGTCGTTGTTTGGGTAAATCCTTTAAGCGTTTGTTTGCTGGCTCGTCGCGTGGCGTATTCAAGCTGCTCGAAGAGATCAAGCGCGCTTAAGGCAGGGACACACATCTTGTTGTGTTAGATGAGGGGATATGATTGGTATTCCCATACGGTGAAACCACAGAGAATTAAATCTGTGGTTTTTCTATGTCCTGTGCCGGGTGTTAAAGCCACGCAACACTATGCAAGTGTTCAGTGTAGACATCTAGCTGATGCCGGTAGCATAAAGGCTTCACTCGCTTTGCTTAGGTGCTCGTGATGAGTCCAGTATACAAGAGGCCGCGCAGTCCAGAGGCACGTTTTCATTTTACGGTATTAACACCTACCTATAATCGCGCTCATACTTTAGCGCGGGTGTATGAGTCATTGCTTGAGCAAAGCTATCAGTCATTTGAGTGGGTAGTGGTTGATGATGGTTCGACTGACCATACTGCACAGCTGGTAGCTCAGTGGCAGCGTGAGGCTTCCTTTCCTATTACCTATCACTGGCAGGCCAATCAGCATAAAAAATCTGCTTTTAATCTTGGTGTGCGAGTGGCTCAAGGCGAGCTCATTGTTGTTTTGGACAGTGATGATACGTTGTTGCCAGACAGCCTGTATGAAATGGTCAGTGTCTGGTGGAGCTTGCCAGATGATAAACGGAGCAAATATGTAGGCGTGACTGGCTTATGCCAGCAGCCCGGAGGGGCTATTGTAGGGGATCTGTTTCCTTATGATAATTTAGATGCAACGGCCCTTGATTTGTACTTCAAATATCGTGTACGTGGGGAAAAGTTTGGGTGCTTGGCGCGCGATGTGTTGCTGGAGTTTCCTTTTCCCCAATATCCTGGTTTTGTACCTGAGAGCCTTGTCTGGCGTGCCATTGCCCGTGCCGGCTACAAGCATCGTTTTGTCAACAAAGTATTTCGTGTGTATTATCCAGAGCCTGATTCTTTGAGCGCACAGGGCAAGGAGTCTACTCAGCATGCGTTAGGGTTGTGGTTACTGGCACAGGATACATTGGCTTTATGTATGCCTTGGTTTCGTTATGACCCACGCAGCTTTTTAATGTTTGCAGTCCGTTATGTGCGCTTTCGATTGCATATGATGCGCCAAGGGCATAAGCCTCCTGCACGTCTTAGTCCTTTGGGGTGGGGGGCACGGTTGCAAGTGGCGCTGATGGCTCCAGTGGGTGGGTTATTGTTTTTACGTGATTTATGGCGTGAGCGCAGCGCAGCACGGGCGCACGCTCATCCCCCTCGCGATCATTGCAAGTGACTGGGAGGGGTTGATACAAATAGGTGTTCTGGTTTAGCAGTGGGCTCATCGTTGTCGTGCTCCTCGTCAAATTCAAAGGGCAGTAATTCGACGAGCTCCTCGGCCCATCCTATTTCATCACCTTCTTGGTTGATCTTAATGTAGCGAATGGGGCCAATATCGGCTCGCTGAATGGCCCAAAGAAAACGACAACTATAGGTTTCGTTGGGGTTGAGATGGACCCCCCCTTGGCTGCCAATTAGGCGGGCATTGGCGCCCCCAATTTGAATGACTGGAATGTTTGAGTCGTCTTCGTTAATATCAAGGGGAATGGCAAAAGCAACCCACTCGTAGCCAGTTTCCTGGGCATCCATAATTTCTGCCAAGATGGGTTTGCCAATATACGCACTCAAGGCATCAGCAGTGCGTGCAAGGAGTTCGATTTCGGTGTTGCTAAAAGTCAATGTGGGCATGTTTTAAATAGAATAATAAAACCAGTCGGCTTATTTAAAGGGCTAAAGCCTCTATTGTACGGCCTTTTTTGGCTTTTTTCAGGGCCAAATCATTCTTATTTTCTTAGATTTTATTAGGTATATATGGGACAGTACGTTTTTACTATGAATCGGGTGGGGAAAATCGTTCCCCCGCGCAGGCAAATCCTTAGGGATATTTCTTTGTCTTTTTTCCCAGGAGCCAAAATAGGAGTATTGGGTCTTAATGGGGCGGGTAAATCCACCTTATTGAGAATTATGGCGGGCCTAGATACCGATATAGAAGGGCAAGCCATTCCAATGCCCGGCATCAAAATTGGCTATTTGCCTCAAGAGCCCGAGCTGAATCCCGAGCAAACAGTGCGTGAGGCGGTTGAGGAGGGTTTGGGCGAGGTTTTTCAGGCTAAGGCGCGCTTGGATGAGGTTTATGCCGCCTATGCTGAGCCAGATGCAGATTTTGATGCATTGGCCGCTGAGCAGGCAGAGTTAGAGGCTATTATTGCTGCTGCGGCAACCAGCGGCAGTGATGATACCGAGACACAAATGGAAATTGCTGCCGATGCCCTACGATTGCCTCCATGGGATGCCAAAATTGCGCATTTGTCTGGGGGAGAAAAGCGTCGAGTAGCGTTATGTCAGTTGCTGTTGTCCAAGCCGGATATGCTCTTGTTGGATGAGCCTACAAACCATTTAGATGCGGAGAGTGTACATTGGCTAGAGCAATTTTTAACCAAGTTTCCAGGCACTGTGGTGGCTGTGACCCACGACCGTTATTTTTTAGATAATGCCGCAGGGTGGATTCTAGAATTGGATCGTGGTCATGGGATTCCCTGGAAAGGCAATTACAGTTCTTGGTTGGAGCAAAAAGAAAAGCGCTTGGCCCAAGAAGAGGCTGCCGAGAGTGCGCGTCAGCGAACCATTCGTAAAGAGCTTGAGTGGGTACGCCAAAATCCCAAGGGACGACAGGCCAAATCAAAGGCTCGATTAAATCGTTTTGAAGAGCTTTCTTCTTATGAGTATCAGCGTCGTAATGAAACTCAAGAAATTTTCATTCCAGTAGCCGAGCGCTTGGGTAATGAGGTTATTGAGTTTAAAAATGTTAGCAAGGGCTATGATGATCGCCTGCTTATTGATAATTTGAGTTTTACCGTTCCTGCTGGGGCCATTGTCGGGATTATTGGTCCAAACGGGGCGGGTAAATCCACTTTATTCCGTATGATTAGTGGGCAAGAGCAGCCTGATCAAGGTGAAATAAAAATTGGTCAAACCGTTAAAATAGCGCATGTGGATCAGTCTCGTTCGGATTTGCCTGATGATAAAAGCGTTTTTGAGGCTCTATCAGTAGAGGGTTCCGATAATATAGAGGTTGGTCGTCACTCTATCCCTGTACGCGCCTATCTGAGTCGCTTTAATTTCCGTGGCGCAGATCAAAATAAAAAAGTCGGGCAGTTATCTGGGGGGGAGCGAGGGCGTTTACATTTGGCTAAAACCCTTGTAACTGGGGGTAATGTATTGCTACTTGATGAGCCCTCTAATGACTTAGATGTGGAAACGCTTCGCGCTCTTGAAGATGCCCTGTTAGAGTTTGCTGGCAGTGTTTTGGTCATTAGCCATGACCGTTGGTTCCTCGATAGGATTGCCACTCATATTTTGGCCTTTGAGGGGGATTCTCATGTAGAGTTCTTTGCTGGCAATTACCAAGAGTATGAGGAAGACAAGCGGCGTCGCCTAGGGGAACAAGGCGCACAGCCACGGCGCATTCGTTACAAGCCCTTGCGCTAGAGATTAGGCTGTTTATTTTAGGGCTAATTTTTTCACAGGGAGTGCCGTAATAAGCATTCCCTTTTTTTATACGCCAGAGCAAGGACGGTAGGGGTAAGGTGATACAAAGAAATACCGAAAAGCATTGTTGCTTACAACTAATTAGGATATCTTATGGGAGTACAGCATTAAGGGAGTTACAAATGCAAAATAAGTGGATTAAAAGTCTATTTGCAATCAGTCTTATCGCTTTTATGACAGGTTGTGCTTCTTGGGATACGATGTCCTCACGTCAAAAAAGTGCGGTGACTGGCGCCGGCTTAGGGGGGCTTGCTGGAGCTGCAATTTCTGGCGGAGGCATATTAGGTACCGTAGGAGGCGCAGCTATCGGTGGAGTGATTGGGGATCAAATTGGCAAGCATCCATAAATATGCCTCCTTTTGTTTAGGCGGTTATTTTAACCAATAATAGGCGCAACAAATAACTATTGTATGCGCCTATTTTTTATGGGGCTTTTCTTTCCTCACCAGGCATTTCTATTTTGACTTCGAGCACTTCAAGCTCATCTTTTTTATCTAAGTTGACTTGAATATCGTCTGGACTGATTTGCACGTATCGAGAAATAACCTCAATGAGCTCTTTTTGGAGTCTCGGGAGGTAGTCAGGTGTGACTCCTCCGTGACCGCGTTCATTAATCAGGATGAGTTGCAGCCTGTCTTTGGCCACAGCGGCTGATTTTTTTCTGCTTCCAAGCAGGAAAGAAAGGAAAGACATGATTACTTTCCTCCAAAAAGTCGTTTGAAGAGTCCAGGCTTTTCATAGTCAACAAAGCGCATTGGGATATCCTTGCCCAGGTAGCGATCTACCACATCCTGATAGGCTTGTGCAGCGTTACTCTCTCGTAGATGAATGACCGGAACCCCTTGGTTAGAGGCCTGTAGCACGATTTCAGACTCAGGTATTACACCAAGCAGTTTGATGCGTAATATGTCTTCGACGTCAGAAACGGAGAGCATCTCACCTTCGGCCACTCGTTTGGGGCTATAGCGAGTAATTAATAAGAACTCATTAATTGGCTCAGTGCCCTCTTCTGCACGTTTGGATTTGGCCGACAGAATGCCCAAAATGCGATCAGAATCGCGCACGGAAGAAATTTCAGGGTTGGTGACGACAATGGCATCATCAGCAAAATAGGAGGCCATCAGCGCGCCTGTCTCAATGCCCGCCGGTGAATCACAGATAATGTATTCAAAGTCCATGGCTTTGAGGTCTTCGAGCACTTGGCCGACCCCATCGCGAGTAAGGGCGTCTTTGTCACGGGTTTGTGAAGCGGGGAGAATGAATAGGTTTTCAAGCTGCTTATCACGGATTAATGCTTGATTTAATGTCGCTTCACCCTGTATGACATTAACAAAGTCATAAACAACGCGGCGTTCGCATCCCATAATGAGATCGAGATTGCGTAGCCCTACATCAAAATCAATAACTGCTGTTTTGTGGCCGCGAATGGCGAGGCCGGCTGCGAAACTGGCACTGGTTGTGGTTTTTCCCACTCCACCTTTGCCTGAAGTCACCACAACTATTCGTGTCATGACGGTGTGCATCCTTAAAAGTTAATAACGCGCTTTAAGTGTGGCCATTATCCTAGTGAGTACAACACTTTAAAATGGCGGTAGCGTCTTTGATTTTAAAAGAAACTGAGGCGCATGCAACTGTAACGTTGTCACGGATTTGTATTTTATGCAAGTGCACAAAACAATGCTTAACTGATTGATTCAATTTTTAAGCTTTCTCCATGTAATGAAATGACCGCACTTTTATTCTGGTGCTGCTCGGGAAGGGCTTCTTCTATTACTTTGTACACGCCAGCAATGGCAATAAGCTCGGGATCTAATTCAGTGGTAAAAATACGTGCTTCAGCATTTCCGCTCGCACCTGCCATGGCGCGTCCGCGTAAGGGCCCATAGACATGGATATTGCCATCTGCGATGACCTCTGCACCCTGACTGACCACGCCAATGACAATCAGATCGCTGTCTTTGGCATAAATCCGTTGCCCTGATCGCAATTGTCTTTGGATGATTTTAGTGGGTTGTGTCGGTGCTTCTGAGGGGTTGCTTGCTGCCGAGTCGGGAGCAGGCACTGCTGTATGGGGGGCGGGCTCAGGAGGAAGTGGGGAAGTGGTTGTCGGCGCTTGGCTATGTGGGTGCTCGCGCATGTGGGGCTGAGAGAGGCTGAGCAATGCCAGCCCAGCATCTTCAGCACTGTCTGCCGTAGCGCCAGAGGCCACGACCCCAATAGGATGGAGCTGATGAGCCATTAAGCATTGCTGTAGGGCTGCCCAGTCAATGCCTTGTGACAGAGCGCTTGCATCAATGACAACAGCTTCGCCGGCAAAAAAGCCTGAGGATTGTTCTAGATGCTGCTGCAGCTGAGCGAGGAGGGTCTCCATCGCTTGGGGCTGCAGCACCAAGCGAACGGTATCCAAGGTCGCGCTTTTAAAGTCAATGGCTTTTTCGGGAGTGCGCTGTTCTTGTGTCACGTTACACCTTTATAAAATTAAACCCAAGTATCGCGCAGTGTGGCAGTGCGATTGAGTACAGGCTTTTCCGGGGTAGAAAGCTCTCGATCAGCAACAAAATAGCCTAAGCGCTCAAATTGCCAAAAGGCCTCGGGTTTAGCAACGAGCCCA
The DNA here is from genome assembly GCA_937995985.1 of uncultured Alcaligenaceae bacterium. Taxonomy (GTDB): domain Bacteria; phylum Pseudomonadota; class Gammaproteobacteria; order Burkholderiales; family Burkholderiaceae_B; genus Paenalcaligenes. Next base: position 23,955 of record CALKIR010000023.1, read on the forward strand.
GGCTCAACCCAAGCTTGGACGACTTGCATAGAATGAGGGTTAATGAGGCTCATAAAGTCTTTATCGCCCACATCGGGATGAGGATCAGTAAAGAGACGATCATAGAGGCGCACTTCGGCAGGAATGGCCTCATTGACACTAACCCATGTAATCGCTCCACGCACACGGATGGAATTAGCACCAGGCGTGCCTGATTTGGTGTCGGGGATATATTCAGCATAGACCTCGGTAATATTACCGGCCTCATCTTTTTTAAATCCTGTACATTCTACAACGTAGGCATATTTGAGGCGGACTTTATTGCCAGGATATAAACGGAAATAACGTTTTTCAGGCTCCTCACGGAAATCATCACGCTCAATCCAAAGCTCGCGGGTGAAATTGAACTGTCGCTGACCTGCTTCGGGGTCATGAGGATTAAGAGGGGCCACGCAAGGCTCACTATAGTCCTCGGGGAGGTTGGTGATAATGAGTTTGATGGGATCCAGTACCGCTACACTGCGTGGAGCAATGGGATCAAGCACATCGCGTAGGGCTTGTTCTAGGACACTGTATTCAATACGAGAATCTGCTTTAGAGATGCCAATACGATCACAGAATAGGCGGATGGCCTCTGGGGTATAGCCACGGCGGCGCAGGCCTGCAAGAGTGGGCAGGCGTGGGTCATCCCAGCCATCAACATGGCCATTTTCTACTAATTGACGCAGTTTTCGTTTACTGGTCACTACATGGGTTAAATACAAGCGCGCAAATTCTATTTGCTGTGGTAAAGGATCCTTAAAAAAGCCTAATTCACGGAGTTTTTCGAGGGTCCAGTTGTAAAAGGGGCGCTGGTCCTCAAACTCAAGGGTGCAGAGACTATGAGTGATCATTTCTAGGGCATCTTCGACAGGATGAGCCCAGCTATACATCGGGTAGATGCACCATTGGTTGCCGGTGCGATGATGTGCTGCATGACGAATACGATAAATAACAGGGTCTCGCATGTTGATATTGGGTGAGCCCATGTCAATTTTTGCTCGTAAGCACATGCTGCCATTGGGGTGCTTGCCCGCTTTCATTTCGCGGAGCAGCTGTAGAGATTCTGCCGCAGGTCGGTCGCGCCAGGGTGAGGGGGTGCCTTTTTCAGTGAGGGTGCCTCGGGTGCGGCTAATTTCTTCGGGGCTTTGCTCGTCTACATAGGCATAGCCTGCTTCAACCAAAGCCTCGGCAAAGACATACATATCCTCAAAGTAGTCACTAGCAAAATACAGGTTATTATCCTCACCATCCACCCAGTCAAAGCCGAGCCACTGTACCATTTCAATAATGGCATCGACGTATTCCTGTTCTTCGGTTTCTGGGTTGGTATCATCAAAACGCAAGTGACAGGCACCCTGATAATCTTGAGCCAGCCCAAAGTTTAAGCAGATACTTTTGGCATGCCCAATATGGAGGTAGCCATTGGGCTCAGGAGGAAAACGCGTGCGAATGCGTGCGTGGTCTACAGGCGCATTCTCTTGAACGGAGGCTGGGCCAGGGCGGCCTGCCCAACGTTTTTGTGCATACCGACCATTTTTGAGGTCTTTGTCAATGATCGTACGGATAAAATTCGACGGAGCGGGATGTGAATCTGTGGTCATAGGCGAGTCTATCTGATAGGAATAAACTTAAACATTACTATTTTGCCATGAACAAAGTCGATATACTGAGCATGTTGCGACTTAAGGCACATAAAAATATACTGGGTGGCAAAAGAGCGTATCAATATGACCCATTCGACACTTTGGTTGGCTGAACTGCAGTTTTTCTTGAGCCTGAGCTTTATGGCTGTTTGCTTTGCCATAGAGCTGGGGTTGTCGTGGGTGCTCTTTGTGTTTCGTATTCGCACCTTGGGGGCTAACCAAGCGTTGTGGCTACCTGCCTACAGAACTTGGGTGCGAATCTTTGCGCTTGCCACGGTATTAAGCATAGCTGCCAGTATACCTGTGATTATATTACTCGGTACGCTCTGGCCGCAGTTTTTGCAAAAAACTGCTTTATTGAGTAGCCCTTTGCTTGCCGCGGTCATTGTAACAACTTTAATTTTTAAGTCTTCATTTTTAGGCTTAATGTTGTATGCACAGCGGCAGATGCCTGATTGGCTGCATGCTGGGGTGGTAGGGATGACGGCATTAATCAACTTAGTGGTGTTATTCATTATTTTAAGTTGGGTGGGTTGGGTGCATCATCCCGTTGGCACGCAGTGGTTAGAAGGAGAGGTATCGGCCTTAAATTGGCAGGCTGTGTTGAGTAATCCCCTATTGTATTGGTATGCCGCATTATTTATTTGCAGTAGTTTTTTATTAGTTAGTGTGTTGATTCAGGCACTGTTGGCGTGGCAGTCCATGCGCCGTCCCGCTAATGAAGGGGAGCGGCGGGTTTATCGTTTTGCTGTGGTGCTGGCTCTGGTTGCCGTGCTTGGTCTGGCTGTAGGGGTTGGAGGGCATGGCCTGTGGTTGGCACAGCATCAGCCCATTAAAGCAGCAGCATTAAATGCATTTTGGCACAGTGGCAGTACTCCAGAGTGGTTGGTAGCGGCGTGGTCTAGTGTACAAGAGCAAAGAAATGTATGGGGCTTGGGCATGATGCCGCATCAGTTTCCTTGGTTAGGGCAGGATGAGCAGCATAATTATATTGGTCTCGATAAGGGGGTAGGGATGTTGCCTCCAGTAAATTTAGTATTTTGGGCGTTTCGTTGTGCGTTATTTTTTGGAGGGCTGTTGTTAATCGCTCAGTTATGGACGCTTAGGTTAATTGGGCGGCGTTATTTTGATCCCAATATGCTAAGTGAGCGCTGGCGTCGGTTTTTGTTGCTTCTGCCATTTGCCGCAGCCTTATTGTTATGGTGTGGCTTGGCCTATCAGTTGCTTGGTGAGCTGCCCTATGCTGTCCATGAGAGTATGACAACCAGTGAATTATATGCTTCAGTGCGTTTTAGTTGGCTAGTAGGGAGCCTCGGTATCAGTACTGTGGTGTATTTGTTGAGTATTGCTGGCTTTATTTCTTTACTGCGCTATGTTGGGCGCCATGGGGTAATTCCTGTTGCGCGGCATCGGGGGCGAGCATGATAGAGTTTTTAGCCGCGGCTTTGGGGCTTCAAGCAAGTGATCCAGCCTTTTGGTTGCCATTGCTGTTTTTTGCTTTATTTGTGTGCGTCTCTTTTCTTGGCCTTTTGCTTGATGGTTTTGATATTGGGGTTGGGTGTTTGATTGGGGTTGCGCCCGCAGAGATGCGTCCACGGATGCTGGCTTTATTGAGCCCATGGCGCGATGCAAATGAGTTATGGTTATTTATGGGGCTGGGCCTATTAGCTACCGCTTTTCCCGGCGCCTGGGCTGGTTTATTGGGGCATTTATTTATCCCGCTCTTTGTTTTGGCGATGGGGATGTTTATTCGCTCGGTATGTTTCGAGTGGCGCTTAAGAGCACCTGAATTACAACAGCCTAAATGGGCGATGGGTTTTTTCTTGGGCTCATTGATGGTGGCTTTGGCACATGGGTTGTTGGTCGCCCAAGTAGTCGTGAATGGCCAATGGGAGGGAGGGTATTTTTGGTTTAGCCTTTTGATAGGGGGGTGCAGTATAGCCGCTTATTTACTATTAGGCGCGACTTGGTTAATTATGCGTGAGGCCGGAGTATTGCGGGTGCGGTCAGTGGTGTGGGCGCGCCGTTCAATACGGTGGTTTGCTGCTGGGGTAGTGGCCGCCTCGGTCGTGTTGGCACTAGAAAATGCTGGGATTTTTCTCAAATGGACAGAAGGGGCACGGCTTTGGTCTGTGTATTTCTTCTGGGCATCATTGTTGGCTTGTTTTGTAGGGATTGAGATGTGCTTGCAGCGTTTAGTGCATCGCAGTATTCGCACCACTGCGCTGCCTTTTGTACTCTCATTATGTTTGTTTTGTGCTGTTGCAATTGGATTCGTATTTAGTTTTTTTCCTTTTTTTGTGCTGGACCAAATTACTTTATGGGATGCTGCAGCTCCGGTGTCCACTTTATATTCAATAGGCATGATGGCCTTGATTGCTTTGCCGTTCGTATTGTTTTTTAATTTTAGAGTGTATTGGCGTGTATTTGGGGTATCCCGACCGCCGCAAGTGCCTGATTATGATAGGCTCAATAATTAGGCCCTGATCATTTCCTAATTGCTGCCAAGTACATGCTTAAAAAAGCCCTGATTCCTTTGCGCCGCCGCTTTCGTCATCGCCGCTGGTTGGCTGATACACCGGCAATATTATTTTGGGCCGCTATTATGGGGGTATTAGGAGCGGGCGCAGTATTGGCTTTTCACCAAGGAATTTATTTAATTCAAGAGGCGGTTACGGGGCGTTCGGGCAGTATTGTTGAGGTAATTCGCTCTTTAGGACCGGGGCTGCGCGTCCTGTTTCCTACTTTGGGTGGGGCCATGGCAGGAGTATTCTTGTGGTTTGCGCAGCGCACTAAAAGAAGCGCCCCTGCAGATTATATGGAGGCTGTAGTTATTGGGGATGGGCGTTTGTCTGTACGGCAGGCTTTTTTGCGTTCCTTGTCTTCTTTATTTACGGTGTCTTCCGGGGGGTCGATTGGGCGTGAGGGGGCAATGATTTTATTGTCTTCTCTGGTGGCTTCTTTATTTGGGCGCATGATCAAGATAGCTACTTCGCGCTTGCGTTTATTAGTAGCATGCGGTGCGGCTGCTGGAGTATCAGCAGCTTACGGGGCTCCTTTAGCTGGGACGCTCTTTGTGGCAGAAATTATCCTGGGCTCGATGCAAATTCAAACCCTAGGCCCGTTGTTGATTGCCGCAGCCTCAGCCAATTTAACTATGCGGATGACTGGTCATTACCAAGCCCCTTATGAGATGTTTGGTCTAGAGGCTGTTAGTTCGGGGCTTGATATGGTGGTTTTTGTGATCTTAGGCGCCATTATTGGTGTCGTAGCCCCAGGGTTTTTGCAATTAATGAATGCCACTAAGAGTTATGTAGCACGCACGGGGTTGCCGCTTGTGGTGCGGTTAACTTTAGGCGGTTTTGTTTTGGGGCTGTTGCTCCTGATTGTGCCTGAGGTGGCTGGTAATGGGTATAGCGTGGTGCGCTCTTTATTGCATGATGATTGGGCTTGGTATGCGGTTGTGGGGATGCTCTTTGCCAAGGTGTTTGCGACCATTATTACGGTAGGTTCCGGTGCGATCGGTGGGGTGTTTACCCCAGCATTATTTGTCGGGGCAGCCTTTGGAGCGTTATTTGCTAATTTGGTCCATGCCTTGGTTCCTGGTCTTGAGGTCAGCCCAGTGATGTATACCTTGGTAGGGATGGGGGCTTTTTTAGGGGCTGCGACCAGCGCGCCATTGATGGCTATAGTAATGGTTTTTGAAATGACTCTGAGTTATCAGTTAGTGTTGCCGCTTACTATGGCCTCGGTGATAGCTTATTTTATTTCGCGTACGATGGCTGAGGTGGCCATGTATGATGTGGTCTTGGTTCGTGAGCGAGATGAGCTGTTGCGCCATACTTTGCGTTATACCCGAATTAATCAGTTAATTAAGCCAGCCGAAACAGTGCTGCCTATGACTGCTACAGTGCGTGAGTGCATACAAATGTTTTTAGATTATCCAGTCCGTTATGTGTATATTGTGGATGAGGAAAATATTTATCAGGGCGTCATTGAGCAGCAAAGTTTGACTCGTTTATTGATACAGCACCCCGAGGCGCAGGATGAGCCATTGGGTGAGCACGTTAAAATAGATTCTATAGAGCCGTTAACATCGGGAATGAGTTTGGATGAGGCTCAAGGCTTATTCGTGAATTTTAATGGCGAGCGTTTGCCCGTTGTGAATAATGCTGCCCAAAAGCGGTTGTTAGGTGTGGTGTACAAATCAGCACTGCTGGAGCGCTATTCAGTGCTAAAACGAACCCTTGATGCCTCGAGTGAGGCTTTGTTGCATTTTCGTCGTTAGTTGTCTATGGTTTTCGGTTTGGGTGTTCAATTTGAGTGAGGGACTATGCAAAAGGCCTATGAAGTGTTACGCACCGTGTTTGGCCATGCCTCATTCAAAGGACAGCAGGAACAAATTATTGCTCATGTCATTCAGGGCAATCATGCTTTGGTTTTGATGCCTACAGGGGGAGGAAAGTCGTTATGCTATCAAATTCCTGCATTGGTTCGCCCTGGTGTGGCAGTGGTTATTTCTCCTTTGATTGCCTTGATGCAGGATCAGGTGCAGCAATTGCAAGCACTTGGGGTGCGGGCAGCATTTTTAAATTCAACTTTGAGTTGGGATGAGACTCTCGAGGTAGAGCGTGCCTTGCGGCAGGGGGCGCTGGATCTGCTATATATTGCGCCAGAGCGGCTGTCTCATCCGCGCATGTTGGATGTACTTCAATCAGTGCCTTTGGCTCTTTTTGCTATTGATGAAGCACATTGTGTGGCGCAGTGGGGACATGATTTTAGGCCAGAATATTTAGAATTATCTGTATTACCTGAGCGGTGGCCGCAGGTACCTCGTATTGCTTTAACAGCTACAGCCAATACGCATACCCGCCAAGAAATTGCTCATCGATTAGGGCTAGATGAGGCCACGCACTTTGTAGCGAGTTTTGATCGGCCTAATATTTTTTATCAGATGGTCGAAAAGCACAATACCAAAGAGCAGTTATGGCGTTGGATACGTACTCAGCATCTGCATGATAGTGGCATAGTGTATGCGCGTTCACGCGCGCGAGTTGAGGAGATGAGTGATTTTTTGCGCCAGCAGGGGGTGCGGGCAGTGCCTTATCATGCGGGGTTAAGTGCCAGACAGCGTGCGTACCATCAGGAGCTTTTCTTGCGCGAGCCAGGGGTAGTGGTTGTGGCAACCATTGCATTTGGGATGGGAATTGATAAGGCAGATGTGCGGTATGTGGCGCATGTGGATTTGCCCCGTTCTATAGAGGGGTATTATCAAGAAACAGGGCGTGCCGGGCGGGATGGGCAGCCAGCTAGTGCCTGGTTAGCCTATGGGCTCCAAGATGCAATTCAGTTACATCGTATGATTGCTGAATCACCGGCTCATGGGTCTTTTAGGCAGCAGCAAGCACAGCAGATTAATGCGATGTTAGGGTTGTGTGAAACGGTGGCATGTCGCCGTCAGCATTTATTAGCTTATTTTAATGAGTCTGCCGAGCCGTGTGGTTATTGTGATAATTGCCTCGCCCCAGCTCGTCAGTGGGATGGAAGTATTCCAGCACAGATGGTGTTATCGGCCATTTATCGTTTGTGGCGAGAGCATGGGCAACAATTTGGAGCGACCCATTTAATTTCTATACTGAGAGGGCGACGGACTGAGCGTGTGTTGCAATTTGGCCATCACCATTTGAGTGTATTTGGCATTGGAGCCCAGTATAGCGCTAGTCAGTGGCGTGCGATGATGCGTCAAATGTTGGCGCAGCAGTTATTACGCGTTGATAGCCAAGGCTATGGGACGTTTCTGTTAACCGAACTGAGCCGTGCCGTTTTGTTGGGTCAGCGCAAGGTCTGGTTTAAGCACAAAAGAACTCAAAAGCCTTGGGCTGCTCAGTCGATTAAGGCGGTGTATCCTGAGCATCAAACAGCGTAGGCTGGGGGAGATTGGTGGGGCAGGTAAGTCCTAAATGCTCCCAACTGCGACGGGTGGCTTGGCGTCCACGTGGTGTGCGTTGTAAAAAGCCATGCTGAATAAGATAAGGCTCGATAACATCTTCGATGGTATCACGCTCTTCGTTAATGGCTGCCGCTAAGCTGTCTACCCCTACTGGCCCCCCATCAAAATGGTGAATAATGGTTTCAAGTAATTTTCTGTCCATGAGGTCAAGGCCAAGGGGGTCGACTTCGAGCATGGACAGAGCTGCTTGTGCTGTGGGTGCATCAATAATGCCTTGGGCTTTAACATCAGCGTAATCACGTACGCGACGTAATAATCGATTGGCGACCCGAGGGGTGCCCCGTGCGCGGCGGGCAATTTCTGCTGCTCCATCAGGGGTGGTCTGCACGCCAAGTAAACGTGCACTGCGTGCCACAATTTTTTGTAAATCATCCACTTGATAGAATTCAAGACGCGATACAATGCCAAAGCGATCTCTGAGCGGAGTGGTTAACATGCCCGCACGTGTGGTGGCCCCTACTAAGGTAAAGGGCTGTAGATCAATCTTGACGCTGCGGGCTGCAGGGCCTTCGCCAATCAGAATATCGATTTGAAAATCCTCTAGAGCAGGATAGAGGATTTCCTCGACTACAGGGGAGAGGCGGTGAATTTCATCAATGAACAGCACATCATAGGGTTCTAAGCTCGTTAAAATAGCCGCCAGATCGCCTGGACGCTCGAGTACTGGACCCGAGGTTTGTTTGAGCTGCACATTGAGCTCTTGGGCAATAATATGGGCGAGCGTCGTTTTGCCCAGTCCAGGGGGGCCAAAAAGTAAGACGTGATCAAGCGCCTCTTGGCGCTGTTTTGCAGCTGAAATAAAGATTTCTAGCTGTCCTCGAACTTTGTGTTGTCCGATGTAGTCAGCAAGTTGTTTAGGGCGTAATGCACGCTCGGCAGACTCTTCGTGGGTCAGTTGCCGAGGACTAATCAGGCGGGGCGCACCGCCTGAACTACCGAGTTGATCTGATTGAATGACCATGGTTATTCCACTGTGTTGATATACAGTATCCTAACTCAAAATGATACTTCGAGGAAAGTATCAGTGCGCGTTGTTTAATAAGGTGAGCCTAAATCATAATCTGGCAGAGGAGTTCTATATGAATCAATGGGAAGGCTTAAATGCGCAGGCCGTTACACTAGCGGCACAGCGTTTAGAAGGGCGGGTTATTCAAACCCCTGTTTTGCGGTCGGCCGCCATCGATGCTTTGGTAGGGGCGGAGGTGTTTTTTAAATGTGAAAATCTGCAGCATGTTGGGGCATTTAAGTTTCGTGGTGCCTATCATGCCCTAGCTGCTTTAGATGAGGCACAGCGTGCTCGCGGTGTAGTGGCTTTTTCTTCGGGAAATCATGCTCAGGCAGTGGCCTTGGCTGCTAAGATGTTTGGGATTAGTGCTACCATTGTGATGCCTGCCGATGCCCCGGCAATTAAGAAAAATAATGTACTGAACTATGGGGCGCAGGTGGTGAGTTATGACCGTCTTACAGAGGATCGCGAGGCCATTGCAGCTCATTTGGCCAAAGAGCGTGGGGCAACCATTATTCCTCCTTTTGCTCATCCTGATGTGATTGCGGGACAGGGCACTGCAGCAGATGAACTTTTTGCTGAGGTAGGGGCATTAGACGCCTTATTTGTACCGCTGGGCGGAGGAGGATTATTAGCAGGCTCTTTGCTTGCGCAACAAGGGCGAGCGCCTCGGTGCGCGGTTTATGGTGTTGAGCCAGAGGCGGGTAATGATGGCCAGCAGTCTTTTCGGCAGGGTTATATTCAGCGTATTGCACCACCACAGTCTATCGCGGACGGGGCTTTAACAGTTGCCTTGGCACCAATTACTTTTGCCATCATTCAGCGTTATGCTCGGGATATTCTGACCGTGTCTGATACTGCTTTGATCGAGGCGCTGCGTTTGGTGGCTGCAGAGTTAAAGCTAGTCATTGAGCCAACTGCAGCATTAGGATTGGCTGCGATACTGCAGCAGCGCGTAGGTGTAGCCGGGCAGCGCATAGGGGTTATCCTGAGCGGTGGAAATGTTGATTTAAGTGCATTTGCTCAGTATCTCTCTGCTTAGCAAACACAGTTTGTGTGGACTAGCGTCCTGCTAGGCGCTGTAAGGCTTGCCGAATACTGTCTTCCACGCTTAATGAGGGATCTAAATCTTTCAGCACGCGTGTGATCTCTTTTTGGTGATAGCCCAAGGCGAGTAAAGCGTGCTCAATATCACTGCGTTTGTGTGGCGCCTCAGCTCCTGATGCATTAGGGGTGGCCGCTTTGGGGCTGATTGCAGTGAGCTTGCCACGCAGTTCCAACAGGAGTCGTTGTGCAGTTTTTTTGCCAATACCGGGGACCTGGATCAATGTTTGACTGTCTTCTTGCTCAATGGCTGTGGCCAGTTCATCGACACTGAGTCCTGAGAGGATGGATAAGGCAGTGCGTGCCCCAATGCCGCTGACTTTGATTAATTGCTGAAAGGCAGATCGCTCCTGCTGCGTAGCAAAGCCGTATAGCACATGCGCATCCTCACGGATGCTTAAATGCGTAAACAGTATTATTTCTTGGTTTAATTCCGGCAAATGATAATAAGTACTCATGGGGACATCGAGTTCGTAGCCTACGCCCTGAACATCAATGCAAATGGTGGGGGGAGTTTTTTCTATTAATACCCCGCGTAATCGTCCGATCATGAGAGACTCCTATAAGAATAAGGGTGGCTAAGAGCTATGCTAACAAGCAGGCAATGTTAATCGCGAAAACGTCCTTTGCGTAGGCCGCTAGGCAGATTATGAAGATGGTGTTGCTGTTGCAAACCGCGCTGCATGGGGTAGTGGTGCGCATGGCAAATCGCACATGCTAAGGCATCCGCAGCATCCGGAGCAGGCTCACCATCTAGGTGTAGGAGGTAGCGTACCATGGTTTGTATTTGTTCTTTAGCAGCATGGCCCTGTCCCACCACGGTTTTTTTAATTTGTAAGGCTGTATATTCATGAACTGGCAGAGCTTGAAATGCTAAGGCACATAATGCAGCACCTCGTGCTTGCCCAAGCAATAAAGTGGTGTGTGGGTTGACGTTAACAAATACTTTTTCAATGGCTGATTGGGTAGGCTGATGTGTGCTAATCAGCTCTTGAAGGGCAGAGAAAATAGTATTGAGACGCTGTGCCAGCTCAAGATGAGTGGGCACGACAATGGTGCCACTTGCTACATAGTGCAAGTGGCTACCTTGTACATCAATGACGCCGTAACCGGTACGGCGTAAACCTGGGTCAATACCAATAATGCGCATTAGTGCCTAAAGTGACGTCTTTGGGTAAAGACCATCACTATATCGCGTTCATTGGCTGCAGCAATGACTTCATCATCTCGGATGCTGCCACCGGGCTGGATGATAGCGGTAGCGCCCGCATCTGCTACCACATCTAGGCCATCGCGAAAGGGGAAAAAGGCATCCGAGGCCACGGCTGAGTGGTGTAGTCCTAAGCCGGCGTTGTCTGCTTTGAGGGCAGCAATGCGCGCAGAATCAACGCGGCTCATTTGTCCCGCACCAATGCCAACGGTCATATTGTCGCGGCAAAATACAATAGCGTTTGATTTGACAAATTTGGCTACGGTCCACGCAAAGAGGAGATCATTCATCTGTTCAGGAGTGGGGTGACGTGCTGTGACCACCTCAAATAGGCTGTGATCATCGGCATGGGTGTCTGGGGTTTGGGCCAGCCATCCGCCTCCAACACGTTTGAGCTCAAAATCATTGTGCCCATTGCCTAGAGGCAAGCGCAACACGCGCATATTTTTCTTTTGGGCGAGCATCTGTAGCGCCTCGTCGGTATATTCAGGGGCCAGCAGGACCTCAACAAACTGCTGGTTTAAAGCCTCTACTGTGGCCGCATGAACAGGGCAGTTAAAAGCAATAATGCCGCCAAATGCAGAGGTTGCATCTGTTTTAAAGGCCCTTAGGTAGGCCTCCTTGCTGTCAGCTCCCAATGCAACTCCACAGGGGTTGGCATGCTTTACGATGACGCAGGCAGGTTGTTCAAAGCTGCGAACACATTCCCAGGCCGCATCAGCATCAGCAATATTGTTATAGGACAGCTCTTTGCCCTGTAATTGCTCATAACGACCGAGTAGTCCCTGTGCTGCGGGCTGTTGATCACGGTAAAAGGATGCGTGTTGATGTGGGTTTTCACCATAACGCAACGATTGGTGGCGGTGCATTTGGAGAGTGAGGGTATGGGGCCAGTGATCGCGCTGGGGTACTTGTTTAGGCTCGGGCGCGGGGTCAGTTAAGGCGCTCATATAGTTACTGATTGCCCCATCATAGGCAGCTGTATGGCTAAAGGCTTTGGTGGCAAGGCGCAGACGTAACTCATAGGGGGTTTGGCCTGTAGCCCGCAGGGCCTCAAGTACCTCAGGGTAATCGTTGGGGTCAACGACAACGGTGACCCCGCCGTTGTGATTACCATGGTTTTTAGCGGCAGCACGAACCATGGCTGGACCGCCAATATCGATGTTTTCTATAGCATTTTCTAAAGTACAGTGAGGGTCCGCCACTGTTTGTTGGAAGGGGTATAGGTTAACTACTACCAAATCGATAGTATTGATTTCATGCTGTTGTAAGGTTTTTTGGTGTGCGGCATCATCGCGTTTGGCCAAAATTCCAGCATGAATAAAAGGGTGTAGGGTCTTGACCCGACCATCAAGAATTTCAGGAAACTGGGTGATCTCAGAGACCTCGGTAGCCGGAATACCTGCCTCAGAAAGTAAGCGAGCCGTTCCTCCAGTCGAAAGGATGCGCACCCCTAATTGATGTAGTCCCTGGGCAAAATCAACTAAACCTGTTTTGTCTGAAACAGACAGCAATGCAGTAAGAGAGCTCATGTACGTGCCTATTGATTACTAAAACTTAATATCATGTGCGATTATCTTTTTACGTAGGGTACTGCGCGTAATACCCAACATGCGCGCTGCCCGTGTTTGGTTGCCTTGGGTCTTTTCTAAGGCAATTTGTATGACGGGCTTTTCCACGCAATTTACGACCATGCCCAGCATATTATTAGGCTCGGCATCGCCTAAATCCTCTAGGTAACGTTCAATACTATCGCGCACAGATTTTTGTAAAGAGTTAATTGTAGACATTTTATTTGGTAGTGAAAAAGTTAAGCTACGGCCTTAAGGGGCGATGGTCTCATCGGGGTTTTGTTGATCAAACCATTGCTCGATGGCGCGTAGTTGTTCTTGACTGGATTCAAGTTGGTGAAAACTACGTAACCAGCTTTTAGCATGCGGGGTACGGCTGAAATACCATGCAATATGTTTTCGGGCAGTACGCACCCCAGTAAATTCGCCATAAAAGGCATGGTGGTCTATTAGGTGTTCTATTAATAACTGCCGCAGCACCCCGTAAGTTGGCGGGGGCAGGTGTTCGCCGTGGGTGAGATAATGGTGGATATGGTGAAAAATCCAAGGGCGTCCTTGGGCTGCACGGCCAATCATCACGGCATCTGCTCCAGTATACTGTAGTACGAATGCGGCCTTTTCTGGACTATCGATATCCCCATTAGCAATCACAGGAATGCGCACAGATTGTTTCACCTGTGCAATCGTGTCGTATTCGGCTTGCCCCTTGTAAAAATCATTACGAGTACGGCCATGGATGGTAATGGCTGCAATACCTATATCCTCGGCCATGCGCGCTACTTGTGGTGCAGTAATGGTGTTGCGATCCCAGCCCGTGCGGGTTTTAAGTGTAACCGGCACGCCATGAGGCTGACAGGCAGCAACGACGCTTTCTAAGATTTTAGCGACTTGAGAGAGATCTGTTAATAAAGCAGAACCCGAGAGTACATTGCAGACCTTGCGTGCGGGGCAACCCATATTGATATCAATAATTTGCGCCCCTTTGTCAATATTGAATTTGGCTGCCTCAGCCATCATATCGGGATCGGCGCCAGTAAGTTGAATGGCAATAGGATCAGGCTCTCCATCGTGGTTTAGGCGTCTAGATGTTTTTACCGTATCCCATAGCTGGGGATTGCTTGCTGCCATTTCAGACACTGCGTATTCAGCGCCTAGAGCCTTGCAAAGCCGTCGGTAGGGGCGATCGGTGACTCCGGCCATTGGGGCAACAAAAACCCGATTGCTAAATTTCCAGGGACCAATTTGCATCGTTATTGAACCTTTGTCGTCTAAATTGCGTATGAATGACGCTAGCTGCGCAAGCCGTGTAATAGATGACGAGTGAAACTGCGGCGTGGAGCATCTGCCATACCCAGTCCGAATAAACCCAAACCTAAAGCATGATGAATTAAATTGTTTGGTGTTGTAAAAATGCGCGCCAGAGTATCTGTGATGCCAATGGTGAGCCACCGATCAGTGCGCCGCAACTGTGTAAAATGATGGAGCGCTGCAGTAGGATCTTGGTGCGGTTCAATGAGCCAAGAGCGCAGCGCTTGGGCAAGCTGCGCCACATCCCGCAATCCAAGGTTCAAGCCTTGGCCAGCAACGGGATGCATGGTTTGAGCCGCATTGCCAATAGCAACGATGCGCGTGGCAACTTGATGCGCGCCAGCATGTAAACTGAGGGGAAATACAAAGCGCTCACTCGCTAATTGAAGGCAGCCCAGCCATGGGCCAAAAGTGCGCTCACAGGCCTGTTCAAACTCTGTTTTAGGTAGGCTGCGGTAGTGCTCTGCTTGATGAGGGGCCAAGCACCATACTAAAGCATAGTGATGGTCCGATTGAGGGTGAGGCAATAGAGCAAAAGGTCCAGTGGTAGTAAAGCGCTCATACGCACGCCCCTTAATTGGGTGAGACGCGCGCAGGGTTGCCAGTACAGCATGTTGTTGGTAATCACGGGATACCCCGACAGGGCGATGGCCATCAGATTGGACGGCTAATTGAGCTGTGATGAGAGGGGTATCTGTATTAGGCAGTTGAATATGAACCGTTTGACCAGCTTGTGGTGTGACGGCGGCGTCTGTTTGTATAAAATGGATGGGGCTGCGTGCGACAGCCTCATGTAACTGTTGTATTAGTGCATCATAGCTGACTACAGCACCCAAAATAGGGACTTGCATATCAGCGGCCTCGATGAGGGTGCAGCCCAGATAGCCTTGTTGCGAGACATGGACCGTGTCAATAGGTGCGCTGTGCTGGGGCCAGCCGTCAATAGCCTGTAACAGCTGGCGGCTGCCATAGTTCAAGGCAATGGCACGAGGATCCGAAGAGTGTTGATTATTTGCAGGCAAGCGACCGATTAGGGCAATGCGCTCGGGATGGGGGCTATATTGGGCCAGCAGCAGTGCCAAGGCACAGCCTGTGGGCCCTGCACCGCATATTGCAAGATCAAAGTCGGCATTGCTCATAAGCGCACTTTAATGGGATATGAGATGATTGATACGGACCTGAGTAGGAACCAAACCACCTACATCATGTCAAAGAAAGCATTATCCTACCTATAGGTAGGGCAACAAAGCAAATTTGCAGGAAAGCAGTGTGATACCAAGTCTACAAAACGAAACCATTGAGACTCTAATCAATTGGGCGACGCCTTGGGAGCCATCGCCTACATTGGTCATCCTGTTTATTATAGGGGTCTTTTTATTCTTCCGTGGGAGCAGAGTACACCGTGTGAATGCGCAACGTCGTTGGTTGTTTTATATTGGTGTGCTGATGCTATATATCTGTTTGCATACGCGGGTTGATTATTATGCCGAGCGTATGTTCTTTATCCATCGCATACAGCATTTGTTTTTGCATCATTTGGCTCCTTTCTTGGTGATGCTTGCTTACCCCGGGCAGGTTATTCGAGCGGGGTTGCCGTTGCGTTGGCGGCACCGTTTGCGTCGTTTTAATCAGACTGCAGTTGGACGGGGGCTGATTCGATGGTGTACCCATCCGGTGTTCATTCCTTTTCTGTTTATTTTCTTTGTGATTATCTGGTTGCTGCCGACGCCGCAGTTTTATTCCATGATTGATTGGCGCTTATACCGATTCATGAATTGGTCGGTGGTCATCAGCGGCTTTATGTATTGGAATCTTATCTTGGACCGACGTCCCTATCCACCTGCTGCGATGAGTCCTTGGGGGCGCGTTGTGTCTCCATTAATTACGATGACTCCGCAAATTATTGCTGGGGCTTATATCGCATTTACTACCCGTGATTTATATCCTATTTTTGATTTATGCGGTCGAGCCATGCCAGGTATTTCTGCCATTCAGGATCAGGCTATGGGCGGTTTAATTATGTGGGTACCGGCAGGGTTAGTTGAAACAATGGGGATTATTTTTGCATTGCGTACCGTGTTGCGGTTATCAGCTCAAGGCAAGGTCACAGCACCGCGCTGGTTGCAGCCTAAACCTGCAGCGGTTACTCAGTAATAAGATAAATCGATATGAATCAATTAGTGAATCATTGGATTAGGGTGTTGAGACAGCTTCTATTGCGGTTTGTGTCGAGTTGTGAAAGGCGTTTTGGGGGCGCTTTATTGATCGCCATAATGTGGGTTGGGCAGCCAGTGTTGGTGCATGCACAGCCTGTTGGAATTCCTACTATAGGCGCAGCCTCCTCAGCAGAGCTCTCTCCTCAGCTTGAGGCTTTGTTAGGGGATGCCATCATGGAGGAGGGGCGGCGCGATCCCTCTTATATAGATGAGATTTACATCAATCAATATCTGACTGATATGGGGCAGCGTTTGGTGCAAGCAGCGCCTATTAACATTAATCAAAAAATACGGGTTTTTGCTATTCGTGATCCCTCTATTAACGCTTTTGCCCTGCCGGGCGGGTATATCGGCATAAATAGCGGCCTGATTGCAGCGTCGCATAGTGAGGCCGAGTTGGCTTCGGTATTGGCTCACGAGATCGCACACGTGGGGCAGCGGCATGTGGCACGTGGGATGACCCAAAGCGCCCAAACTAATCATGCCATGATGGCCGCTTTAGCGGGGGCGGTGCTGGCGGCCCTATCAGGCAGTGCTGATTTGGCGATGGGGGTAGCCGCTTTTGGGCAGGCAGCAGCTATTGACCGCCAGCTAGGCTTTTCTCGTCAGGCTGAACAAGAGGCTGATAGAATTGGTTTTCAAATGCTGAGCCAAGCGGGCTATGACCCGCGAGGGATGGCTAAGATGTTTCAGCGCTTGATGCAAAGTGCGCGTTTGAATGAGCCCCCACGTGGCTCCTATGCAAGTACGCACCCCTTATCATCACAGCGACAATCTGATATTGAAAATCGAATTGCCCATGCTCCCACCAAAGGAGCGTATTACCACAATGATGATTTTTGGTTTGTACGTGCAGCAACGCGTGTCGTGCAAGCACGTGGAGGGCAGCCTTTGCAGCAATTGCTGCAGCAATTTGATGCAGATACGCATAGTGCCAATCCATTAGAGCAAGCAGCAGCGTTTTATGGCAAGGCGTTTGTAGCATTTAAGCGCAAGGATTATGAGGATAGTCTGAAATTTATTAAACAGGCGCGTGCTCAGGCAGACAATGCAGCATTAGATATTTTAGAAATACAGGTATTGTTGGAGCAGGGGCAAATACAATCAGCTGTGCGTTTGGCGCAGCAGGCATGGCAGCGGTGGCCCAAGCAGCAGGCTTTGGCTTTAGAATATACCAAGGCATTGCAGGCCCAAGGCCAAGATGAGCAGCTGATACAGTTTTTACGCGCTCGTATTGCTGAGTGGCCTGATGAGCCTCAATGGTATCAATGGATTGCCCAAAGCTATGAGCGCATGGGACAAGCAGTGGCGGCACGAACATCCATGGCTGAGTATTATGAGCGGGTGGGGGCTTTGCCCGCCGCCATCGAGCAGCTGCGGCAAGCTCGTCATTTAAGCCATGATTTTTATGAGCAGTCACGACTTGATGTGCGCATCCGCGAGCTTCAAGACCGCATGCAGCGTCAGCGCGAGATGCTGAGTCGTTTTAAAGGTTAATTATCTGAGAGGCTGTTTAGCTGTGATCGCTCGGTTTGAAAAAAATGCGCGATGCGCTGAGGCAACCACTGAAAATGTCCTGGGAAATGACCGGTGGTAAACCCAACATGTCCTCCAGTTTTGGGTTGATGCAACAGGATGGCTGCACTGCACTCCCGTGGTTGGGGCAAAGAGTACGCCGGAATAAAGGGGTCATTGAGGGCATTAAGGATTAGGGTCGGGACTTGTATGTCTTTGAGAAGTGGGCGGGCTGAGCATTGACGCCAGTAATCGTGGGCGTTTTGATAGCCATGCATGGGAGCGGTATACAGGTCGTCAAAGTCACGCAAGGTACGCGCCTGATTCAAACGCATAAAATCAACCAGCCCAGGATAGCGATGGGTTTTTGCAAGTATTTTGGCCTTCATACTACGCAAAAAATGCGGGCAGTATAAATAACGGCCAGTTAGGCTGTTGGAAATTTGCTCGCCACAGGCTACTAAGTCTAAAGGCGCAGAAATAACCGCACAGCCTTGTAGCCAGCGTATGTGTTCGCCTTGTTCACCCAGATGTTTAAGTAAAGCATTGCCTCCCATTGAAACACCAATGGCATACCATTGCGCCTGTGGCAATTTCTCGCGCACAGTGTGCAACATAAACTCTATGTCCGCGCTATCGCCTGAGTAATAGGCACGAGCCATACGATTGGGAAAGCCAGAACAGCCGCGAAAGTGGGCGATAACCACCACCCAGCCGCGGGCCCGAAAATATTGGGCTATGGCTTGGGCATAGTGGCTCTTGCTGCTACCTTCGAGTCCATGGAGTAAGAGTAAGGCGCGGGTGTGCGGTTCATGAGGGAGCTGTTGCCAGTCTGCTGAGGTGCCCCAGCGCCGGGCAGCAGTGTGGCGCAGTTGTAATTCTGTTTTGGCTAGAGCCCCTGAATGGAGGCGCTCTGGGAACAGTCCAGGCGCCGCCCAATCAAAATCAATAAAATCACCATCGGCCGTTTCGGCACGTTGTCGCACAAAAGCAATGCGTTGATGACGGGTGCAAAAAGCACTGTATATCGTTTGTAAATGCCCTCCAGGCAACCAGAATGGGGTCGGGCAAGCAGAAGAATCAAGACGAGCAGTCACAAACGGTGTTCAATCAATGAAGGGTTGGTCGGGTCCTGACCCAGGAGGTCTGAGGGCCAAAGCTCCTGGGGGCTTATAAGGGCTATTAAGGTACGGAATTTTCTGTGCGATCACTATCAGCTGCGACAGCGGGTGTGCTACGTAATTGATATTGAGCTCCGCAATAAGGACAATGAGCTTTTTTTGCGCTCTCTATTTCTATATATACTCGTGGATGCATATTCCAGAGAGGGGTATTGGGCCCTGGACAGTATACGGGGAGATCACTTTCTTCGACATATACCACATCAATGGCCTGAGTGTGAGGGTGATTCATGTGATTATTCCTTTGCATGTAGCACATGGCGCTAGATTAGTTTAATAGAGCCAAATAGAAGTGATAGGGATAAATCTGTGGCGCATAGTGCACCGCCGTATTATTGTAGCAAGCTCTTTATCATAGATGTAGTACGGACTTCACTGTATGATTGCTTTTAGGTTTAGTTGCTTGAAATTGTCGTAGACTGACACAGTACCATCACTAATTAATTGGGAAGTTTGAGTGCAGGAATACAGTTTTTGGCGTTGGCGCTTGACGCCGCGCGAGCGTTGGCATTTTAACTTGGGATTGCGGCATGTGATGCCGGCCATGGTTGCCACCTCAATATGGGGATTTGTGACAGGTATTGCCATGGTGAAATCGGGTATGACTGAGTGGCAGGCATTGTGGATGACCTTGTTGGTGTATGCCGGGTCTGCGCAGTTAACCGCTCTACCTCTATTGGAGGCTCAGGCTCCACTGTGGTTGGTTTTTGCTGCCGGATTTATTGTTAATATTCGCTTTATTATTTTCGGTGCGGCATTACAGCCTTTTTTCCGTCACTACAATTGGCGGCAGCGTCTGTTTTTGGGATTTTTAACCAGTGATATCGCTTTTGCCTTATTCATGGCTCAGTACGGTGAAGCGAAAAAAAGAGGGACGCATGATCAGCTTTGGTATTTTTTAGGGATGATTATTCCCGGTTGGTTAAGCTGGCAGGTGTTTTCTGCTGTGGGCATTTATTTTGCTACCTTAATTCCACCGGCCTGGTCTTTGGAGTATGCAGCTACGTTGGCGCTATTAGCCATATTAGTACCTTTGGTTCATACGCGGGCTTTATTGGTGTGTTTGCTCGTAGCTGCAGTAGTGGCATGGGTTGGGCAGATATTGCCCTTGCGTTTGGGGCTAGTGACCGCTGTTTTTGCAGGCATGGTAGCGGGCGTGGTGGCAGAACAACTAGGCAAATCGCGTAAAGGCGTACAATAATGAGTAGTCAGACGTACATCTTAGGTGCTATTTTATTGTTGGCAGTATGTAGCTTGCTGACGCGTGCAGGTTATTTTCTATTTGGTGATTATTTACCGCTCACTCCGGCAGTTCGACGCGCTTTACGCTTCGCTCCTGTTGCGGCGCTGATAGCCATCATTGTTCCCGAGCTATTACCCTTGTCTGGCAGTTATTACACGACCGAGGCGATTATAAAAATAGTTTCTGCCGTCTTGGCCGTTCTAATCTTTATGCGTACGCGTAACGCATTGCACTTAATGCTGGGTGGGATGGTTTGCTTTTGGGTTCTCAAAGCCCTATTAGTTTAATTCTTACTGGCATGTTCAAAGCAGCACTGATACACCAATGACTTTTATAGATAATTCAGATAAAACATCCCCTACTGTGACGGTTCCAACATTTTCAGATTTTGGCTTACACCCCGCTCTGGTACAGGCTTTAGAGGGGTTGGGCTATCAGAGCCCAACCCCTATTCAGGCGCATGCTATTCCTGTAGCCTTAAAAGGGCACGATGTGATGGGGGCAGCACAAACTGGAACGGGTAAGACCGCTGCTTTTGTGCTCCCAATTTTGCACCGCCTGATGCCTTTTGCAAACCACAGTATGTCTCCTGCGCGTCACCCTGTGCGGGCTTTAATATTGACTCCTACTCGTGAGCTCGCGGATCAGGTATACCAAAGTGTGAAGCAATATAGTGCTCATACTCCATTGCGCAGCGCAGTAGTTTTTGGAGGGGTAGACATACAGTCACAAACCGAGATATTGCGTCAGGGTTGTGAAATTTTGGTTGCGACTCCTGGGCGCTTGCTTGATCATATTGAGCAGCGTCATGTTTCCTTGGCCCAAGTAGGCATGCTGGTATTAGATGAGGCCGATAGGATGCTTGATATGGGCTTTTTACCGGATTTAGCGCGAATTGTGCGAACCTTGCCTGCCCAGCGCCAAGGGCTATTATTTTCTGCAACCTTTAGTCGAGAAATTCGACGCTTAAGCCGAGAGTTCTTACAAGATCCGGTAGAGATAGAGGTTGCGCATCGCAATACCACTGCAGATACGGTGACTCAAGGGCTCTATCAGGTATCGACCAAAGATAAGCGAGCGGCTTTATTGCAGTTGCTTCGGGATAAATCTTGGTCTCAAACAATTGTCTTTACGAATACGCGTGCAGGGGCGGAGCAGGTAGCGCGTTATTTACTTCGAAATGGCGTGGCTGCTGAGGCCATTCATGGGGACAAGAGCCAAAATGAGCGCCTACGGATCTTGGATGGTTTTAAAAATGAGCAGACCCCAGTTTTGGTGGCTACTGATGTAGCGGCCCGTGGTTTGGATATTGCTGGAGTCAGTGCAGTCATTAATTTCGAATTACCCTTTAATGCAGAGGATTATGTCCACCGGATTGGACGTACAGGGCGAGCGGGCGCAAGTGGTGAGGCTTATTCTTTATATGACGAGCAGCACGAGCAGCGATTATTAGAGGATATTCAAACTCTTATCGGTGAGCATCTCCCTATTCAGCCTGCCTTACACTTAAAGCCAGCGCTGCATCAGCGTGCAGCCAAGCGTGGAGCCCGCGGGACCCAAGAGGTCGCCGATCCAATTTTTCATCAACCTTATCGCCCTCAAAGTGATACAACTCAGCCACAAACGAGGCATGAGGAGGCAGATAAGAAAAAAAACAAACGGCGTTCTTTAGGCGTGCTGCTTGGAGGACGATAGGGCGGTTTTACTTAAGGAGCAAATCTTTAAACAGAGGCCGCTCATCTGAGGGGGCAAGTAATAGTCCCTGTGTTGCTTGTTGATAAAGACGTTGTATATGCTCCTTCATAGGAGGAAGGGGCGCATAGAAAAAGTGCTGCTGACCTGTTTGTAACGCAAAGGTAGGCAAGTCTTCAAGATCGTCATCCAAGAGCAAGTCTTCATGTTCTTCTATATCTACCCAGACACATAGAAGATCTGGGTGGGCCTGAGCAAATTGTTCGAGTATTGGTTTAAATCCAGCACAGGTGCGGCACCAAGCCGCACAATAACAGACTAATACCCAGGTATCGGGCGTCTTGTGTAGTCTTTGTTGTAATTCGGTAGCGTGCTTTTCTGGATAGAACAAGAACATAGGTGAGGTGTATGCAGTTGATTTATGATGGATCAAACAAAGTATGTCATGTCGTTAGTGGAGTGTACCCTTGAATACTGATTTCTCACAACAAGGCATTTTGGGGCGATTGACCTATAGTTATTTGAGTGCTTTGCGTTCTCAATTTCAGCCACGCATGTTGGCAACTATTTTATTACCCGTTGTGGTGGGCCTAGTTGCCTTAGTGCTGACGTATTTTTTATTTTTTGGGGTATTAAAAAGTGCGTTTGTGCAGTGGCTGGAAACCCAAGCAGCGATTCACAATACCGATCTGTGGTTGCATCAGGCAGCCGCTCATTCTGAGTGGCTGGCAGCGGTCATGGGGTGGTTATCAATAAAGAGTTTATTTGCCACCGTGCTGGCCATGGGAGTGGTGCTGCCTTTTATTGCGGTACTGGTCTTGGCGGTCATGGCATTTGCCATCATGCCCATTGTGGTGAGTCATTTGCGAAGTCGCAATTATCCTCATATCGAGCGGGCAGGACGGCATGCGGGTGCCTTTAGTATGCTCAATGCCCTTAAGGTCATTTTCGTATTTTGTCTTGGATGGTTGCTGACGCTCCCATTGTGGCTTATTCCTTCTTTTGCTGTTTTGCTGCCTATTTTTTGGTGGGGGTATGCTTTTAAAGGCTTTTTAAGTGCGGATGCCATAGCCACTTATGCCAGTCCTGTAGAACGGCGTATTATTTTCCAACGTTATCGATGGGACTATTGGTTGTTGGGGCTGAGTATGGCAGTATTGAGTCTGATCCCTTTTATTTGGATCGTATTACCAGTGTTTTCCGCATTGGTTTTTGCCCATTTTACTTTACGAGCATTAGTGAGTTTACGTGCAGAGCAGGCATCCGAGTCAGTCTGTACAGGGCAGTCTGACTCTGCTGCACTTTCCCAAAAATCAGATACACAGGCACTCTCTTATGACCCATCCCATCCCTCTTCCTAAATTTCGCTTGATTATCATTGGTGATGAAATTCTTTCAGGCCGCCGACAGGATAAGCATTTTTCTCGATGTATAGAAATTCTGGCAGAGCGTGGACTGCAATTACATGCGGCAGAGATTATTAGTGATGAGCGGGCACATATTGCCGACACGCTGCGGCGCAGTTTTGCTACGGATGATATAGTTTTTTGTTGTGGTGGAATCGGGGCGACCCCAGATGATCAAACGCGCCAAGCTGCTGCAGAGGCCTTAGGGGTTCCGTTGCAATTACATCCCCAAGCTGAGCACCTCATTACTGAGCTGTGCCGAGAAAACGAGAGACGGGGGCGAGGCAGCAGTGATATGTCTTTGCCTGAAAATCAACAGCGTTTGCAGATGGGCTATTTTCCCCAAGGGGCAGAAATTGTGCCCAATTCATTTAATAAAATTCCTGGATTTTATATTCAGCAACATACTTTTACACCCGGCTTTCCTGTTATGGCTTGGCCGATGATAGAGTGGGTGTTAGACAATAAATTTGCTCATTTACAACATCAGCAGCATTGGGTAGAACATTCATTTTTAGCTTTTGGTCTGCCTGAGTCACGAATTACTCCCTCCTTAGAGCATATAGAGGCCCATTGGCCAGGAGTTAAGGCGTTTAGCTTACCCAGTGTAGGAGAAAATGGAGGACGGCCCCATATTGAGTTAGGAGTTAAAGGCAGTCCTGAACCATGCAGCGCTGCGTTACAGTATTTGCGTCAAGAGGTCGTGCGTTTAGGAGGGAGGCTGACGCCAATGGCAGAAGAGGCATGACAAAAGAGGGCGTGTGGGGTGAGGCAGGCTTGATCTCGGTATGGTTTTTCCATATTATGGAATTGTTGCAATGCACAAGAGCCAACCATTATGAATTCACATGCACCACAACAAAGTTTAACGAGAACAGTACAGGCAGCCTCTGCGCAGCGCGCTGAGTCTCCTCAGGGGATGAGCATTCAGGTACTTGAGCGGGCCATGCGATTGCTGGATGTTTTAGCACAAGAAGATGAACCCATGCCGCTCAAAGAGTTGGCTAAAGCTACCGGTTTGCACACCTCAACAGCACATAGAATTCTAAACGATTTGGTGATTGGGCGCTATGTTGAGCGGGTAGAAAGCGGATTATATCGATTAGGAATGCGTTTGCTCGAGCTGGGGTCCCTAGTCAAAGTGCGGTTAAATGTGCGCTCTATTGCACTTGAATATATGCGTGAGTTGCATAAAGCAACTGGGCAAACGGTTAATTTAGCGTTGCGCCAAGGCGATGAGATCGTATACGTCGAGCGCGCTTGGAATGAGTATTCAGGTATGCAGGTTGTGCGTGCGATTGGGGGCCATGCGCCGTTGCATCTAACCTCTAGTGGCAAGCTATTTCTGTCCGCTTGGGACAGTCGTCAAGTGCGTGCTTATGTATTGCGTACAGGCTTAGCGGGCAGTACGCGCAACAGTATTACGCAGTATGATGAGCTAGATCGCGAGCTTAATATTGTTCGTCGCCATGGTTATGCGCGCGATAATGAGGAGCTAGAGCTGGGTGTTCGCTGTATTGCAGCAGGTATTTATGATGAAAGCGGTGAGTTAATTGCAGGATTATCCGTATCCGCTCCAGCTGACCGTTTGCATGATGGATGGATCCCTATTTTACAAGATACTGCCAGAAAAATTTCTCAAGCCTTAGGCTATGAGCCGTATCGGCATACCAAGCACAAACGTCCTTAGTGCTTTCTCCGGCAATGGAAAATCAGATTGAGGAGAATTGTTGCGACGCAACAATAAACCACTCTATAACCCCCTTGACTTTCAAAAAACACTTGACTATTCAAATTAAAGCCTTAAAATGGATAGTAATGTTGCACCGCAACAAGATTAGTCGGGCAACAATTAATGTAGCTGATGGGCGGCATTATTCAGCTACCGATATTTATGATAATTAGAGGATCAGAAATCATGAGCATTTCTACAGAGCAATTTTTAGCAACTCAGAAAGACAGTATTGAAAACTTAGTGGCTGCCCAGACACGTTTATTTAGTGGTTTTGAGCAGTTAGTTAATTTAAATATGGAGTTATTCAAGGCATCTATTGATGAGGCCGCAGAAAAAGCTCAAAAGGCTGCCAGCTTGAAAGACGTTCAAGAGGTCACCACCTTTACTACAGAATTTTCTCAGCCCGCTGTTGAGAAGGCTGTTCAGTACGGCAAGAATGTATTTGAGATTGTCAGCAAATTGCAAAGCGATATTGCTGAGTTAGCTGAAAAACAGTTAAATCTTAATCAGCAACAAGCGACCGAGTGGGTCGACCAGTTGGCTAAATCTGCTCCTGCAGGTTCTGAAGGGGCAATTGCTTTACTTAAGTCTAGCGTTGTTTCTTTTGGTAATTTAGCTGATAACGCTTTTAAAGCTATGCGCCAAGCTGCGGAACTCAATGAAGCTAATGTCAGCGCAGCAACGGGTGCCGTCATTAAGACTGCAGAGCAAGCGGCAGAGGTAGTCGAGCAAAACATCAGTCGTACAGCTGGTATGGCAAATACTGCTGCTAAAGCTACTAAGACAAGCAAGTAATAGTGTGTGTGGGTCCTGTCTTTGGGTGTGGTGATTTAGAGACAGGACAATAAACAGTGCTCTCCATTAAGAAGAGTGAGTAATGGCACTGTTTATATGGTGTGTGTGGTTTGCCCTTAACTACGGTTAAGGGCTTTTTTATTTTGTATCTTTGCAGTTAGTCAGGGCGGACGGATGGGCTAGGGAGTCCATCGAGAGCATGAATGCAGTCTTGGATTAGCTGAGGGCCTTGGTAAATGAAACCCGTGAAAATTTGAATGGCATCTGCTCCCGCTTGTATTTTTTCTACAGCATCGGCAGCGGTATTGATGCCTCCTACACCAATAATAGGAAATGTAGCGCCGCATTGTTGACGTAAGCGTTCTATCACTTTGAGAGAGCGCTCATGAACAGGAGGGCCAGAAAGGCCGCCCGCTTCATGGGCATGAGGGTGACCCAAGACTGCACTACGATCCAGAGTGGTATTAGTGGCAATAATGCCATCGAAGGCGCTTTCGAGTACCGCAGCGGCAATATGGTCTACTTGGTCCTGATTGAGGTCCGGGGCGATTTTAACGACGAGAGGAACATATTTGTGATGATGCTCAACCAGTGCTAAGCGGGCTTGGTGGAGCTCAGTCAATAGAGAGTGTAGAGCCTGATCTTCTTGTAGGGCCCGTAGGTTTTCTGTATTGGGAGAAGAAATATTAATCGTAATATAGTCGGCATAAGGATACACTGCCTGTAAGCCAAGCAGATAGTCTTCAGTGGCTCGCTCAATAGGGGTATCTGCATTTTTACCAATATTTAAACCTAAAATGCCACCGCTGTGAGCCCATTGACTCCGTTGCACATTGTTTAAAAAGATGGGTAAGCCATCGTTATTAAATCCGAATCGATTAATCAGTGCCTGATATTCAGGTAGGCGAAAGAGTCGCGGCTGAGGGTTGCCGGCTTGGGGGCGAGGGGTCACTGTGCCTACTTCGATGAAACCAAAGCCTAGGGCCCCTAAGGCATCAATATAAGCGCCATTTTTATCTAAGCCTGCTGCCAGCCCGACTCGATTAGGAAAGTTGAGTCCCATGAGATTAAGAGGGGCGTGCTGCTCGTGGTTGGCAGCAGGGGGAGTAGGAAACCAGAGTTTTTTTCCTGGGGCTCGATATAGATAATCTAAGCCTTTAAGACCAAGATGGTGAGCGCGCTCAGGAGGAAGGCGAAATAAAATACTGCGCAAGGCAGGGTATAACGAGGTCAATAAACCATTCATGAAATCAATCCGTACAACAAAAAAACCCCAGGAGATTATTTAGGCTAGCTTAACGCTGCAAGGGCGGATTGTCTATCCATTGACCAGAAGAGTAGATTTGATAAGGGTAAAAGCGGGTTTTATAGGACATTTTTGGAGATTCTTTGATCCAATAGCCCAGATAGACCCAAGGCAGTTTTAACTGTTGAGCATGGTGTATTTGCCATAAAATCGCATAGGTACCGAGACTGCCGGGCGTATGGGGGCAGTAAAAAGTATAGACAGCAGATAGCCCATCATTGAGATAATCAGTGAGGGCAACAATTTTTAGGTGTCCATTTGGACTACGAAATTCTATTAAGCGTGAGCGGACATGGCTAGTTAATAAAAACTGCATGTATTCTGCTTGTATGGTGTGTATTTGTATGGATTCAGGGTGACGCGCTTGTTGGTAGCGCACATATAAATCAAAGTGTTCTTTGTTCCAGCTCAGAGGGCGGCTTGTGGGTATCAGATCCTGATGTTTGACCCAGATACGGTGTAGGCTGCGTCGTTGTTGGAAATCGCGGCAATTGATGCGGATGGGGACACAGGCCTGACAGTGATCGCAAGCGGGACGATAGCTAAAGGTGCCGCTGCGTCTAAAGCCTTTTTGAATCAGCGTGCTGTATTTATCGGTATCTACATGATGTGCCGGGGCGGCAACGAGTGAGCGAGCCTGCCGATGAGGCAGATAGCTGCAGGGATAGTTGGCAGTTTTATAAAAGTGTAGGGAATATGTCTGCAAATCAGTTGGTGTACCCATGCCTGCGCCAATCATTAAAGAGTAGTGTTCATAACTAAGAAGACGGCATGGCCGCAAAGGGCAGAAGTGTGCCAGAGGCCAGTAATTGGCCTGCCTGCCAGGGGATTTGAGGGGCCTGACTATGTTGCTGCAGGAGGTCAAGGAACTGCGCACGTGGAATGGCTCGGGCACCTAGGCGCGCAAGGTGGGCTGTTTCCTGTTGGCAGTCTATATGCTGTATCCCTTGTTGTGTGAGGTATTGAACCAAGTAAAACAAAGCAATCTTGCTGCCATCATTAATTTTAGTAAACATGGACTCGCCAAAGAAAAAATGACCCAGGCGAACACCGTATAAGCCAGCTACCAATTGATCAGCCTCCCAAAGTTCAATGCTGTGGGCATAACCTTTTAGGTGTAGGGTATAGTAAGCCTGTATCATTTCTGGGTGTATCCATGTGCCGGTCTCCTGGCGTGTGCTTGCACAGGCACTAATAACTTGTAAAAAGGCTCGATCTAAAGTAACTAGAAAGCGGCGCTGATCGGGCTGCTGTTCGTAGCGAGCCAGTTGACGACATTTTTTTGCTAATGATTTAGAGATTTTAAATTCATCGCAAAACAACACCATGCGGGGATTGGGGCACCACCATAAAATAGGCTCATCTTGGTTATACCAAGGGAAAATTCCTTTTTGATAGGCAGCCAATAAGCGTTGAAAGGATAAGTCTCCCCCAATGGCAAGCAGGCCTTCATCAGCCGCTAAGCGCGGATCAGGAAAGGGAGTATAACCATTTAACCAGCAGATAGTATGGCTCATCCTGAGAGTATCTCGTTAAGAATGTTCCGCCTGATTTGGCAGGATTGCATAGTTTCTAAGTGGGAAGTGTTGTTTGGGAAAATCCTCAACCAAGTACTGCAAGGTGGTCGCCACGGTTTGAAAGGCAATGTCCGCCCAAGGAATTGCATCAAAGGTAAAAAACTGTGCTTCTAAGGTTTCATTGCCCGGGTTGAGCTGAGGACTTAGGACCTTGGCCAAATAAAAAAAATGTACTTGCTCAGCATGGGGAACATCGATGATTGTATAGAGGGAGCCAAGTTCCAGCTGGGCACCCGCCTCTTCGTCTGCCTCGCGGACAGCTCCTTGAGCTGTGGTTTCTCCAAGCTCCATAAAGCCAGCAGGCAAGGTCCATTTGTTGTATTGGGGTTCAATGGCACGGCGACAAAGCAAGACCTGATCCTCCCAAATAGGTACCAAGCCCACCACACAGCGTGGGTTTTGATAGTGGACTGCACCGCAGTGTGGGCAGGCATCGCGGACGCGATTATCATCAGGAGGGATGATGCGGGCTAACTCCTTGCCACACTGCGTGCAGTAATGCAGGGTTCTGGGGATTGGGTAGTAAAAGGAGGATTCTAATTTCTGTTGTTTATTCATAGGAAACACAAAAAAATATTTCACCCCTTTAGTCTACCGCAAGGATAAAAGTTATGTCTCCTTACCTGCGCCCAAGACATGGGGAGTGTTGTAAGCATCCTCGTCCAGATCGCCTTCACTTTTAGCCACAATACTGGCTACTGCGCAATCACCAACCACATTAACAGCAGTGCGTGCCATATCTAAAATGCGGTCAATCCCTGCAATAATGGCCACTCCTTCGAGAGGCAAGCCAACAGAAGTAAGGACCAGTGAAAGCATAATAAGTCCTGCGCCAGGGACTCCGGCTGTGCCCAGTGAGCCCAAGGTGGCAGTAAGAACAATGATTAAGTATTGGGGCATGCCTAAGTCAATACCATAGACTTGGGCAATAAATACAGCACATACGCCTTGGTATAAGGCCGTGCCATCCATATTGACGGTGGCTCCTAAGGGTAAGACAAAACTAGAAATACGACGATTGACCCCTAGGTTTTTTTCAGTAGCCATAATGCTAACGGGCAGTGTGCCGGCACTTGAGGTGCTGGTAAATGCAACCATGGCAGGCTCCATCACCCCTTGAAAAAAACGGACTGGATTTAGGCGGGCAAGCCCTTTGAGTAAGCCTCCATAGACAATAATGGCATGGATAATGCAGCCGATATAAACCAATAGGATTACTTTTGCCAGGGGTGCTAAGAGCTCAAGACCATAGCTGCCAGCGACCCAAGCAATTAAAGCAAACACACCATACGGGGCAAAAGAAATAATAATGGCAGTTAAGCGGTAGATCACCTCGGCGGCTGATTCAAAAAAATCACGGACAGGGCGCCCTTTTTCCCCAACTAAAGCAATGGCGGCACCAAAGAAAATAGCAAATACAATGATTTGTAGTACATTTTCTTCAACAAAAGCCTCAAAAGGGTTAGTCGGAATAAGGTTGAGCAGAATATCGATAATAGGGGGGGCTTCCCGTACTTGAACAGCCTCATTAGTGACCATTGCGACGCCGCTGCCTGGCTGGAAGGTCACCGCTAAGATGAGGCCAATTACAATGGCCAGAGCGGTGGTGATTAGATACAGGGCTACCGTTTTGATGCTCAAGCGCCCCATAGTTGCGATATCGTCTAAAGAGCTGACACCGGTAACGAGGGAAACAAATACCAAGGGCACAATGAGCATCTTGATCCCACGGATAAATAAATCACCGATGGGTTTGATGCTGGTGGCAATCTCGGGCATACCGGCCATGTTTAGTGCAATACCCACAACTAGCCCTGCAATTAAGGCAATAAAAATTTGTTTCCATAGGGCTAATCTACGCCAGCCTTTGAAGGGCCCGCGCAGTGGTTTTTGCTCTGCCATAGAACCTCCTACACATCAGGATTAATAGAGAAATGACTATTGATCCATTATGACAGAATGCAAGAGTTCGTAATATTGGTGAAGTTACCCAACTAAGAATGGACGGGTGGGGAGCAGGTCAGAGCGCTTAAGAGGGGGGCAGGCGCTAGAGTCACTAAAGAAAGGAAGAGAAAGGAAGAAATAAAGGAAGGCTAAAGATGGAGGCGCAAGCCGGAATCGAACCGACCTCCACGGATTTGCAATCCGGTGCATAACCACTCTGCCATTGCGCCAAGTGCTAAAGACAGTAAGTATGGACTAAAAAGAGCGAAAAATCAAGTCACCCCCTTAGGGCTTAAGGGGGAGGCGGAGCAGTTTCAAAATCCGAGTGTTAATCCATCGGGATTACGTGGATCTGAATAGCCTTGTAGAACACCTTGACGGTTTTGAACGGTTTGGGTTCTGCCCATAGCTGCTTTGATGCGGATATGGTGGCCACGCTCTTCGAGCAGGCGTTGAGTGTCGGGGCTGAATCCGTGTTCGAGTCGTAGCTCATCAGGGAGCCATTGATGGTGAAAACGTGCTGAAGCAGCGTTTTGTGCAGGGTTCATGTCATAATCCAGGGCATTGATGAGGGTTTGCAAAACTGTGGTAATAATGCGAGCACCACCAGGGCTGCCTGTGACCAATAGAGGAGCTCCATCTTGAAAAACTATGGTTGGGGTCATTGATGAGAGCGGGCGTTTACCCGCTTCAACTGCGTTGGCCGCACCCCCAATGAGCCCATAAGCATTGGCCACACCTGGTTTGAGTGAAAAATCATCCATTTCATTGTTAAGTAAAATACCCGTGCCTGGCACTACAATGCCTGAGCCAAAATTGGTATTTAAGGTATAGGTCACCGACACCGCATTGCCATGCTTATCTAGGATGGAATAATGGGTGGTTTGATCCGACTCATAATCATGAGGCTGTCCAGCGTAAATATCATGCGCTGGAGTAGCGTGTTGGGCATTTATTTTGGCAGCAATGTGACGGGCATAGGCTTTAGAAGTGAGGCCTTCTACAGGCACGGCGAAAAAGTCGGGATCACCTAGATACACACTGCGGTCGGCATAGGCGTATTTCATTGCTTCGGCCAAATGGTGTATGGTGTGTGCGCTATTATGCCCCCATTCTTTTAAGGGCCAAGTTTCAGCTATATTAAGTATTTGTAATACATGCACCCCGCCACTAGAAGGAGGAGGCATGGTGGCAATGGTATAGTCACGATAAGTTCCTATTAATGGATCGCGCCAGGCTACTCGATAGTTTTTGAGATCATCTAGGGTTATGGCACCGGGGTACTGCTCCATTTCGGCAGCAATGGCGTGTGCAATAGGGCCCTCATAAAATGCTGCGGCTCCTTGTGTTGCGATGAGCCGTAGGGACTGTGCCAAGTCTTTTTGAATTAAACGCTCTCCAGCTTGTAAGGGGCGGCCATCACGCCAAAAAATAGCAGTGGTTGCTGGCCAGGGGGCCATATACTCTGCAGTGCGTTCTAAGGCGCGGGCCAAGGTAGGGCTCACTTCAAACCCCTCTTCAGCTAACTGAATGGCAGGTTGCAGCAGCCGTTCTAAGGGTAATCGCCCCCACCGTTTATGTGCGTCAATTAAGCCTGCAACGGTGCCTGGTACCCCCACTGCATAGGGACTATAGAGCGAGCGACCATCAATTACATTGCCTGTAGTATCCAAGAAGGTATTTGGGTGGGCGCCTTTGGGTGCTGTTTCACGAAAGTCGAGCGCATATGTGCGTTGGGTGTCAGCGTCGTGATAGAGCATAAAGCCCCCACCGCCTATATTGCCCGCATTGGGTACAGTAACGGCAAGGGTAAAGCCGATGGTGACCGCCGCATCAATGACATTGCCGCCTTCTTGGAGAATCTGCAGGCCGGCCTGGGTGGCGTGCTGTTCCTCAGTCGCTATGATTGCTTCTTGGGCGATGACAGGATGAAAAATGCTGTAGCTGTCATCATATGCAGCGCTGGCTGCTTGGGTAGTGGGCAGCTGCACATAATCGATGCTTTGTTGGGCGGTGGCCCAGTGCGTCCCACTTAGGCAGAAAGCAAGTCCAAGGGCAATAAGTGTATGTTTTCGCATAGCACACAAAGTGAATAGGGGTTAGGAAGAGGAGCGAGGGTGTTGTTTTAATGCTAGCTAAAGTTAGTGTCGTTGACAATAATGAAGGCCAGAGAGCTTATTGGAAGGGCATAAAAAAACCCCTGACAACTTGTCAGGGGTTTTGGGAAATCTGGAGCGGGAAACGAGGCTCGAACTCGCGACCTCAACCTTGGCAAGGTTGCGCTCTACCAACTGAGCTATTCCCGCATTGTGTGCAACATCTATTTGATGTCGATTACAAAAAAGAATATTAGCAGGTAAATGGTGATTGTGTCAAGTCTAGTTGTTGCATTTGGGTCAAATCAACAGCTATCACTGACCACCTGCGAAATAAAAAATATACTATATACTCGTTTTAAGGCCC
Organism: uncultured Alcaligenaceae bacterium; assembly: GCA_937995985.1. Taxonomy (GTDB): domain Bacteria; phylum Pseudomonadota; class Gammaproteobacteria; order Burkholderiales; family Burkholderiaceae_B; genus Paenalcaligenes. The sequence goes on from CALKIR010000023.1 coordinate 56,901, forward strand.
TGTCAAGAAATGAATAAATGTGCCCGAAAGCACGTGGTTTTTTTTCTATGCTTGGTTGTGTAGGCTGATACCAATAAAAGAGTTTTGAGAGTGCGCGGGATGTTAAAAGTTACCTCTAATGTTAATTTACAACCATTACATACGATGAGATTGCAGGCGCATGCGCAGCATTTAGTTTGGTTTTATGAGCGTACACAATTGGCATCTTTACGAGCGCTTGTGCCCCAATATGAGCAGGTGCATGTGCTTTCGGGAGGCAGCAATATCTTATTCAATCCGCAGGTGCAGGGCATGGTGATAGGGGTACGCACACAAGGCATTCAATTGGTTCAAGAGACTTCTAAGCACTACGTGGTTGAGGTAGAGGCCGGGGAAAACTGGCATAAATTTGTTTTGCTGTGTTTGCAGCAGGGATGGTATGGATTAGAAAACTTAGCCTTGATTCCAGGTATGGTAGGAGCGGCACCCATGCAAAATATTGGTGCCTATGGGGTTGAGGTTGAGCGTTATATTCATTGGGTTGAGGCACTGAATTGGCACACAGGCGAGGTTGTTAGATTAAGCCGTGCAGAGTGTGCTTTTGCGTATAGGGACAGTATATTCAAGCAAGAGCGGGGACAATGGCTTATCCTCAAGGTATGTTTTGCTTTTCCTCGGCATTGGCAGCCAATTTTAGATTACCCTGATTTGCAGCAAGCGCCGGAATTAAGGGGGGCGTGCACTCCTGAGGCAATCTGTCATGCTGTATGCAGAATAAGGAGTGACAAGCTTCCTGATCCACAGCAGTTACCAAATTCTGGTAGTTTTTTTAAAAATCCTATTGTTTCTATTTCTGAAGCGGATCACATTCGTGCGCAATGGCCTGCATTACGCTTTTTTCCATATCAAGCGGGGCAGGTCAAATTAGCAGCGGGGTGGCTATTAGAACAGGCAGGTTGGAAGGGGCGCTGCATCGGTCCTGTGGGCATGCATGAGCGTCAAGCTCTTGTGATGGTCAATCATCAGCCTGGACAGGCCTCTAAGCAAGATGTAGATGCTGTAGTAACGCATATACAAAAAGATATGCAGCGCTTATTTGGTTTGCAATTAGAGCAAGAGCCAGTGGTGATTTAATCCATGATGGTATGCACTATAGACCTAAGACATCGTGCATGGTGTAGAGCCCAGTTTTTTTGTTGGCTAAAAAACGAGCCGCACGCAAGCTGCCTTGGGCAAAGGTTGCTCGACTGTTAGAGCGGTGTGTAATTTCAATACGCTCGCCTTGGCCGCAGAAAAATGCGGTGTGATCGCCAACAATATCTCCCCCTCGTACGACGGAAAAACCAATGCGTCCTTCTTCGCGCGCACCGGTAACACCGTGGCGTGTCCAATCAGCACTATCAGCCAGCTCTTGTCCCCAGGCTTGTGCAATAGTTTCACCCATTGCAAGGGCTGTGCCCGAAGGAGCGTCTATTTTATTACGGTGATGGGCTTCAAAAATCTCGGCATCAAAGCCTTCATTCATGAGTTGGGCTGCAACTTCTACTAGTTTGAGCATAATATTGACCCCAATGCTCATATTGGGGGCAAAGACAATGGCAATATCTTCTGCAGCGCGGGCAATAGCAGCGCGTTGTTCGTTGTCAAAGCCGGTGGTGCCGATGACGCATTGAGTGCCATATTTTTGGCAGGCTGCCAAGTGTCGCATCGTTCCTTCGGGGAGCGTAAAATCAATGAGACAATCAGCTGCTTGGAGTGCACTGAGGTCATCGGTGAGTTGCACCCCTGTGTGTTGGCCTAGAAAGGCGCCGGCATCCGTCCCAATGGCAGGGTCGTTGGGCCGAACCAAAGCGGCGCATAGTTGCATGTCATTACTTTGTAGTACGGCCTCAATGAGCATCTTGCCCATGCGACCATTAGCACCTGTAATTGCTACTTTCATAGGTAGTGAATTCCTTGGCATTAAAGAAAAGGTGGGTGAAATCAGGGCAGGGGGACAGCCTCGGGGGTGAGGTCAGGAATCGCCTCAGGTTGAGCCGGTGAAGAGGTAGGGTGGTGGGGGAGGGCGCCGCTATCAGTACGCTCAAAAGGTTGGCGTTCGGGTTGTTCACTGCCTTCCCAGCGCACAAGACTATCCCCTTCAAACCAAACAGTAAAGGTACGTAGCTCGTCCTTGCCATAGCCGGGCTTGAAATAGTACGGATACTCCCAGCGATCGCTGTAGAAGATGTCTTGGAGCGTTGGGCTCCCAAGGATAAAGCGTACCTGCTCACGCGTCATGCCGATTTCAAGCTGCTCAACCTGTGCGGCGGTGATCCAGTTGCCTTGTTGTATATCAATGCGATAAGGAAAGCCCCATTTACCTCCTCCGCATGCGGTTAGAGACAGGCTAATGGCCCCAATCGCGATGACTTTAAGTATGCCGGGTCGGCACACTAAGCCTACAACATTTCTGATGTTCATGAGAAAGCCCTGCTGATTAATGGAGTAAAACCATTATCATATAAGAATCCGTTCGTGTCGTCATGAGGTGGGCTTGTTTTATCAGTATTTATGGGCATAGATAGGTGGAAATAAGTATGCCATAATGTTAGCTATGGCTAGCCAAAGGGCGTGAGTCAATGAATTGCTGCTCGAGCCTATTACCATTAATCCTTTAGGCTTTAAAGGCCTAGCTCTTCTCGGAATCCGCCTGTTATGTGTACAGGCTGGGCGACGAGCCTTACCCCAATCACATGATACATTCGCAAAGGTTATGAAAGATCAAAACAAGCTTAAGAACATGGGGCTTAAGGCGACTTTTCCTCGCCTGAAAATTCTCGATATTTTTCGCCGCTACGATGATGATGAAGATTACCGACATCTCAGTGCCGAAGATGTATACCGCTTATTGATTGCTGAGGATGTAGACATTGGTTTGGCCACAGTCTATAGAGTGCTGACCCAATTTGAGCAGGCTGGCATTTTAACGCGCAGCCAGTTTGATGGTGGCAAGGCTGTTTTCGAGCTCAATGATGGTGATCAACATGATCATTTTATCTGCACCCATTGCGCGCGAGTGGTTGAGTTTTCTGATCCAGAAATTGAAAAAAGACAGTATAAAATTGCTGAGAATTTAGGGTTTGAGTTAGAAAGTCACACCTTGGTTCTCTATGGAACATGCAAGGACTGCCAAGAAAGTAAGCGGCAGGAAAAATCTTAAATAGATTGCTTTTTAGAGTGTTCTTTATGGGCAGGTAGACATCTACCTGCCTTTTTAATAGCAAAGCACGGAAATAGGGCTTGGAGAAGCGTCTTAAAGGCCGAGCATCTCGCGCGCATGTTCACGGGTGGTAGGGGTAATCTCAATACCTCCCAGCATGCGGGCCACTTCATCGATGCGCTGCTGTTCAGTAAGAGCGGTAATAGTTGAGAGGGTATGTTCTTTGTGTGTTTTTTTGCTGACTTGAAAATGATGAGTGGCGCGTGCAGCGACTTGAGCGAGGTGGGTCACACAAAGCACTTGGTGGCGTGTCCCTAATTGAGCCAGCAAGCGTCCTACTACCTCTGCAACAGCACCGCCAATGCCCGTATCTACTTCATCAAAGATGAGAGTGGGCACACGTGTGGCGTGACTGGCAATCACTGATAGGGCAAGAGAAATGCGAGCAAGTTCACCGCCTGAGGCCACCTTGGCTAATGGAGCAGGAGGGCTGCCTGCATGACCCGCGACCAGGAATTCCACCTGCTCTAAACCACCAGCATGAGCAGGACAGGGGGTAAGGCGCACCTCAAATTGTCCGCCCTCCATAGCCAGTTGTTGCATGCTTTGTGTGACTTGTTTACTGAGCCAAGCAGCCGTGGTGCGACGCGCTTGGCTGAGCTGTTGCGCATGGTGTAAAAAGTTTTGTTCGGCTGCCTGACATTGCTCTTTGAGTGTTTCCAGATCAAGATGCTGTGTTAATTGATCGCGTTGTGCGCATAAGTCTTGGTATTTGGCTGGCAGCTCTTCGGGAGCACAGTGAAAACGGCGTGCCAGTTCGAAAGCCTGAGTCATGCGCGCATCCACCTCTTGGAGCCGAGCAGGATCAATGTCGATATTGCTGAGGTAACTATTAAGATCAGAAATAGCCTCAGTGCAGGCAATATGAGCTGAGGTTAAGCTTTGGCATATGTTATGTAACCGCTTATCATGCTCTAAGGCCTCTTGAACATATTGTTCTGCTTGAAACAGGGCATGGTGTGCGCTTGTTGTGTGGGCTGTATGGCCCTCTCCTTCTAGTAAGGCGAGGGCAAGTGAGAGGCGATCAAGCAAGGTGTGCGCATGAGCTAGCCGCTGTTGCTCTTCGGTTAACTCTTCCCATTCGTTTTCTGCCAAATCTAGGGCTTCGAGTTGGTCTATTTGCCACTGTAATTGCTCTAATTGTTCTTTGGCCTGCTGTTGCTCATGTTGTGCTGTATTGAGCCGCTGCTGATGGTGTTGCCATTGTTGCCAAGCATGGCGCGTTTGCTGGGCAAGCTCTTGGTGTTGTCCTTGCTCATCAAGGATATGTGCATGAGAGTGCGTATTTAGTAGGTTTTGGTGGGCATGCTGACCGTGAATGTCCACCAAGAGAGTGGACAGTTCGCGCAACTGATTAAGAGAGGTGGGGGTGCCGTTAATATAAGCACGGCTGCGATTGTTATGTCCAATCACGCGTCTGAGGATAAGCTCCTCATCCGCTTCTAGCTCATGGGTGTGCAACCAGTCTTGGACTGTAGGAGTGAGGCTAAAGGTAGCGGTAATCTCAGCGCGCTCAGCTCCTTGGCGAATCACGCCTTGTTCGGCACGCGCGCCCAGAGCCAGTGACAGGGCATCAATAAGGATAGACTTACCCGCACCAGTTTCACCAGAAAATACGCTGAATCCTTGTTGAAAGCTGATGTGTGCTTCGTCGACAATTACAAAATTACGGATATGCAGAAGTTGTAGCATAATAAGTTATTCGTCGTAGTCGGTCGGTGTGGGTATACGGTTCCAGCCAAGCTTTTGGCGTAGGGTAGAAAAGAAATCATACCCTGTAGGATGAATAAAACATACTGTATTGTGAGCGCGACGGATATCTACTCGATCGCCTACTTGGCAGTCAGACCAGGCTTGCATATCAAAGTTCACGCTTGCTCCTTTAGGGCCCCGACCTAATGATGTGATGGTTAAGGTCAGTTGGCTGTCCTCAGGGACCACTACTGGTCGATTGGAAAGAGTTTGAGGGGCAATGGGCACCAAGAGCAAGGCACGAAGCTGGGGATCTAAAATAGGACCGTTGGCTGCCAGAGCATAGGCTGTGGATCCTGTTGGAGTAGAAATGATCATCCCATCAGCACGTTGTCGGTGCATGAATACATCATTGAGCTCCACACGCAGCTCAATCATGCCGCTGCGGCCTGCTCGATTAATGACAATATCGTTAAGAGCAATGCTGGAAAATAGAGTCTTTCCCTCACGGACAACTCGGCCCTCTAGCATGGTGCGCTCTTCGCTAACATAATGGCCTGCAAGTACATTTTTTAACGCTGCCGGTGCTTCTTGGAGAGGAATATCAGTGATGAATCCAAGACGGCCATGGTTGATGCCAATTAGGGGCACATTAAAATGAGCTAAAGAGCGGGCCGCTCCCAACATGGTGCCATCACCGCCAACAATGACAGCCAGATCGATAAGTGGGCCCATGTCCTGATAGCTCAGCTGTTGATAATGGGGAAATGACATGGAGCGGGCAGTTTCCTCTTCGATGATTACTGTGCAGCCAGCGCTGTGTAGCATTTCCGCCAAGGAAAGCAGATGGGTTTCAAGGCCGCTATCTTGGTAGCGGCCTATTAAGGCGACCGTTTTGAAATGCATGAGGCAAAATACCTTATGATACAGATGTATGTATGGTTAAAATATAAGTTACTTCATAGTGAGATTGTGGTGCAACAACCGCTGTCACAACACCGACCCAATTTGTGGATAAAATGCTCTTAGACGAACGATCTAGTCAGTTACTCAAAGCTCTGATTGAGCGCTACATTAGCGACGGTCAGCCAGTGGGTTCTCGGACCTTGTCGCGAGTATTTGATTTGTCTCCAGCAACCATTCGCAATGTGATGGCAGACCTCGAAGAGCTTGGTCTGATCCAGAGTCCTTACACTTCAGCAGGTCGTGTTCCCACGCCGCGTGGGTATAGGATTTTTGTCGATGGTTTGTTGGCTGTGCATCAGTACGAGCGTGCGGACGCTTTTGACTTTCCTTTGCAGCTCCCCACAGATGAGCCGTTACGAGCGGTGTCTAGTGCTGCAGATGTGTTATCTAATCTATCCCAGTTTGCAGGGGTAGTGCTAGCACCTAAGCGAGCCCAGACTTTTCACCAGATCGAGTTTATCCGTTTATCGGCAAAACGGGTGTTGCTCATTATTGTCACCCCAGATGGGGATGTACAAAACCGTATTTTGTTTGTACCACGAGAATATAAAGAATCTGAGCTTCTCGAGGCAAGCAATTTCTTTAATGAGCATTTTTCGGGTAAATCATTTAGTGAGGTGCGGGCCCAGCTTTCTGGGCAATTAAGCTCCTTGCGCGAAGATATCACGCGTCTGATGAAGGCTGCAGTAGAGACCAGTGTCAGTGCTTCCGAAGATGATGCGGATTCCGTAGTCATAGCCGGCGAGAGCAAGCTTCTCAATGTAGAGGATATGACTGCTGATATGGATAGATTGAGGCAGTTATTTTCATTATTTGAGAAAAAGACCGATCTCTTGCATTTGCTGGATATTTCTTCTCAAGCGCAAGGAGTACAAATATATATAGGCGGGGATTCCAAGCTGGTGCCCATGGACGATGTCTCTGTGGTGACCGCCCCTTATGGTGTTGGGGATCGTGTCGTGGGAACTCTAGGGGTGATTGGGCCGTCTCGGATGGCGTATGAGAAAGTCATTCCCATAGTGGACATAACAGCGCGGATGTTGTCCAATGCCTTAAGCCAAAGCGCCAGTGCCTAATTGGCAGGGCGCCTTAATTATTTGTGCCTTTGCAGTTTAATATTTTTTTGGCTTAAGAGTCCTACACCATGCTGTTGAAAAAATATCGTCCTGAACCTCGTCATGAGGATTATGTTCGTTCTGAGCCTTTTGCTCATACCCCACCTAAGGTCGGGGTGCTACTGATTAACTTAGGAACCCCTGATGCTCCTGAGCCTGCAGCGATTCGACGCTATTTGGCTCAATTTCTTTCTGACCCACGGGTGGTTGAGTTACCTCCGGTGTTGTGGCAACCGATTTTGCGCACAGTGGTGTTGGGGCGACGCCCTCATAAGCTAGCACCTCGTTATCGCTCGATTTGGCTCCCTGAAGGAGCGCCTCTATTAGTTTATAGCGAGCAACAAGCCAGCGGGTTACAACAGGCGTTAGAGGCTCAGGGGTTGGTTGTACAAGTTGCTTTAGGGATGCGTTATGGCTCCCCATCGTTGCAGCATGGTTTAGATGAGTTGCGGGCAGGGGGATGCGAGCGTATTTTGGTTTTGCCTTTGTATCCACAGTATGCCGCCAGTACCACTGCTTCCGCAGTAGATGAGGTGAACCGCTTACTTGGGCAGCTGCGTCGTCAGCCAGAGTTACGTTTTGTAAATAGTTTTTGTGCTCATGAGGGGTATATTCAGCCCCTAGCCAAGCATATCCGTAGTTATTGGCAGCAGCACGGTCAGCCCGAGCGCCTACTTCTTAGTTTCCATGGCATTCCCAAGCAGTCTGTATTAGACGGGGATCCCTATCATAAAGAGTGTATGCACACGCGCTATGCCTTAGAGCAGGCCTTAGCAGATACAGGGGTGCCTATTTATCATTCTTTTCAAAGTCGTTTTGGGGCAGCCGAGTGGTTGCAACCTTATACTGAGCCACTGCTCAAAGAGTGGGCAAGGCAGGGGGTGAAAAATATTCATGTCACCTGTCCAGGCTTTATTGTGGACTGTTTGGAAACCCTTGAGGAAATTGATAGGGAATACCGTGAGGTATTCTTGCAAGCAGGGGGAGAGCACTTTGGCTACATTGATTGTCTGAATGCGCAACCCGATTGGATTCAAGGTTTGGCCCAATTAGTCATGCAGCATTTGCAGGGCTGGAATTAAATTATTTTAGTGGGAGCACGAACATGCTCAGAAGAAATCCCCGGGGAGATTTTCCCACGGTACACGAAACTGCTTTTGTAGACCCTACGGCCATTGTTTGTGGCCGTGTTGAAATTGGACCGCATGTGTTTATCGGTCCGTATGCAGTTATTCGAGCAGATGAGCTTGATGAAACAGGACATCTTGAGCCCATTGTAATTGGAGCCAACTCCAATATACAGGATGGTGTGGTGATTCATTCTAAAGATGGGGCAGCCGTTACTATTGGCGAGCATACGTCCATTGCCCATCGGTCCATCGTGCATGGTCCTTGCAGTGTGGGCAGCCATGTATTTATCGGCTTTAATACTGTTGTTTTTAATTGTGCGGTTGGTGATTCAGCCGTTATTCGCCATAACTGTGTGGTTGATGGTCATGATATCCCCCCTCACTTTTATTTGCCCAGCGCGACTGTAGTGACCCGCCAAACTGATTTGAGCAAATTAAAGACTGTGCCCCAGTCTGCTAAAGAATTTTCTGAATCCGTGATGCACACCAATGTGAGCTTGGCACAGTCGTATCGTCGCATTCAGAATCAGTTTTAAATCGGGCCTTGTGTACTTTATAACGGCTATTAGTGGACAAAATGCTCATATCAGTCAAGGTGCCGGTTGAAATAATACACGTTGCCCTCATGTAAAGAATATGACTATTTATTTGTAGTGGAGAAAGCGATGTCTGCAGAAAATAAATCGCAGCATGAACAGTCTCAAACAGAGGCTGAACACACCAATGAACAGCAGCACACTTCGGCATCCGAGGCCGAACTCATCAGTGAGGAGCAGCCTCAGGTTGATACGACTCAGGGGGATGAGCCCCAAGAGGATGAGACTCATGAGGGGACGGCAGAAGATGAGGTGCAGGCTTTAATGGCTGAGTTACACCAGGCACACCAAGAATTAGCAGCTTTTAAAGAGCAGTATTTACGTGCCCGTGCCGAAGTTGAGAATATTCGTCGTCGTGCTGAGGAAGAGGTTGCTAAAGCACGCAAGTTTGCGGTCGAAGGTTTTGCGGATAGCTTAATTCCAGTGCGCGATAGTTTAGAGGCGGCTTTGCAACAAGAAGATCAAACCGTAGAGATTTTATTCGAGGGCGTGCAAACCACGCTCAAGCAGTTGGACAATGCTTTTGAGCGTCATCAGCTGCGAGAGGTAGCGCCGGCTGTGGGTGATGCCTTTGATCCGCATTTGCATCAGGCCATTTCTAATGTTCCTTCAGAACATAAAAAGGGCACCATCGCGCAGGTATTACAAAAAGGCTATACCTTATCCGAACGGGTGCTGCGTCCTGCTATGGTAATGGTCTCAGCAGGCAATACAGAAGAAAAATAACTGATTTGTTGAGAGATACTCTTGAAATATTTACAGCTGTCCCCATATTCAATATATGAAATGATTGTGAGCTGTATTGAGTACATTCAGCAATAAGAAACAAGGCTAGGAAAACATATGAGTAAGATTATTGGTATTGATTTAGGCACAACAAATAGTTGTGTCTCCATTGTCGAAGGTGACAATGTACGAATTATTGAAAACGCCGAGGGCACACGTACCACTCCTTCTATTGTGGCGTACCTAGAGGATGGTGAAATTCTGGTCGGTGCTCCTGCCAAGCGCCAGGCTGTAACAAACCCAGAAAACACTGTGTTTGCGGTCAAGCGCTTAATTGGTCGCCGTTTTGATGAGCCTGAAGTTCAAGAGGACATCAAACTGATGCCTTATAAGATTGTTAAGGCTGAAAATGGTGATGCTTGGGTGGAGGTTCAGGGCAAAGCTTTGGCGCCTCAGCAGGTATCCGCGGATATTTTACGCAAGATGAAGCAAACCGCCGAAGACTATCTCGGTGAGCCCGTCACAGAGGCAGTGATCACAGTACCTGCATATTTTAATGATAGTCAGCGTCAGGCTACCAAGGATGCGGGTCAAATTGCAGGCCTAGAAGTCAAGCGTATTATTAATGAGCCGACTGCCGCAGCATTGGCTTTTGGTCTTGACAAGATTGCTGATGGAGATCGCAAGGTTGCGGTATATGACTTAGGTGGGGGTACTTTTGATATCTCCATCATTGAAATTGCTGATGTTGATGGTGAAAAGCAGTTTGAAGTACTCTCTACAAGTGGAGATACCTTCTTAGGGGGCGAGGACTTCGATCAGCGGATCATCGACTACATTATCGAAGAGTTTAAAAAAGAAAGCGGTGTGGACTTGTCCAAAGATATTTTGGCCCTGCAGCGTCTCAAAGAAGCAGCAGAAAAAGCCAAAATCGAGCTTTCTTCAACCCAGCAAACAGAAATTAACCTGCCCTATATTACTGCCGATCAGTCTGGGCCTAAGCACTTAAATTTGAAAATCAGCCGCGCTAAATTAGAGGCGTTGGTAGATGATTTGATTGAGCGCTCCATTGAGCCTTGTCGCACTGCCATCACTGATGCGGGAGTTAAGGTATCAGAGATTGATGATGTCATCTTGGTTGGGGGGATGACCCGCATGCCCAAGGTGCAGGAAAAGGTCAAGGAGTTCTTTGGGCGTGAGCCTCGTCGTGACATTAATCCTGATGAGGCAGTTGCCAGTGGTGCTGCTATTCAGGGAGCAGTGTTGTCAGGGGACCGCTCTGATTTGCTCTTGCTTGACGTTACTCCCTTGTCGCTTGGTATTGAGACGCTGGGAGGGGTCATGACCAAGATGATCGAAAAGAACACCACCATTCCTACCCGTCATTCACAAGTGTTCTCAACAGCGGATGATAATCAGCCTGCTGTAACGATCAAGGTTTATCAAGGCGAGCGTGAGATCGCTGCTGGTAATAAGCTCCTGGGCGAGTTTAACCTTGAGGGTATTCCTCCAGCCCCTCGTGGTACACCACAAATTGAGGTGACCTTTGATATTGATGCGAATGGTATTTTAAATGTATCCGCAAAAGACAAAGGTACTGGTAAGGAAAACAAGATCACGATTAAGGCGAGTTCTGGCTTGACCGAGGAAGAGGTCGAGCGCATGATGAAAGAGGCCGAGCAGCACGCCGAAGAGGATCGTCGTTTGGCAGAGCTTGCAACCACGCGTAACCAAGCTGAGGCGCTGGTACACGGTACACGTAAATCACTTGAAGAGCATGGTGATAAGCTAGAGGCATCTGAAAAAGAGGCCATAGAAAAAGCAATAGCCGAGCTCGAAGAGGTTATCAAGGATGGCGATAAGGCTACCATTGATGCGAAGACTGAGGCCTTGACCGTGGCGGCTCAAAAGCTAGGTGAAAAGATATATGCCGAGGCACAGGCCCAACAAGCAGCTGGAGCCGGGGCTGAGCAAGCAAAGGCAGATGATGATGTTGTTGACGCTGACTTTAAAGAAGTAAAGCGCGATAACTAATCCCAGGCGCTGGTTGATTATTCTTGATATAGCTGCCCGGTTTCTGGTCTTTAAGCCGGAAATCGGGCCTTATTATTCTGTTCTAAAGCGTCTTTGGCGCTTTTTATTAACATGGCAAAACGCGATTTATACGAAGTTTTAGGTCTGGACAAAACTGCAAGCAAGGACGATATACGCCGTGCCTATCGTCGTCTCGCTATGAGATATCATCCTGACCGCAATCCTGACGACAAAGATGCCGAAGAGAAATTCAAAGAGGTCAAAGAGGCTTATGAAATTCTCTATGATGACCAAAAGCGTGCTGCCTATGACCGATTTGGGCATGCGGGAGTCGATCCTAATGCCGGCATGGGCGGTATGGGGGGCATGGGCGGCATGGGTGCAGAAGCCTTTGCCGATGCTTTTGGGGATATTTTCGGTGAGATCTTTGGTTCACGTGGGGGCGGTGGGCGCTCGTATGTGCGTCGCGGTGCCGATTTACGCTATACCTTAGATATTACGCTTGAGCAGGCAGCCAATGGTTTCGACACAGAAATAAGAGTGCCGAGCTGGGATGAGTGCGATGGTTGTCATGGTTCAGGAGCCAAGGCAGGAACCTCTGCTGAGACGTGTAGTACTTGTCGGGGGGCAGGGGCGGTACGCATGCAACAAGGTTTTTTCAGTGTGCAGCAAACATGCCCTACTTGTCATGGTACAGGCCAAGAAATCAAAGAGCCTTGTCCTCGATGCAATGGTAATGGCAGAATCCGCACAACCAAAACACTAGAGGTGAATATCCCTGCTGGGATTGATGATGGAATGCGGGTGCGCTTGAGCGGCAAGGGAGAGCCTGGCACCAATGGTGGGCCTGCAGGCGATTTATATGTAGAAATTCATATCAAGCCGCATGATATTTTTCAGAGAGATGGCGATGATCTGCACTGTGAGCTGACCATCCCCTTTACTACTGCAGCCCTAGGAGGCGATGTAGAGGTACCGACCTTAAATGGCCGGGGTGAAATTACTATTCCCGAAGGGACACAATCAGGCAAGACGTTCCGGTTGCGGGGTAAGGGAATTCGGGGGGTGCGTTCTAGCTATCCGGGTGATTTATATTGTCACATTCAGGTGGAAACCCCTGTGCGCCTCAATGAAGAGCAAAAGAGATTATTGCGTCAATTCGAAGAGGCTTTGCATGTGGGCGGGACCAAGCATTCTCCTAAGAGTCAGTCTTGGAAAGATAAAATCAAGGATTTTTTTTCGTGACTCTTTGGTCGAAAGTGTTGAGTCTCAGCCAAAAAAAAGCCAGCTCGTAAAGAGCTGGCTTTTTAGTTTGAACACAAGGTAGGGAATTATTCTATTTGTTGTTTATCCTGATCTGCTCCAATAGCGGTGCTCCAAGTATGGAGTTCGAGATATTTCCTTAATACATCGTTGACCTGTTGTGCATCTAGTTGCTGTAATTGCTCATCAATGTGAGCAGACCAGCTAAAGTCCCGATCCAGCGCAAGATATTGCATCCAGGTAAAGGTAATATTTTGATCATTGCTCCGTGCAAGCTCCCTATATCTGAGTAAGGCATGAATGCCACTTTGCACCTCTTCTTGAGAGAATCCATCTACTACAGTCGTGGCAATTTCATCATTGATGACTGCTTCGAGACGCTGTGAGTTTTCTGGAGCATGAATCGCATAGATAATCCAGCGTGTCAGCGGATCAAAGCTAGAGACAGCTAATTGGCTGCGGACATCATAAGAGAGGCCTTCGTTTACGCGAACACGATTCCAAAGCCGAGAGGTTTCGGATTGACCCAGTAAATAATTCACTAAATACAAAGGTACATAATCCGCATCGGTATCTTGAATGGGGAATTGTTGTTCGGCGATATAAAAAGCATTGGCCTTATCTGGGGTGTGGATACGGAAATGCTGCGTTGCGGTATGCTGAAAGCTCTCAGCAGGGCGTTCATAAGTAGGGGCTTGACGCCATCCCTTAAAGCGCTCAACAAGTGTGTTTTGAATGCTTTCGGGGTCAAAAGCTCCTGTGGCAGCAAAGCGAATATTACCTAGGCCATAAAATTGCTGATGAAAATCAACTAATTGTTGACGCTCCAAAGATTCAGTAGCAGCAATGGCTTCTTCAAAGGTGGGCACATAGCGAATATCATCGTTTGGCCAGTGGTTAAAATGTCGCGCCAGCTCTTGACGAGCAAGGGCCACAGGCTCGGCCATGGCATTATGAATGCCGGTGATTCGTTGGGCCTTATATTTTTCTAGCTCACGCTCTGGGAAATTCGCTTGCTTTAAGATGTCGATGACTAGCGCTACTGTTTCATCTAAATGCTCCTGTACGGTAGCAATAGAAACAGTCACACCAGTGGCATTGCCATCAAAGCTCACATTGGCTTGTAGCTCATTAAATTTGTCGGAGATTTCTTGACGACTGAGGGTGCTCGTACCCGTATCTAATAAGTGAGCAGTTGCTGCGCCGATGGTGCGCAGTCCTGTGAGCTCTTCTGCAGTTCCAAAGCGCAGAGCAAGTTGGGCATAGACTCTATTGCCGCGAGTCGGCTTATTGAGTAAGGCAACCTTGATGTGGTTGTGTTCGTCGAGGGTTAAATTATCAACGAGCGTAGCCGCATTGATTTGCTCCGGAGTAGGATCAAAACCATCGGTGGTGGCTTGACGCTCTTTGCCTTGATAATCTGCTAGGAGTTCCTGGGCATTAACTGGCTCAGCGTGAGGGGCGCGCTGGGGATGTTCAGTGGGGATGTATAAACCGTTGGTTCGGTTATCAGGCACAAACCAACGTGTAATGGCTTCTTGAACTTGTTTTTGCTCAATGTTTTCCACCTGATCGCGAGACCAGAAAAACAGTCGCCAATCGCCAACTGCTGCACTTTCTGATAAGGCCATCGCCAGCTGGGCTGGATCTGCATAGGCTTGATTCCAAGCGTTGAGCCATTGACTGCGGACTCGTTTTAGTTCCTCTTCGGTAAAGGGGTGGTGACGAATTTCATCTAAAGTATTATTCATCACTTGCAGGGCCTTTTCTTCACTCATTCCTTCTTGGAGCTCTGCCATAAATAAAGCATAGCCAGGATCTTTCATGCCTGCGGCAAAGCCAAAGACGCTGGTGCTTAAATCTTGTTCAACCAAAGCTTGGTATAAGCGTCCAGAGGGCGTATCGGCTAGAATGTTGACCCCTAAGCTAATTGGGATAAACTCTGGGCTGGCTTCAGCGGGTATATGGTATTGGGCAGCCACAATGGGCGAGCCTCCTTGGCGTTTGACCGTCACCATACGTGGTCCGTCCTGAACGGGTTCAACGGTATATTCAGGACGTAACGTGCGTTCTGGTTTGGGGATACGAGAAAAAATTTCTTGTATATAGTCGAGGGTTGCTGAGGGGTTAAAGCGTCCAGCTACAATTAAGACGGCATTATCAGGCTGATAGTACTCCTTATAAAAAGCTCGTAGCTGTTCAACGTCAACTTGTTCTACATCAGAACGCGCTCCAATTGTGGACTTACCATAGTTATGCCATTGAAAGGCAGCGGCTTGCATTTTCTGCATGAGTACGCGAAAGGGGCTGTTTTCACCCCGTTCCATTTCATTGCGTACCACTGTCATCTCAGCTTCTAGTTCTTCTTTGGAGATAGTGGCATTGACCATGACATCGGCTTGCCAGCTGAGGTACCAGCGCAGGGTATCTTCATCAGCAGCAAAGGTGGCAAAGTAATTGGTTCTATCAGCAGAGGTGGTGCCGTTGGCAGCCAGTCCCCGTTTAGAAAACTCAGCCAGAGCATTGGGCATACTTGGCGTACCACGAAAGAGCATATGCTCTAAAAGGTGGGCCATACCTGTTTGCCCATAATTCTCGTGTCGAGAGCCCACGAGATAGGTCATATTGACAGTGGTATTAGAACGGGATTCATCAGGCGCCAAAATAACACGCAACCCATTATCTAAACGGTATTCACTCACCCCTTCAACGCTTGCAACAGCTTGCAGGGGGGGAGTGTGTGTGGTCGCGTGTGCCTGTTGCAAGGACAGGCCCAAGGTGATGCCTATCATCACGGCAAGGGACAAATAAAAACGCAATCTCGAACTCATGGCTGTGTTACCTCATTTAATTACTTAGCCAAATATCGCATGGCAGATTCTATGCCGCTGACATGTACGCCATACATTCGATCCTCCATAATTTGGCGAATCATATGTATAGATTGATGTCGGGGCCAATGGCGCTCAGGTTGGGGGTTAAGCCATACCGCTTTAGGCCATTGCTGCACAATACGTCCTAACCATGTCGCACCAGTTTCTTCGTTGTAATGCTCAACGGAGCCACCAGGAATAGCAATTTCGTAGGGACTCATGGTGGCATCACCTACGATAATCAGGCGCCAATCCTCATTATAGGTGCGTAACACTTCCCATGTGCTAATGCGGTTATCACCACGGCGATGATTCTGTGTCCATAAATATTCATAGGGACAGTTATGAAAATACAAGGCCTCTAGATGTTTGAATTCAGAACGTGCAGCAGCAAACAGCTCTTGGACAATAAAGATATGATCATCCATGCTCCCGCCTACATCTAAAAGCATCAGCACTTTGATGGCATTACGCCTTTCAGGGCGCATTTGGATATTAAGTAAGCCTCCTTTTTGAGCAGTTTGGCGGATGGTGCCAGAGAGATCAAATTCTGTGGCCGCTCCTTCACGTACAAAGCGACGAAGGTGGCGCAAAGCAATTTTAAAATTGCGTGATCCTAAGGCCTCATGGTCATCATAGTCGCGGTATTGGCGCCGCTCCCACACTTTGACTGCGGTTCGATGCCCTGCAGACGGGCCGCCAATGCGAATCCCTTCGGGGTGATAGCCGCCATGGCCAAAAGGGGAGGTGCCCCCTGTACCTATCCAGCGGTTGCCTCCTGCATGGCGTTCAGTTTGTTCTGCTAGGCGCTCTTTGAAGAGCTCCATTAGTTTTTCCCACCCATGTTTTTCAATGGCTGCTTTTTCTTCATCACTCAGGTGACGCTCAAAGTCTTTGATGAGCCATTCCATGGGAATTTCTTTGGGATCAGGAAGCTGAGCTTCTATAGCGTTGTAATAGCTACTAAAGGCTCGGTCAAAGCGATCGTATAGGCGCTCATCTTTAATCAAGCACATACGTGCACATAGGTAAAACTCATCGATAGATAGGGGGGGTGCACTACTACTGAGTATACGCAGTAGAGTCAAAAACTCCTGTATCGAAACATTGAGTTGATGAGCACGTAAGTGATAAAAAAAGTCAATAAACATAGAGCTTAACGACCAAACCTAGATTGACCATAATTTGCCAACCGTTGCAGTAAGCTCAGGTCTTGTTCATTTTTAATTAGGGCTCCAACCATCTGTGGCAGACTCCCATTGACGGCCTCGATCTCTGTAGCAGTACTTTGGGCGCTGATTAACAGCTGTAACCAATCTAAAAACTCTGAGGTGGAGGGCTTTTTCTTAAGACCAGGAGTATCCCTCAAGGCATAAAAGGTTTTGAGGGCCGCTTCAAGCACATCTCTTTTGATATTTGGAAAGTGCACATGCACAATTTCCTTCATAGTTTCTGGCTCAGGGAAATCTATATAGTGAAAGAAGCAGCGTCGTAAAAAGGCATCGGGCAGCTCTTTTTCATTATTTGAGGTAATGATGATGAGGGGGCGATGGCGTGCAGAAATGGTTTGTTGCGTTTCATAGACATTGAATTCCATCTTGTCTAATTCTTGTAGCAAATCATTAGGAAACTCAATGTCTGCTTTGTCTATTTCGTCAATTAATACTACAGTGGGTTCAGCAGATTCAAAGGCTTGCCATAATACCCCTTTGACAATGTAGTTACTAATATCATGGACCCGTTCATCGCCCAGTTGAGAATCGCGCAGTCTGGAAACCGCATCATATTCATAAAGACCTTGGCGCGCCTCTGTGGTTGATTTGATATGCCACTGTAACAGGGGGCGTTTGAGGGCAGCGGCCACTTCTTGGGCGAGTAAGGTTTTTCCTGTACCAGGCTCGCCTTTGATCAATAAAGGGCGCTGCAAAGTGAGGGCTGCATTAACAGCCATGCGTAATTCATCGGTCGCCACATAGCGATCCGTGCCCGTGAACGATGGTGCGGTAGCAGAATGCATAGATTGTACAGACATAGACAGATAATAAACCTATTTAAAATACAGCGAACAGTGTTACAAACTTAAATAATATGAATAGCGTTGTGTGGCGATTAGAAGGGCTCAAAAAGTCTTAACCAGCATGACGATGGATAAGCTCTAGATAGCGTTCATTATCTAGAGGTTTGCCAAGACGCTGAGCCTCCCAGACAATTTCACCTAAGGCTTCCATAATTCGGTGCTGGGCTTCGTGGGCATCGCAGCGTTTGAGTAGTCGTTGATAAGCAGGTCGAATTCCTGGAGGCTGGTTCACAGACAGCTGTTCCTGTATGGCTAGATGCATTGACAGGTGTAAAAAGGGATTGGTTTGCCCTTGCTCAATGGTAAAGTCCTGTTGAAGGGCATGGGGCTGTGAGAGGAGTTCATGGTATTCAGGGTGCCATGTGATAATTTCAGCAGCCATTTGCTCGATGGGGGTTAATACTTGCTGTGAGCGATGCTTGCTCCAGGTATCGATGAAAAATTGTCGGACTTGTTCGCGTGAGGGACTAAACATATATATTAGGATCCAAAGGATCATTATATTAGTCAAGGATGGGGTAACCCCAAAAGTTTGATTCCTCAATTATGCCTGATTTGTACGGAGAGTTGGTCTGAATCGCAGCGAAAAGGAATGCATAATGGGCTAAAATGAGTGAAGTCTGCTGTTTTTGCTTTTCGTTCTGCCCATTTTTGGATACACTCTTATACAAGACTTCAGACACAAAGCAGGCTAACCCAGTCGTGCTTTATTTTTCGTATTCATTTTCGCAGCACTTTTGGAGCGTTCATGTCTTACCAGCATATTAAAGTCCCTGCCGAGGGCCAAAAGATTACGGTCAACGCGGATAATTCTCTCAACGTCCCCGATAATCCAATTATCCCCTTTATCGAGGGTGATGGCATTGGTGTAGATATTACACCCGTCATGAAAAAAGTCGTTGACGCTGCAGTAGAAAAGGCATACGGGGGCAAGCGTAAAATCCACTGGATGGAGGTCTATGCCGGAGAAAAATCTCTCAAGGTCTATGGCCCTGACGTCTGGTTGCCCGAAGAGACCCTTGAGGCAGTCAAAGACTATGTTGTTTCTATCAAAGGACCACTTACCACACCTGTTGGAGGAGGGATCCGTTCTCTAAACGTAGCGTTGCGTCAGCAGCTTGATTTATATGTTTGCTTGCGTCCCGTACGTTACTTTCAGGGCACGCCTTCTCCAGTACGTGAGCCAGAAAAGACCAATATGGTTATCTTCCGTGAAAACTCCGAAGATATCTATGCTGGCGTTGAGTTCGAGGCTCAAAGCGCTGAGGCTAAAAAGCTTATTGACTTCTTGCGCAATGAGTTACACGTAGATAAGATTCGCTTCCCTGAAACCTCTGGCATTGGTGTCAAACCTGTTTCTAGTGAAGGGACCAAGCGCTTAGTCCGCAAGGCTATTCAGTACGCCATCGATAATGACCGTTCCTCGGTTACTTTAGTGCACAAAGGTAATATCATGAAGTTTACCGAAGGTGCGTTCCGTGACTGGGGATATGAGTTGGCACGCGAAGAGTTCGGTGCAGAGTTGATCGATGGGGGACCATGGTGCAAGTTTAAAAACCCCAAGACTGGGCGCGAAATTGTGATCAAGGACTCCATTGCGGATGCGTTCTTACAGCAGATTCTCTTGCGTCCAGCAGAGTATGATGTGATAGCAACGCTGAACCTAAATGGTGACTATATCTCTGATGCATTAGCAGCTCAGGTAGGAGGTATTGGTATTGCTCCTGGGGCCAACTTATCTGATGCAGTAGGGATGTTTGAAGCCACACACGGTACTGCACCTAAGTACGCTGGCAAGGACTATGTCAACCCTGGTTCATTAATTTTGTCAGCTGAGATGATGCTCCGTCATATGGGGTGGACCGAGGCTGCCGATCTCATCATTAGCAGCATGGAAAAGGCCATCTTATCCAAGCGAGTCACTTATGACTTTGCGCGCCTCATGGAAGGTGCTCATCAGGTGTCTTGCTCTGGTTTCGGTGAGGTCATGATTGAAAATATGTAATTCCGAGCACAGATAGGTCAAACAGCCAGCCTTAGTAGGCTGGCTGTTTTTTTATGGGCGACCTAGGGCTTGTGAGCGAATGCGCCAGTCACTCCATGCGTAGCAGGCCGCTGTTCGTCGAGCTTGGGCCAATAGCTCTGGGCCAGGAGATTCTGTAGGATAAAGCTCTCCCTCTTGCCATACCAAAAAAGTAGGCTTCAAAGGGTTCACTACCGCACCGACATCGCTAAGACTAAGGGCATTATTGTTGTAGCTTAAGGCAAAAGGGGGATAAGGAGGAGCAGAGGAAAATAAATTGCGTCCGGCTGAGTTAGGCACAGTTGCGGCTGACAAACTATGGGCCCATAATGTTGGGAAAATATCCTGATGGCTGATCCACTGCTGGTATGCAGTATAGTCAGGTTGTGTGAGGCGGTATTGTTCAGGGATGTAAAACCAGATAGGCACTCCGTATTTATGTTGCAGTTGAGCATTACCTGAGTAATTAAAGATCGTACGATTAGGATGATCACCGGTGGCGGCAATAATGCTTTTTCTTATAAGGTCCGTCTGCTCTAGTTGGTTTAGAAACCCTCCTAGAGCATGGTTTGCATATTGATAGGTTTCTAGAATGCTCCGTGTGACGGCTTCAGCACTGGCACTGTCTTTTTGAATGGTATCCAGATTTAATGGCAAAGGAGTATAGGTATGCGGCACCCGGTGAGGAGGATGGTTGGTTACGGAGAGCATAAATAAAAAAACTTTTTCGCCTTGTGCTTCTGCTTGTTCTAGTAGGTCTAGGGCATAAAGAAACATCCATTCGTCGTCCACCCCCCAAGTATGGGTTTCAGCCTGTGGGAATTTATCTTTGATAGAAATCGCATCATGAATTTCATCAAAGCCTTGGGTGAGTAGGGTTGGATCAAGCTGGCGCCATGCACGCGGCCCAGCTGTTAAAAAGATGGTTTTATAGCCGTTCTTTTTATAAGGGAGTACACGGCTGCTTTCATAGGTTTTATAGCCATGGTTGCTTTGCATGAGCGGGCTAATGGGAGAGTCTAAGAGCAACGCCTCTAGAGTAGGATAAGTTCCATTTTGCGCAGCAAGAGAGAATGGGAAATAGTCTCCTTTGTCATACAGCCAAGGACGCAAATGACCCAATAAATCCGTTTCCTCTGGGTCATCATAATTGAGCAAGTGGCTCCCCCAGCTTTCCATTAAGGCAACAATGACATGAGGGGGATGAGTGGCAGCTTGAGGGTGCTCAGGCAGTGTTGTGAATAAATAATCAGAGAGGGATTCGTGCTGATTAGAGTGAATCAGGCCACATTCTTGAGCTGCCTGTTGCCAGTGCGCAAAGCCGACTTGATTGAGGATTAAATGGGGATCAGTGCCAATCATGTCTAGGCGACGCTCCTTATAGGCGAGCTGTAAGGCATGGGCTCCACTGGGTACGAGCTGGTTGTAAAAACTATGCTTAGAAACATTAATATGCTGGCTGCGTAGGGGAAAGGTACCCAAACTGCCCCGACCTAAGCCGATTAAAAGCACAATGCTAAGAGTAACTGCGGTCCACTGGCGCCAGTTGTTTTGCGGGCGCGCAGGAAGCTTTTCTATTTTGAGAGCAATAGTAATTTGCAGTGCAGTCCAAGTAAATAATAAAAAAAGCAAAGAAAGGACTGGAAAATCAGACCACACCGTTTTGATGATGGCTTCAGTATCATCTTCCTGTAAGCCAAAGATTAAACTATTAATGGGGCCTTGGTAAAAAGCAAAATAATAGTGGTTGATAATACTGAGCAGATTAACTGAAAGCAGAAAAAGCGTACTATACACCCAGAACGAGCGTCTAAATAGCTGCCAGAAAAAATGATTGGCAGTATAAAAGAATACACTGAATAGGAGCCATGGCCCGAGTAGGACACTGAGGTGTTTGAGATCAAAGCGCAGTCCAAGCCATAAGCTATGAGCCAGGTCTCGTAAATCGATGGGCAGTGAAGCTGGGCGATAAGAGAAAAATAGCAAGCCACGCGCGATGAAAAGTCCCAGTATTGTTAAAGCAAAGATACTCCAAAAAGCTCTAAACCATTGTTGCCAACGCAAGGAGAAAGAGGGATTGCTCATGGTGATTGTATAAAGGGCAGTCATGCCCTTTTGTAACGGTCATTGAAAATGTTTATCGTTCAGGTCAATGAACAAGTAAAGAGGTACAATAAAAGGACTAAATATTAACTGAAGGGCCCAGGTTTCACCAGCTTGTATTGCTGAGCAATGTGGGCTTTTAAACTGAATCATAAGGGGGTAATATGACCAAAAAAATAGCATTAGTAACTGGTGCTGGGTCAGGTATTGGGCGAGCTACGGCCATTGCTTTGGCAGAAGCTGGCTATCATGTGGTGTTGACAGGGCGCACCCAACATACATTGGATGAAACACATTCCTTGTGTCCTTTGGGGATGAGTGTGGTTCATCGCTGTGACGTTAGTGCCGCAGGTCAAGTTAAAAACCTCTTTGATTTTATCAAAGAGGAATACGGACGATTAGACTTATTATTTAATAATGCAGGCATTGGTCATGCTGAGGTTGATATTGATGAGTTAGAGATAGAGGCTTGGCAAGAAATAGTGAATATCAATTTAAATGGTTCTTTTTATTGTGCACGCGAAGCATTTAAATTGATGAAAAAACAGCGACCTCAAGGGGGGCGGATTATTAATAATGGTTCCATTTCCGCCTATGCCCCACGCCCCAAATCGATAGGCTACACCACAACTAAGCATGCTATTTCAGGACTGACTAAAAGTTTATCTTTGGATGGACGGCCTTATGATATTGTGTGCTCACAGATTGATATTGGTAATGCAGCCACTCAAATAACCAAAGAGAGTGCTACGGGCCGTTTGCAGCCAGATGGACAAATACGTCCCGAGCCTACTATTGATGTCGCAGATGTAGCTCAAGCTGTGGTGTATATGGCCAATCAGCCATTGAGCATTAACGTGCTCTCGATGACCATTATGGCTAACAAAATGCCTTATATTGGGCGTGGCTAAGCCCCCTGAGAGCAGGGGGGAGTAATTAAACAGGGGTAAGCAATGGCTTACCCTGAACAAAATGCAATAGATTATCTGTGACCAGGGCTTCCATTGCATAGCGTGTTTCCTGGGTGGCACTAGCTTGGTGTGGGGAAAGAAGTATTTTTGGGTGAGTCAAAAAACGCTCATCTATATTCGGCTCGTTACAAAACACGTCTAAGGCTGCACCGGCAATTAAATTATTATTTAGCGCATAAAATAAATCCTCTTCATTAATAACTGAACCGCGCGCAATATTAATTACCCACCCATCAGGACCTAAGGCTTTAAGCACCTCTCGATTTACTAGATTAGCCGTAGCCGGTCCCCCAGGGCAGGCGAGCATCAGGGCATCGCTTTGCTCACTAAGAGCGGGTACATTTTCTACATATTGGTAAGGAATACCAGTTTTGCGACGACGATTATGATACAAAATGGTCATTCCAAATGCCTCTGCGCGTTGAGCAATTGCGTGCCCAATGCGGCCTAAGCCCACAATTCCCAGGGTTTTATTCTTTAAAGAACGTGTGAGCGGTGCGCGCCCTGTGTGCCATTTACCTTGTTTGACAAATTCATGCCCGCCATGAATATTTCTAAAAGCACTCAGTAAGAGTCCAATAGCTAAATCTGCCACATCATCATCTAGCACCCCCGGTGTATTGGTAACTTGTACCCCATGCTGGGCGCAAGCTTGCAGATCAATAGCATCTAAGCCAACTCCCGTATTAGCAATTAATTTCAAATTGGGTAAGTGCACAAACCATTCATTTTTAAATCCTCGCCCACTATGTGTTATAGCAGCCATGATGCGGGACCCATATTGAGTAATTAATTTGCCAGGCTCTGTGCTGTGATCATAGCGAATGAGTTCAAAATACTCTTCAAGCTGCTGCATAAAGTTAAGGCCTAAAGCATGCATAACGAGTAGTTTGGGTTTTCTCATTGTTAATCCTCCTTGGTTTATTGTTTGTGATTCATACAAAATTGTTAAAGAACGCAAAAAAGACTGTTTAAAAAATTGCTTCAATATTGGTGTTAAGACTCATATATTTCCCAATTTTTTTAAAGTAATCTGAGCTTTTATCATGCGACTTTAGAGTCGGGGGAGAGTTATGAGTACTCAGATAGTACAGCCGAGAAATTTGATTGTAGGTGGTGGTTCCTTAAATAAAATTACCGGTCTACTTGCTACTTTAGGATTTAGTCGACCATTTATTGTGACCGATCGGTATATGGTTGAAAGTGGTGTTGTTGAAAGATTACTCAATCCTCTTCAAGTTGAGGGGGTTACATATGCAGTCTTTGCAGATACGGTTCCAGATCCTACAGTGACTTCTATCCAGGCAGGGCTTGATAGCCTTCAGTCATTTGAGCCTGACTGTGTCATAGCATTAGGAGGGGGGAGCCCATTAGACTCGGCAAAAGCAATAGCGTTTTTAGCTGTTCATGGAGGGCATATACGGGATTATAAAGTACCAGCGGTTAGTGATGTCCCTGGGCTGCCCATAATAGCTATTCCAACTACAGCTGGTACTGGCTCTGAAATGACAAGGTTTACAATCATAACGGATGAGGAAACAAATGAAAAAATGCTTTGTGTTGGAGCCGCATTTTGCCCAACTGCCGCAATCATTGACTATGAGCTAACTTTAACAAAGCCACCGCGATTAACTGCTGATACAGCGTTAGATACCTTGACTCATGCAATTGAGGCCTATGTTAGCAAAAGAAATAATCCTTATGCCAATGGATTCGCTAGGCTCGCTATGGAAGCATTGGGCAAACATATCAGAACAGTATATTTTGAGCCAAACAATCATGAAGCAAGAGAGGCTGTTATGTTGGCAGCGACATTGGCGGGTGCAGCCTTTACAAATTCATCGGTTTGTTTGGTGCATGGCATGAGCCGTCCTATAGGAGCATTTTTCCATGTTCCGCATGGTTTATCCAATGCAATGCTTTTACCGGTTGTAACGGACTTTTCTATATCGTCAGCAGTGGATAGATATGCAGACTGTGCTCGTTTTATGGGGGTTGCAAGCACGGAAGATTCTGATCTTGAGGCTACGAAAAAGTTATTAGCTGAGCTTAAGCAGCTTAATATAGATTTGGAAGTTCCGACTCCCGAAGAGTATGGAATCGATAAAGAACAGTATTTTAATTTATTGCCAATTATGGCTGAGCAGGCTTTGGCTTCAGGATCGCCGGCCAATAACCCTCGTGTTCCAACAAAAAATGAAATTATTGAGTTGTATCAGAAGGCGTGGGGTTAAATAGATTTTTTTAAGAAGTAAAAGCATATACAAAGGAGGATGTACAAATGAGATTACAAAAGCATTTTTCTAATAAAAAAGAGAAGGTTATTCAGGTGGTAGCAGCAACTGGTTTTGGGTTAGGAGTAATGGTGGGTAGTGCCCAAGCTCAGGTAGAAAAGCCTGCTGAACCTAAGCGCTTAATATTTGAAACGGCATGGCCAACATCAGTAACTTTGTGGCGTCCAGATAAATATTTTGTTGATTTAGTAAATATTTTGGGAGACGGTCATGTCAACATTGAGTACAACGATGGGGGCACTTTTTCTTCCTCTGTACAGATGTTCGATGATGTTCAGTCTGGTGCGTTGGATATGGGGAGTGATTGGCCTAGTTATTGGGAGGGGCGTAATACGGCATTCTCTTTAACAACATCGGTACCAGTAATTTTTACACCGTATGATTACATGACTTGGTATTGGCAAAGAGGGGGATATGAATTAGTTAATGAGTTATTTAATAAATATGGTTTGCAATGGTATCCCCACTCTGTTACATCGCCTGAATCAGGTCAGCGCACGAATAAACCTGTTAATACTCTTGAGGACTATCAAGGATTGCGCTTAAGGCAGTGTGGACGCAATCAGTCACGTCTATTAGAAGGGATGGGAGCCTCTGCTGTTTTTACACCAGCAGGAGAAATTTATGCTGCGCTTGATCGAGGTGTTCTGGATGGCGCAGAGTTTTCAGTTCCTGAGGTTGATTGGAGCATGGGGCTGGCAGAGGTGACTGATTATGTGGTTAAACCTGGTTGGCACCAACCCGGACCTATTTCGGGGATCATGATCAATAAGGATGTATACGACCAACTTGATGACTACACTAAATTTGTTTTAAAGCAAGCAGCTCAAAATACGATGATGTGGTCCTATACCTTTTTTGAGCAAACCTCTGGAGAGTATACAAATAAATTCCGTGAAGCAGGCGTAGAGTATACGCGCTTGGATGATGAGGTTTTAGATAAGGTTGTGGAGCTGGTTGAGGCACAAATAATAGAAGATGCTAAGGCTAATCCAGATCATGCCAAGATAGCTTTTTCCATGTATGACTATTTAGTTAACATGAAAGATTGGCGTGAGCTGCAAAAGCCTTTTACTGCAGGTTATAGCTGGGATTCCTTAGAAGAAACTCATAAACAGCTCGAAGAGATCGCCAAAGAGCATGGGGTATATGACGAGGTAATAGCAGTAATTGCCGATGCTAAAGAACGTAATAAGAACCAAATATTTTGGCAAGTAGGTACTGCCTATCAAAATAACCCTATAGCGAAATAGGTAAGCGATGATGCAAAGCACTTGCTACAAGTGCTTTGCACGTTTTCTATAGCCTTGAAAAAAATAATTTTTGTGGAGCGAGATAGTGAACCCATTTATCTCATTTATTCGCTTTTTGGACCGAATCAACCGCTGGTTTGGTCAATGGTTCGTCAGTTGGCTCATGTTACTTATTATGGGAGTTGTGCTATTTGAGGTAGTTACCCGTCGTTTTATTGGCTCTCCTCAAATTTGGACGCAAGAAATTATTACTTATTTATTCTGTGCTCATTTTGTATTGGCATTAGGTTATACCTTACATTACAAGGAGCATGTGAATGCTGATGTAATTACTAGTTTATTACCAGAAAAAGTTCAAGTTGCATTAGAAACATTGGTATATCTAATTTTTATAGGACTATTTTTATATGTAATGACCCCAACGTCTTTAAAGTTTGCAGAAAGAGCATGGATGTATGGGGAGCGCGCCAGTACTGCTTTTAATTCACCGGTTTATTTAGTTAAAGCTCTTATTCCAATTAGCCTAATCTTATTGAGTATTCAAGCAGTAGCTATTTTATTAAAAAATACAGTTTATTTATTAACAAATAAAAAAATAGAGGGCTAACAAGATGGAGCCAACACTTTGGGTAATCTTGATGTTTTCTGGGGTGCTTATTGGCATCTTAGCGGGGGGCCCTATTGCTTTTGTTTTAGGCGGGCTAGCTGTTTTATTTGGTTATTTTGGAATGGGAGAGCGAGTATATCCAATGTTTGTTAATAGAATGTGGCAAACATCTATTAACGAGCTTTTGGCTGCTATTCCTATGTTTATATTTATGGCAGCCATATTGGATCGATCGGGTATTGCAGATGGCCTATTTAAAGCTTTGCAGTATGCATTGGGGCGTTTCAACGGTGCTATAGCTTTGACCGTGGTTGTATTATCAACTGTTTTTGCTGCTGTTACTGGAGTTGTTGGAGCTTCAGTAATTAGTATGTCATTATTAGCCTTGCCCGCAATGCTCCATTATGGCTACGATAAAAAACTTGCTACAGGGGTAGTAGCCAGCGGTGGAACATTAGGAATTATTATTCCACCAAGCATTATGCTTGTTATTATGGCGGACCAATCAGGAGAATCTGTTGGGCGATTATTTGCTGGGAGCTTATTACCAGGTCTGTTGCTTGCAACACTATATTTTTTATATGTCTTTGTGCGTTGCTGGATACAGCCTAATGTTGCGCCAGCCTTTTCTGAAGAGGAGCGAAATCGATATTCAGGTTGGCAGATCACCTCTATGGTTATGCTGAATTTGGTTCCCCCAGTACTATTAATTTTTGGTGTATTAGGCTCTATTTGGTTTGGAATTGCTACCCCAACAGAAGCATCTGCTATTGGTGCTTTTTTATCATTGGTATTGATGGTTCTATATGGGCGCTTTAGTTTTGAGGCTCTGAGAGAATCAGTTTGGAGTGCGACTCGTACCAGTTGTATGGTAATTATGGTGATGGTTGGAGCGACTATTTTCACACAGGTTTTTCTTGGTTTAGGAGGGCGCTCTGTAGTCACTAATTTGATTGAAGCCGGTGGTGTTTTTGATCGATGGGGCATGTTTATTGTTATGATGCTCATCGTTTTTATATTGGGCTTCTTATTAGATTGGGTTGGAATAATATTAATTACATTCCCAGTTTTTTTACCTTTAGCAGCAGAGTTTGGATTTGACCCCTTGTGGTTAATCGTTATGATAGCGGTTAATTTACAAGCTTCCTTTTTAACTCCACCAGTTGGGTATTCTTTATTTTATATGCGTAGTACAGTTCCCCCAGGGGTAACAATGGTGGATATTTATAAAGGGGTTGTGCCATTTTTATTATTGCAGCTATTTGTCTTATTCCTATTAGCTATTTTCCCAGAAATAATAACCTGGTTACCAACTTTAGTTGGTCGTTAATGAGATAGAAACAAATAATAAAGCAGGGAGGGTTCTTCCTGCTTTATTATTTACCTAAAAATAGGAGCTTGTTTTGCGGACGCTTTTTTTTTCTATAGGCGTTATTTCTGCTGTTTTTATATCTTTACAGATTAGCTTAGTCCGAATACTTTCTGTTTTATTGTCTTACCATTTTGTATTTAGCATTGTTTCTTTATCGATGCTTGGTTTAGGGCTTGGTGGAGTAATTGTACAAAAACTGTCATTAGTACAAGATCCTATTAAGTCGCTATCAAATTTTTTGTTTTTGTCATTTATAAGTATAGTTTTTTCTTTATTGGCCATTATATGGATGGCTCAAAATAGCTTATTTTTTGATTATTACTATGCGTATTTTTTAGTTTTATTGCTTCCTTTTGTTTTTGGGGGATCTTTTTTTTCCCAGCTATATCAGAGCTATAGTACTTACAGCAGCCAATTATATGCAGCAGATTTATTTGGGGCTGCTTTGGGATGTCTATTAGGGGTAATGCTATTAAACTGGTTGGGGGCGCTAAACAGTGTATTGATCTTAGCTGTGGTTATAGCTGCTGTGCTGTGGCACATGAATCGTGGGAAGGCTGCAAAAACAGTATTTTTAGTATCAGTTTTATTGTTATGTATTGGTTTATGGTCAGCGCAAAACGTTTCAGTAATGCTTGGTGCAGAGCGGAACCCTATTAAGGAAATTTCAGATGCTTTAAAAGGGCCGTTAGAGGGAACTGTAACAAGAAGCATTTGGAGTGCTTTTGGATTAACGGAGCAAGTTGAATACCAGGGTACAGATGAACATAGAGATATATATATCGATGGAACGGCTGGTACACCGATGTATGCTTTTTCGGGGGATTTTGATGCTCCAGGGAAAGCTGTTCAAAATTTGTTTGAATTTTTTCCTGGAGCCTTACCATTTAAGGTAATACCATCGAAGCAGGAAAAGAGAGCGTTAATTATTGGTCCAGGGGGCGGTCGTGATGTTTTATTAGCGGCAGGTTCTGGTTTTAAGGAGGTGGTAGGGGTAGAGGTTAATCCAGATCTATTGTCTTTAGTGAAAGAGCAATCTGATTATAACGGGGGGCTATACACGGATTTTGAGCACATCAAAATTTTCCAGGCTGAGGGGAGGCATTTTGTTAAGCAAGATGAGAGTAGGTACGATCTGATTATGTTAAGCCTACCAGTAACCAATACAAGTAGGAGTCCTGAAGGTTTTGCGCTGACAGAAAACTTTTTATTAACGGTTGAGGCAATAGAGGATTATTTAGAGCACCTGACAAATGATGGGTTGTTGATGATTATTGCTCATGATGAGCTAGCAGTACTCCGTCTTATAATGCTCGCTATAGAAGCTTATGAGCGAATAGGATTAGATATTCAGCAGGTGTTTAGGCGCTTATATGTTCAGGGCTCTTTTCCTTATCCTATTGTGCTTTTTAGCAAATCACCTATTGATTTAGATGTCAGTCAGCAGTTACTACAAGAAAGTTGGCGCCGCAACTATTCTATGAATGCTTCTTTTTTTCCTGGAATTATTTCGCCTGGTTTAGGTAACCCAATGTTGCAAGCTTTGGCAGTGAATCAGCTCACTACTGAAAAAGTGTATGAATATGTAGCTGGTATGGGGTTTAATATCAGTAGTGTTAGTGATGATCGGCCATTTTTTTATCATTTTGAGTTAAAGCCGCCCAAAAATTTAATGGTTTTATTTTATATGGCTTTAGCTACCGTGTTAGCCAGTTGGATATGGTCAGGGTTAATTGGTTTTAGGTGTTCCAAGCATTCAAAGAGGGTACGGCTTCCAGCATTTAGTCTCGCTTTTCTAAGTCTGGGGGTCGGTTTTATGTTAATAGAAATTGTTTTTATCCAAAAGTTAACATTCTATTTAGGGAATCCTATAGTTGCTCTTGCACTATTATTATCAATTTTACTATGTAGTATGGCTATAGGTAGCAGGTTATCTGCCCGGTTCAATAATTTAAATTACAAGCGTTCTGTTTTATTGGCTGCTTTATTAGTATGTGTTGTGGGGTGTGCATATCAAGTATGGCTGCCTTTAGCTTTAAATGAGACATTATCATGGTCTCTACTAATGCGTTTGCTATTAGGCAGTGCCCTACTATTTCCTCTGGGAGTTCTTCTTGGTTTATGTTTTCCCCTATTGTTACGGATGCTTCAGGCACATGGGTACCAACAGTATATTGCATGGATGTGGGCAATTAATGGGTTTTCTTCTGTAGTTGGCGCAAGTGCGGCTGTATTAGGAGGGATATATATGGGGTTTCAAGCAGTATTTTGGCTTGGCTTGGGGTGCTATGCAGTGGTTGCATTAAGTATCCTATTTGTAAAGGCATCACAGAAAGGTTCTATCAGTGCTATCCCTAGGTGTTAAAAAAATAAAAATCATGCACAATTACATACATGCAGGTGAGGAGACGACAGCGCACGGTAGGGTGCGCATATAATAGCCAAAATGGCAATTAAAGCAGCATTTATAACAAGAACTAAAGGTATAAGGGCCGGTGTTAATTCACTGGCCCTTATTTTTAGGATAAGCCAAAGGAAGGAATTTATGAGAGTTGGTTTCATAGGTTTGGGAAATATGGGTGCCCATATGGCGATGCGCCTGCTTAATGTTGGGCATGAATTATTTGTGTTTGATCTTAATTCTATTGCTGTTCAAGATATGGTTGCACAAGGAGCACGTGCACTTACAGCTCTTGAAGAATGCTCCGAACAGCAGTTAGATGCAGTGTTAACCATGCTTCCCTCAGCAGTACAGGTACAAGATGTTTATTTAGGTTCCAAAGGATTAATTGCGTCCTTAGAGGGTCAGAAGTGTATTCTTATTGATTGTTCAACTATTGATCCATATTCTGCCCAAAAAGTAGCGAGTTTTGCACAAAACAATAATTTACCTATGTTGGATGCTCCCGTTTCAGGAGGCACAGTAGGTGCCAAAGAAGGCACATTAACTTTTATGGTTGGTGGCTCTTCTGAAGTAATAAAATTGGCTGAACCGTTATTTAAAGCCATGGGAAAAAATATTATTCATTGTGGTGATTGTGGGCACGGTCAAGCAGCTAAAATAGCTAATAATTTATTATTAGGCATTACCATGGTTGGTGTTGCTGAGGCTATGAGTTTGGGTATAAAGTTAGGCGTAAATCCACAAGTACTTGCGCAGGTAATTAATCATTCCAGTGGTCGGTGCTGGAGTTCTGAGATAAATAATCCTGTTCCAGGAATTAGTCCGCATGCTCCAGCAAATAGAGAATATCAGGGTGGCTTTGCTAGCGGTTTGATGCAAAAAGACTTAAGACTAGCTTTGCAGGCAGCACAGAAAGCGGATCACTCTATTTTTATGGGCGCATTGGCCGAGCAGTTATATCAGCATTTCAACCAGCGGCAGGGCTCGCAAATTGATTTCTCTGCTATTATTCAGCTTTATCAGCGGGACTAGTGCCCCACTTTAGAAAATAGGTTGAGTATTAGGACCCCCAGTAGAATTAGGCCGATGCCGATGTAAGCAGCCAGGTCTAAGGATTGCTGAAAAAACCATAGGCCAATCAGAGCGATGGCTACGATGCCTATCCCGGACCAGACCGCGTAGGCAATACCAACGGGTATGGTACGTAAAGAAAGAGACAAAAAATAAAAGGCGATAACGTAGCCCCCCGCAGTAATCAAAGATGGTCCGAGGCGGGTAAATCCCGCAGCGCTTTTGAGTGCGCTGGTGGCGATGATTTCTGCAATGATTGCAATGCTCAGGTACAGCCAGCTCATGGGACACACCTCTTTGGTTTATAAGCGTTTTTTTCTAAGCAGTACTTTGACAGCGCCTTGCCCGCCTTCTTTGGGCGGGCAATGGCAAAAGGCGAGTACAGATGATAATTGTGTGAGCCAGCGGCGTATTTGATATAGCAAAATAGGTTCTTGGTTGGCCGACCCATAGCCTTTGCCATGCACGATACGAATGCAGCGATATTGTTCAGCTAGGCAGTATTGTAAAAAACTTTGGAGGCGTTCACGGGCACGTTCTAAGGTAGCGCCGTGTAAGTCAATGCTTGCTTCTATGGGCCACTGTCCGCGCTTTAAATTGCGGAGTACATCTGTGCCACAGATAGGGTTGAGATATTCGTCAATAGGTTCATTGGGGACCCATGCATCGTAGTCATCTGAAAGCTGTGTATTGAGATAGTCATGATGATGTGATTCGGCACGCTCTCGACGTTGTTTAATTTGTTCGGAAGAGGGGATAAGTACAGAAGGAGGCGGAGTATAACGTGCCTGAGTCTGTAGGGGTTGAACAGTGCGCATGGCTTGTCTAAACAAAGCTCTATCAGTGGCTGATAGCGGGCCGGTTTCGTGGCGGCGGGGGTGAGAGTCAGAGTGCGAGGTTACGGTTTTCTTTTTTGGGCTGGCCAAAGGCTTAGCGCCGGCTGCTTGTTGGCGCAGCCGGCGCCGTAAGGCGCTAAGTTGAGAGTGGTTACTAAGCCTTGCCTTCATTTTCTAGCCAGCGTTGCGCATCAAGGGCAGCCATACATCCAGTGCCAGCACTTGTGATGGCTTGGCGATACACATTGTCTTGAACATCGCCGGCTGCGAATACCCCTGGTACGGAGGTCATGGTAGCCATGCCTTCAAGACCACTCTTAGTCAAAATATAACCGTCTTTCATGTCTAGTTGGCCAGCAAACAGCTCAGTATTAGGTTGGTGGCCAATAGCAATAAAAGCACCGCTTACAGCGAGCTCTTCGGTTTCATTGGTTTGGTTATTACGAAGGCGTACTCCAGTCACCCCGCTTTCGTCTCCCAGCACCTCATCTAGCTCGTAAAAGAGTTTCAGTGTGATGTTGCCGTTTTTCACGCGCTCCATAAGCCTATCGGTTAGAATGGGCTCTGAACGGAATTCGTCACGGCGGTGAACCACGTATACAGTTTTACAAATGTTTGCTAAAAAGAGGGCTTCTTCGACAGCAGTATTTCCGCCGCCGACTACAATAACGTCTTGGTTTTTGTAAAAGAACCCGTCGCAGGTGGCACAAGCTGATACACCACGGCCAAGGAATTTCTCTTCGGAGGGCAGGCCAAGGTATTTAGCTGTGGCACCAGTGCAGATAATAAGGGCATCGCATGTATAGGTGGTGCCATTATCACCGGTCAGGGTAAAGGGGCGTTTGCTTAAGTCCACAGCATTGATATGGTCAAAGATAAGCTCTGCTTCGAAGCGCTCGGCGTGTGCTTTAAAGCGCTCCATCAAGTCAGGGCCTTGGACCCCATCAGCATCAGCCGGCCAGTTTTCCACATCAGTAGTGGTCATGAGCTGTCCGCCTTGCTCTAGTCCAGTGATTAAAACAGGGTTAAGATTAGCTCGCGCAGCGTAGATTGCTGCGGTATAGCCCGCAGGGCCGGAGCCCAAAATTAGTACTTTTGCGTGTTTTGTATCAGACATTTTTTAACTTTCCAAAAAAATAGCATCAGCCAATTATAATGTGTCTATGGCTAGAATACCTGCAACATCAAATCGCTCATCAAAAAACGTTCGTAATGGCCCCTCAGCACTACAGCTACGGGTCTCACTGCTCGCGCGTGAGGCGCGTTGGCTGTTGTTTGTTGTGCTAGCGGCCTGGCTCGGTCTCGTTTTAAGCACATGGAACCCAGCCGATCCCTCCTGGACACAATCATTACATGCCGGGTCGATTAGAAACAAGGGGGGCACCTTTGGAGCCAATGTATCAAGCTTTTTGTACTTTTTCTTTGGCTACAGTGCCTGGCTATGGGTCGTCTTATTGCTCACTCGCGTGATTGCCGGCTTTTACCGTCTTACCCATATTGTATTACCTCTGAGTAATCATACAGAGGATCTGCCCCGTGTTAAATGGGAGGTGGCTGCAGGCTTTGTGCTTTTATTGATTAGTTGCATGGGGTTAGAGGCCATGCACCGCTCTGTATCAAGCAGTGTATTGCCTGCAGGTCCCGGCGGTCAATTGGGCCAGTTAATTCTTAGACTATTAGTGACCCATCTTGGTTCCCAGGGTGGGGCGTTGCTTTTAATTGCAGGGGCAGCGATTGGAGCAAGTTTATTTTTTGGCTTTTCTTGGCTCAATACTGCTGAAAAATTAGGGTTTTATATTGAACGGATTGGCTCTCAGGTGCAACGGTGGTGGTCTACCCGGGCACAGGAGCGTGCTTTAGAGGCTGAGTCACGACCCAAGGAAGCGCAGCCTGCCCCTCAGCCTGCAGGTGTTTCACTTGCTGCAGAGAGCAAGGGGGCTGCGGCGCCTGAAACACAGACGCTTTCCGCTGCGGGCTCAGAGGGGATAGGCAGGCGGCTGCAGGGGTGGTTGGCACGGTGGATACAGGCTAAAGAGGAGCAGCGTCGTAGCGAGCCATCTTTATCTGTACCCAGCCTACAGAATACAGAGGAGCCGTTACGCCGTGAGCCAAGTCTGGCAGCGGCATCGGCCCCTGCTGATGAGCAGGATACCGAGCCAAACACTGTTGAGCGTGGTGTCCAGTCTCCTCCTATGCGAACAGAGCCTCAGGAGTCTTCGCGCAGTACTGCTGTACCTGTGGTTCCAGCTACAGAGGCGCCGCCTCTTGCAGCACCTAAGCCGATGCAGGTATCGACTTTAGCTCCTGCACCAGCGATACAGTCTGGGCGTAAAGGCACCGCAAAACAGCAGGCGGGATTGCCTACTTTGGATTTATTAGATGCTCCCGATGCTCTGACTGATGTAGTGAGTGCAGAAACGCTTGAATATACGGCACGCTTAATCGAGAAACGATTGGCTGACTTTGGGGTCAAGGTGACCGTTGAGTCTGCTCGTTCAGGGCCCGTGATCACCCGCTATGAAATAGAGCCTGCAACGGGTGTGAAAGGGAGTCAAATTGTTAATTTAGCCAAAGATTTAGCACGCTCTCTGAGTTTGGTGAATATCCGTGTTGTGGAGACAATACCGGGTAAAAACTTAATGGGGCTCGAGTTGCCCAATCCTAAGCGACAGATGGTGCGCATGCAGGAGATCATTGGGGATAAGGCCTACACAGAGAGTAAATCAAAATTAACCTTAGTGTTGGGCAAGGGGATAGCCGGTAAGGCCGTAGTGGCTGATTTAGCCAAGATGCCGCACTTATTAGTAGCGGGTACAACAGGGTCGGGTAAGTCAGTTGCTATTAATGCCATGTTGCTATCTTTGCTGTATGGGGCCAGAGCCGATGAGGTACGGCTGATTTTAATTGACCCCAAAATGCTTGAGATGAGTGTATATGAGGGGATTCCTCATTTGCTTGCTCCTGTTGTGACCGATATGAGCCAGGCGGCAAATGCTTTGAACTGGTGCGTCAATGAAATGGAGCGCCGTTATCGTTTAATGAGTAAGCTTGGGGTGCGTAATCTAGCTGGCTATAACGATAAAATCAAAGAGGCTAATAAAAAAGGCACCCCTATTCCCAATCCATTTTCTTTGACGCCCGAGGAGCCCGAGCCACTGTCTGAGTTGCCATTTATTGTTGTTATTATTGATGAGTTGGCAGACCTGATGATGGTGGCTGGTAAGAAAATCGAAGAGTTGATTGCTCGTTTGGCACAAAAAGCACGGGCAGCTGGCATACATTTAATTTTAGCGACCCAGCGCCCCAGTGTGGATGTGATTACCGGGCTCATCAAGGCTAATATCCCTACGCGTATTTCTTTTCAGGTATCGTCCCGAGTTGATTCACGAACTATCTTAGATCAGGCTGGTGCTGAAACACTGCTGGGTCAAGGCGATATGCTCTTTTTGCCACCTGGCACATCAGTACCCATTCGTGTACACGGGGCCTTTGTTGATGATGATGAAGTGCATCGTGTGGTTGAGTTTTTGAAAGAGCAGGGGGAGCCGGATTATGTTGAAGGGATTCTCGAAGGAGGGGTTCCAGGTGAAACAGGAGATGGGGTAAATCCCATTACTGGGTTTGCTGATGCAGAGTCGGATCCCTTGTATGATCAGGCTGTAGCCTTTGTGCTGGAAAGTGGCCGTGCGTCTACTTCGGGCGTGCAGCGCCATTTACGTGTAGGCTATAACCGTGCTGCGAGAATTATTGAGCAAATGGAGCAGGCAGGTATCGTATCACCAATGCGTTCTAATGGGACACGTGAAATTCTAGTGCCTCGTGATAATGCACAGGATGAATCTTAGGGGCAATGATGAACTGGGTTAAAAAATTAGTGAGTGTCAGTGTGGTGGTGCTGGGTATGCTTGGCTGGGCTGAGTCAGGCAGCGCGGCCAATGAGTCGTCCCCTCATGCCGAGGCGGGCAGTATACAGTTGCGTAATTTTGTGAAAAAAGTGCATCGCGCCCAGGGGCGATTTGTGCAGCAGACCAGCACTGCGGATGGGCAGAGACAGCCCAAGCAAGAAGGCTATTTTGCATTTAATCGTGAAAAAGGCCAATTCTTATGGCGGGTAGAGCATCCGTATGAACAATTAGTCTTAGCAGATGGGCAGCGTTTCATTCAGTATGATCCTGATTTGAGTCAAGCGACCGAGCGGGGCATAGAGGACACAGTCGGTCGATCCCCTGCTGCGCTATTATTTGGCTCACGGCGTATCGATCAGGCTTTTGATATACAGGATGAGAGTGATGTGCCCTTTGATGAGGCGATGGCCTCTCAGTTATCTTGGTTACGAGCCTATCCCAAAGAGGGGGAAGCTGGTTTTGAATATATAGCGATGGGCTTCAAAGATGGACTGCCCGAGCAATTAATCATTATTGATGGGTTTGGGCAACGCACGACCATTCAGTTGCTAGAGATGCAACCAGATGCGCCCTTAGCGGCAGATACTTTTCAATTTGAGCCCCCAGCCGGGGTGGATTATGTGCGTTTGCAATAGTATGGCAGCAATAGCGAACAAAGGAATCCAGATAATTTTTTATGACCCCTTCTGATGCCGATCTCTTTCACGCACAGCGACAGGAATTTGCGCCTTTAGCCGAGCGACTGCGGCCCCGATCATTAGAGGATATGGTGGGGCAGGCGCACCTGGTAGGCCCGGGTAAGCCTTTGCGCGTAGCTTTTGAGTCGGGCCGCCCTCATTCCATGATTTTCTGGGGACCGCCCGGAGTGGGCAAAACAACGTTAGCCCGCATGATGGCGCATGCTTTTGAGGCGCAGTTTATTGCCATTTCAGCAGTACTTGGGGGCGTTAAGGATATTCGTGATGCAATTGTGCTTGCGCAACAGGCCCAATCTCAAGGGCGGCGTACCATTCTTTTTGTCGATGAGGTGCATCGCTTTAATAAAGCGCAGCAGGATGCATTTTTGCCTCATGTGGAAAGTGGTTTATTTACTTTTATTGGAGCCACTACAGAGAATCCGTCGTTTGAAGTTAATTCCGCATTGCTATCTCGGGCACGGGTGTATGTATTAGAAGCTTTGCAGCCCCAAGATCTCGAAATATTAATAGATCGGGCGCTGCATCTGCTCAATGTTGAGCGGGATGAGCCCTTGGTGATGAGTGACGGAGCGCGCAGCCAGCTGGCTGTGTGGGCTGATGGGGATGCACGCCGTGTGATGAATGCCCTGGAAATATTAGTTGACTCTGCCCAAGCAGCAGGGCATACCGAGCTTGACGAAGCGTGGCTTGAGCGCACCTTATCAAAAAATTTGCGTCGTTTTGATAAAGGGGGCGATGCTTTTTACGATCAGATTAGTGCTTTGCATAAATCTGTGCGTGGCTCTGATCCTGATGCCGCTTTGTATTGGCTGTGTCGCATGCTTGATGGAGGTGCAGATGCTGCTTATTTATCGCGTCGTATTGTCCGAATGGCTTGGGAAGACATTGGCTTAGCAGATCCTCGAGCCATGCAAATTGCTAATGATGCGGCTCAGACCTATGAACGTTTAGGCTCGCCTGAAGGGGAGCTGGCATTGGCGCAAGCAGTGATTTATTTAGCGGTGGCAGCAA
Organism: uncultured Alcaligenaceae bacterium; assembly: GCA_937995985.1. GTDB lineage: Bacteria > Pseudomonadota > Gammaproteobacteria > Burkholderiales > Burkholderiaceae_B > Paenalcaligenes. Next base: position 95,162 of record CALKIR010000023.1, read on the forward strand.
AAAGCAACGCGGGCTATATGGCATACAATCAGGCACGGCGTTTTGCAGCGGAGCACGGCAGTGCCCCAGTTCCACTGCATTTGCGGAATGCGCCAACGCAATTGATGAAACAGCTCGGTCATGGCAAGGCCTATCGTTATGCTCATGATGAACCCTATGGTTATGCCGCTGGGGAGCATTATTTTCCAGATGGCTTAAGTGCTCGTTTTTATCGTCCTGTAGAGCGAGGATTAGAAAAACAGATTGGTGAAAAGTTACGCTTTTTAGCTAAACTTGATGCCGCGCATAAAAGAAAATAAACAGGGCCGAAGGATAGGTCGTTGAATTATTTACAATTTGTGCAGTAATTTTTGAATAAAAAGCAGGCCATATGTTAGATATCAATTTACTTAGAAATGATTTAAATACCGTGGTCGCGGGACTAAAGGCGCGCGGTGTGGAATTTAATACGCAGCAATTTCAAGACCTTGAGGAGCAGCGCAAAAAGCTGCAGGTAGAAACAGAGCAATTACAGGCACGCCGTAATAGTATTGCTCGTGAAATTGGGCAAAAAAAGGCGAAAGGAGAGGATGTCAGCGATTTGTTGGCTGAGTCAAAGGCCATCCCTGCGCAGCTGAACGCGTTGTCAACACAACTGGGGCAGGTACAAGAGGCATTGCGGGCCTTATTGATTGAATTGCCTAATTTAGCGCATGAGACTGTGCCTGTTGGTGATGATGAGCGAGGCAATTTAGAGGTGCGTCGCTGGCTGCCAGGGCTTGGTTTTGTAGCCGATCAGCTGCCTCCTGAGTTCGGCTTTGAGGTTCAGGATCATGTTAGTTTGGGGGAAAAGTTAGGGCTTAATTTCCCCGCTGCGCGTAAATTATCGGGGGCACGCTTTATGGTATTAAATGGGGGCCTAGCACGCTTACATCGAGCATTAACGCAGTTCATGTTAGCAGTGCAAACTGAGCAGCATGGCTATGAAGAATGCTATACCCCTTATATTGTCAACAGTGCCTCTTTATTTGGAACAGGGCAGTTACCTAAATTTAAGGATGATATGTTTTGGGTGACCAAAGGAGGGGCCAATCATACAGATGAAGAGGAGGAGAACGGTGATTTGTATTTAATCTCAACCTCCGAAATTACGCTCACGGGCATGTTTCGAGATGAAATTATTGAGCGTGAGCGTCTCCCATTAAAATTTACAGCCCATACCCCTTGTTTTCGTTCCGAAGCAGGAAGTGGGGGGCGAGATACTCGCGGTATTATTCGTCAGCATCAATTCGATAAGGTAGAAATGGTGCAAATTGTCCATCCAGACCATTCCTATGAGGCGTTAGAGGAGATGGTGGGGCATGCCGAGGCAATTTTACAGCTGCTCGAGTTGCCTTATCGAGTAGTGACTTTATGTACTGGTGATATGGGCTTTTCTGCTGCTAAAACTTATGACCTTGAGGTCTGGGTGCCGTCGCAACAAACTTGGAGAGAGATTTCTTCCGTATCAAATTGTGAGGCCTTTCAAGCACGTCGGTTGCAGGCACGTTTCCGACCAGAGAAAGGACGTCCTCAATATGTTCATACCTTAAATGGTTCGGGGCTGGCTGTTGGGCGCGCTTTGGTAGCAGTTTTGGAAAATTATCAGCAAGCAGATGGCAGTGTCCGTATACCCAAGGTGTTACAGCCTTATATGGGGGGACAAACTGTGTTGGCGGAACAATAAAGCGGGGAAGAGAGCGTCATAGAGCGTCGGTGCTAATGGGCATCGGCGCTCTTTTTGTGTGGTGAACAAAGAAACAATAGGCTGTAAGCAGTCGGCAAATGGCGGGCAGGGAGGGATTCGAACCCTCGATACGCCTTGCGACGTATACTGGATTTCGAGTCCAGCGCATTCAACCTCTCTGCCACCTGCCCGCTCGACCCAAAGGGCATATTCTAACAGAAAAAAAGAACTATTTTAGTGTTTTTTTAGTTTCGTTCAATTGTCGTTTATAGTGTGGGTTGTGTGATTATTCTGTTCATATCAGCCATACAAGGTACACGATCATGTTGTTTTTATTATCTCCAGCTAAAAAGCTTGATTATGAATCGCCGGTGCGCACTACTTTGACGAGTCAGCCGCTCTTTGTGACTCAAGCTCAGGAGCTGGTCACAATACTTAAAACCTATTCTCAAGCTGAGCTTGCAGAGCTAATGAAAATCAGTGATAAGCTTGCTGAGCTCAATGTTCAGCGTTTCCACATGTGGGAGCCAGAGTTTAATCTAGATAATGCACGTCAGGCGGTTTTAGCATTTAATGGTGATGTGTACGAGGGCTTGGATGCCCCTACTTTGTCTGATCAGCAGTTAGAATGGGCGCAAAAGCATTTGGTCATTTTGAGCGGCTTATATGGTGCGCTGCGGCCTTTGGATTTGATGCAACCTTATCGTTTGGAAATGGGCACTCGTTTATCAACGCCCAAGGGGACCAATTTATACGAGTTTTGGGGGCGTCAGATAGCTGACTATTTAAACGAACAAATCAATTTGCCGCACCATCAGGAGCCTGTTGTGATTAATTTGGCTTCGGCAGAGTATTTTAAATCTGTAGATCGCCGTGCTCTTAACCCAACAGTGATTGAGTGCGTGTTTCAAGATGAGCGCCATGGCAAGTGGCGCGTTATTAGCTTTTATGCCAAAAAGGCTCGGGGCCTAATGATGCGCTATGCTATTGAAAACCAAATTACTACTGTAGAGGCATTAAAAAAATTTGATAGGGCGGGATATCGTTATGCTCCTGAGGCTTCTACTGCACAGCGGTTGGTTTTTAGGCGGCCTGAGGCTTAGCTTTTTTGGGGTGCGGGTCTTGCTTGTCTAAGGCAAGCAAGCTCTGCTTGACTGTCTCAGCGGCCGCAGCAATTTCAATTAGTGCGATATGAATGGTGGGGGCCGAGTGTTTGTGGTGCTCATTTAACGTGGGCAAGGCCTGTTCAGGTTGCTGTTGTAGGCGTTGAGCCGCGACTTGTAAATAACGTATTTGCTCATCTGGGAGAGTGCTGTGGGCTAAACGCTGGGGCTCTAGCGAAGCGATTTGAGCATAAATGATAAACAGGTGAACCATGATGCGGTTGTATTCCGCAACATGGGTTTGGTGCGAAACTGGCTCGCTCATCATGCGTTGAAAAGCGGCACTTAAATTATCTAATGCTAGTTCAGCAGCAATATTAGTTTTTTGCCATTCGTCATAGCTGAGCGGGGATTGTGCGTGAGGGCGTGCGAGGTTAATCGTGGCATTAAGTAGATTAATATTGGCCTCTAAGGCTGCGCGCATCCAATTGCGGATAGAGGTGGACTCCCAGCTCGGTAAAATATAACTCACTATTAGAGCTAGGCTGCAGCCTACAAAGGTATCAACAAGGCGCTCTTCGATAACAAAAGTGCCTGATTCGTGCAAGAAATAAAAGGCTATCATGACAAAAATGGTCACAAAGGTAGCCCCATACAAATAGTTAACAGGCAAATAAGAAAGCGCCAGGGTGTAGAGTAACCACATAATTAAAAAATAGGCCGTGTTACTCGGATCAAGTTTAAACAGCACAAAAGAAATGGCGCAGCCAATTAAGGTGCCAATAAGACGTCTTTTATTACGCTCTTTGGTAATGGAAAAGCCAGGCTTCATTACCAAGACAAGGGTTAATAGGACCCAATAGCTCCGTTGGGTAAAGGCACTATGCAGTAAATTATCAGAAAAAAACTGGGCTAAGGCCAGAGGAGCTAATAGTCCGGTGAGCCCTGCAATAGCCAGTCGAATTGCATAGCGAAAATTAGGAGAGCTTAGGTTTAGGTTGCTGATAAGGAGTTTCCAGCTAAATGGTTTTTGTGGCGAAATGGCACTGCTTGGAGAGCTTTCTATGACCTGTTGGATGCTTTGATCAGCAGTTTTTAACAATACGGTATGGTCATGGTGCTGATAGGTCTGATGGCAACGATTAATGTCTTGTACTATGAAATAGACTTTGCGGATACGGCGCATAATTTGGAGCATTAGCAGCCGAGTCTGAGGAGCGTGGGTAAAGCGTCCCTGCTCATGGTATTTATTGAGCTCTGCGCTCATGGCCTGTAGGGTAGAGGTAGGCAGCGTAATGGATAGTTGTTTTCTTTTATGGACTGCAGCATCAGCTAAGGTTTGAATGCATGCACCTAATTGGTCAATAGTTCGTCGGCATAGAGTAATAAACTCACTGTGGCCAAGATGGGTACGTAAGGCTTGATAGTCAGTTTGAGTTGCTATCATGGTATCGGCGATGTTAATAATGCGTACCAACATGAGCTCTAACTGGGCATGCTCGGGCAGATTATGGGGGCGGCGTTTAGCAAAATCAGATAACAGCACATCGCAAGCAGTTTGAAATTGTGCCGTCATGGCAGCACGAGCGGTAAACATTTGGTTATAAGCCTGCTCTAGGTCAGTATGAATATCATATAGAGCGGCTCGCTTATGCATATAAGTAGCAGTATTCAAATAGGCGCTGTAGACCGCACGGCGTTCTTCATTGAGGTAGGTAAAACGACGTACAAGAAGGGTATAAATTAAATAAAATACAGTGCCTAAAAAGGTATAGAGGGTATTCCAGAGAATGTCCATGCCATGTGTTGGAACACGCACATTGAGAATCATGACAAAGAGCCCTGACAGTGCGATGAGCCCCCAGCGCGGACCAAATACATTGAGCATGGCGCAAGCAAAGCACACCAAAGCAACGGTTAAAAAAAGCAAGATAGGATAGCCTGAAGCAAAGCTCGAGATCAGTGCTATCAAGGTGCAAAAGCCAGACGCTGCGGCCAGCTCTTGGAGTCGAGTTTTGCGACGTCCCCCAAATTGATCGATCATGGCAAGGCAGAAAGCCCCCACCGTCATGGATACGCCCATTGCAAAAAGATTAAAGTAGCCAGCTAATACAACTGCGGGTAAAAGGGCACCAGTTGCCTGCCGTAAGCTGGAATAAAATTGCAACCGGTAGTATGTGCTGCTGAGGGTTTTGAGAATCTGCATGTTAGTGTTTTTTTCTATTTGGTGGGACTGTCATGAAATGACAACTTAAATAGAGTGTTGCATGAGAGATACGTTTTAGGGGCTTTTTTCTATCCTGCCTGGGATAAGTTCGCTTCCTTTGCTGCGTGATTGCACATTAAAGTTAAGCCGTTTATGATTAGTCCTTTGTGTCTTGCACTAATGTAACACGAGGTGCGGGATGCGTGTCATTCGTACTCGAATGAAAATTGGGGCTGTTTTTCACGGGTTATCCGCCCGTTGTTTGCGCCTTTATGTTGCTGCAGGCCGCGCCACAAGCGTGAGTTGCCGAGCATTCCGTTCAAGCGATGCGTTTTCACGCGTTTGCCACACCGCGAGGAGTGTCGGTCGTACAACATTGTGGCTAGGTGGTGTGGTCCTGTGGACCATGAAGCGCTAGATATGGTGTTGTGTTCGGCCCAAGCTCAGGTCCAGATACCGTTCGTGGTGCTTAGGCATAAACCTGAAAGGAATAGAGTCATGGAATTAACTGGCGCAGATATTGTAGTGCGTTCTCTGATTGACCAGGGTGTAGAGCATGTTTTTGGCTATCCTGGCGGGGCCGTACTTTATATCTACGATGCAATTTTTAAACAAGATAAGTTTCGTCATATTTTAGTTCGTCATGAGCAGGCGGCTGTGCACGCTGCTGACGCTTATTCACGTTCTACGCACAAGGTAGGGGTGGCCCTAGTAACGAGTGGTCCTGGACTAACAAATGCTGTAACAGGCATTACTACTGCGTATATGGATTCCATCCCTTTGGTGGTGATTAGCGGTCAGGTCGGCACCAGTATGATTGGCGAGGATGCCTTCCAAGAGTGCGATGCGATTGGAATTACCCGTCCGTGTGTCAAACATAATTTTCTTGTTCGTGATGTACGCGATTTAGCCGACACGCTGCACAAAGCTTTCTATTTGGCGCGTACTGGCCGTCCAGGTCCAGTATTAGTAGACATTCCCAAAGACATTACCGTTGATACGTGCCGCTATGTTCCCCCGCGGGGCGAGCCTAAGATGCGCTCTTATATGCCGGTAACTAAAGGGCATCAGGGACAAATCAAAAAGGCAGTTCAGCTGTTAGCGCATGCTAAGCGTCCGATGATTTATGTAGGGGGCGGGGCGATTTTGGATAATGCTTCAGAGGAGCTCTTTGAGCTGGTTAAAGCCTCGGGCGCGCCCTGTACTACAACCTTAATGGCATTGGGAGCATTCCCAGGTACCGATGACCAATATGTGGGGATGCCGGGCATGCACGGTACTTATGAGGCCAATATGGCCATGCAGTATTGTGATGTGCTGGTCGCAGTAGGGGCTCGTTTTGATGATCGGGTGATTGGTAATCCTCGTCATTTTGCGCAGCAGCCGCGGAAAATTATTCACATCGATATTGACCCCTCGTCTATTTCCAAGCGAGTGCCCGCCGATGTCCCCATTGTAGGCTCTGTTAAGCAGGTGCTTACTGATTTTAATCGCCTCTTTGCTCAGGTACGGCGCAGTAATGGAGCCACCGAGCTGGCTGATTGGTGGCAGCAGATCAATGAGTGGCGTGGCGTTAAGTCTTTGGCTTATGAGCACTCTGATACGGTGATCAAGCCACAGTCTGTAGTGGAGGCATTATGGCGGGTGACCAAAGGGGATGCCTTTGTGACCTCCGATGTGGGGCAGCACCAAATGTGGGCGGCTCAATACTACCTGTTTGATAAGCCGCGTCGTTGGCTCAACTCAGGTGGGTTGGGCACCATGGGAGTAGGCTTGCCCTATGCAATGGGGGTGCAGGTTGCGCATCCAGGGGCTGATGTCGCTGTAATCACTGGTGAGGGCTCAATACAGATGAATATCCAAGAGCTGTCCACCTGCAGTCAGTATCGTTTGACCCCCAAGATTTTATGTCTCAATAACCGCTACCTTGGGATGGTGCGCCAATGGCAAGAGATAGATTATGGGTCGCGCTATTCCGAGTCTTATGTTGATGCGTTGCCTGACTTTGTTAAATTGGTCGAAAGTTACGGTCATGTGGGCATGCGTATTGACAAGCCTGAGGATGTCGAGCCAGCAATTCGAGAGGCCTTTACCACGTATAAAGACCGTCTAGTCTTTATGGACTTTATCACCGATGCCACTGAGAATGTTTGGCCTATGGTGAAAGCAGGCAAGGGGCTTACTGAAATGCTGCTAAGTGCCGAGGACCTCAAGGGGGATACGCTGTGAAACATATCATCTCAATACTATTAGAAAATGAGCCAGGGGCATTGTCGCGGGTAGTGGGGTTATTTTCAGCCCGCGGCTATAACATCGAAACATTGACAGTCGCTCCTACCGAGGACGAAACCCTCTCGCGGATGACCATTGTCACCAAAGGCTCTGAGGCCGTGTTAGAGCAAATTACTAAGCACCTCAATCGTTTGATTGATGTGGTAAAGGTAGTAGATCTGACCGAAGGGGCCCATGTAGAGCGTGAGTTGATGCTCATCAAGGTGCGTGCGGCGGGTAAAGAGCGTGAAGAAGTCAAGCGGCTGACGGATATTTTCCGTGGGCGCATTATTGATGTCACCGATACGACCTATACAATCGAGTTGACTGGTACACAGGAAAAAATCGAGGCCTTTATCAAGGCGCTCGATCAAAGCTGCATTCTTGAGACCGTACGTACTGGGGTTTCTGGCATTAGCCGTGGCGTACGCGTCCTCAAGGTCTAATACTAATCAAGGTCCAAGCATATATACTTCAAGGGTTTTTCTTTTTGGAGCACTGAATGAAAGTTTACTACGATAAAGATTGTGATTTATCTTTGATTAAAAGCCGTACCGTAGCCATTATTGGTTACGGTTCCCAAGGACATGCGCACGCATTAAACCTTAATGATTCAGGCGTCAATGTGGTGGTTGGGCTACGCAAAGGCGGATCTTCTTGGGCCAAAGCAGAAAATGCTGGTTTGACTGTCAAGGAAATCGCAGATGCTGTTCAAGATGCGGATGTCGTGATGATTCTGTTGCCTGATGAGCATATTGCTCAGGTCTATCGCGACCATATTGAAGGCAATATGAAAGAAGGGGCTGCTTTAGCATTTGCGCATGGTTTTAATGTGCATTATGGACAGGTTGTGCCTCGTGATGACGTGGATGTCATTATGGTGGCTCCTAAGGCGCCTGGTCATACTGTTCGCAATACCTACACCCAAGGGGGAGGTGTGCCTCACTTGGTAGCAGTCTATCAAGATAAGTCTGGCGCAGCGCGCGATATCGCGATGTCTTATGCGAGTGCCAACGGCGGCGGGCGTGCAGGGATTATCGAGACCACATTCCGTGAAGAAACCGAAACAGACCTCTTCGGTGAGCAGGCTGTTTTATGCGGGGGGGCTGTAGAGCTTATCCGTGCCGGTTTTGATACTCTGGTTGAGGCTGGGTATGCTCCTGAGATGGCTTATTTTGAGTGCTTGCACGAGTTAAAGCTCATTGTTGACCTCATCTATGAGGGCGGCATTGCAAATATGAACTACTCCATTTCTAATAATGCCGAGTTTGGTGAGTATGAAACTGGGCCCAAGATCATTACGGACGAAACCCGCCGTGCTATGCGCGAGTGCTTGGCTCAGATTCAAAGTGGTGAATACGCCAAGAATTTTATTCTTGAGCATGCCGCTGGAGCCCCCACTTTGACATCTCGTCGTCGTATTATTGCTGAATCTCAGATTGAAAAAGTTGGGGAGCAGTTGCGTGCGATGATGCCCTGGATTGCGGAAAATAAGCTAGTCGATAAGAGCAAAAACTAATTGGTTGCACGCATCCTAAAGTTTTAGTGGCGTCCCTGAGCAAAGTAGCGCTCAGGGACGTTTTTTTTAATAAGAAAAATACCCTGGCGCTTTGCTTGGTGGGCAGGCATTGCGTAAAATGGTGCCATCAAATTATATTTAACTGGCTTATATGCAAGAACACACTACAGAAGATAAGCGTCGTCGCGGTATTTATTTACTTCCTAATGCCTTTACAACGGGCAATTTATTTGCTGGGTTTTATGCTATCGTGCAGGCCATGAATGGTCATTATGAAACTGCAGCCATTGCTATTTTTCTTGCAATGGTTTTTGATGGCATGGATGGCCGTGTAGCGCGTTTAACAAACACCCAATCCGCCTTTGGCGAGCAGTATGACTCGCTTGCTGATGTGATTTCTTTCGGTATGGCCCCTGCCTTAGTCATGTATGTATGGATTCTTCAGACTTTAGGGCGTTGGGGGTGGTTGGCAGCCTTTGTTTTTGTGGTTGGGGCTGCATTACGTTTAGCCCGCTTTAATATTAATATCAAGGTGGTTGATCAGCGTTTTTTTCAAGGCTTGCCCAGTCCAGCTGCTGCTGCCTTAGTAGCGGGTTTTGTTTGGTTAGCAGTAGATAACAAGATTACAGCCAATCAAACTGCTTTGGCTTGGGTGGCTTTTGCCCTCACAATTTATGCTGGGGTGACGATGGTATCGAGTGCCCCTTTTTATAGCGGTAAAAACTTTGCTTTAGGACGCAGCGTACCCTTTTGGATGATGCTGCTGTTTGTGCTAATTTTTATTTTTGTCTCAAGTGATCCCCCCATCGTTTTATTTGCTTTGTTTGTTATTTATGGTATCTCTGGGTGGGCCTTGATGTTTTGGCGTTGGCAGCGTGCACGGGTACTATGGCGACGGCGACGCATTCGCCGGCACGGTACCGACGCCAAGCAGTCTGACCACAATACTCGGCGTTAAAAGCCAAACCACATCATTCCATCATCATCCCGAGGGTCCATGCTTCGTTGAAGGGCATGGACCCGATTCTGTTCATCAAAAAATATATTCATCATCATGGGCCAAACGCTATTTTGTTTGTAGCGATAGGTCCACACTTTCATGGGCACCCCAATGTAGGGCGCAACTGATTGCTCCGCAGGTGGCCCAAAGTAACAGCCCACTTGTTCTAAGTCCCAAGGGTGTGTAGGTATGTCTCTTTCTACCTGAGCAAAAAGAGGGTCACTCAGTACTTGTTGTATGTCAATGAGCTGCTCATGCTCATCAAAGAGACCGCGCCAGGCATAGTAACCCATGGGTTGCTGAGACCAAATGTGGATAGTTAAGGCACCGTCTTGACAGCTTATTGTTGGGCGTCCATAGCGTTGCTGAACCTGCTCGTAGCTACTGCCTATAGGTATATCAACCATCGAACTGCAGCTTGTAAGAAAAAGCGCGAGAATGGATGCAACCAATGAGGCGCCTAAGCGAGGGCGGGTAAAGAAGTTTTCGAGGGGTGTTGCTTTAAACACGCATGCCTCCTGTGTTTTGGTCATGGGGCGCAAATAAATGGGCCGATTTTTTGCGCGCTTGTTAATTATTTAGCTATAATTATAGGACTTTTTGTTTAAGTAGCCTGTTATTTGGCCTTGTGGCGCATGTTCGTTACATGTTTTTATACGGCGCAGCAAAAAGTAAGGTACAATTTTATTGTTTTATTGATTTAGTAAGCACGTCAGGGCACCTCGGTCCTGTCGCATGTTTTAGAGGGATTTATGACAGTAGCAAACTTTAATAAAGCTGAGATCGTGAAAGAGTTTCAGCGCCAATCAGGTGACACGGGTTCGCCCGAGGTTCAAATCGCGCTACTAACTGCGCGCATCAATACACTTGGTGAGCACTTTAAAGAGCACAAAAAAGATCACCACTCACGTCGTGGTCTCTTGCGCATGGTTAGCCGTCGTCGCAAGTTGCTCGACTATCTCAAAAATCGTAATCCAGATGCTTATTTCGAACTCATTAAAAAGCTTGGTTTACGTCGATAGTATAGGGCAGTGTTCCCCTAGTTAGAATGCTAGCAACCGTGCATAGTGCGAATAGGTTTCGTCGCTGTGCACGGTTTTTCATTGTAAGGATATTCATTAATGTTCAATAAAGTCACAAAGTCATTTCAGTACGGTGCTCATACCGTTACACTTGAGACCGGTGTGATAGCCCGACAGGCAACTGGTTCAGTTCTAGTTACCGTTGATGATACCGTTGTATTAGCCACTGTGGTGGCAGAGCGAGAGGCCCGTCAAGGGCTTAACTTTTTCCCACTCACCGTGGATTATATAGAAAAGAGTTATGCTGCCGGTCGTATTCCAGGTGGGTTTTTTAAGCGTGAGGGTAAGCCCTCAGATCGCGAAGTGCTGACAGCGCGTTTGATTGATCGTCCTTTGCGCCCCTTGTTCCCCGAAGGGTTTCATAACGAGGTTCAAATTGTGGTTCATGCTCTATCTGTGAACCCAGAAATTGATCCGGATGTACCTGCTCTTATTGCCGCTTCCGCAGCTGTGGCTATTTCTGGAGTGCCTTTTGCTGCTCCTGTAGCTGCTGCCCGTGTGGGGTACATGGATGGCAATTATGTACTCAATTTGAATACTACTGAATTAGAAAACTCTCAATTAGATTTGGTTGTAGCGGGGACTGAGGCTGCTGTGCTTATGGTTGAGTCAGAGGCTCAAGAGCTTTCCGAAGAGGTAATGCTTGGGGCCATTGCTTTCGGTCATGAGCATATGCAGGCCGCTATTCAAGCCATCAAAGAGCTCGTTGCTGAAGCCGGCAAGCCTGCTTGGGATTGGCAGCCTGAGCCTGTTCAAGATGAGTTAGTAGAGCGGATCAAGTCTCTTGCGCAGGACGATTTACGAGCAGCTTATAAAATCCATCAAAAGCAGGCGCGTACCCATGCTTTGCAAGATGTGCGTAACAAGGTTTTCGAGGCCTTAAATGCTGAGGCGAGTGAGGAAAACCCAATTGATGAAAATATGGTCAATGAGATCTTGCATGATCTTGAAGCTCAGATTGTACGCAGCCAGATTTTAAATGGCGAGCCTCGTATTGATGGGCGTGATACCCGTACCGTGCGTCCCATTGATATTCAGTTAGGATTTTTGCCCCGAGCTCATGGTAGTGCCTTGTTCACACGTGGTGAGACACAAGCCTTAGTAGTGACTACTCTTGGGACACGACAAGACGAGCAAATTATTGACTCAGTTATGGGGGAGTCACGTGATCGATTCATGTTGCACTATAACTTCCCGCCCTTTTCTACCGGGGAGGTGGGGCGCATGGGAGCCCCTCGCCGACGTGAAATTGGACACGGTAATTTAGCTAAGCGAGCACTTATTAGTCAGTTACCGGATGCAGAAGAGTTTCAGTACTCTATCCGTGTGGTTTCCGAGATTACAGAGTCCAATGGCTCTTCTTCTATGGCCAGTGTATGCGGGGGCTCTTTAGCTATGATGGATGCGGGAGTGCCTGTTAAAAACCACGTAGCCGGTGTGGCGATGGGGCTCATCAAAGAAGGCAGCAAGTTTGCGGTATTAACTGATATTCTAGGTGATGAGGACCATCTCGGTGATATGGATTTCAAGGTGGCCGGTACTCGCAAAGGAATTACTGCTTTGCAAATGGATATTAAAATCCAAGGCATTACCACCGAGATTATGCAGGTTGCATTGGCCCAAGCTAAAGAGGGACGTTTCCATATCTTAGATAAAATGCAAGCTGCAATAGAAAGCTCTCGTACGGAGTTGTCCGAATTTGCGCCGCGCATGCTGACATTAAAAATCAATCCAGACAAGATTCGTGATGTCATCGGTAAGGGTGGGGCAACTATTAGACAGCTGACCGAAGAAACCGGCACTCAAATTGAAATTGGGGATGATGGCACCATTACCATTGCCAGCGTAGATCTAGAAAAAGCCCAAGAGGCTGAAAATCGCATTCGCGAGTTAACTGCAGATGTGGAATTAGGCCAAGAGTACGAGGGGCCAGTGTTACGCGTATTAGACTTTGGTGCGATTGTTCAGGTCTTGCCCGGTCGTGATGGCTTATTGCATATTTCTGAAATTGCGAATTACCGTATTAATAATATTAATGATGTACTCAAAGTCGGTCAGAATGTGCGGGTTAAAGTCATTGAGGCCGATGACAAGGGACGTTTGCGTTTGTCTATGAAAGCGATTGGCGGCATTGAAGCTCAAGGAGGCCCCCAAGCTCCTGAGCAAAAAAATGGGGACAATCAGCGCCAGGGACGCCATCGCGAACAGCGCAACTAAATATTTATGAATATTTAGTATGAGTAGCCCCTTGGGCCTAGTGGCCTAAGGGGTTTCTTTTTGATGCCTCTTTATTATGCATTGTGTTTATGAATACTCAGAATAATGCCTTAGGGGATCAGCCCGGCTGGATGATGCTGATTCTACAGTCCTTATTAATAGGATTATGTACTGGGGTAGTGGTAGGGGGGTTTCGTTATTTGAATGACCTCATTACTCAATATTTTGTTCATACTGTGGGTAACCCCTTAGAGAAAGGGCTAGGTATGGCGGTAGTGATTTTTACCGTCTTATTTATTTTTGCCGTGCTTTCTATTTTATATTTACGCTGGGAGCGGCTAATTGGTGGCAGTGGTATTCCTCAGGTGGAAATCATGATTCACGGCGATTTGCAAATGAATTGGTGGCGCGTATTGCTGACCAAGTTTTTTGGCGCCTTGACCTCATTGGCAGGAGGTCTGTCATTGGGGCGTGAGGGGCCCTGTATCATGATGGGCGCAAGTTTAGGGGTTGCTGTAGGACGGATTTGGAATAGTCGTCCTGCAGCACATGCACGCCGCTTTTTAGCAACTGGTGGCGCAGCAGGTTTGGCAGCAGCATTTGGGGCCCCAATAGCAGGGATTTTATTTGTTTTTGAAGAGGTGCGTATTCCACTGCGGCCCTCACTCATTGTGGGTTGTGTGTTGGCTTCCTTTACCGCGGTGTGGAGCATGCAGGCATTATTTGACTTTCCACTGGTCTTTCCTTTTTCTGTGTCGGAACTGTTGCCTGGGTCTTTGTGGTGGTTGGTTGTATTGATTGCCGCCTTAATGGGGGTTTTAGGCGTTGGCTACAATCGTTTATTGGTATCCCTGACTTATTGGGCTGATCGCACGCGTTTATTACCATTTCATTTGCGGGTATTTATCCCCTTTTTTACAGCTGGTCTGCTCCTTTATATTTATCCCAATGTATTGGTTGGTTTTGGTATAAGTGCGCTGCAGTTAGAGCATATGGCTTTGCCGCTAACCGCTTTGCTCATGCTCTTAATTGTTAAGATGTTATTTTCCGTTCTGAGCTATTCTAGTGGCGTAGCAGGAGGGCTGCTAATGCCTATTTTATTAATTGGGGCTTTGGCAGGGGCGACTTTAGTTGCTGCGCTCAAGCTGTTTGGGTGGGTTCCAGAAACGTATATTGGCGTTATTTTAGCTATGACTATGGCTGCCTTCTTCGGGGCGTGTATTCGAGCACCTTTGACTGGCTCATTTTTAATGATTGAAATGACAGGCTCCTACACGAATATGCTATTCATTATTGCGACTGCTTATATTGCTTCCTGGGTCGCTGATCGCCTGCACAGTGAGCCTGTTTATGACACCTTGCGGTTACGTGCTGAAGGGATGTTATTACAAAAAGAGGGGGTTGCAGCTGCCCCCCCGATTTAATAAAGAATATCTCTGTACTAGTGACGAAAGCCTCCAGCCTTTTGCTCTGTGAGCGGAAGGCTGACTGGGCGCTCGGAAAAGTATTGTAAGGCGCGATGAAAATCATCAATGAGTAAACTGGCAAGATCGCGGCTCAATCCATGGCGTACTAAGATGCGTTGTACCACCAGGTCATGACAGTTGGCGGGCATGGAATAAGCTGGTACTTGCCAACCTCTAACGCGCAGTCTATCAGCAAAATCATAGAGCGTAAAATTGACTTTATCTACGTATTCCTCTTTGATAGTCCAAGAGACTGCGGGAATCCCCTTATGGCGATTGCCATCAAATAGGATTTCAAAGGGTCCCATTTTATTGATTTCTGAGGCTAAAAACTCCGCAGTATCATAACAATTGGATTGTATTCGGGTGTAGCCCTCTTTACCGAGACGAATAAAGTTATAGTATTGGGCTACTATTTGTCCACCTGGTCGAGAAAAATTTAGGGCAAAGGTGGGCATGTTGCCCCCTAAATAATTCACATTAAAAATGAGCTCTTGAGGCAGGCACTGGGCATCACGCCAAATCACCCAGCCCACTCCTAAGGGGGCTAAACCGAATTTATGTCCGGAGGCATTAATAGAGTGTACACGGGGAATGCGGAAGTCCCATTCCAGATCTGGGGCACAAAAGGGAGCTAAAAAGCCACCGCTGGCTGCATCCACATGAATAGGAATATCAAGCCCGGTATCGGCTTGTAGAGCATCGAGAGCGGCAGCAATTTCTTTGACCGGCTCATATTGGCAGGTAAAGGTAACGCCTAAGGTAGGCACCACACCAATGGTATTTTCATCACACCGTTGGATAACCTCTTGGGGGGTTAAGCCAAGGCGTCCAGGTTCAAGTGGTACCTCACGTAATTCAACATCAAAGTAGCGGGCAAATTTATGCCAGCAAATTTGCACCGGTCCACAAATTAAATTGGGTTTATCGGTGGGCAAGCCTTGGGCTGCGCGCTTTTTACGCCAAGCCCACTTTAAGGCAAGGCCCCCGAGCATGGCGGCTTCAGAAGAGCCCGTAGTAGAGCAGCCTAGTGTGTTGGCAGACTCGGGTGAATGCCATAAATCAGCCAACATATGTACGCAGCGCGCTTCTAACTCGGCTGTTTGTGGATATTCATCCTTGTCAATCATGTTTTTATCAATGCACTCATCCATGAGTCTACGGACCTCATCTTCGGTCCAAGTTTGGCAAAAAGTTGCCAAGTTTTGGCGTGAATTGCCATCAAGCATGAGTTCATCATGTACGACTTGGTACGCATGTCGGGGATCTTGCTCTTGAGCGGGCATCTGGTATTTAGGCAAAGTCACCGACGTATCGGTAGAGGCATAGATGTCATCAAGCAAGTTATTACGAATACTATCTTTATCGTGTAAAGCCACAGTAAGCCTCCATAAGAAGAGAATGGAGTTTATCGATATACCAGATCGCGTAAGTAAAGGGAGAGCTCCGGCCAATAGGTGATGATGGCTAAGCACGTCAAAATAACCGCTACAAAGGGCAGTAATGAGCGTACCATGCGTTCTACGGGTACCTGGGCAACCTGACTGGCGGCAAATAAGTTGACTCCAAAAGGAGGGGTCACCATGCCAAGAGCTAAATTTACAACCATAATTAGGCCAAAGTGTACGGGGTCAATGCCAAACTGCACTGCAACAGGTAAGAGCAAAGGGGCCAAAACCACAATGGATGCAGAGGTTTCTATGAACATGCCAATAATAAAAAGCGCAATATTCACCCCAAGAAGAAAGCTATACTGATTGGAAAAAATATCAGTTAACCAATTTCCCAATGCCATAGGAACGCCAGCACGGTTTAATAAAAAGCCAAATACTCCAGCATTGGCCATGATAAACATGATCACTGCAGTGGCTATTACCGAACGGCGCAGTACCAAGCGCAGTACTTGAAAATTAATGCGCTTATAAATAAAAACGCCTACTAATAAGGCATAGATGACAGCTACCGCAGAGGCCTCTGTAGGTGTAAATATGCCCCCGTAAATCCCCCCTAAAATAATAATGGGCATGAGTAATGCCCACCATGCTTGTTTTAAAGCAGGCCCGAAGGGAAGGCGATCACGTCCATCTTGGGTCCCCAAATTGTGACGACGCGCATAGAGCCAAACATAAAACATAAGAGCAGCCACAATTAATATACCTGGACCAATACCCGCGATAAATAACTCACCAACAGAAGTATCAGTAGAGACAGCAAATAAAATCATGGGCACTGAGGGCGGGATAATGACCCCTAGTTCTGCAGCAGATGCTTGGAGTGAGGCCGCAAAAGGAGCTGGGTAGCCGTGGCGAATCATGGAGGGGATGAGAATGGCCCCAACTGCAAAGGTGGTGGCTACGCTGGATCCTGCAACGGCTGCAAAAATCATACAGGTCAATACGCATGTACAGGCCAGCCCCCCTTGGATACCGCCAATAACACTTTTAGCAAACTCAACCATGCGGTCCGAGATACCGCTTGATTGCATCAAATTGCCGGCCAAAATAAAGAATGGCACAGCCATCAGGGGGTATTTATCTAGAGAAGCATAGAGTTGTTGCGCGATGACAACCCAGGGCATGCGGGCATCCATGCCTACTCCAAGTATACTGGCTAAACCAATGGCTACCCCTACGGGCACAGTAAGCCCGAAAAATAGCAGCATGGTGAGTACCATTAACTGCGACATGAATCTACCCCTTTAAGAACGATTGAAAATGGTTTGGCACCAGCGGCTAATTACTGCCAGCAGAGAGAGGGCGGCACCAACGGGAATAGATAAATAGACCCAAGAAATAGAAATGCCAAGTGTTGGCATGGTTTGAAACCGTACGCGCCAAGTCATTTGGATGCCAATCCAAAGCAAAAAAACTAAAAAAGCAGCAACAATGAGTACGACAAAGAACTCGAGCCAACGACCATAGCCTAATTGATCGAGTTTGGTGCGTAAGAGATTGACGCCTAGCATTGCCCCCTCACGAAAGGCAAGGGCAATGCCAATCATTACAGCCCAGATAATGCAGGCTCGAGTAACAGCCTCAGACCAAGCCGCTGGGGAATGCAATACAAAACGTGCTAATACTTGATAAAAGCCTGCCGCAACTGCCACGCACAGGAGCAGTTGGGCAAAGGCAGAAATCACCCGAAATAGGTGATGATCAATACGCTGCAGCATGGTTATTGTACAGCGCGGATGGATTCAATAAGATCTTGGCCAAATTGACCATAGTAGTCCTGATAAACCGGCTCTACCGCGGCCTCAAAGGCGGCATAATCTACTTCGTTGACCTGCATGCCATGTTCTTTGAGCGTTTGTAAGCCATCTTGTTCAACGGCATCTACATAATCACGCATGGCTTGTGCAGCGGCGATAGCTGCAGCTTGGAATTGCTCCTTTTCAGTCTCACTTAGCTGATCATAAACCAAGGGGGAGACCAAAATAAGCGCAGGGGCATATACGTGGTTTGTTAAGGAGAGATAGTCCTGTAGCTGCCACATTTTGGTGGACACAATAACTGAAAGCGGGTTTTCCTGACCATCTATAGCCCCTTGTTGTAAGGCTGTAGCGACCTCTGGCCAAGCCATCGGGGTGGCTTGCACACCGAGCTCGCGAAAGGCTTTGAGGTGGATGGGGTTTTCGGTAATACGTATTTTGAGACCGCTAATGTCTTCGGGGGTTTCTACTGGGCGTTTGCTGTTGGTAAGATGTCTAAACCCTTGTTCGCCCCAAGCCAAGGCAACTAAGCCATGCTTTGGAAAATCTACCAGCATGTCTTGCCCAATATTGCTATCGAGCACAGTGCGGGCATGGTCTAAGTCGCGAAATAAAAAGGGGATATCAAATACTCCGGCTTGAGGAACAAAATTAAGAATGGCGCCTGTAGAGACAATGGCAACATCCACTGTGCCAAGCTGCAAGCCTTCAATAACCTCGCGCTCACCGCCTAGCGCACTGTTGGGAAACTCTTCGATAATGAAGTGGTCATTATTATTGGCAAGTGATTCAACAAAGGCGGTGGCCCCGGCTCCATAGTGAGAGTCTTTAGATAGGGCATAGGCCATTTTTAATTCTTGTTGTGCTAAGGCTGGGGCAGCAGCAAAAATAGCGCTTGCCAGAGTGGCAATTAATCCGCCTAGGATGGATCTTTTCATGAATGAAGCTCCTCAGTAAATAAAGATCATATGGTGCAAGGTGAGGGCACTACAGTATGGTAGGCCAAAAAAAGCAGCCAAAGTGGGCAGCTATAAAAGGCTACATCCCCTGATTGCAATGAGCAATCAGGGGTTACACTTGCTTATGAATCTTTATTATTGAGCTTTTTAGCGCGCAGGCCAAATGGGCTGTCCATCTGTGTCACGAATGTCCGTACTCCAGGCGGTGCGAATTTGTGCAATGACGGCCTCAGGCAAGGGAACATAGTCAAGCTCTCGTGCCATATCTGCTCCTTCGCTAAAGGCCCAGTCAAAGAATTCCAAGGTGGCCTGCCCTTGGGCTGCATTTTTTTGCTTTTTATGGACGAGGATAAAGGATGCGGCGGTGATGGGCCAGGAGTCCTCACCGGGCATGTCAGTCAAAATTACGCCCATTCCAGGGGTGTCAGACCACTGAGCATGTTGGGCAGCAGCGGCAAAGCTGTCCTCGCTTGGGGTGACAAACTTTCCTGTGCTGTTTTGCATTTGTGCCCAAGACAAGTCATTTTGAAGCGCATAGGCAAATTCAACATAGCCTAAGGAATAGTGTAGTTGACGAACATTAGCGGCTACTCCTTCATTGCCTTTGCCACCATGTCCAACTGGCCACTTGATGGCTTTGCCAACGCCAACATTTTGCTGCCACTCGGCTGAGGTTTTGGCCAGGTAATGGCTCCACAAGAAGGTGGTTCCTGAGCCATCAGAGCGATGAATCACAACAATATCTTGATCGGGCAGACTGATATCAGGGTTAAGCTGTTGTATTTTTGGGTCATTCCAGCGCTTTATTTTACCCATATAAATATCAGCTAAGAGCTCACCGGTGAATTTGAGTGCGCCTGGCTCGATATTGGGTAGGTTAAATACTGGTACAACACCGCCGATGATAGCAGGGAACTGCAATAAATCGTGGGTTTCTAGGTCCTCTTGGGGCATTGGGTCATCGGAAGCTCCAAATGCAACGGTACCAGCGATAATCTGTTGTTGTCCTCCCCCAGAGCCAATAGATTGGTAGTTTACTTTTTGTCCCGTTTTTTTATGATAGGCAGCAGCCCATTGTGCGTATATAGGATAGGGTAATGAGGCTCCAGCACCTGTGATTTCGACCAACGTGTTATCTGCTTGAGAGGAGGGGGCAGCCACAGCGGGGCTGCTGACTAAGCCCCACGTCATGAGGCCTGCCGCAACGCCTAATAATGATTTTTTCCAAAAAGAATTATTTATCAGGGAATTTATTGACATAACCATTCCTGTCTAAGGATTGATGAAAATGCTTCAAAAGCACAATCATTGTAGGAATGGCAGATGACGACATGATGACAGAATCATGTCATTGAGATGAAGGTTTTATGACGGGAATATGACAATGATGGTGCAGCCACCCGGAATCGAACCGGGACGGGCTTTAAGGCCCGAGAGATTTTAAGTCTCTTGCGTCTACCTATTCCGCCATGGCTGCGGCGTGAAATGTTTTGGCGGAAGCGGTGAGATTCGAACTCACGGATGGGTTGCCCCATCGCTGGTTTTCAAGACCAGTCCATTCAACCACTCTGGCACGCTTCCGTTGTTGTGATGCATGCCATACCAAAACATGCTGGTATAGCACTAACTGATTTAGTATCTAGTGAGCTAAACCAAATAAAGCAATAACTATACCCTAAATATTTAGGTTTGTCACCTTTTGTTGGTCCGCGTCGGTATTTTGCCTCAGTATCCCTCCATTTAATACAGGGTTATCCTTAGGTTTTTATAATCTTTGCAAAATTTGTGCTGCGATCCTTTGCTCCTTGGTGGGGATGGGAGGGCGACCGTGCTAGCATGAATGTCATAAAGAACCAAAAAACATTGAGGATCGCATATGCACGGTATTTCAAGGCGCAGCTTTATTAAGCTGGGCACAATCGCTGGCATCACGGTGAGTTTAGGGCGTTTGCCTTTTGCGCAAGCTGTTGAGGTCCATTCAGGGGCTCATCCCAAAACGTGGGTGGCTCCAGATGGTCAGGCGCGTTATCGCTGGGATGCCATTCGTAAGGTAACTGGGCAAAAGGTATTTGCGCGCGACTTTCGGGCCAAAGACTTGCCTGGCTGGCCGAAACAGCAAGCGCATGCCTTTTTTATTAAAGCAACCCGTATTGATCGCGTCTTTGAGGGGGTTGACCTCAGTGCACTAGGGGAAGATCTACAGCCTGATCGCCTGTTATATCACGAGGACTTAGAGGCTGATGGTATTCAGGTGCCTAAGCCTGCTGATTTAGGAGCTGATTTTTATGGGGATTATTTTTTAGTTCCACGTGGTACATGCTCCCCCATGTATGGGCATCCTGTTGCCTTATTGGTCTACCATGATTTTGAGCGTTTTGAGTTAGCGAAGCGAAAATTACGTTTTAATAACGAAGTGGTGTTGTATGGAGCCGAGGGTCCATCCACCTTGCCTGATAATTATGGAGCCGCACGCTATGTGCGGTTAGGAGGAGAAGCACCTACTGATGAGGATGTATTTTCGCCTGTGCAAAATGCGGTGATTTGGGGGGGGTTTAAGGATAATGAGGTGGTTTGGCCGCCTGCCGATCCCGATGATCGCAATCCGTTTATTCCCGCTTCAGTCAAAGGCAAGCATCGAGGGGGCGGGGGAGAGCGTGATCCTCGCGAGGTAGCACTAGAGACCGCAGATGCCATGCGTGCAGGGATGGATATTGCTGCGGCTTTGGCTGAAGAGATTGAGCAAGCGCGTCATCATCCTGACAAAATTGTTTTCAATAGACGCGGCAGCACGCAGGCCATAGAGCCTAGTGCAATGGAGCCTGATAATGGCAATGCTTGGTATGATGCAGAGACCAAAACACTGCATTTATTGGTTGCAGCTCAGTCTCCTTATGAAGTAGCTCGTGTGGCAGCCTTTATGGTCAAAGATAATAAAAAATTCCCTGTTGAGCATATCAAGCTATTAACCGGCACAACGGTAGGCTATGGATCCAAAGATCACTCCATTTTCCCGTTTTATGTGGTTGCCGCTGCTTTTTATGGGGATGGTTTGCCCGTGCGCTTGGCCAATGATCGTTATGAGCAGTTTCAGTTGGGCATCAAACGTCACCCTGCTCAGATGGATGTCACCATTGTGGCCGATCGCAAGACAGGTCAATTTGAAATCCTCAAGGGTTATTATGACCTCAATGGTGGTGGGCGCGCTAATTTTTCCTTTAGCGTGGCTCAGGTATGTGCGACTGCCGCACAGTCTTGCTATTACTTTCCTAAGTCTGATTTATCCGCCGCTGCTTTTGCGACCCCAGCAGTAGAGTCTGGTTCGATGCGGGGTTATGGCACGTTGCAAAGCATGACCATGACCGAGCTCATGGTAGATGAGCTCGCGGAGGAACTAGCAATTGATGCAATAGAGTTGCGTCGCCGCAATGCCTTGCTGCCTCAGTATCCTAATACCCAAGGGGCCGTGCAGTTAGGAGACCCTCGTTTAGTAGAGATGTTAGACAAGGCAGCTGAGCATCCCCTTTGGAAGGAAAAAGAAGAGCGCAAAGCTGCATTTGAAGCTGCTAATCCAGGCAAAAAATATGGGGTGGGGTTTGCTCAGGTACAAAAAGACTATGGTACTGGGGCGGATACCAGCGCATTGGTATTAGAGTTTGAGCCTGACGGACGGTTGATCATGCGTCATTGTGCGCAGGAGATTGGTACAGGGGCCACCACCGCTCAGCAAATTATGGTGGGTGATTTAATTGGCAAAATCCCCGATGAGGTTGAGTTTGCTGTAACGGATTTCCCTGAGTTGCCTTTGGTCAGTAATTTTGAGGCCTTTACCACAGGCCAAGCAGAAGAAGATAAGCTGGCCGAAAACCCTTATTGGGTGCCCATGGTATTGCCTGCGATGAGTGCCTCTAATAGTGTGTATTTTGTTGGCTTTGGCACCCGCCAAGCAGCACGCTTCCTTTTGGAATACAGCATCTGGCCTGCCGCCAAAGCTTTATGGAGTGAGGGCGGCGCTGGGGGGGAAATAGCAAGTGGCTATATGACCTACCGTGATTTACGCGCTGTACCTGGAGGTATTGGGGGAGGAGGGATGTCCACGCTGAGCTTTGAACAAATTGCTCAAAAGGCACATGAGATGGGGCTGATTACGGGGGTTGCGGTGCATTGTTTTAGTCGTTGGCAGTGGGCTACGGCTGACTTTGATATCCCCGGGTTTGGGGTGCGTACCCTACCCATGGATGCCTTGGCTGTGCGTTATGGCGAAGGAGCGCCTGAAGCATTGAAACAGCGTATGACTACAGGAGGCTATGATTTTATTAAACGGAGCAAAGTAAATTACCCGCCGACTCAGAGAAGTAATGCAGGGGTTACTACATATACGCCTGCTGCGTGCTTGGTTGAGCTCAATGTCAACACTTTTACCGGTGAGGTAGAAGTGATGAGCCATCATAGTTTGCTGGATCCAGGTCAAGTGGTGGTTCCTGAATTAGTTTCTGGGCAGCAACAAGGAGGGGTAGCCATGGGGATTGGTCATGCCCTGATGGAAGAGTTTCCTATGTATGAAGAGGGTCCAGGGAATGGCACTTGGAACTTTAACCGCTACACCTTACCAAGAGGTAAAGATGTTGCAGTGTGGACACAAACGGCTGAATATTTGCCTCCTTTAACTGAAACCTCGCCGCCCAAAGGGTTGGCAGAGGTAGTAATGCTGCCCGTTATTGCAGCAACGGGTAATGCAATTGCCCATGCAATTGGAAAGCGTATTTACGATTTGCCCTGGTCGGCTGACAAAATTAAAAAGGCTCTTGAATCATGACTATAGAAAAACAACCCCTTACTTTGACGGTTAATGGTGAAAAAATAGGTCCTATAGAGGTACCAGTTGGTATGCCAATGGTCGATTTTTTACACCATTATCTTAATCTCACCGGAACACGATTTGGGTGCGGTGAGGGGGTCTGCCATGCATGCACGGTTATTGAGGTCCAAGAAGATGGCACCCAAAAAGAAAGTCGCACCTGTATCTATGGTGCGCACATGTTTGATGGGCGTGAAATTATTACCATTGAGGGTCATGCCAAGCTGAATGAGCAGGGTGAGGTTGAAGCCCTGAGCCCAATTCAGCAAGCTTTTGTGGATTATTTTGCTTTTCAGTGCAGCTACTGTACGCCAGGCTTTGTGACTGGTGCAACCGTATTTATTGAGGAGCTTAAACGTAATCCCGTTAAAAAAGAAGATCTTGAGGCAGCTATTGAAGAGGCGCTTAATGTCCATATCTGTCGTTGTACCGGTTATGTGCGGTATTACGAGGCAGTGCGCGAGGTGGCATTAAACACCCCTGGCTGTGTCATTGACTAAAGGGGAGTGCCATGAACAGTCATCGTTTAAGAAACATTATTTGGGGTATTGTGCTGCTGATTATTGTGCTCTGCATTGCGGTTTTGCTGGGTGCTTTTCGTAGTAGCAGTGTAGCCCCTCAAGCCAAACAGCCTTTATCAGCAGAGGAGCTAAAGGTCTTAGCTCCTAAAGGGCGTGAGTTAGTATTGGCTGGGGACTGTATGGGCTGTCACTCTCAGGCGTCGGGGCCTCAGGCTGCCGGAGGGGTGCCTATTAATACTCCCTTTGGGATTGTGCACTCAACTAATATCACTCCTGATAAGGAGTATGGTATAGGGAATTACAGCCGCGAGGATTTCCATCGCGTTCTTCGAGATGGCATTGCTCCTGGGGGGAGAAACCTTTATCCCGCCATGCCTTTTGTGTTTACGCATATTACAACTCCAGATGATATTGATGCTATTTATGCGTATTTAATGAGCATCGAGCCGATTAATGTGCCTAATAAGAAAAACACAGGGGTATTTTCTTTACCTGTACGTCCTTTTATGAATTTTTGGACGTTATTTAATTTCCCTGATCGCTCCGTTCCCAGTGAGCCGGGTCGCTCCAAAGTCTGGGCTCGAGGGGCTTATTTAGTGGAAGGACTAGCGCATTGTGCAGCGTGTCATACCCCACGCAATTTCATGATGGGGGTGGATTTTTCCAAACATTTTGAAGGTGGTGAGGTGGATGGTTGGGAGGTGCCGAATATTACGGCTGAGGTGTTAGCACAGCGAGGTTTTGATGTGCCTACCTTAAGCCAGTATCTTGCCACCGGCATGGCGCCCCAAGGTACCAGTTTTGCGGGCATGCATACGGTCACACACTTTTCCACAAGCGCAATGGAAAAAGATGATGTAGAGGCCATTGCCACTTATTTGTTAACAGATAAGCAGGGTCGTATTGTGGCGCCCAGCGCCCCACCTCCTCCTCTTGAGGCGGCTGCCCACCCTGAGCCAGGAAGTGAAATGGAGATAGGGCGACGTGTTTATATGGCCGCGTGTGCAGGGTGTCACGGATTAGAGGGAGAGGGCATTCCTAATGTTTCTCCTGCTTTGCATGGGAATGCTATTATCGCCATGGATAGTCCCCACGATACCATTGCAGTGGTACTAAATGGCATCGAAACGGAGCGCTTTACTGGTTATAAGCGTATGTATGAGATGCCCCCCTTCTCACATCGTTTAAATGATCAAGAGATTGCGGATTTGGTAACCTGGGTGCGTGCTGAGTGGGGGGGACAAAGCACCCCTGTAACGGTTGATGAAGTGCAGGCTATTGAGCGTGCAGTTCATTAACCGCCAAGAGAGGGGCCCATATGGTATCGGGCTATTGAGTCAGTAAGGCCTGCAGCTGCTCTGGGGTGTCTATGTCTTGGAGCACTGCAGGATCAGAGACGGTGACTGGATGGCAGCCATAACGTTGCAAAAGGGGGCGTGCGCCTTGATCACCTGTCAGCGTACTCAATTTAGAGCGCAAGGACCAGCTAAAGGCCACTGGATGCCCTCGTTGTCGTTCATAGAAAGGCGCAGCAATCCATTGCTGCGCCGATTGGCTGTCATGAGGGGAGTGAGGGGCTTTGATTAGGGCGGCGCAGTGGTCGAGCACCGCCTGATAAGTGCTGGCTTGGATACTGGGCATATCGGCTAAGGCTACCAGTATT
Source organism: uncultured Alcaligenaceae bacterium (assembly GCA_937995985.1). Lineage (GTDB taxonomy): Bacteria > Pseudomonadota > Gammaproteobacteria > Burkholderiales > Burkholderiaceae_B > Paenalcaligenes. The sequence continues at coordinate 120,940 of CALKIR010000023.1, forward strand.
AAGTCTGGCTGTTGAGTTGTGTGCTGTGCGTGTTGGCTCAAGGCACGCACAGCGGCCGCCAAGCTGGCCCCCATGCCGTGGCGCCCTGCTGGGCTGGCGAGCAGATGTATGATTGGGGCTGAGGAGGTCGTAAAGGGTGCGGTTATTTCAGCCTGTGCGCGGCGTATGTGTGCCTGGCGTTGATGCTGCTCAGGGCGAGTGACAACAAGGGTTACCGCACAGTGGCGTGCTAAGGCCAGGGTGCTGCGCTGCAAAACGCTCTGCCCTTGGGGCAAAGGTTGTAATAGCTTATCTTGACCAGGTCGCATGCGAGCAAAGCGGGAGCCTTGTCCCGCAGCTAATAAAATACCCCAGACAGTAGGAAAGTGAGTAGGAGCAGTCATAATCAGGTTCTTTGTTATGCCTGCTAAGCATCATAACAGGATACCGGGTGAGTCATGAGGAGATTATGGATAGTATTGATATCCGCGTGTTAAAGACTTTATTGAGTTGGCGGCAAATGGGTCAAGACGCCTTGTGGGTGACGGTGCTACACACCTGGGGCTCCTCTCCGCGGCCAATTGGTTCAATGATGGCTATTAATGCTGATGGGCAAGTCGTTGGCTCGGTGTCAGGAGGCTGTATTGAGGATGACTTGATTCAGCAGCGCGCTCATTATTTAGAGGCCGCAACTGAGCAATTTGCTCCCCATCGGCTACGGTATGGGATTGCCGCTGAAGAAGCGCATCGCTTTGGCTTACCCTGTGGCGGAGTGATTGAGTTATTGGTTGAGCGTTCACCACAGGTGACCATATTGCAACAGCTGTTAGATGCAATTGAAGGAGGGCGCTCCGTAGAAAAAAGGGTCTGCCTGCAAACAGGTGCGAGTTACGTGCATGACGAAGCATGCCAAGGCAGCCTTAGTATTGTGGAGGAGCAATTGTGTCATTTTTTCGGGCCGCCTTATCGCATGCTGTTAATTGGTGCTGGGCAGCTGAGTGAATACTTGGCTACTATGGCGCTATTTAACGGTTTTCAAGTCACCGTATGTGATCCGCGCAGCCAATATAGTAAGGATTGGCAGGTGCCGCAGGCACAGCTTGTATCTGGGATGCCTGATGATGAGGTGTTGGCTTTTCAGCCTAATGAGCGCAGTGCCATAGTTGCGTTGACCCATGATCCAAAATTAGATGATATGGCTTTATTAGAGGCGCTGCTTTCACCAGCCTTTTATGTGGGCGCGATAGGCTCTCGACGTAATCAGGAGAAGCGTCGTCAGCGTTTGCGCGATCATTTTGATATTCCTGAATGGGCTGTGCAGCGCTTGCGGGGTCCCGTTGGGTTGTATATAGGGAGTAACACCCCAGCAGAAATAGCGGTGAGCATTATGGCTGAGATCATTGCGGTAAAAAATGCGGTGTCGTTGCCAGCTGAGTTGAATGTTGGGATTGCCAAAGATCGACTTGATGCTCTCGGGGGCACAATCGCTACAGATTAATACGGCTTGGTTTGAGCAAATAGTCTTGATGGGTAGACTATTACAATAAAACAGTGATCTGAACCACAAAATAAGGAATTTTGTATGAGTCAAATGATGACAGCTATTGCGATCACCACTCCAGGTGGTCCCGAGGTGTTGCAGCCTGTGCACCGTCCCATTCCTGAGCCAAAGCCAGGGCAGGTTTTGATTAAGGTTGCTGCTGCGGGGGTTAACCGTCCAGATGTGGCGCAACGCACTGGGGCTTACCCCCCTCCGCCTGGTGCCTCTGATTTGCCGGGACTAGAGGTTGCGGGTGAGATCGTTGCAGGGGATGCCACCGCAGGAGGGTTTAATATCGGTGACAAAGTATGTGCCCTGACCCCTGGAGGGGGATATGCAGAATATTGTGTGGTGGATGCACGTCATTGTCTGCCTATTCCTCAAGGGCTAAGTATGATTGAGGCAGCGGGTTTGCCAGAAACTTTTTTTACTGTTTGGAGCAATGTTTTTCAGCGGGGCCGATTAAGCAAAGGCGAAAGTTTACTTGTGCACGGAGGGGCGAGTGGTATTGGTACTACGGCAATTCAACTGGCTTGTGCCTTAGGACATACCGTCTATGCCACTGCAGGCAGTGATGAGCGTGTTGCAGCAATTAATGAGCTAGGGGCAATAGGAATTAACTACCGCACGCAAAAATTTGAGGAATTTATTCGCGAGCATACCCAAAAAAGAGGTGTGGATGTTATTTTGGACATGGTTGCTGGTGAGTATATAGAGCGCGATATACGTTGTTTAGCAGATGACGGGCGTATTGTAGTGATTGCTCTATTAGGAGGGCGATATGGCAAAATAGACTGTGCGCATTTAATGACCCGGCGCCTGACTATTACTGGCTCGACCCTGCGACCTCGTGATAATGATTTTAAAGCATCGGTAGCTAAGAATTTATTAACCCATGCATGGCCGCTTATTGAGGCAGGGAAGGCAAAGCCTGTTATACATGCTACCTTTCCTTTAGTAGAGGCCGCCCAAGCCCATGAAATGATGGAGTCTGGAGCGCATATAGGTAAAATTATTTTAACTGTTGACTAGAGGGGCTCATCCTTGTCCAAACTTTGCTACAATTGTGCGGTTTAGGATTGTGTATTTGCTTTCAATTACAATTAGACCCACAAGATATGTCAACCCAAAATAAGCGCGCTCGTTTGCTAATGGGCAACTGGAAAATGAATGGCTCATTAGCGAGTAATCAGACCCTACTCACAGAGCTCCTAAAAGGATTACAACAGCAGCCTACTGAGCATCAAGTGGCTGTATGTGTGCCTTATGTGTACTTAGCGCAGGTGCAGTCACTGCTTGCTGATTCGCCCATTGTATGGGGGGCTCAGGATGTCTCTGCACATGATGGTGGGGCGTATACTGGTGAGGTGAGTGCAGCCATGCTCAAAGAGTTTGGTTGTCGTTTTGTTTTGGTGGGGCATTCTGAACGACGGCAGTATTTTTCTGAATCAAATACCTTGATCGCGGCCAAAGTGCAGCAGGTGGTTGCCCATGGGATGCGCCCGGTGTTGTGTGTGGGCGAAACACAGGCGCAGTATGATGCGCATCAAACACAAGAGGTTTTGGCGCAGCAATTAGCGCCTGTGCTGGCTTTGGGGGCACAGCAGCTGTCTGGTCTGGTTGTGGCCTATGAGCCCGTTTGGGCCATTGGCAGTGGACAGAGCGCCTCACCAGAGTATGCACAACGGGTGCACGAGTTTATTCGTCAGCAGTTGCAGCGGGTGGGCTGTGAGTCTGTGCCTATTGTGTATGGCGGGAGTGTTAATGCGGATAATGCTGCCAAATTATTTGCCCAGCCTAATATCCAAGGTGCATTAGTAGGTGGGGCATCTCTACAGGCAGACAGTTTTTTACGTATTGTAGCCGCTTAGGCGGTGTCGGAGTTTTTCAATGGAATGGTTATATCCAGTCTTACAGGCAGTGCAGGTTATTTCTGCCTTAGCCGTTATCGGTTTGGTATTATTGCAACACGGTCGAGGTGCTGATATGGGTTCAGCATTTGGTGCTGGATCAGCAGGCAGCCTTTTTGGGGCAGCCGGAGCAGCAAATTTTTTATCCCGTACCACTCGATGGGCAGCTATTGTGTTTTTCATCTCAACTGCTGGGCTGGCCTGGGCGGTGTATCACCCAAAACAAAAAGAAGTTGAGGCAGGCAGTGTGATGCAAGGTTTTGAGTCTGTTGTTCCTGGAGCACCGGCTGCTACAGGAGGGGCCGCAGAACATAATGCTGCTGTACCGGTGGTGCCTGGTTCTGAGGCGCGTGAAGCGGATGGTGTTGATGCAGTGCCTAGTGCATCGAAAGCCGATCAAGGGGCTGAGTCGACTCAGGATAAGGATTAGCTCAGTCTTTAGCCGCAGGGCGGCAGCATAGACTATGTGCCGCCCTTAGCATTAAGTTTGTTGTGTTAGGCCGACAGGGTTAAGAAAAGCTCTTCACAGTCTTATAAATTGTGCTATAGTTGTCATCTTTAGAGTGATTGGTTTATCCAGTCAAACCCCTGTGCTGACGTGGTGGAATTGGTAGACACGCTATCTTGAGGGGGTAGTGGCGAAAGCCATGCGAGTTCGATTCTCGCCGTCAGCACCATTGATATAGTTTAGACGTCGCCTGACGTCTTTTTTTTCGCCCAGAGTTTTTGGTAGGGCCACTTAAAGTGTTTTCTTAAGAGGGGCGCCTAACTGCTTCACAACAGAGGGTAGAACTGTAAAAGGTTTTAGGCGTAGAGGGGTCTAGGGGCAGGGGGGATGGAACATAGGGCTCAGGCGCTTACAAGGCAGGAAATGGCGTTTTGTGCCAAAAAAACCACGCTTTGTGGTGCAAAAGATACAGAAAACGGGCTTTTTGAAGGTAAAAGCAGTATAAACATAGTCATGGGCACGGAATTTTGGTGCAATAACTCTAACTTCCTTTTTAGGGGTTAAGTAGAGCAGCGGTTCGAAATGGGCTGCTCTGAATGACTCAAAAAAAATCCATGGAGATTTCACACATGAAAAAGACATTGCTCGCTGCTGCTCTGATGGTCGGCTTTGCTGGCGTCGCGCAAGCAGAAACATCTGTAACCCTGTACGGGGTTGTTGACGGTGGTATTGGTTACCAACGTGTAAAAGGTAATGATGAAAACGGTGATAGCGCAAAGGCTACTCGCACCGGCTTGCTCAGCGGCGTTCAGCGCGGTAACCGCTGGGGTTTGAGAGGCACTGAGGACCTCGGCGACGGTTTGCGCTTTATCTTCCAGCTCGAGAGCGGCTTCAATATTGCCGATGGTAATTCCGCTCAAGGGGGCCGTCTGTTTGGTCGTGAGGCCCATTTTGGTCTCGCTGGGGATAACTGGGGTCAGTTGACCTTTGGTCGTCAGACAACTGTTAGCTCCCTTTATATGCCTGGTATTGCTAGCCCCTTTGGTGGCAGCTTCATGCAAGCCAATGCTGGTGCAACCTTTAGCGCGATCAACACCACCCGCTACGACAACATGATTCAGTACCAAACACCTAGCTATGCTGGTTTTCAGTTGGGTGTGGGCTACTCCTTTAACACCAATGGCGCTCAATACGGCACCCTAAAGAGAGCCGACGGCAGCAAGATCAAGCCCGATCAGCAGGCCTGGAGCACCGCATTGCGTTATGCTAATGGTCCTATCGCTGTTGGTTTAAGCTATGACCAGAATCGCTCTGCCAGAAATTCGTGGGATGATGACGAGAAAGTTAAAGACTGGGGCGGCTCAAATAAGCGCGTGACCGCCAAAGAGTGGACCTTGGCTGCTAGCTACGATTTTGAGGTGGTTAAGTTGCACTTGGCTGGAGGTCAGTCCCGCGATGGCTTGATCACTCCTGAGTCTTACTATGGGATCGGTGGGAAAGTCGTTGATGTTGGTCTCAATGATGGCCTTTTTAACAAAGGCTTCCGCGCTAACAACTACACTGTTGGTTTGAGTGCTCCTGTAGGTGCTGGTAAGGTAATGGCTTCTTGGGGTATGAGCGACCTGCGTAAGACTGCTAATGGAGATAAGAGCGATTATAAAAATCAGCAGATCTACAGCTTGGGTTACACCTACCCCTTGTCTAAGCGCACCAATGTATACGCTATTGGTTCTTACGCCAAAAACGTTTACTATGCGCCCAAGCTCAAGTCCACTCTCGTGGGCGTTGGTTTGAGCCACCAGTTCTAATTTTTGCGTAGCTTGACTACGTGAGTTAGATAGATAAAAAGCCACTCGCTTGCGGGTGGCTTTTCTTTTGTCTCGAGCTCAGTGTTCAGGAGGGGGCGGATCGTAGTGGGTCAGCTTATTTTTGTGTTGAGGTAGGGGGCAGCCAGTGCGTGAGCTGTTGGCGCATGTGTGGCGGGATAGGGGTGGATTTTCTGTGTTTTGGATCAACGATGACCATGACGGTTTCGTTGTGAAAAGCTATCAGTCCGTTTTGGCCGATAAGGGCCTCTAATATAAATGAGCTATTGCCAATGCGTTTGACACGCTTGTAAACATCTACAGCCCCTGGCCAGTTCATCTCAGCTAGGTAATCCGCACTAATATGAGCGACTACATTCATGGTGTTGCGCTCTTCGGCGCTTTTAATGTGGTACAGCATTTTAGAGCGTACATCCTCAATGATGCGCAAATATGCAACATTATTGACATGGCCTTGACGGTCAATGTCGCTGTACTGTAGTTCATATTGAACGTGGTAGGGGTAATGTTCGGGATTCAGGTGCTCGGCCTTCTCTGTGCTGCGTAGTACTTGGGTTTGGGAATGTGTATTGGTCATAAGTCTGAGTATTTAAGTAATAATGAGTAAAAGCTTAAATTCAGAAAGTATGCCTTTTTTTGTTTTTATATCAATAGAAAGTAGTATTGGAGTTGGGTTTGTCGCAAACTATAAGAATCTTATGAGTGAAAACCCGAAAAGAAATTACATCAATGCTACAATCTAGTCGGTTATGGATTGCACATGGGTATAGGCATGAACTTGCAGAACTACTTTCCAGTTTTAATGTTTATTATTGTTGCAACTTTGCTGGGTATGGCATTGGTTGCAGCAGGTCGTATTCTCGGGCCGCATCGTCCGTACGATGAAAAGCTTTCTCCTTATGAGTGCGGTTTCGAGGAGTTTGGCGATTCGCGCATGAATGTCGATATTCGCTATTATCTCATTGCCATTCTATTTATTATGTTTGATTTAGAAATTGCCTTTCTGTTCCCGTGGGCAATGGCATATGGCACTGTAGGCATCGTGGGCTTTGTCACTGCGATGGTTTTTTTGCTGATTCTAACTGTAGGTTTTATTTACGAGTGGAAGAAGGGTGCATTAGACTGGGAGTAACCCCCATTCAATTTCAAGGGCAGTGATATGGCTATTGACGGCATTTTAAAAGAAGGTTTTATTACCACCAGTGCGGACAAGTTTCTGAACTGGGCCAAGACCGGTTCGCTTTGGCCGATGACATTTGGTCTGGCCTGTTGTGCGGTCGAGATGATGCATGCAGGTGCAGCGCGTTATGATCTTGACCAGTTTGGAATTATTTTTAGAGCCAGTCCCCGTCAATCTGATTTAATGATTGTGGCGGGGACTTTATGTAACAAAATGGCGCCCGCGTTACGCAAGGTGTATGACCAAATGGCTGAGCCGCGTTGGGTGGTATCCATGGGGTCCTGTGCTAATGGAGGGGGGTATTACCACTATTCCTATTCAGTGGTACGGGGCTGCGATAGAATTGTGCCGGTGGATATTTATGTGCCCGGGTGTCCGCCGACGGCCGAGGCATTGGTGTATGGCTTGATTCAAATGCAAAACAAGATTCGTTTAACCAATACCATTGCGCGCTAAGCCACAGGCAGCGTATGGCTTTAAAGGCACTATCATGACACGTCTTACGACTTTAGAGACCAATTTAAAAACCGTATTAGGTGAGGATATTGACCTGACTCGTGCGCTTGGGGAGCTCACCTTGCAGGTGCCCGCGGATCAATGGGTGGCGCTATGCCGCACGCTACGCGACCATGCAGATTTGCGCTTTGAAACCTGTATCGATCTCTGCGCCGTTGATTATTCCGCTTGGCGTGCACCTACCTATACGGATGCGGCCCAGCATTTTCCACAGCGTTTTGCAGTGGTACTACATCTGCTGTCGTTGACGCATAATTGGCGTTTACGTGTGCGTACCTTTGTTCCAAACGATGAGTTTCCTCTCCTCCCTACTTTGTGTGATGTATGGCCCTCGGTCAATTGGTTTGAACGAGAGGCCTTTGATTTATTTGGGGTGGTATTTGAGGGGCATCCGGATTTGCGTCGTATTTTGACAGACTATGGCTTTATTGGTCATCCTTTCCGCAAGGATTTCCCCATCTCGGGTTATGTAGAAATGCGTTATGACCCAGAGCAAAAGCGGGTTGTTTATCAACCAGTGACCATCGAGCCACGCGAAATTGTGCCCCGCGTGGTGCGCGAAGACGATTATGGTATAGGGCGTTAATCATCATGGCTGAAATCAAAAATTACACCTTAAACTTTGGTCCTCAGCACCCGGCAGCGCACGGTGTGTTGCGTTTGGTGCTTGAGATGGATGGCGAGGTCATTCAGCGTGCTGACCCGCATATTGGATTGTTGCACCGAGCGACTGAAAAATTAGCGGAAAACCGCACTTATCTGCAGACATTGCCCTATATGGACCGACTTGATTATGTCTCCATGATGTGCAATGAGCATGCCTATTGCCTGGCAGTGGAAAAGCTGTTGGGCATCGAGGTGCCGCTGCGGGCGCAGTATATCCGAGTCATGTTTGACGAGATTACGCGCTTATCCAATCACTTAATGTCGGTGGGGTCCCATGCGCTAGACGTAGGTGCTATGGCTGTGTTTTTATACGCATTTCGTGAGCGTGAGGACATCATGGATATGTATGAGGCGGTTTCTGGTGCGCGAATGCACGCCGCCTATTATCGTCCAGGTGGTGTGTATCGTGATCTGCCCGATACCATGCCTCAGTATCAGCCGAGCAAGTATCGCAGCGAAAAGGAATTGCGTGCGATGAACGAGGATCGCTCTGGCTCATTGCTTGATTTTATCGAAGCCTTTACGGAGCGCTTTCCCAAGTGTGTGGATGAGTATGAGACTCTGCTGACTGAAAACCGTATTTGGAAGCAGCGTCTCGTTGATGTCGGGGTGGTCAGCGCTGAGCGTGCAATGGCACTTGGCTTTACTGGACCCATGTTAAGAGGGTCGGGGGTAGAGTGGGATGTGCGCAAAAAACAGCCTTATGCTGTCTATGACCGGGTAGAGTTTGATGTGCCAGTGGGCACGAACGGTGATTGCTATGACCGTTATTTGGTGCGTATCCAAGAGATGCGCGAAAGCAATAGAATTATTCGCCAATGCGTGGAATGGCTGCGCAATAATCCCGGACCAGTCATTACCGATAATCACAAGGTAGCGCCTCCTAAGCGTGAGCGTATGAAAACGGGCATGGAGGATCTTATCCATCATTTCAAACTCTTTTCTGAGGGCATGCATGTGCCGCCAGGCGAGGCCTACGCTGGCATTGAGCATCCCAAGGGCGAGTTTGGTGTGTATTTGATCTCTGATGGGGCCAATAAGCCTTATCGCATGAAAATTCGTGCCCCTGGTTTTGTGCACCTGCAATCCTTGGACGAGATGTCTCGAGGCCATATGTTGGCTGATTGTGTCACCATTATTGGTACTCAGGACATCGTGTTTGGTGAAATTGACCGCTAAGGCGGCCTTGTGGAACGACGGAATCGAATTATGCTGCTTTCCGAACAAGCTTATCAACGAATCGACCGCGAGCTAACTAAGTTTCCGGAAGATCAAAAACGCTCAGCGATTATGGCTGCATTAGCCATTGCCCAAGAGGAAAAAGGGTGGGTGTCTACCGAGGTGATTGAAGATGTAGCCGCGTATTTGGGGGTTCCTCCCATACAGGTCCAAGAGGTCGCTACCTTTTACGACATGTTTCATGTACGCCCGGTGGGTCGCTTTACTATTTCTGTGTGTACCAATTTACCGTGTGCTCTTAGAGACGGGGTGCGTTCGGGCGAATACCTCAAGAAAAAACTTGGCATCGATTATGGTGAGACCACACCAGATGGGTTGTTTACTCTTGAAGAGGCTGAGTGTATGGGGTCGTGTGGTGATGCTCCCGTAATGCTACTCAATAATCATCATATGTGTTTGCATATGCAAGAAGAACGTATTGATTTTATGCTCGAAGAGCTTAGAAAAGAGGGGGAGTCCGCATGAGTAAGGCCAGTGTGTTTGAACGGTTAGCTCAGGGGTTGGATCCCAATCCTTTAAATGATTGGTCGCGCAGCATGATTTTTCATGGCCGCCATATTAACCCTCAGATCTTAGCTGGACTTGATGGCACGAATTGGGATTTAGAGGGCTATATTAAGCGTGGTGGCTATGAGGGACTGAAAAAAGCGCTCAGCATGAGTCCCGAAGAGGTGGTTGCTGAGGTCAAGCAGTCTGTGTTGCGTGGCCGAGGCGGGGCGGGCTTCCCTAGTGGTCTCAAGTGGAGTTTTATGCCCCGTGATTTGCCCGGTGACAAGTATTTGGTCTGTAACTCAGATGAGGGTGAGCCGGGGACCTTTAAAGACCGTGATATTTTGCGTTTCAATCCGCATGCTGTTATTGAAGGCATGGCTATTGCTGCTTATGCAATGGGAATTCATGTCGGTTATAACTACATTCACGGTGAAATCTTTGAGGTGTATCAGCGCTTTGAAGAGGCTATTGAGCAGGCCCGTCAGGCTGGGTTTTTAGGTAAAAATATATTAGATTCAGGCTTTGATTTTGAGCTCCATGCCTTTCATGGTTATGGAGCCTATATTTGTGGTGAGGAAACAGCATTATTGGAGTCCCTCGAAGGCAAGCGTGGCAATCCTCGCTTTAAGCCTCCTTTCCCCGCCAGCTATGGCTTATATGGTAAGCCCACCACAATTAATAATACGGAGACCTTTGCTGCGGTTCCTTGGATTTTCCGTCATAGTGGCAAAGCGTTTCTTGAGGCGGGGGTGGAAAATGCAGGAGGAACAAAGATTTTCTCAGTATCAGGCGATGTGGAGTTGCCTGGTAATTATGAGGTGCCTATGGGCACTCCGTTTGCAAAGTTACTCGAGTTAGCAGGCGGGGTACGGGGTGGACGCAAGCTTAAGGCCGTTATTCCCGGTGGGTCCAGTGCGCCAGTAGTACCCGGCCATATTATGATGGAAACCAACATGGATTTTGACTCCGTAGCTAAAGCTGGGTCGATGCTTGGGTCTGGTGCTGTGATTGTGATGGATGAGACCCGTTGCATGGTTAAGTCCTTGTTGCGTTTATCTTATTTTTATTACCACGAGAGTTGCGGTCAGTGCACCCCATGTCGCGAGGGGACTGGCTGGTTGTGGCGTATGGTGCATCGGGTCGAGCATGGCCAAGGCCGAATGGAAGACCTCGATATGTTGGATGAAATTGCCAACAACATCATTGGGCGCACGATTTGCGGTCTGGGTGATGCAGCCGCATTCCCCGTGCGTAGTTTTGTCAAGCATTTCCGCGACGAGTTCGCACACCACATCGAGCATAAGCAGTGTGTGGTGCCCCAATATTTGTAGGCTCAGGACGATTTCATGGTAGAACTCACCATTGACGGCATCAAAGTGGAAGCACCCGAAGGCAGCATGGTTATTCAGGCTGCTCAAGACGCGGGCGTATATGTGCCGCACTTTTGTTATCACAAGAAACTCAGCATAGCCGCCAACTGTCGTATGTGTTTAGTCGAGGTGGAAAAAGCGCCTAAGCCTTTGCCGGCTTGTGCAACGCCCGTGACTAACGGCATGGTGGTCTTTACGCGCTCTGAAAAGGCAATTGCCGCGCAAAAAGATGTGATGGAGTTCCTGCTCATCAACCACCCGCTTGATTGCCCAGTCTGCGATCAAGGAGGGGAGTGTCAGTTGCAGGATTTGGCAGTTGGTTATGGCGCTTCTGAGTCCCGTTACAAAGAGACCAAGCGAGTGGTTCATGCAAAATCTATGGGGCCACTTATTTCTACCGAAGCGATGCAACGCTGCATTCACTGTACGCGTTGTATTCGTGTCGGGGAGGAAATAGGCGGTATCCAAGAAGTAGGCATGATTCAACGGGGTGAGCATTCAGAAATTACCACCTTTGTTGGTCGAGCTGTGGAATCTGAGTTATCCGGTAACATGATTGATGTGTGTCCGGTTGGGGCTTTGCTCTCTAAGCCCTTTCAGATGAAGGCACGTACTTGGGAGCTGAGCAGACGATTTAGCATCAGTCCTCATGATAGCTTAGGTGCTAATTTAGTCGTTCAGTCGTATCGCGATCGTGTGCTGCGTGTAGTGCCATTTGAAAACGAAGAAGTAAATGAGTGTTGGCTCAGTGACCGTGACCGCTTTTCTTATGAGGGGTTGTACAGCGAAGATCGCTTGGAGCAGCCGATGATTCGAGAAAATGACGGCAGCTGGCGTGAGGCTTCTTGGAATGAGGCTCTGCAGCATGTGGTCAATGGGATCAAAGCTATTCGAGAAAAGTTTGGAGCACAGCAAATTGGCTCCATAGCTGCACCTCATAGCACCCTCGAGGAGCTGTCCTTATTAGCCCGCTTGACGCGTGCACTGGGCTCAGAAAATATTGATTTTCGTTTGCGCCAAACTGACCCGCGCCTCAATCAGGTGCTCACAGGCATTCCTTGGTTAGGCATGCCTATTGCTGAGCTAAATCACCTTGATCGTGTTTTGGTGGTGGGATCATTTTTGCGTAAGGACCACCCATTGATGGCGCAGCGTTTACGTCAGGCGGTTAAAAAGGGAGCGCAGATTAGCTTCATAGATTCTGCAGCGGACGATCCCTTATTTGCTCGTGTACAAGCGCGTATGACTGTTGCACCAAGTCAGATTGCCAATGCCTTAGCAGAGGTGGTGGTCGCTCTGGCCCGCAAGAGCGGTAACGATGTACCTGCGGCCTTTGGGGCGGTTGAACCAAGCGCAGAGGCTGAAAACATTGCGAATAGCCTTGCCTCAGGGGAACGCACCGCTATTCTTATCGGCAATATGGCATTGGCATCTGATCAAGCCAGTGTAATTTTGTCTAATGCACAATGTGCTGCTGACTTGGCACAGGCAAATTTGGGCTTTTTGACCCCTGGAGCCAATACAGTAGGAGGCTATATCGCCAAGGCTATCCCCAGTCAAGGGGGGCTGAGTGCAGAGGAAATGCTCAGCAAGTCTTTGCAAGCCTATTTGGTGCTTCATGTTGAGCCCCAATTAGACAGCGATGTAGGCGCACGCAGTATCGAGGTGTTGAAGAATGCTGCATTGTCTGTAGCGCTGACTAGCTATTTTTCCGCTGCCTCTGAATGGGCAGATGTAATGTTGCCTATTGCGCCCTTTACTGAAACCTCTGGCACGTTCATCAATGCCGAAGGTCGAGTGCAGAGTTTCCGAGGGGTGGCTGCTCCTGTTGGGGACACGCGTCCTGCCTGGAAAGTGTTACGTGTATTAGGCAATTTATTCGAATGTGAAGGTTTTGATGAGGAAAGCTCTGAAGCGGTACGGGATGCGGTGATTGGTGCAGGGGTGAATGCACAGTTATCTAATCGCATCAAGGCCCAGCCAGCTTTGGTTGAGCCGTTAGAAGGTTTGGAGCGAGTGACCGAGGTCCCCATCTATCGTAGTGACGCTTTGGTGCGTCGTTCGCAGCCCTTGCAGGATACCGCTAGCAGTGCCGCACCTACAGCGCGTATTCACAAGGATACCCTTGATGAGCTCAATCTTGTTGAGGGAGATATCGTGCGTGTGCGCTCTGCACAAGGAGAAGCACAGCTGCGAGTACAGTGCGATAATAGCGTTGCTATCGGCTGTGTACGCGTGGCTACCGCATTTGATGCGACCGCAGCCTTGGGAAGTGCTTTTGGCAAACTGACTGTGGAGCGTGTGTAATATGGACTTGCTAGCTGCAATTCATGGTTTTGGCGAGGGCTTGCTCGGTCCTACCGTGTGGTATGTGGTGTGGACCGTTATTAAGATCCTCTGTATCGCCTTACCGGTGATCATCTTAGTAGCCTATTTGACTTATTGGGAGCGCAAGATGATTGCCTTTATGCACGTGCGTCGGGGGCCAAACCGCGTTGGTTATCGCGGGCTCCTGCAGCCCTTTGCCGATGTGTTTAAGCTGCTGACTAAGGAGATCATTGTTCCCAGTAGGGCAAACCGAGTACTGTTTGTACTGGCGCCTATTGTGACGTTGATGCCTGCTTTAGCTGCTTGGGCGGTGATTCCTTTTGGGCCAGAGCTGGTCTTAGCTGATGTAAATGCGGGCTTGCTCTATATTTTGGCAATCACCTCATTAGGGGTATATGGAGTTGTGGTAGCCGGTTGGGCATCAAACTCTAAGTACGCTTTATTAGGCGGTCTGCGGGCTGCTGCGCAGGTGCTGTCTTATGAGCTTGCCATCGGCTTTATTTTAGTCACTGTATTATTGGTTTCAGGCACCCTCAACCTAAGCGGTATTGTGCTTGGCCAAGACAAAGGCATGTTTGCCAGTTATGGGGTCAATATATTGTCCTGGAACTGGATTCCCTTATTACCGCTTTTTGTCATTTATGTCATTTCTGCAGTGGCCGAAACCAACCGTCACCCCTTTGATGTCGTCGAGGGGGAGTCCGAGATCGTTGCTGGACCAATGGTTGAGTATTCAGGGATGGGCTTTGCGCTGTTTTTCCTCGGCGAATATGCCAATATGATTTTCTTATCAGCCTTGGCCTCCATCATGTTTTTGGGTGGTTGGTTGCCACCATTTGATTTCGCACCATTTACATGGGTGCCTGGCTGGTTATGGCTGGGGTTAAAAACCTTTGTCGTGGTATCAATGTTTATCTGGTTCCGTGCGACATTCCCGCGTTATCGTTATGACCAAATTATGCGTCTCGGCTGGAAGGTGTTTATTCCGTTGACAGGGGTTTGGTTAGTGATAGTGGCGATTTGGATGCAAACGCCCTGGAACATTTGGCAATAAAGCACGGGGGGCAAATATGGGAGCAATTAAAGATTTTTTCGGCAGTTTGCTGCTGTCAGAGATGTTTAAAGGCATGCGCCTGACAGGACGCTATTTTTTCCGCAGAAAAATCACTTTGTATTACCCTGTAGAAAAAACACCGGCGTCGCCACGATTCCGTGGGTTGCATGCCCTGCGTCGTTATCCTAATGGTGAAGAGCGTTGCATTGCCTGTAAGCTTTGTGAGGCGGTATGTCCTGCAATGGCAATTTCCATCGAGTCTCATCAGCGTGAGGATGGTACACGCCGTACTACACGCTATGACATCGATTTGGCAAAATGCATTTTTTGCGGCTTTTGTGAAGAGAGTTGCCCAGTGGATTCCATCGTAGAAACTCATATTCATGAGTATCACGGGGAAAAACGAGGGGACCTCTATTACACCAAAGATATGCTGCTTGCTATTGGCGATCGCTACGAAAAAGAAATTGCCGAGCGTCGAGCAATCGATGCGCCGTATCGTTAAAGCAGGGAACCAGACATGACTTTTGCAACCGTTCTGTTTTATGTGTTAGCAGTAGTGCTCGTGGTAGCGGCGTTCCGGGTAGTGACCGCCTCTAGCCCTGTTGTAGCAGTACTGCATTTGATTCTTGCCTTTTTTACCGCAGCAATGCTGTGGATGACCATGGGCGCTGAGTTCCTGTCTCTACTTTTGGTAGTAGTGTATGTGGGCGCCGTCATGGTGATGTTTATTTTTGTAATTATGCTGCTTAATTTACGGCAGGCCGAGACGATGCGGACACAGCTACGGCCCTATATGCCGTTGGCCATCATTATCGCAGCCATTATGATTTTAGAGATGGCCTTTGTGTTAATTCGTTCTTTTGTCGGTGCCGGGCCGCAGGCAGTAGTTCCTGACGATACCAATAATGTACGCGCCATAGGTGAACTTATGTTTACTGAATATGCCTTTGCTGTTGAGGTCGGCGGGGTGGTGCTGTTGGTGGGCATGGTGTCAGCCATTGCTCTGACCTTGCGTCGTCGTACTGATGTCATTCGTACAGATGTAAGCAAACAGGTACGAGTACGTCGTGATGACCGGTTGCGTATCGTTTCCATGCAGGCCGAGCCGCGTGAAGAAATTAATTCACGCTCACGGCAAAAGGACCTATCCTCGGGCAAGACCTCAGGAGAAGAATCATGATAACACTCAGTTTGCCGCATTATTTAGTGCTTGGCGCCATCTTGTTTACGATTGGCCTGTTTGGGTTTTTTTTCAATCGGCGCAATCTCATCATCTTATTGATGTCGGTCGAGCTCATTTTGCTTTCAGCTAATTTCAATTTTATTGCGTTTTCGACCTGGTTCGGAGACACAGCAGGACAAGTTTTTGTATTCTTTGTGTTGACGGTTGCAGCTGCTGAGGCAGCAATTGGGCTAGCCATACTCGTGCTGCTATTCCGCAACTTGAATACGATTAACGTAGAAAAACTTGACCAGCTCAAGGGTTGATGGGATAGCACATTATGGATACACCAAGCTTATTTCTCATTATTGCGTTTGCCCCGCTTGTGACGGCCTTAATCGCAGGCTTGTTCGGAACGGGCTTTTTAGGAAGGTTCATCTGCAAAAAGGCAGCGCATAGTCTGACCATTTTAGGAGTATTAATCTCCTTTATTGGCTCCGTCATGGTGCTGCTGCAAACAGTAGATGGCATGACTTTTGATGGTGCTGTTTATACTTGGTCAGTGATTGGTGGGGTAGAGTGGCAGATTGGCTTCCTCATTGATAACCTGACAGCCATCATGATGGTTGTGGTGACTTCAGTCTCCTTAATGGTCCATATATATACTATGGGCTATATGGCTGATGACCCAGGCTATCAGCGCTTCTTTTCCTATATTTCACTGTTTACCTTCTCGATGCTGATGCTGGTCATGTCTAATAACATGCTGCAGCTTTTCTTCGGGTGGGAAGCAGTTGGTTTAGTATCCTATCTGCTGATTGGGTTTTGGTACGAGCGTGAGTCAGCGGTGTTTGCCAATATGAAAGCCTTTTTGATGAACCGAGTCGGGGATTTTGGCTTTGTATTGGGCATTGGGCTGATTTATGCGTACACCGGCAGCATGAATTACAAGGATATTTTTAGTCAGGTGGATGTATTATCTCAATTACAATTCCCTGGCACGACTTGGCAGCTGCTGACTGTTGCATGTATCGCTCTGTTTGTAGGCGCAATGGGTAAGTCAGCGCAGGTACCATTACATTCCTGGTTGCCTGATTCCATGGAGGGGCCCACCCCGATTTCAGCTTTGATTCATGCTGCAACCATGGTGACAGCAGGAATCTTTATGGTGGCGCGTTTCTCACCCCTGTATGAGCAGTCCCCCACAGCTTTGTCTTTAGTGGTTGTGATCGGTGCGATTGGCGCCTTATTTTTGGGTATCCTTGGCATTATCCAAAATGATATTAAGCGAGTGGTGGCGTACTCAACTTTGTCGCAACTCGGCTATATGACTGTTGCGTTGGGTGTTTCCGCCTATTCAGTAGCCATCTTCCACTTGATGACCCACGCATTTTACAAAGCGCTATTATTCTTAGGTGCAGGTTCGGTTATTGTGAGCATGCATCATAATCAAGATATTCGTGCGATGGGCGGCTTGCGCAAGTACATGCCCATTACTTGGATCACCTTCTTATTGGGTACTTTTGCCCTAGTAGGTGTGCCCTTTTTCTCTGGCTATTATTCCAAAGAGCATATTATTCAAGCCGCACAATTGGCTTCGGCTGATGGCATGTGGGGAGGGACTTTTGCCTACTATTTGATTCATATTGGGGTATTTGTTTCCTCACTTTATTCATTCCGTTTGTACTTTATTGTTTTCCACGGCAAGGAAAATTTCCGCAATCCGCCTGCCGAGGCCTTGCAGGATGTCGAGGACCACGAGGCGCATCGAGTACAAGGGGATCCCAAAGAGTCTCCTTGGTCAATAGTATTGCCTTTGGTGCTGCTGGCCGTGCCGTCGGTATTTGCTGGGATTTGGTTTACAGACCCCATTTTATTTGGCGATTTCTTTGACGGTTCTATTTATGTGGCCCCAGAGCATACGGTCATGGCTCAACTGACTACAAGCTGGCATGGTTGGGTTGAGTATGCCTTGCATGGTTTTGTGACTTGGCCTTTCTGGATGGTGGTCGCTGGTGCTGTGGTGGCCTGGTATTGTTATTTGGTCAATCCGGCTGTTCCGGCTGCGATTCGCCGCCGTTTATCGGGGCTGTATCGTATTCTCGAGAACAAATACTATGTTGACTGGTTTTATGAGCAGGTGTTGGCACGTGGCGCCCGCTGTTTAGGTATAGGTCTATGGAAAGGTGGCGATGCCAGCTTTATTGATGGACTGATAGTAAACGGCAGTGCACGTGTAGTAGGCTGGTTTGGGGCGATTTCCCGCCATATCCAAACAGGCTTTATTTATCACTATGCCTTAGCCATGATTCTTGGCATCTTGGCGCTCTTAACCTTTTTTGTGCTGACGGTTTAATAATGGCTAGCGATATGGCGTCTTCAACTTTTCCTTGGCTAACGCTTGCGATCTTTGTGCCCATTGTGGCCGGACTTTTGGTCCTGGCCCTTGGGCGCGATGACCGACCCAATCTGACCCGCTTTTTAGCATTAGTTGGGTCCCTCGTAGCGTTTCTGGTTACTATTCCTCTCTATACAGGCTTTGATCCGAATACTGCACAGCTGCAGTTTGTTGAGTTTACTCCTTGGATCGAGGCTTATGCAGTCAACTACCACTTAGGGATTGACGGGTTATCCATGTGGTTCGTGTTACTGACCGCCTTTATTACCATTATTGTGGTAATTGCAGGTTGGGACAGTGTTAAAACACGGTTACCACAGTATTACGGGGCATTTTTGATCCTTTCCGGGTTGATGGTTGGGGTCTTTGCTGCCGTTGATGGATTGCTGTTCTACATTTTCTTTGAGGCCACACTAATTCCTATGTACCTCATCATTGGGGTCTGGGGAGGGCCACGACGTGTTTATGCAGCAATCAAGTTTTTCCTCTATACCCTATTGGGGTCGCTGCTCACTTTGGTGGCCTTTATTTACCTCTGGCAAGCAGCAGAGGGTAGCTTTGATATTTTGACCTGGCATCAATTGCCTCTGCCCTTAGAGCCACAGATTTTGATCTTCTTGGCCTTATTTATGGCGTTTGCAGTTAAGGTGCCGATGTGGCCAGTACATACTTGGTTGCCTGATGCACACGTAGAGGCGCCTACTGGTGGTTCTATTGTGTTGGCAGCTATTATGCTTAAGCTTGGGGCATACGGATTTATCCGTTTCTCTTTGCCAATTGCTCCCGATGCCGCGCATTATTTATCATCTTTCATGATTGCGCTGTCTCTTATTGCAGTGGTGTATATTGGCCTGGTGGCAATTGTGCAAAAAGATATGAAAAAGCTGGTGGCCTATTCATCAGTAGCCCACATGGGGTTTGTGACCTTAGGCTTTTTCATTTTTAATGCCACCGGTATGGAAGGGGCTATCATGCAGATGATTTCCCACGGTTTTGTATCAGCTGCAATGTTCTTGTGTATTGGCGTGCTATACGACCGTTTACACAGTCGTGAGATTGCTGATTACGGTGGGGTTGTGAAGGTCATGCCGCGGTTTGTCACTTTCTTTGTACTCTTTTCCATGGCAAATAGCGGCTTACCCGGCACCAGTGGATTTATTGGTGAGTTTACCGTCATCATGGGCGCGGTGGAATATAACTTTTGGATTGGATTGCTGACCGCTACTGCTCTGATTACGGGCGCTTCGTATTCCTTGTGGATGCTCAAGCGTGTGGCTTATGGTCCCATCAAAAATCCGCAGGTGGAAAATCTGCAGGATGTCAGTGGTAAAGAGTTTCTCGCTTTGGGATTATTGGCCATTGCGGTGTTGTTCATGGGCATTTACCCCAAACCCTTCACTGATGTGATGCATGTTTCTGTAGATGCGCTGTTGCAGCACGTCTCTGTATCAAAATTGTAGGCCTGGAACGTTATGCAAAACTCATTTGATTTCGCGTTGGCTTTGCCCGAGATCCTGCTTCTGATACTGGCTGCAGGCGTGTTGTTGCTTGATGCATTCAATAAGTCTGAAGGTCGCCACAGTACCTTTGCTCTCACGCAGCTTAGTTTGATCGCAGTGGGCATTGTCATTTTCTGGCAGTGGGGCAATGGGATATATGGAACGAGCTTTGGTGGTTTATTCAAGGTGGATTCACTTGCTCTGTTCCTCAAGCTCCTATCGGTGATTGCTGTCCTGGTGACCCTATTATATGGACGTCAGTATGCTGAGGATCGGGGGATGCTGGTCCGAGGGGGAGAGTTGTACTCCTTGACCATGTTTGCATTACTGGGGCAGTTTTTAATGATTTCTGCCAGTCACCTGCTCATGGTTTATTTAGGCATTGAGCTTTTATCATTTTCACTATATGCCTTAGTGGCGTTACGCCGTGAAAATGCCAAGGTCACCGAGGCGGCCATGAAGTATTTTATCCTTGGTGCGTTAGCATCTGGGGTCATGCTTTATGGCTTATCCATGATTTATGGTGCAACCGGAGATCTGAGCCTCAATGCTATTGGACGCAGCATTGCTGAAGGTGAGGTCCTGCGCTTGCCCTTGGTATTTGGGGTGGTATTTGTGGTATCAGGGCTAGCCTTTAAATTAACGGCTGCTCCTTTTCACATGTGGACCCCGGATGTGTATGAGGGCGCGCCCACCACAGTTACTTTGATTATTGCTGCGGCTCCTAAGCTTGCTGCCTTTGTTATTGTGCTGCGTGTATTGACTGATGCCTTACATGGCATTGCTATTGATTGGCAGCCGATGTTGATGCTGTTGGCAATTCTCTCACTACTAGTGGGGAACTTAACCGCCCTAGTACAGACTAACTTTAAGCGATTGCTTGCTTATTCAACCATTTCCCATATGGGGTTTGTGTTTTTGGGCTTGCTTTCGGGGGTGGATGTGGCGGTGGCCGAGGATCCCAATAGCTTGGTTGCAATGATACAGCGCATGCTGGGTTATGATTACGCCATTGCTGCCTATGCTTATGGTGCGGCCTTGTTTTACATGATTATCTACGTGCTGACGACCTTAGTGACTTTTGGGATTATTTTGGTTCTGAGTCACAAAGGGTTTGAGTGTGAGCAAATTGATGATCTCAAAGGACTGAGCAAGCGTCACCCCATGTTGGCATTTTTCCTTTTATTATCGATGTTCTCACTTGCGGGTATTCCGCCCTTAGCAGGGTTTTATGCCAAACTAAGCATTCTAGAGGCGCTTATTCATGCGGGGCATGTGGGAGTGGCCGTCTTTGCGGTCATTATGTCGCTAATCGGTGCTTTTTATTATATTCGGGTGGTCAAGGTGGCTTACTTCGATGAGCCCGCTGTTCAGCCCGAGACAGGGGCATCTGCTTCAATGGGAGTCGTGACCAAGTGGGTGTTAGGCATCAATGGTTTGCTGCTGCTCGTGCTGGGCATTATGCCTGGTGGCTTGATGGAGTTGAGTATTACCGTGGTGCAAAACTCACTCAATTTTTTCTAAATAGATAGCCAAAATGAGTCAAACAACAGCAATCTGGGTATTGATTGTTTTAGCCTTGGTATGTGCAAATCTGCCTTTTGTATTACAGCGGCCATTGCTTTTTTTACCTTGGTCACAAAAGGCCGAGCGCGCTCGGCCGCTGTGGCAACGTTGGGCATTATTTATTATGTTTAGTGCCTTGATGGGTGGGTTGGCTATAGGGGCTTATGTTTGGCTCAGTCAGCAGTTTTTTAGTAATTCCTTGAGCTTATTATTAACCACGGTGAGTTTATTATTAATCGGCACGGTATTGTTTTATATCCCTGGCTGGTTCAATGCTAATCGTGGTATTCATAAGAGCTTATTGGATCGTTTTATTGAGTTAACCGTTCTGTATGTGTTGGTGATTTTATTGGGTACCGCATTCGAAGCAGGCATTGGTAATGTATTTCCCCAGCAATGGGAGTTTTATGCCATTACTTATAGCTTGTTTTTGGTCTTGGGTTATCCTGGCTTTGTGATGCGTTACTTATTAAAACGTCGCCGCGTGTTGGTGACTCAATAATATTTGTTGTGCTGTGCACGACATAGGCTGATGGATAGCAAAATTATGAGCGCCGCTGCTACTAATGCAGCGGCGTTGTTCTTGGGGTCTTCTAATTATTGAGAAAAAGATGGCACATTTGATTTTACAAAGTCCCGCTTTGTTAGAGCCTTTGGTAATTGAAAAAATTGCTGCTTTAAGTGCGAGCAGTGGGGTGCAAGAGCTCGGGCCCACAAGGGTGCGAATTTTGGATGCGGATCCTGCTGCTGAGGAACAAATACAGCAACTATGTGCGCACCACCGTGTTGATTATGCGTACTTGGATGAGATTCACAATTTGCGTGATTGCAAATTGCTCGCCATGGATATGGATTCTACTTTGATCAATATTGAGTGTATTGATGAGATTGCCGATGTGGCGGGGCGAAAGCAGGAGGTGGCTCAAATTACTGAAGCAGCAATGCGTGGTGACATAACAGATTTTTCTGATAGTTTAAGACGGCGTGTTGCCATGCTAGAGGGGGTGTCAGCAGAAGCTTTAGAGCAAGTGTATGAGCAGCGCCTGAGTTTAAATGCAGGGGCAGAGCGGCTAGTGAGTCAAGCGCGTCAATATGGTATTTATACTGTGTTGGTGTCAGGGGGGTTTACATTTTATACCGATCGTCTAAAAGAGCGCCTACAGCTCGATGAAGCTCATGCAAATACGCTGGCCATCAAAGATGGTAAGCTAACTGGGCAGGTGCTGGGGGATATTGTGGATGGTGCAGCAAAGGCTGCACATGTGGCACGCTTGGCCGCTCAATTAGGGGCGAGTCCCGAGCAGATTATTGTCATTGGCGATGGGGCTAATGATTTACCCATGATGCGCCATGCTTATTATTCAGTTGCTTATAGAGCCAAGCCAGTAGTACAAAAGCAGGCGCGTTTTGCGCTGAATTACTGCGCTTTGGATGCTGCGTTAAATTGGTTTCGTATTTAATGCGGGCCTTTTGGGCCCGCAGTCAGTAAATGACTTAAGACTTAGTAGGCTCGGGCTCTGCGGTACGCAACTGAGACAGAAAGCGTCGAGCATAATGGGTGCGTTCGGTAACAGTTAACGGTGCTTTATAGGTAACTCGAAGCTTTTCTGGGCCGTCAAAGCGAATGTTTTGGCGGCTTTGCACCAGCTCAATAAGCTGGACGGGATCCACTTTAGGGTGCGCATCAAACTGGATGAGCATATGCTCTTCCTGTACATCCAGGCTAATAATGCCTAACTTCTCTGCAAGTAGGCGCAGCCGATGAAGATGCAGTAAGTTGTGGGCATAGTCTGGTAATGGGCCATATCTATCAATTAGCTCCTCTTGGATTTCAGTGATCGTATCGTCTTGAGAGGCATGTGCCAGTTGTTTATAAAAACCGAGTCGGGCATTAATATCAGCACAATAATCTGAGGGTAACAAGGCCGGGGCGCGCAGATTGATTTCACTGTGCTGATTAAAGGTGCTTAATAAGTCATCATCCTTGTCATGCCCGGCTTGTAATGATTTCAGTGCGGCATTGAGCATGTCGTTATACATGCTAAAGCCCACATCATGAATGTTGCCAGATTGTTGATCACCTAATACCTCTCCTGCACCACGAATTTCTAAATCATTCATGGCAAGGAAAAAACCAGCTCCTAAGGTATCCATTTGCTCTATTGCTTCTAGGCGTTTTTTAGCTTGAGGGGTAATGGCCTCTTCGTCCGGAATGAGTAAATAAGCATAGGCTTGGTGGTGCGATCGGCCTACTCGTCCTCGTAATTGATGTAATTGAGCCAAGCCCAGGCGATCCGCGCGATGAATAACTATGGTATTGGCCGTGGGCACATCCAGCCCTGTTTCGATAATCGTGGTGCATAGGAGCACATTGTAGCGCCGCTGATAAAAGTCCCGCATGACTCGCTCGAGCTCACGCTCTGGCATTTGTCCGTGAGCGACTGCAATACGCGCTTCGGGGACAAGCTCTTGGAGCCGGTCACGGCGATTGTAAATAGTTTCTACCTCATTGTGCAGAAAATAGGCCTGTCCGCCTCGTTTGAGCTCGCGTAATAAGGCTTCGCGGATAATGCTTGAGTCTTCACGGCGTACAAAGGTTTTTACAGCCAGGCGGCGCTGCGGGGCTGTGGCGATCACCGAAAGGTCACGGATGCCTTCAAGGGACATGCCCAAGGTGCGAGGAATAGGGGTGGCAGTTAGGGTTAAGACATCAACATCAGAGCGTAGTGCTTTAAGACGTTCTTTTTGACGTACACCAAAACGATGTTCCTCATCAATAATAAGCAATCCTAGGCGTTTAAAGCTGACATTTTTAGACAGTAAGGCATGGGTGCCAATTACAATATCAACGGTGCCTTGGGCCAGCCCTTGAATGGTAGCGCGGCTTTCTTTAGCGGTTTTAAAGCGAGACAGCTCTCCAATAGTAACAGGCCATTCAGCAAATCGATCGGCAAAGGTTTGGGTATGCTGCTCAGCTAATAAAGTGGTGGGACAAAGAACGGCGACTTGAAAACCATTTGCTACTGCAATAAAAGCAGCCCGTAAGGCAATTTCTGTTTTGCCAAAACCGACATCGCCACATATCAGTCTATCCATAGGCTGCTGAGACTGCATATCATGGATAACTGCTTCAATAGCTGCGTGTTGATCTGGAGTCGGTTCAAAACCAAAGCCCGCACAAAAGGCTTCATAGTCTTGTAGTGGGACAGTAAAGCTTTGCCCCTCGCGTGCAGCACGTTGGGCATATAAAGCCAATAATTCTGCAGCTGTGTCTCGGGCTTGTTTGGCTGCACGACGGCGTGCTTTTTCCCATTGTCCAGAGCCCAATAAATGCAAAGGGGCGCTGTCTTGATCGGCTCCGGTATAGCGAGAAATGACATGCAGCTGGGATACGGGAACATAGAGGGTTGCTTGCTCAGCATATTCGAGATGCAGGAGCTCTACCGGCCCCTCTCCTAGATCCATTTCAACCAGACCTTGATAGCGACCAATGCCATGCTCTTGGTGAACCACTGGATCACCAATACGCAGTTCGGAGAGATCCCGAATCATGGACTCCAGATCCGTACGCCGCTCAGTTCGATGAGGGGAACGTATACGAGCCTGATGAGGATAGAGATCATTTTCCGTGATCAAGCTGAGCCCCAAATGATTCACCGTAAAGCCTTGATCAAGGTAGGCCTGAACTAAGGTGAAATGGGCGTGTTGATGCAGGGCATCACTGATAGTGTCTGCTAACTCATCAGGGCTGAGATGATGCTCTTGGAGCATGTTCAATAAGGTTTCACGACGGCCAAGTGAGTCGGCACAGAGGATGATGCGTTGGGATTTTTTTTCTAGTTGTTTGCGTAGAGTGTGTACAGGGTCTTCTGCGCGTCGCGCAATGGCGACTTGAGGGGCTGGTGAAAAGTCAGGGTGCGAACCATGGGCACGCAAATCTAGGCGACGGAAGTTTTTAAGCGCTGTAAAAAATTGCTCACTTGTGAGAAATAGGTGTTCGGGCGCCAGAATTGGACGTTCCGTATCATATTTTAAAAATTCATATCGACTTTGGGTATCTTGATGAAAGTCTTGAATACTGCTGTCGACAGGACCATGGGTAACCATGATGCTGTTTGAGTCTAAATAATCAAAAAGACTGGCAGTTTCTTGGAAAAATAAGGGTAAGTAGTATTCTATCCCGGCAAATGCAATGCCCTCGCCAACCTCTTTGTAGGGAAGGGCGCGGGAAGGATCTCCTTCAAAATATTCTCTAAATTGTGCTCTGAATGTAGTGCGTGCTTCTTCATCAAAGGGAAACTCGCGCCCAGGTAAGAGATTAATCTCCGTAACGGGATAAATGCTGCGCTGTGTGTCAATATCAAAGGTTCGAATGGATTCTATTTCTTCATCAAAGAGATCCAGTCGATAAGGAACAGCAGACCCCATAGGAAAAATATCAATAATGCCGCCACGAACACTGAACTCACCTGCAGCACTAACTTGGTTAACATGACTATAGTTGGCACGTACTAATTGTGCACGGAGTTGCTCTGCATCGAGACGCTCTCCTTGTTTAAAGTGAAAACTATAGGCTGCGAGAAATTCTGGTGGCGCAGTGCGGTACAATGCAGTGCTCACTGGCACTATGAGAATATCCACGGCGTGCTGTGATAGGGCATGGAGGGTGCTTAAACGTGTGGAAATCAGCTCTTCGTGTGGGGAGAAGCGGTCATAGGCTAGAGTTTCCCAGTCAGGAAAAGCACATGTTTTAAGCTGGGGAGCAAATAATTGTATTTCATCTATGAGGCGATGGGCATCTACTGGGTGGGCACATAAGATAACTAATGGGTCTTGACTCTGAAGTGCGAGATGGGCAAGTAGCCAAGCATCGCCAGAACCGGCTGGCAGAGGCTGTTGATAGCGTTGCCCTTTTTTGAGGGCAGAGAGTGTGGCGGCAGTGCTGGGTAAGGAAAACATCAATGATTCGACTGATATAAGCGTAACGGTTGAAGCAATAAGAACAATTATTGTACGCAAGCTAGGGCTTGGGCACAGTTTGATTTATGATAGATGGATTTTAGACTGTTTCAAAATAGTTTGGGAGAACAAATATGAAAAGGAGCTCGCTTTCTAAGTTATGGATAAAAGCGATTGGGGTGGGGGCATGGTCTTTTACTGCAGCGGTCTCAGCGTGGGCACAAGAGCCGGTGAAGGTCGGCATCGCTTTAGATTTATCTGGGCCGTTTGCAGTACTTGGGGCAGAGGCACGTGATGGCTTTAATTTAGCCATAGAGTTATTAGAGGGGCAATTAGGGGGAATTCCAGCAGAATTTTTGCAAAATGATTTTGCGGGCAGTCCCGAACAGGCGGCTCAGTTAGTGAACCGCTATATACAGCGGGAAAAAATAGATTTGTTTACAGGTCCTATCGGCTCTAATGCAGCATTAGCCGTTGCGCCAGCTCTATTTAAGGCGCAGATACCGTATCTGTCTAGCAATCCTGGGCCCAGCCAGTTTGCGGGCAAGCGCTGCAGTCCATTTTTCTTTGGTCAATATCAAAATGATACCTATGATGAGGCTGCTGGACACTTAGCCAATGAAAAAGGGTATCAGAAAATGGTAATCATTGCCCCCAATTATCCGGCAGGGCGTGATCACCTAAGTGGCTTTAAGCGCTTATATCAAGGTGAGGTAATTGATGAGGTGTATACCCAAATGGGGCAAATTGATTATGCCACTGAAATAGCTCATATTCGTAGCCTCAAGCCAGATGCTGTATTTTTCTTTTTGCCTGGGGCGATGGGCATCAATTTTATTAAACAATATGTGGCAAGTGGCTTGCAAGATATACCGTTAGTAGCCCCCGGGTTTTCTGCCGACCAGGATGTGATTGATGCCGTTGGGGAAAGCATGATGGGCTTATTAAGTACCACGCACTGGGCTCATGACTTGCCTATTGAAGCAAATCAGCGTTTTGTCACTGCGTTTCGTGAAAAATATGAGGGGCGCTATCCTTCAGTTTATGCTGCCATGGCTTATGATACCGTGATGGCGATGGATGCTGCGGTGCGTGATGCAGGAGGCGTAGAGGATAGGCAAGCATTGCTTGAGGCATTGCGTAATCCAAGTTTTGAGTCGGTACGCGGTGAGTTTGAGTATGGTCCCAATCATTATCCCATTCAAAATTATTATGTGCGTGAGGTGCAGGTTGATGAGGATGGGGTACTGACCAATAAGTTAATTGGTACTGTGCTTGAGCGGCATCAGGATGCTTATGTAGAGGATTGCCGTCACTAAGCACGAGTCACGGAGCAAGGGGTAGGAATGGATGGGGTGTTTATTGCCGAGCAGTTACTCAATGGAGTGGGCTATGGTCTGATGCTGTTTCTAATAGCGGCAGGGTTGACTCTGGTGTTTGGCATTATGGATACCATGAATCTTGCCCACGGCTCCCTATTTATGGTGGGGGCTTATGTGGCAGCACGTGTTCATGTCAGCAGCGGTTCGATGTGGATTGCTGTCTTGGTCGCAATAGTTGTTACTATGGCGGTGGCTTGGGGGCTAGAAAAACTCATTATGCGGTTTTTATACCGCCGCGATCATTTGGCTCAAGTACTGGCCACCTTTGGCATTATTTTAATAACAGATGATGCGGTGAAAGCCATCTGGGGGGTGGCTCCTATGATGGCGCCGATGCCTTCTTTACTCAGTCAGCCAGTGCTGTTGTGGCCAGGCTTGTATTATCCAGCGTATCGATTGCTCTTGATAGGAGCAGGGTTGTTCGTCGCTTTAGGCCTGTATGTGTTGGTTCATCATACGCGCATGGGTATGCTGGTCCGGGCTGGCGCTTCTAATCGCAGGATGGCAGAGTTTATGGGGGTGCGGGTTGGACGTGTTTTTTCTTTCATATTTGTTTTGGGGGCGGCTTTAGCCGCATTAGCCGGAGCTTTGATGGGACCCATTAGCGCGGTTCAAATCGGGATGGGGGAGAAAATACTCATTCCTGCATTGGTGGTTATTGTTATAGGGGGGATTGGTTCGGTGCGCGGAGCGTGGGTAGCGGCTATGTTGGTAGGGATGCTCGATACTGTTGGACGGGCTTTTTTGCCGCCTCTCCTAAGAGCAGTGCTGCCGCCTACTATTGCCGCTGATCTAGGGCCTGCTTTAGCAGGCATTATGGTGTATGTACTAATGGCTGTAGTCTTGGCGGTGAAACCACAGGGACTGTTCCCCGCGCGTGCCTAGAGTGAGCGACTCATGAATGTTTCTATAGATCAGTTACAAGCGAGGGCGTGTACCCGGCAACGTCTTTGGTCTCGTTGGCTCCAGTTATTACTGCCTTGGCTTGTGCTTTTGCTCTTTGCCTTGGTGCCCGTTCTAGATCAGCAATGGGGGCTTAATTATTATGTAGGGTTTATTACCCGAATGCTGATCATTGCTATTGCGGCAAGCAGTCTCAATTGGATTTTAGGCTATGGCGGGCTAGTAGCTTTGGGCCATGCTGGTTTTATGGGCGTTGGGGCTTATGCTTTGGTGGCTTGGGTGGACGCTGGTTTTGAATCGGCTTGGATAGCATGGGGCCTAGGGATAGCATTAGCTGCTTTGGTGTCTCTCTTAATTGGGATGGTGGCGTTGCGTACCCGCGGGGTATATTTCATCATGATTACCCTGGCTTTTGCGGAAATGTTGTATTACTTTGCTACGTCATTGAGTACTTATGGCGGTGATGATGGCTATAGTATTTATGTTCCATTGAGTTTGGGTTCATGGCTTGATGAATGGGCCTATGGTTTTTATTGTGTTGTCTTGGGCTGTGCCGTGGTGGTGTACGGGATCAGTAGCTGTTTGGAGCGCTCACGTTTTGGCTATGCACTCCGCGGGGCGCGTGACAATGAAAGCCGTATGCATGCACTCGGCTATGCCGTTTTTCTTGTCCGTTTAGTTGCTTTTGTGGGGGCAGGTGCTGTAGCGGGCTTGGCCGGAGGTTTATTAGCTTTTCAGGATGGTTTTGTGAGTCCTTCCTCAATGCAGTGGACCCATTCAGCAGTGCTGATAGTAATGGTTGTTATGGGAGGTATGGGACACCGCTGGGGGGGTGCATTGGGGGCGCTAATCTGGTTAGTACTTGAAGAGTGTTTGCGGATGCATACCGATTATTGGCATTGGCCCATGGGAGTGATGCTATTGCTGGTTGTATTTTTAGCTCCTCGCGGTGTGGCAGGCTTATTGACGCGGGTCAAAGAATGACACTGTTTTATACTCAAAATTTATGCAAACGTTTTGGTGGCTTATTGGCGATCAATCAGGTTTCTTTACAAATAAAAACAGGTGAGATACATGCACTAATTGGTCCCAATGGAGCAGGTAAATCCACATTGGTTCATTTAATATCAGGTTTTGAGCGGGCGGATAGTGGTGAGGTGGTATTGGCAGGGCAATCATTACAGGGGATGTCTGCTGCACAGCGCGTGCATGCGGGTTTGAGCCGTTGCTTTCAGGTGACCAATGTGTTTGCTCAAGATACGGTATTAGATAATTTATTATTGGCTGTACAGGCCCATACGGGCAGTAGTTTTAGTTTTTTTAGAGCGCGTTCCCGTGAGACTCAGTTATATCAACAGGCGTTGCAGTTAGCTACTCAATTTGACCTCAGTGAGGTATTAATGCATCGGGCTGGGGCGTTAGCACATGGAGTGCAGCGGCGTCTTGATTTGGCCTTAGCTCTAGCAAGCCGGCCTAAATTATTACTTTTAGATGAGCCCATGGCTGGGATGGGCCCCGAAGATGCACCGCGCATGGTCGCGCTGATTCGTCGTTTGAATCGCCAAACAACTATTTTATTAATTGAGCATGATATGGAAACAGTGTTTCAACTTGCTGACCGGGTGTCTGTTTTGGTGTATGGGCAGCTCTTAAAAACGGGTACACCAGCAGAAATTAAGGCTGATCCAGAGGTGCAGGCGGTTTATTTGGGTAAGGATAATGATGAGTGAGGCAGGTATATGAAGGCTGTTCCTAGCCGGTCCAGTCCAGTGCTTTTAGAGGTGCATAAGATCAATGCAGGCTATGGGGCAAGCCAAGTATTATTTGATATAAGCTTAGCTATCCATGAGCAGGAGGTGGTGAGTGTATTAGGCCGTAATGGCATGGGGAAGAGCACCTTGATTAAGACCTTAATGGGAGCCATCCCCCCTATTTCTGGCACCCTATATTTTGATGGCGCGCCTATGCACCGTTTATCTCCTGATGCCATTGCACGGCGAGGCATTGCCATTGTACCTGAAGGGCGCATGTGCTTTCCTAATTTAACGGTGGAAGAGCATTTAGTAGCATTTGCTACGCGGCGCCATGCTCAGGGTCATCCTTGGACGGTATCGCGTATTTATGAGATGTTCCCACGTCTACAAGAGCGGGCGCAGCATCTGGGGCATCAGCTTTCAGGAGGGGAGCAGCAGATGCTCGCTATTGGTCGCGCTTTATCGACCAATCCAAAGCTACTAATTTTAGATGAGGCCACTGAAGGATTGGCGCCTATAGTACGCGAAGAAATATGGCACTGTTTGGCTCAGTTAAGAGCAGCTGGGCAGACCATTTTAGTTGTGGATAAATATGTAGAGCGTTTACTGGAGGTAGCGGATCGCCATTTGATTCTAGAAAAAGGACGTATAGTTTGGACGGGTAGTTCTGAGCAGTTGCGCGATTCTAGAGCGGTATGGAATAAATATTTAAGTATTTAACAGTAAGCATTCGTATAAATAGCATACAATGCACTCATTACTGATTAAGGATCAAGCATCATGTCCGAAAAAATCATTGCCATTGTCCCCGCTGGGGGGATTGGAGCACGTGCCCGGCGTGGAGGGCCCGCAGCATTGTTAAAGCCAGATCTACCGAAACAATATGAGTTGTTGCGGGGGCTGCCTATGCTGCGTTGCTCTGTGCTGTGCTTATTAGATGAACCGCGTATTCAGCAGGTGCGCGCCATTGTCCATCCTGAGGATTTATGGGCTGAACGAGCTTTGCAAGGGTTAAAGAAAACAGTATGGCGCCATTGTGGTGGGCCGACACGGGCAGACACAGTGCGCAATGCTTTACATGATTTGCAGCCAGATGAGGATACTTGGGTGCTGGTCCATGATGCTGCACGCCCAGGATTGCCCTTTGATGCTTTGCAGCGCCTGATTGACACCTGTTTGAATACAGGGCAGGGGGGGCTGTTGGCTATTCCTGTGCCGGACACCTTAAAACAACAGGTTGCCCCTTCTCCTGCGACTTCGCTTATTCATGTTGCGCACACAATTAATCGTGAAGGGCTGTGGATGGCGCAAACGCCGCAAATGTTTAAAGGACAAGAGCTGCTTCGAGCTTTGGATGATGCCCATGCTTCAGGGGTAGAGGTGACCGATGAAGCGTCAGCTATGGAGCGAATGGGGGTGCAACCATTGCTTATCGAAGGTTCGGTAAAAAATTTCAAGGTGACTTGGCCAGGTGATTTTCAATTAATGGAGCAGTGGTTGTAATGGCAGTAGAGTTTCGTGTTGGACAGGGCTTTGATGTTCATGTTTTGGTGCCTGATAGGCCATTAATTATTGGTGGGGTGACCATTGAGCATAGCCATGGCTTATTGGGTCATTCCGATGCTGATGTATTGATGCATGCTGTGACAGATGCCTTATTAGGAGGCGCTGGACTCGGGGATATTGGGCAATTGTTTCCCGATACCGATCCTCAATATGAAAATGCAGACAGTCGCGTGTTGCTGCGTAGTGCTTATGAACGGGTGCAGCAGGCAGGTTGGCAAGTGGTGAATATGGATGCCACTATTCATGCTCAGGCACCAAAGATGGCGCCTCATACCCCCCATATGCGCAAGCATTTAGCAGCCGATTTAAATGTAGAAATTGACCGTATTAATATTAAGGCTAAGACCAATGAGGGGTTGGGGCATATTGGGCGCAAAGAGGGGATTGCCGCTCAAGTAGTGGTGTTATTGCAGCGTCAGTTTTAGGGTTTAGTTCTTTTTTTGTAAGCTGCGTGCCCGAGGTAAAATAATCTGGGCGCGCAGTCCTTTGCCAGGAGTGGAGTGAAGTTTGAGCTCTCCTCCTACTTGGCGCAATAGGCGTTCAACAATGGCTAGGCCTAATCCGGCACCGCTGACGCCTGTGCGAGCGGATTCCCCCCTTGAAAAGGGGCGCAGTAAGCGTTGAATCTCATGTTCAGCAATGCCCATACCTTGGTCCTGTATCTCAATAATGACCTGCTGATTATTTTGGTAGGCTTTGAGATGAATATGAGCGTGGTTATCTGTTGGGCTGCGGCCATAGCGGCGCGCATTTTCTATAAGATTGATAATGATCCGTTTTAGATCGTGTGCTGAGATTTTTGCCCATAAGCCGTCTTGAATTTGAGCACTGAGGGTCCCATCAAGAGTTTCAGTATGGGGGCGCTCCCGTTCGTAGGTTTCTTGGATAACTTGGGAAATATTAATCCCTTCGTCAGGAGCACTGCTAGCAGGACGGGCATATTCCATGAGCTGTTCAATGCTATGGTTGATTTGCGCTAAATCCTCATCAATGGCTTGGCGTGCTTCATCACTCATCTGGCTCATTTCTATTTCTAGGCGCATGCGCGCGAGTGGGGTGCGCAAATCATGGGAAATGCCTGCCAACATAATTTCTCTATCCGCCTCTGCTTGTTGAATATCCCGCACCATACGATTAAATGCAATGTTCATATCGCGGATTTCTGCAGGGCCACGTTCGGGAAGGGTCATCGGAGTTTCGCCGCGCGATAATTGCTGAGTGACTTGAGCAAGCTGAGCTAATGGGCGATTCACAAAACGAACACTGACTCCTGCGCCGACAATCGCAAGAATAAGGGCGGTAATAGCCCAGCCCAGCCATTCGGAGCCGGTAGTTAGGCTGAGTTCCTCACGATTAAATACGACCCAGAATTTCTCGGCGCCTAATTCGAATGATACCCAGATACCAGGCAAATCATTGACAGACCACATAACTAGGGTATTGCTGCCTAAGCTTTTACGGATTTCAGCGGCTACTTGCTGCCAATAATCGCTGCGCGGCAAAGGCTCAAGTACGTCATTGGCAGCTCGTGGTTGCACACGCAGTCCCTCTTTGGTTGCCAAATCAAGGAGCAGCTCAGGGCGACTGTCTTCGGGGGCATATTGCAGGGCAGATTTGGTAATACTGACAACCGAAGTCACACGCAGCGCCATTTGATGCGCTCGTGGGCCTTCTTCCATACTAAAAAAAACTTGTAACCACGCGCCTAAGCTAACAAGCATCAACATAGTCAGCAGCAAAAAGGAACGAGAAAACAGGCCGAGTTTGATCGGCCTGTTTTTACTTTTTGAATCCTTTTTTTGTGGCTGCTGTGCGTGTGGCGCCGAGCCAGGGTAATCAGTCATGAAGCAATACTGTTAGTGACCACCATCGGGTACGAATACATAACCAAGGCCCCAGACCGTCTGGATGAATACCGGCTTGGATGGATTGGGCTCAATGAGCTTGCGCAAGCGTGATATTTGTACATCAAGACTCCGATCAAAGGCCTCGTATTCGCGCCCTCGTGCTAATTCCATTAGCTTATCACGTGACAGCGGTATTTTGGGATGACGAGCAAACACTTTGAGTACCGAAAACTCACCTGTAGTGATGGGAATCACTTCGCCGTTTTTGGTTAAGGTGCGTGTAGAGAGATTAAGGGTATAGGGCCCAAATTCTACTGACTCATTTTCCTGGCTGGGCGCTCCTGGATGCTCATCGCTCCCCCGACGACGTAAAATCGCATTGACGCGGGCCAAGAGCTCACGGGGGTTAAAGGGCTTGACTAGGTAGTCATCAGCACCCATTTCAAGGCCGACAATGCGATCAATTTCTTCGGCCTTTGCCGTGAGCATGATAATAGGAGTATTATCATGGCCACCACGCAAGCGTCGGCAAATTGATAGGCCATCTTCGCCGGGCAACATAATATCGAGCACGAGCAAATCAAAGTGCTCGCGCTGCCAAAGTTTGGTCATTTCCTTGCCGTCTTCTGCGACAAAAACATTAAACCCTTGCTCGCTTAGGTAGCGACGCAGTAAATCCCGCAAGCGGGGATCATCGTCAACGACAAGAATCTTTCGCGGAGTGTGATTTTGTGTAGTCATAAGGTAAATGTAACAAGCAAAAAGTCAGACGACCAGCGCTGTAGTAAAGTTTTACAAATGATTCTTTTGAGGCCTCAGTTCGAGTCAAAACAGACAGTTAGTTACATTTAAGCCAAGAGCCTATAGCATAGTAAAGAGTGCGCTCAGTCCTATCGGAACAGGTAAATAAGGGTAAGATAGGGGCTGGTGGTTAGGCTCCACTCGGCATAATAAATTATTTTTTTGCGGTTTAATAGTGAGTATGAATTCAGTCAATATTCTTGCCCTAGAATCCTCTACCCCGACATTGGGAGTGGGGCTATTGCAGGTGAATGAGCAGGGGCAGCAGTCTTTTATACAACGTGAGTTTCATGGCAGCAGTCAGCATGCAGAGCAGATTTTACCTTTAGTGGATGAAGTATTGGCGCAGGCTGCATTAACGCCGCAAGATATAACCGTCATTGCTTTCGGGCAGGGGCCTGGTGGGTTTACGGGACTACGTGTAGCCTGTGGTGTTGCTCAAGGGATGGCCTTTGGTTTACAACGGCCGGTGGTGGCTGTGCCTTCATTATTGGCTGTCGCGCAGGCGGCCCAACAGCCAGCAGAGTGGATACAGGTGGTGCTATTAGATGCACGTATGAATGAGCTTTATGTGGCCGCTTATAGACGAGACAGGAGTCAGACTCAGCCCAGCAGTGCACTGAGCCGTGTCCATAATGAGATATTAGGTTGGCAGGTGGTGCATGAGCCTATTTTAATTGAAGCACAGTATTTCCCCCTTTGGTTAGAGGAACAACGTCATCAATGGGGACAGCAGCATGTAGCATTGCATGGCAATGGCTTGGAGGTTTATCAGGATAATTATGGGGCGCTGCCGGAGGATGAGTTTTTGCACCGGGGGGCTGCATGGGTACCGCAAGTACGAGCCGTAGCAGAGTTGGCTTGGGAGGGGTGGCAAAGAAAACAAACCATTGCAGCCGAACACGCTGCACCTGTTTATATTCGGGACAAGGTGGCATTTACTATTGCAGAGCGCGCCCAAGGGTTGGGAGGCAACCCTGCTGCGGGGTGGCAGCCGATACAGCTAATTCCATTACAGGCCGCTCACATTCCTCAATTAATGCAGCTAGCCCAAATAACACAGGCAGCTCAGTGGTCTGAGCAACAGTGGCGTTCTGGCTTAGAGGCGGGGCAGTTTGGCTGGGGGCTGATGCGTGGAGATAAGATGTGTGCTTTTTTATGGGCCAGTCAGGCGGCTACTGAGTCTGAGCTGTTATTGATGGCGACTGACCCACAGTATCGGCGCCGTGGTTATGCCACATGGTTATTAAATACATGGCAGCATCATGTAGAACAGCGGGCAGTGACCCAATTGAATTTAGAGGTGCGGGCAAGCAACAGTGCCGCGCAGCAGCTGTACGAAGGGTTTGGCTTTGAGCGTGTTGGAGCGCGTGCGCACTATTATCCACAGCCTACAGGAGGCCGTGAGGATGCTTATTTATATACTAAATGGTTAGCAGTAGAGTGAGTGATTTGAGTTGTTTGTACTTGCACTCAGTATTATGCGTTACAAAGAGAGCTTATCATCGTGACAGAACGATCTGAACAGCATCACAACATTACCTTACCTTTAGTGCGTTTGCGGTGGTTACAAGAAATGGGAGTACCACCAGCATTGTTGCGTCCTTATGCTCCTCACAAATCTGGGGCTGAGGGGGCTGCACCGGTAATGGAACAGGGCTCCAAGCAAGTTGAATCCCAGTCGGCCTCGGGTTCAGGACGGGCTCTGTTTCAGCAAATGCTGCAGGCGATGGGAGCCTCAAGTGCTTCAGCACGAGCAGCTCAGCCCTTGGTTAAAAAAGAAGCGGAGCGCGTTCCTGCGCCTCCCCCTCCTTCGATCACGGCGCATGGGGCACCTGGGCAAGTTGTGCAGGATGTGCCCAAAGAAGCTGCTCCGGAAGTCTCTCATTCAACCTTTGCGCAGTGGCAGCAAAATTTACAGGCCTGTCGGGCATGTCCTCGGTGTGAGGAGCGCACAGAGGTATTGATAGGGATAGGGGTGCAGCATTCTCCTGATTGGTTTGTTTTAGGGGGGGTGCCCACCCGTCAAGATGAGGCCGCAGGTCGCATTTGGAGCGCTTCTTCTGGACGCTTGTTGGCCGCACAGTTACGCAGTATAGGGTTGAATGTGCGTCAGCAGGTTTATTTGAGTTATGCTCTCAAGTGCCGTTCCAACCACCCTCAACCAAGTGCGGAGAGTTTGGCTGCTTGCCGTGAAGTATTTTTACACGAGCTGTATTGGGTGCAGCCTAAAGCCTTGTTGGTACTGGGGGCTGCTGCGGCACACATGCTTTGGGGGGCAGAGGCACGTTTTAATGAGCGCCGTGGGCAGTTGCAGCAATGGACAGATCCTCAGGGGCGTGATTGGCCCGTAGTGGTCACGGTTGATCCGACCGATTTATTATTGCGCCCTCAGCAAAAGGCCCGTGCGTGGCGAGATTTACTAGTTGTACGGCAGTGGATGAGCAGCCCGCGTTAGGCTGCTCTTCTAAGGATTATCCTCATGTAGAGCTGTTCCATAGCCTTTTTGACCGATGAGTTGAGGTAAATTTGGGTTGACTTTGTGATTGTGGCGGTTCCACAAAATAAATACCAACATCAGTACGGTAACGAGTAGGCCAAAGAAAACAATAATGACATAGATGGAAATATCCAGCCACAGCATCAGACTGTAGAGGCCAAGCATAAAGAGGATATTGGATTGTTCATTAAAATTTTGTACAGCAATAGAGTGTCCGGCTGATAGCAGTACATGGCCTCGGTGTTGCAGTAAGGCATTCATGGGGACAACAAAATAGCCAGAAAGCCCGCCAATTACTACCAATAAGGTATACACTGCCCAAGTGCTTTGGACTATAAGCATAAACAGTACCATCAGCCCCATGACCGCGCCCATAGGCAAGACAGTCAGTGCGCGACGCAGAGGAACACGGCCGGCTAACCATGCTCCGATGACGGTACCAAAAGCGGTCACCCCCATAAGAATAGAGGACTGATCCAGTCTATACCCTAAGTGCTCTGCGCCCCATTCTATAACAATGAGTTGTAACGTAGCGCCCACGCCCCAAAAAAGCGTGGTAACAGCTAAAGAGATCTGTCCTAATTTGTCCTTCCAAAGAATAACCACATAGCGCCTAAAGGTATTGAGTAGGACCAAGGGGCGTGTTTCTTGTTTAGGATAGACCATTCCTGTTTTTGGAATCATCAAATTGAATAAGGCTGCGGCCAAATAGACTAAAGCAATGACAAGAATGGCTGCTTCAGCTCTGTTGTCGGCTATTTGTGACATGCCTATTTCATGCATGAGAAAGTAGGATACGTCGGGATGAATGAGTACCCCTCCAAGCACGGTGCCTACAATAATGGACAAAACGGTGAGCCCTTCGATCCAACTATTACCTTTGACCAATAGCTCTGGTTTGAGCATTTCAGTGATAATGCCGTATTTAGCAGGAGAATATGCAGCAGCACCGATGCCTACTAAAGTATAGGCAACGAAGACCCAAGTGAGCTGCCCATCTGCTGAACTCGCCAAAAAGGTGACCAAAAACATTAAAATACAGCCAATAAACTTGACTGCATTTGTGCTAAACATGACGCGCCCTTTTGGAAAGGAGTCTGCAAAGGCCCCAACAAAGGCAGCCAGCACTACATAGGCAAGGGCAAACCACCACTTCATAAGGGGAACCATCCAGTCAGGGCCATGCAAGTCATCAATCAAAGCGATGGCAGCGATCAATAGGGCGTTATCCGCCACTGATGAAAGGGCCTGAGCGGCCATCACTAGGTAAAAGCCTCGGTTCAATGTATTTGCTCGGTAAAGATTAGTAAAGAAAATTCACAGACACCTGCGCGGTAAGGCCGCTAGGCTTACAATAGCAGCGCACAAATGACACAGACTTGATTGCTATAGAAATGTTCAAGCCACTAAAAATCATAGCGTAAAAATGAAAACATTGTAGAACAAATCAGTTTTGAAGTACTTTGTTAGCCTTAGGGCAGCGAATTTAGGAGCAGATTACTGCAATTAAGAACCATCCATATCGTTTAACTACACTATTAACAGTGCGACTTGTACAGATAAAACTTGCCGGGTTTAAGTCTTTTGTAGACCCAACAATCATTAAAACACCCAGTCAGATGGTGGGCGTTGTGGGCCCTAATGGCTGTGGAAAATCGAATATTATCGATGCGGTGCGGTGGGTGCTCGGGGAAAGTCGTGCATCCGAATTGCGTGGCGAGTCGATGCATGATGTGATATTTAATGGTTCAGATCAGCGTGCTCCTGCTGCACGTGCTTCAGTAGAACTGATTTTTGATAACAGTCAGCAACGGATAACAGGACAGTGGGGAGCCTATAGTGAGTTATCCGTACGTCGTACGCTGGCTCGTGATGAGGGCAGTCGGTATTTTATTAATAACCAACAAGTTCGGCGTCGGGATATTCATGATATTTTTCTGGGTACTGGGTTAGGAGCAAAGGGTTATGCCATCATTGGTCAAGGAATGATCAATAGGTTGATCGAGGCCCGTCCAGAGGAGTTGCGGGTCTATCTCGAAGAAGCCGCTGGAGTGTCTCGTTATAAAGAACGGCGCAGGGAAACTGAAAATCGGTTGCGTGATACGCATGAAAACTTAACGCGTCTTGATGATTTATTACAGGAAATAGAGGGGCAGTTAAAGCGCTTACATAAGCAAGCCATACAGGCTCAGCGCTACCAAGAGTTACAAGCGCTAGGACGAAGCAGTCTACATGCTCTATGGCGTTTAGAGCAGCGCCAAGCGCTTGAGGAGCAGCAGGCCCACCAGCAGCAGCTCCAGGAGTTGGAGCTGGGGGTGCAACAGAGGGTTAGTCGTTTGCGTGCAGTACAGGCGCGTTTGGAAGAGCAGCGTCAGCAATTTCACGCTGCGGAACAGCGTGTGCACGACGCTCAAGCGGCTCTATATGAGGCGAATACAGTGGTGAGCACCTTACAGGCTGAGGTGCGTTATATGGAGGCCAGCCAGCACCGTTCGGTGCAGCGTCGTCAACAAATTGAGCAGCAGTTGGCACATTGGCAAGCGCAGCAGCAACGGGCACAAGAACAGGAACATAGTCTAGATGTAGAGCGGGCACAAGCACAGTTAGAGCTTGAGGAGGTCAGTGCTCGTTTGGAACATATTGAGATTGAGTTGCAGCATCATGAAGAGCTGCTGTATAGCCATCAAGCGCAACGCGAAGAGCAGCGCTCCATGATGCACCGAGAAGAGCAGCGCTTGGCTTTATTGCAGCAACGCCAGCAAGATAGTGAGCGTGAGGTGCAGGCATTACAAGCACGTAAGCAGCAATTAGAGGCACAGCGGGCAGAGCAGTTAGATCCCGCTGCTGATGGTGAGCAAAGTTTGGAGTATTTGGCTGATGCCGTTCAGCATGCTCAGCAGCAGTTTAAGGAGTTACACGCACGTATTACCTCTTGGGAGGAGCAGCTCCCGGAGTATCAACAGGCTGTGCAGGATGCAGAGGAGCAGCGCTTGAAGCAACAACAACAAGAGACAGCGCTTCAAGAGCGCCTTCATGCGTTACAAGAGATTCAACAGCAGTGGGCTACGCCGTCGCAGCAGCAACAGTGGTTAGAGCGTTATCAGCTACAGGCATTGCAACAGTTGTGGCCTTTATTGTATGTAGAAAAAGGCTGGGAGACTGCTGTTGAAGCCTTGTTGCGCGAGCAGATAGGTGCTTATTTATTGCCTTACTCTATTGCTGAAGATGCCGAACGGTTGCGCACCCTTGATTTGAATCCGCCTTTGCGAGTGCATTTTTGGTGGCCGGTGAGCGGGGGCCATTGGCAGGCACAGAGCTGGAAAGGGTGTCAACCGCTGCTCTCTTATGTGCGCAGTACGCACGCGCAGGTACAGGCATTGCTTTCTGTGGTTTTGCGAGAGGTATGGGTTATAGATGATTGGTCTAAAGGGTTGGAGCTGGCTGTGCAGCTCCCTGCTGAGGGCAGCTTGGTGCACCCTTTGGGGCATATTATTACCCCTTATGGGGTGTGCTTATACGCGCCTCATGATACACAGGCAGGTGCACTAGGGCGGCAGCAAGAATTGCAGCGCTTAGAAAAAGCAGTTCAGGCAGAGCGTATTCATACCGAGCAAATAGAACAGCAGCTGCAAGAGCGCGCCATGCGTTTGGAGCAGACTCAGCAACAGCTACAGCAGGCGCGTCAACGAGCGCAGGAGCTTTCTGATTATTGGCATCAGTTAGAGTTAAAACAGGCGCGTGCCGAGCAGCGCTCGCAACAGCTCAAAGAGCGGCAGCAATACTTAGATACGGAGTATCAGCGGGTGCAGGAACAGCTCAGTGCTCTTCTGGCTCAGCAAGAGGAGCGTGCCTGTGAGCTTGAGGTGCTTGAGGCGATTGTAGAAGAAGCTCGTCTACATTTTGTGACGTTGGATGAGCGTTGTAGTGAGTTAAATGCTCAAGTTCATGAGTTACGGGCGCAATTACGCCGTTGTGAGCATGCTGTCCATACATGTCAGCAAAAAGAAAGTACGTATCAAGAGCGTGTGCGTGCCCTGCAAAGCACTGCTTTGCAGGCTGAAGAGCAAATAGCTACTTTGCAGAGGGAGCTAAGACAGTTGCAAGCAGAGCTCGTAGACTTAGACCCCCATAGCATACAGGCACAGCTTGAAGCCGCAGTGCTGCAACGACAAGAACAAGAAGAGCGTTGGCAACAGGCTCAAGCCCAATTAAAAGGGCAGCAAGAGGCTGTGCAACAGCTTGAAGCTGAGGAAAAAGAGTATGCCCAAGGGGTTGGCCCTTTGCGGGAGCAAATTGCCACATTGCAATTGCAAGAGCAAGAAAAGCGCCTGCGTGCAGAGCAATTTACCCAGCAGCTGCAGGCTCATGAGGTGGACCTAGAGGCGCTTGATGAGTGGATTGCACAGCAGCCCGAGCACTGGCAGGACAACGCATGGTTAAATAGTGAAATTAAGCGGATACAACGCGCCATTGATGCGATGGGGGCAGTTAATTTGGCGGCTTTGCAAGAGTTGGAAAGCACTCAGGAAAGAGAACGTTATTTGTTGGCGCAACAAGAAGATTTATTAAAGGCAATTGATACATTAGAAAATGCGATTCGGAAAATTGATCGGGATACCCGATCCTTGTTAATGCATACTTTTGAGCAGGTAAACCTTCATTTTGGGAATTTATTCCCACAGCTTTTTGGCGGGGGCGAAGCAAAACTCGTTATGATGGGTGATGAGGTGCTCGAGGCGGGCGTGCAAGTGCTGGCGCGTCCCCCTGGCAAGCGGAATAGCACCATTGCATTATTATCAGGTGGTGAAAAGGCTTTGACTGCTATTGCATTGGTATTTGCCTTTTTTAAGCTTAATCCAGCTCCTTTTTGTATGTTGGATGAGGTTGATGCACCCTTAGATGATGTGAATGCAGAACGCTATGCCACATTGGTTCGGGGAATGAGCACAGAAACACAGTTTTTATTTGTCACCCATAATAAAATAACAATGCATCACGCTGAGCATTTAA
Source organism: uncultured Alcaligenaceae bacterium (assembly GCA_937995985.1). Taxonomy (GTDB): domain Bacteria; phylum Pseudomonadota; class Gammaproteobacteria; order Burkholderiales; family Burkholderiaceae_B; genus Paenalcaligenes. The sequence continues at coordinate 162,838 of CALKIR010000023.1, forward strand.
TTGGGGTTACCATGCAAGAGCAGGGGGTCTCGCGTATTGTCTCGGTTGATATGCAAGCTGCAACAGCGCTTGCTGAGGTCTAATGTGGCGAGGGTGCAAAATTTACAGGGTGTTTTTACATGGGTCTTGAGCTATGAGTGATTTGCAAATAGGTTTGGTTTTATTAGGGGTAGCGCTCATTGTGGTGGTGCTGCTGTTTAATTGGTGGCAGGATCGTCGGGTGCGTCGCCAGATGAAGACCCAGTTTCCTCAGGTCGACAATGATCCTTTGATGGCACATGAGCTTCAAGAGCGCAAAGAGCCTAGTGTCGAAGTGGCTGAACGTTTAGGGGTGCTCAAGATCGATGACTTTCCTAACGAAGAAATAGATCCCGGCTGTGAGGCAGTGGTGGATATTCAATTTCCGCAGCCCATTGAAGGAGCTGAATTGCTTGATGCGCTGAAACGCCATTTACGTTTTAAGATCAAGCATTCTCGTGTTTTTGTGCTGAGCGAACAGGGACAATTGCAAAATTATCCTCAAGCTGGGACTGCCTATGTGGCGGCACAAATTGCAGTACTTTTGGCAGATCGAGCTGGGCCATTAACAGCGGTTGAGTGGTCGCGCTTATGGGCTGCAGCGGAATGCATTGCTCAGGAATATGACGGTACTGTCGATGGGCCAGAGCAAGACAAGGTGATTGAGCAAGCAGAGATGTTGGATGAGCTGTGTGCCCAATTAGATGCTCAGGTGGGGTTAACCGTGCATTTACCCCATCCTATGGTTTTGGAGCGGGTTGAGCAAGCTATTTTAGATGTTGGCCTCATGCGTACTGATGAGGGATATGCTTGGTTAGCCGAGTCAGGCATGCCACGCTTTGTGGTGCTCTTTGAAGAGCAGAGTCGTGATGCGTTTCAGGGAGAGACAGTCAAGGAGCTCAATTTGGTGCTCGATGTCCCTCATAGCCCTAAAGATGCACAGGCGTTTAGTCGCATTGCTGGGGTGGGGCGTGATTTAGCCGCGCGTTTGGGAGGGCAACTGACCGATGAGCAAGGGCAGGCAGTTAACCCCCAGGTGGATGCTCAATTAGATGAACAACTCCTTGCGATCTATGAGCGGCTTGAGGCTGCTGGGTTTATTGCTGGCGACAGTCGTACTAAGAAGGTCTTCCGGAGCTATTAATGAAACAGCGTTTGCAAGAGCTTAAAAAAGAAATTGCACTGCATAATCATCGTTATTATGCTCTTAATGCCCCTATTATTTCGGATGCGGAATATGATGCCCTCTTTAAGGAACTATTGGCTATAGAGGCTGCTCATCCTGAGTGGATTAGCGAGGACTCCCCAAGTCAGCGAGTGGGCAGTGAGCCTCTTGAGGGGGTTACCACGGTGGAGCATGCGGTGCCGATGCTCTCTTTAGGAAATGCCTTTAATCAAGAAGAGCTGAGTGCTTTTGATAAAAGAGTGACTGAGGCCTTAGTAAAAGCGGGGCGGTGGACCGCGGGCAAGCCTTTAAGTTATAACGCTGAATATAAATTTGATGGCTTAGCGGTGAGTGTGCGCTATGAGCACGGCCAGCTGGTGCGCGCCGTTACTCGCGGGGACGGTTATCAGGGTGAGGATATTACAGCCAATATCCGGACTATTTCTTCTATTCCTTTGCGTTTATTTCCTGCTGACTATGTGCCTAGCGTGCTTGAGGTGCGGGGCGAGGTGCTCATGAATAGGGATGATTTTGAGCGCTTAAATGAGGCCCAAATACAGCGTGGCGAAAAGCCTTTTGCTAACCCTCGTAATGCTGCGGCCGGTAGTTTAAGGCGGCTCGATCCACGCATTACGGCACAACGGCCATTGCGTTTTTTTGCTTATGGATGGGGAGAGATTGAGCGCTTACCCTATAGAACCCAAGCAGAAATGCTCAATTGGTTATTAAGTTTGGGTTTGCCTGTCAATGCTCATCGTGCGGTGTTGACCGGGGTTGAAGCGCTCCAAGCCTATTATGAAAAAGCAGAGGCGCAACGTGCAGAGTTGCCTTTTGAGATCGACGGCCTTGTCTATAAGGTCAATGATCTGGAATTGCAATCAGTATTGGGTTATGTGTCTCGGGCTCCACGGTTTGCCGTGGCCTACAAGTTTCCTGCTCAGGAAGCCACGACGCAGCTGTTAGCTATTGAGGTTCAAGTAGGGCGGACCGGGGCGATTACGCCAGTGGCACGTTTGGCCCCCGTTGAAGTGGGTGGGGTAACGGTCACCAACGCCACTTTGCATAATGAAGATGAAATTCGTCGTAAGGATGTGCGTGTTGGTGATACAGTAGTGGTGCGTCGGGCAGGGGATGTAATTCCTGAGGTGGTCGCCCCTATTATTGATTTGCGCCCCGAGCATACAGAGCTTTTTAAGCTCCCTACGCATTGTCCTGTTTGTGGCTCTGCTATTGAGCGCCCCCAAGATGAAGCCATTGCTCGTTGTACGGGAGGATTGGTTTGTGCCGCGCAGCGCAAACAAAGTCTGGAGCATGCGGTAAGCCGCAAAGCTTTAGATATTGAGGGGTTGGGTACCAAGCTTATAGAGCAATTAGTAGATAGGGATCGAGTCAAAAATCTAGCTGATTTGTTTACTTTGACTGAGCTAGAGCTCGCTACTTATCCTCGTATGGGACCCAAATCAGCCCACAACGTGGTGACTGCTATCCATAATGCCAAGGCGCCTACATTAGCTCGTTTTATCTATGCCTTAGGGATTCGTCATGTAGGAGAGACCACTGCTAGAAATTTAGCCGAGCATTTTCGCAGTTTGGAGGCTCTACTAGCGGCTCATGAGGAGCAGTTGCAGGCTGTGCCTGATGTGGGCCCGAAGGTGGCCGCTTCCGTAGCGCATTTTTTTGCGGAAGCACATAATCGCAAGGTCATAGAGCAGCTGCTTCAGCATGGTGTGGTGCCTCAGTCCCCGGAGCCTAAAGCTGATAGCGTGGAGTCAAAGAGTATATTTGCAGGCAAAACGGTGGTTCTAACAGGGGTGCTAACGGAATTAACGCGTAGCCAAGCCAAAGCAAGGCTAGAGGCATTGGGAGCGCGGGTCACAGGGTCAGTTTCGCGACAGACGGATTATCTGATAGCTGGAGAGCGAGCAGGCAGTAAGCTCACCCAGGCTCAAAAATTAGGGGTTGAGATTCTGGATGAGGCTGCCTTGCTCGCTCAGCTCTCAAGCGAGACTATGGGAGATTAGTGCTCGTCAATCTGGGCATTTGCGAGCAATTCGTCTTGATAAGCACTGAGCTGCTCTTGACGTAATAGCTCTTCGATCTGGGCGCGCACCTCATTCAAAGAGGGAAAAGTTGCGGCGCGCTCATCTTCAACCTCGATAATATGCCAGCCAAATTGCGATTCTACCGGGGCAGCTCCCAAGGTTCCTACATCGAGGGTTTCTACTGCTTCAGCAAAGGGGGCAACATAGGTGCTACTGGGTGCCCAGCCTAAGGCGCCTCCATTATTTTTGCTGCCTGGATCAATAGAATGTTCTTTGGCGGCCTCTTCAAAGCTGAGTGCTCCTTTTTTGAGATCAGCTAATAATTGTTTGGCTTCATCTTCGGTTTCAACCAGAATGTGACGTACTTTATATTCTTTTTGTTGGCTCGCTTGCTCTTTAAGTTTGTTATATTCGGCCTCAATTTGCTGGTCGCTAATGGGGTGGGTTTGAATATATTCTTGGAGGAGGGCGCGTACTAAGATACCTTGGCGTGCAAGGTTGAGTTCTTGTTGGATCTCGGGTTTTTTATCCAGGCCTTGGCGTACCGCCTCCTGGCTGGCAATAGTACGTACGATAAGCTCCTCTTTGACGCGCTCACGCAGCTCAGGAGTATCGGGCGCACCTTGATTAACAATAAGTTCAATAAAACTATCAAAGTCTTCTTGACTAATAGGTTGACCATTGATGGTCATCATTGTTTTGGCGCCTACTGGGGCCACAAAAGCACAAGCTAAGGTAAGCGCTGCTAAGCGTTTCATGGGAATCCTTTATAAAAGTAATTAGGACAAAATCTCGATTGCTAGGGCATGGATAGGGAAAGGAATGAGATCACCAACCTGAGCATAAATGAGCCGATGACAGGTTAAAGTGTTTTTCCCTTTGAATTGCTCTGAAGCAATACGAAGACGGAAGTGACTGGCCCCATCTTTTGCACCAGCGTGGCCAATATGATGATGCGATTCATCGATGACCTCAAGAGTGGTTGGGGCAAGGGGCTGCAGACGGTTTTTAAGCAGTTGAATGCGTTCTTCTACAACTTTAGGCATAAGTAACTATTCATGATGAATGAAACACGCTCAGAATACACTTAAAGCGTGGTCTAAGGAAAACAAAAAATGCAAATTTAATGGGTATGAAGCAGTACTGAAGGGAGAAGTGTTTAGCTGGTTGGAGGCTCGTCTTTTAGATAGCGCGCTAGCCATAGGCTTTGAATAATGACAAATAGAATTAATAAAATCAGGGAACCAAAGACTTTAAAATTGACCCATTGTGATTCAGTAAAGTAGCCGGAAAAAGCAACGAATAAATTAGCAGCGCCTGAAAAGGCAAAAAAACCTGCCCAGCTGTAATTGAGCTTTTTCCATACTGCCTCTGGAAGGGAGATTTGCCCCCCCATAAGTCGCATCATAATATTGCGCTCTAGCAGCAATTGGCTCAGGAGTAAAATGACAGCGAAAAGCCAATACAGCACTGTAGGCTTCCACTTAATAAAGGCATCATTTTGAAAGACCAAAGTGGCGGTTCCAAAGACCACAATAACCCCAAGGTTTATCCAGTGTGTGGTTTCTATAGTGCGCTGGCGCAGTTTCAGCCATAAAATTTGAGCCACTACTGCAGCCATTGCAACGCCAGTAGCGACGTAGAGATCAAAGGAGCGAAAAGCAAGAAAAAATAAAATGAGGGGAAATAAGTCAAAAAGAAGTTTTTTCATGGTTGGGGAGCATTTCTCTTGATAAGCAATAGGGTGGGTTGGGAAAGCATATTATTGTAATCGAAATAAGGCCACGCTTGAATCATAACAGGGGTAAGCACCTAAAGACGGGTCTTTTCAGGTAGGGCATAATACATGCCGCAAGGAGCATATTTTAATCATCAAACTTTTGGGAGATCCATTATGCGGCCTTTTGCTTTTTTGAAAAAGACAATTCTGGCTGGCACGCTGGCGCTAAGCCTGCCGCTCGTCGCTCAGGCACAAATCAAGGTGGGGGTAACGGTATCCTCAACAGGTCCGGCCGCTTCTTTAGGTATTCCCGAGCGCAATACAGTAAGTTTATTGCCTACTGAGGTAGCAGGCTATAGCGTAGAGTACATTGTTCTTGATGATGCTACTGATACCACTCAAGCAGTACGCAATATGCGCAAGCTAGTTAGTGAGGACGGGGTGGATGTGGTTATTGGAACTTCTGCAACGCCTGGCTCTTTAGCTATGCTGGATGTAGCCCAAGAAACGGAAACCCCAATGATCAGTGTAGCCGCTAATGCGCGGATTGTGGCTCCAGTAGATGGGCCGCGTGTTTGGTCTTTTAAAACCCCACAAAATGATGAGTTAATGGCCAGTGCTTTGGCTAATACGATGGTAATCCAAGGGGTAGAAACACTGGCTGTTATTGGGTTTAACGATGCTTATGGCGATGGTTGGCTTGAGGAAATGACCAAGGCCGCAAATGCTAAGGGTATAGAGGTAGTTGCCTCTGAGCGTTATAACCGCAATGATACCTCTGTAACAGGGCAGATTTTAAAAATACTGTCGACGAATCCTGACGGGGTATTAATTGCTGCATCAGGCACTCCGGTTGCTTTACCGCAGTCAGAGCTAGTGAATAGAGGTTATGCTGGCCGCATTTATCAGACGCACGGGGCGGCTAATAGCGATGTGCTGAGAGTATGTGGTGCCGATTGCAATGGGATGGTGCTGCCAGCCGGCCCATTATTGGTGGCAGAGCAGCTCGAGGATGATCATCCAGTAAAGCATTCCGCACTTGAGTACAAGGCCTTGTATGAGGGCAAATATGGTGAGGGGACTATTAATACCTTTGGAGGGCATATGTGGGATGCTGGTCTTATCGTAGCCCATGCCATCCCTGTCGCTCTTGAGTCGGGTGCCGAGCCCGGAACTGTTGAGTTTCGTCATGCATTGCGTGAGGCCATAGAAAATACCACCGACTTAGCTGCCTCCCAGGGGGTATTTAATATGAGTGCAGCGGATCATTCCGGTCTAGATGAGCGTGCTCGAGTGATGGTCGAGGTGGTGGACGAGGAGTGGAAATACCGTCCTGACTTAACATCTTATTAATCATATCAGCAGAACAATGTAATGCCCCGAGGGGAGCTCCAATAGGGCAAAGCGCAGCATAGGTTGCCGCGCTTTGCGCGCTTTTTTGTGCTTGGATGTAATTATTCATGGATGCCACTGTATTACTGATTTTGCTACAGGACGGGTTAGTAAATGGAGCCATTTATGCTCTATTAGGGTTAGCCTTAGTGATGGTATTTGCAGTCACCCGTATCATCTTTATCCCTCAGGGTGAGTTTGTGACCTTTGGTGCCCTTACTTTGGCATTTATTATCAATGGTCGTACCCCAGGCACCTTGTGGCTATTGTTGATAGCAGGAGGACTGGTGGCGATAAAAGAAATTATCGCTACGCTGAACAGTGCATCACAAGACAAGGTCAAACGGATTGGGTGGGTGCTGATATGGGCGGTGGCGTGGCCCCTTGTGCTCATAGTGCTGAGTCCTTGGGTTATGGGCAAAAATATCCCTCTGTTTATTTCAGTGCTTTATGCGCTCGCTGTGGTTGTCCCGCTCGGTCCTATGTTATATCGACTCGTTTATCAGCCGTTGGCAGAGGCGAGCGTATTAGTATTGCTGATTACTTCGGTAGCCTTACATTTTGCCTTGACTGGTTTAGGGCTGGTCTTTTTCGGTGCGGAAGGATGGCGCACTCCTGCCTTTATGCGGGGTCAAGTAGATTTTTTAGGCATGCTGTGGTCAGCTCAAACATTATTTGTTTTGGTTGCTTGTGCGGTTTTGATTGGGGCGCTTTGGCTATTCTTTGGTGCCACTTTATATGGGCGGGCATTACGGGCTACAGCGGTGAATCGTCGAGGTGCGCGCTTAGTGGGTATTAGTGCGCACATGTCCGGTCAAATTACATTATTTCTCGCCGCTGCTGTTGGGGCTTTTTCAGGCATGCTCATTGCGCCGGTGACTACAGTCTATTATGACACCGGGTTTTTGATAGGCTTAAAGGGGTTTGTAGGAGCCATCATTGGCGGGTTGGCAAGCTATCCCATTACCGCTATCGGGGCTATTTTTGTCGGCATCCTCGAGGCCTTTTCTTCCTTTTGGGCGAGTCAATACAAGGAGGTTATCGTCTTTACGTTAATTATTCCTGTTTTATTGTGGCGCTCATTTGGTATGCACATCATGGATGACGAGGATTGATTCATGAGAGGTTGGTTTTTTGGGCTCTTATTGGTAGTTTTTGCCAGTTTGCCACTGTGGTCAGGGATGCCAGAGTTTTGGATTACTCAGCTTAATTATATTGGGCTCAGTAGTTTGGTTGTGCTCGGGTTAGTAGTATTGACCGGAGTTGCAGGATTGACCTCTTTTGGCCAAGCTGCCTTTGTGGGCATTGGGGCCTATACGACAGCGTGGCTCAGTACGCATATGGGTTGGTCTCCGTGGGCAGGGTTAATCGTGGCTGTGCTACTTACCTGTGTATGTGCTTTTGTAATAGGCGCCATTACGATGCGGTTATCGGGGCATTATTTACCATTGGGTACGTTGGCATGGGCACTATCCATTTATTATTTATTCGGTAATTTGGCCTTTTTAGGGCAGCATGATGGGATTTCAGGTATTCCCGCCATAGAACTATGGGGTATTTCTTTTGGGCGCGGACGCTCTATGTATTATCTCATTTGGATAGCTGTATTGCTGGCTATGTGGGCTACCTATAATTTGATGCATTCGCGTCCCGGACGGGCCATTCGGGCTTTGCGCCAGCGGGAGGCATTGGCTGAGTCCTTTGGCATTCATACCACGCGTTACAAGATAATAGTATTTGTTTATGCGGCGCTCTTAGCTTGTTTATCGGGTTGGCTGTATGCGCATATGCAGCGTGCAGTCAGCCCCAGTCCATTTGGGCTCAATTATGGCATTGAGTACTTATTTATGGCCGTTATCGGAGGGGCCTCAAGTGTTTGGGGGGCGGTGTTAGGCTCAAGTGTGATTTTGATTATTAAAGATCGACTGCAAAATATTCTGCCCTTATTCCTCGATGACACTATTAACGCTGAGCTCATCGTCTTTGGAATTTTGATGATTTTGATTTTGCACTATGCCAGCCAAGGGTTATGGCCACTTCTTGCTCAAGGCTGGGCATTTATTTGGCAGCGTTTGGGCGGGCGTCCAGTGACCGATGCACAGCGCTACCCTGCTTTGCAGCTGGGCTTTCTTGATGAGCATAGCGCAGCAGAGGCAGCCTCAGACAAGGAGTCTGTAGGCTTAGTACAGAGGGCTTTACCAGAGAAAAATACAACAGTACTGGAATTAATTCAGTTACGTAAAGAGTTCGGAGGGCTGGTTGCTGTTAATGATTTGAGCTTTAGTATCAAGGCAGGTGAAATAGTGGGGCTCATAGGGCCCAATGGGGCAGGGAAAAGCACCTGTTTTAATTTGATCACAGGGGCAGTAAAACGGACTGCTGGTCAAGTACGTTTTTTAGGCCAGGACATACAAGATTTACCAGCGCGCCACATTGCTCAACTTGGGATTAGCCGCAGCTTTCAACATGTGCAGTTGGCACCCAATATGACCGTATTAGAAAATGTTGCTCTAGGCGCCCATTTGCGCGAGTCTGCAGGGGTGCTGCGGGCGTTTATTCATGCTGAGCGCGCTGCTGAAGGGCGTTTATTGCATGAGGCGCGCCGTCAGCTCAAGCGTGTGGGCTTACTTGAATTACAGTATGAGTCTGCTGGGCGCTTGGCTTTGGGGCAGCAGCGCATTTTGGAAATTGCACGGGCATTGGCCAGCGATCCTATTTTATTAATGCTTGATGAGCCAGCAGCGGGGTTACGCTACAAGGAAAAACAAGACTTGGCGCATGTCTTACGGCAGTTAAGCAATGAAGGGGTCAGCATTTTATTGGTAGAGCATGACATGGAGTTTGTTATGGGGCTGACCGATCATATTGTTGTGATGAATTTTGGCACTAAGCTTGCAGAAGGCACCCCACAAAGCATTCAAACTAATCCAGATGTTTTAGATGCTTATTTAGGCGGGGTGCTGGAAACAGTTTGAGGCCTCTTTTTTGGTAAAAACTATGAGCAAGGAAATACACTCCCTGACAGCAGAGAGGGCAGGTGAGGAGAGGAATTCTTCGGATTTGATCACGGTGCAGGACTTAAGAGTTCAGTACGGTTCTGTGCCTGCCTTAAATTGCACAGAGTTGCGCGTCCCTCAGGGCGCTATCGTGACAGTAATTGGTGCAAACGGGGCGGGAAAATCAACTCTGCTGAATGCCATGATGGGCAATTTGCCGCCTAATGGACAGGTTCATGGTGCTATTCATTACAAAGAGGCACAGATTGGCCATTGGTCAGTTGAACAGCGAGTCGCTCAGGGATTGTGTTTGGTGCCAGAAAGTAGAGAGTTATTTGCCAGCATGACGGTTGAAGACAATCTTCTTTTGGGGGGCTTTCGTTTATATCGTCAGCGGGTTTCAGGCTGGCGTCATACTTTGAGCGATATATTTGAATTGTTTCCCCGTCTTTATGAGCGGAGACGTCAGTTGGCGGGTACCTTATCAGGAGGGGAGCGACAAATGCTGGCTTTGGGGCGTGCTTTAATGGCGCAGCCCAGCCTCTTGATGCTTGATGAGCCCAGTTTAGGGTTGGCGCCATTAATTGTACGTGAGATTTTTCAAACCATTGTGCAACTAAGGGCCCGTGGGGTATCTATTTTATTGGTTGAGCAAAATGCCCGTGCAGCATTGCACATTGCTGATTATGGTTATGTGTTAGAAACAGGCGCCGTGGTCTTACAAGGAGCGGCAGATCAATTGGCAAATGATCCGCGGGTAATAGAGAGTTATTTAGGTTTTGGCACCAAGCAACCCTCCCTGTAGGCGATATGGTGAGGGCGCTACCGTTTTTTATCTGGATATTGGCACAGATCAGAGATGCCACATTCTTTGCATTTAGGAGCCCGTGCGGTACAAATATAGCGGCCATGCAAGATGAGCCAGTGATGCGCGTCCTTTAAATAGGGACTCGGAATGACTTCTAATAATTTCTTTTCAACTTGAAGGACATTTTTGCCTGGGGCCAATCCTGTGCGATTTGATACTCTAAAAATGTGAGTGTCTACAGCAATAGTGGGCTTTCCAAAAGCGGTATTCAGAACTACATTCGCTGTTTTTCTACCTACTCCAGGCAGAGCTTCAAGCTCTTTGCGCGTAGTCGGCACCTGTCCCTGGTGTTGCTCCAGTAAAATTTCGCAGGTACGTATCACATATTTAGCTTTATTCCTATAGAGGCCAATAGTTTTGATGCATTCACGAAGGCCGTCTTCGCCCAGTTCGAGAATGCCCTGAGGGGTTCCATACTGAGGGAAAAACTTACGAGTCGCCTGATTGACGGCCACATCAGTTGTCTGGGCCGATAAAATCACGGCAATCAGGAGTTGAAAGTCACTCTCGTATTCCAGCTCTGTGGTAGGGTTGGGGTTTGCCGCTTGGAACCGAGCAAACATTTCCTCACGTTGTTGTTCGTTCATCATAACTACTTGTTTTGTCGTCGGGCTCGTGCTGCTTGTAAGGCTGCTTGTATGCGAGCCTGACGCTCTTGAGCGTCAGAGTCAGCCAAGGGGGTAAGCTCAGGTTTGGTGGCCAGCAATCGGGCTGCAGGTGTATCAAGCGCCTCGCCATGGGTTTGGCTGAGACGAGTTTGACGGCGTTCGTATCGTTGTCGCGCTTGCTGTGCATGCATGGGTGTCCAGTGCATATCTGTAGGCAGCATTGTAATGCAGTCTACGGGGCAAGGCGCCACACAAAGTTCGCATCCAGTACAGTACTCAGGGATCACCGTGTGCATGAGTTTATTGGCCCCGGCAATGGCATCTACAGGGCAGGCTTGGATGCATAGTGTACAGCCAATACAGTGCGTTTCATCAATGACAGCGCGTAATACTGGGCCAAAGCTCCCACACTCAGGATCAAGGGCAGAAATGGCTTGACCCGTCAACTGGGCTAATTGCTCTATCCCTTTTGGGCCCCCTGGGGGGCAGCGGTTAATGGCTTCGCCTTGAGTGGCAATGGCTTGTGCATAAGGCAGACAAGCATCATAGCCGCAGCGCGTACACTGCGTCTGCGGTAGGATATCATTGATGGCGTGCACCAGTTGTTCTTTTGCAATGCTCATGCTTGGCAATAAAATCACGAATTTGTGGGTAGACAATATTTCTCCAGCGGCGCCCCGAAAATATACCATAATGTCCGCTGCCTTCAATAGTCACCTGTAGTTTATTGCTGGCGGGAATGCTGCTACATAGCTTTTGGGCAGCATGTGTTTGCCCCTGGCCAGAAATATCGTCTAGCTCGCCCTCTATGGTCAGTAAGGCGCTGTGCTTTATGGCCCGCAGGTCAACAAAATCACCTTTTATATTCCACAAACCACGGGGCAGTAAATGCTCTTGAAATACCACTTGAATGGTATCTAAATAAAATTCTGCGGGCATGTCCAATACGGCATTATAGTCGTCATAAAAGCGCTTATGTGCTTCAGCATCATTATCTTGGCCGGTAATGAGGTGTTGGTAGAAAGCATAATGAGACAGCATGTGGCGGTCTGGGTTCATTGCAATAAAGCCCGCGTGTTGTAAAAAGCCGGGATAAACTCGGCGTCCTGCCCCTGGATAACGAGCGGGCACCCGGTGGATTAAATTATTCTCAAACCAACTATAGGGTTTGGTGGTGGCCAGGCGGTTCACTTGGGTTGGGGATTCTCGCGTATCAATAGGCCCACCCATGAGAATTAAGCTTTTAGGGGGGTGAGGATAGTCATTTTGGGCCATCAAGGAGACGGCTGCCAGTACGGGAACGGTTGGCTGGCAGACCGCCATAACGTGGGTATGTGGCCCAAGATATTTGATGAAATCTATGATGTATTGGACGTAGTCATTGAGATGAAAGGGACCATCACTGAGGGGCACCATACGGGCATCGATCCAATCGGTAACGTACACATTATGCGTGCGGAGCATAGTGCGAACGGTATCACGCAATAAGGTCGCATGGTGGCCAGATAAAGGGGCCACAATTAATACAGTGGGGTGCTCGTGGGCTTGAGGATGATCACGATCAAAGCGCAGCAAATGACAAAATGGTTTTTTAATACAGGGAGTGATTGTAATGGGGACTTCGGTGTCTTCTATAGTGATGCTATGAATATGCCAATCCGGCTTTTCATATTCTTTGCCTAAACGATGCAGCAATTCATAACCTGCGGCCATTTGCTTAGAAACAGGAGTATAAGCAAAGGGGCTTAGAGGGTGAGAAAAAACACGTGCTCCGGTATCAGAGAAAGAAGCGATAGAGCCAAGAAGTCTGCGCTGCAGTTCATGTAGGTCATAAAGCATAGGAATGATCCCAGTAGTGGTTGTTGTGTGTTTTTGTTGATTTTTGTTATGCGTAAAATTCACTTTTATATAACTTAAGATAATTTGTCTATAGTTTTTTTTTAGGGTTTATCAGGAGAGTGGGGGAGATGTGTGGGCGCAGGGCAATAAAATAGGGCCAGTGGGGCTGCAATGGCCCAAGGCCCTATAAAACGAAGATTGAATAAAGCGGCGGTACAGAAACCGACTTACACTACCGCTCAAGATACTGCAGTTTATTGGGTTTGCCATTCCACTCCTCAGCATCTGGTAAGGGACCCTTAGAGCGATTGATCATACCAAATACAGGGGATAACTCAGCATTTAACTCAATAAAATGAAGTTGATCCTCTGGCACATCTTCTTCGGCAAAAATTGCGTTGGCCGGACATTCGGGGATACATACTGCACAGTCAATGCATTCGTCGGGGTCAATAACGAGGAAATTAGGCCCTTCACGGAAGCAGTCAACGGGGCAGACATCGACGCAGTCGGTGTATTTACATTTAATGCAGTTTTCGGTGACGACATGAGTCATATTGGCTTGCTCCGGAAAATAAATCACCGTATATAGGATACGGTTCACACTAAAATAGACTATATAAAAAGATACAATAGTATGCAGGAAAGGCTATTTTAGCGAAAATACATGAATTACAAGAATAAGACCACTGGATCTATAGGAAAATATGATTATTACCTCTTTGCTAGACACTGACTTATACAAATTTACGATGATGCAGGTAGTATTGCATCATTTTCCAACCGCACAGGTGCAGTATCGTTTTCAGTGCCGGACGCCTGATGTTGATCTCAGCCCATATTTGGATGAAATTCGCCAAGAGGTTCATGAATTATGTCAGCTCAAGTTCACCGAGGAAGAGCTCGAGTACTTGGCTGGGCTACGCTTCATGAAAAGTGACTTTATCGATTTTCTGCGTTTATTTCAACTACCTGAGCGTTGTATCCATATTGGCCCAGGTGATCAAGGAGGCATAAGTATAGAAATAGAGGGGCCTTGGCTTCATACTATTTTATTTGAAATTCCAGTCCTAGCCATTGTCAACGAGGTTTATTTCCGCAATACCAAGCCGTACCCTCCTCTAGAAGAAGGACGAGCTCGTTTGTTGGCTAAAATGAAGCTTGTGACAGGAGATCCGTCTCTGGCTGATTTTCGGGTAGCCGAATACGGTACACGACGACGTTTTTCGAAAAAATGGCATGATGAGGTAGTGGCCACCATGAAGGAGCAAATGGGGGTTCATTTTGCCGGCACAAGTAATGTATGGATGGCGAAAAAGCATGGTGTATTGCCATTGGGCACGATGGCGCATGAGTATTTGCAAGCCTGTCAAGCTTTAGGCCCACGCTTGCGTGATTCGCAAGTATTTGCGCTTGAAATGTGGGCGCGAGAATATCGTGGGGATTTAGGTATTGCCCTATCGGATGTATATGGCCTCGATGCTTTTTTGCGTGATTTTGATATGTACTTTTGCAAGTTGTTTGATGGGGCCCGCCATGATTCTGGTGACCCCTTTGTTTGGGGGGATCGTTTAATTGAGCATTACAAGAAAAACCGTGTTGACCCACGGAGCAAAACACTTATTTTTTCAGATGCTTTAGATATTCCCAAAGCCATAGAGCTAGCTCATTATTTTGCTGGGCGTTGTAAAGTGTCATTTGGGATCGGGACTAATTTGACCAATGATTTTGGTCACCAGCCTCTGCAAGTGGTGATCAAAATGGTACGTTGTAATGGACAGCCAGTAGCCAAAATATCCGATACGCCAGAAAAAACGATGTGCGATGATCCCGCCTATTTATCCTATTTGCGCAAGGTATTTCAGATTCCCGAAGGAGGAATGGAGCCTTAAGCTGTATCGAGACTCTATAGGGCTAATAAAGCCGCTATATTGGCGCCTAACTCATAGGCTGGACGGAGCTGCTCTGGAGTTAGATGTTTAGGTGCCCAAATTTCAGTCGCAGTTTGAGCGCCTAGCATACATACATAAGGGGGGTAGGCGGCCTCGAGACGCCAGCCGGTACAAATGCGTTGTAATTGCTTGAGTGCTGCTTGCCCATCGCTGCCAGCGCTGATGATGGCGCCATAGGGGCGCCCATTGAGCTGATCGAATGCCGCATAATAAAAGCGATCAAAAAAACTTTTCATTTCGCCGCTTAAACCGCCTAAGTTTTCAGGGGCACAGAAAATAAAGGCGTGGGCAAGGAGTAAATGATCTAAACTCAGTGCTGTGGCAACCGTGCTGCGTACTTGATGGGTATGAGTGGCCTCAAGTGCCACAAGCGCCTCTTGGGCGCCTTGGTAGGCCGCATGTGCCAACTGTTTACTGGCCCCCGTTCGTGAATGCCAAATAATTTGTACAGTTCGTTTGGTCATAAGTAAATTATTCTGTGGGTAAAATAGGTCATTACAATAACAGTCTAAAATAAAATGTGCAGCACACCTATAACCTCATAGATGATTCGTTATGTCACCCACCACATCCACGACTACATTGATGCGCGATGATCAGGAGACGCCTTTTACTGCTCAGTGGTTACAAGAGGTGAGCAGGCAGCAGCCGGAGTCTGAGCGCCCTTTATTTATTCAAGCCGTCCAATACGCCGAGCCTTGGTTAGTGGGCACGCGCGCCCGCACAGGGGAACGCCTAGATGTTCATTGTGCCGCCATGATTCCTATTTTGCAGCAGCTTGGAGCAGATGTGCCCACACAGGCCGCAGCTTTGCTGGCTTATATGCCTGAGGACAGCGGGGCGGGAGCTCAGCGCGAACAGTTACAGGCGGCCTTTGGCACAGAAATTAATACTTTGGTTCAGGGGACGCGCTCCTTATACCGTATTGCAGAAATTACTGCCAAAGATCATGACCCGCGTGCCTTAACGGATCAACGCGAAATGAAAAGAAAAATGCTTTTAGCAATGGCAGTAGATTTGCGTATTGTTTTAATACGCTTGGCTTCTCGATTGCGATCCCTGCGTTGGTTTGCTCAAACGAAACGGTCTTGTCCCATTGATTTTGCCCAAGAAACTATGGAGTTATATACCCCTTTGGCAAATCGATTAGGGATTTGGCAAATCAAGTGGGAATTGGAAGATCTGGCTTTTCGTTTTTTAGAGCCTGATATTTATAAAGATATTGCCCGTCAACTTGAAGAACGTCGTGTTGAGCGTGAGGCCTTTATAAAGCAAGTAGTAGATAAGCTTTCTGCTGCGTTAACCCAAGCGGGGATTCAGGCTCAGGTCACGGGGCGGCCCAAGCATATTTACAGTATTTGGAACAAGATGCGCAATAAACAGTTAAATTTTAATCAACTGTATGATTTGCGTGCTTTGCGTGTGATTGTGGATGATGAGCGCAGTTGTTATTCAAGCTTAGCGTTGATTCACGCTATGTGGACACCGCTGCCAGATGAGTTTGATGATTATATTGCGCGCCCCAAGCCCAATGGGTATCGTTCTTTGCATACTGTGGTAGCTGATGAGCAGGGACGGAGCTTTGAGGTACAAATACGTACCGCAGAAATGCATCATTTTGCCGAGTATGGGATGGCTGCACATTGGCGCTACAAAGAGGCTGGACCCAAGGGGGGGCAAGTTGCAGCGACCGCAGAAGAGCAGAAAATTGCTTGGATGAGGCAATTATTGGCTTGGGATAATACTGAGGGGCAAGGAGAGGCACCTACAGCCTCGTTAGCAGAGCGGGAGGAGCTCGCGCGTAAGCGTCCCGAACGTATTTATGTGTTGACCCCTTTGGCGCGTGTGATTGAGCTGCCTCAGGGCGCGACTCCTATTGATTTTGCTTATTCATTACATACTGATTTAGGGCATCGATGCCGAGGGGCGCGGGTTGATGGACAGATGGTCCCCTTGAGCACACAATTGCAAACCGGACAGACAGTAGAGATTATTGCTGCTAAATCTGGGGGACCATCACGAGATTGGTTAAATCCCAATTTGGGCTTTTTGGCGAGTGCTCGTTCACGTGCTAAGGTACGGTCCTGGTTCAATGCAGTAGAGCTGCAAGAGCGCATCAGTCAAGGACAGGCTTTAGTAGAAAAGGAGTTGCAGCGTCTGGGGCGTACTGCAGTTAATTTAGAGCAGCTAGCACAGCAATTGGGATTTGCCAAGGCAGATGATTTATACGTGGCGGTGGCCAAAGATGAGTATAGTTTGCGCCATATTGAGCAGGCATTTAAGCCCAAGGCTACAGATGAACACAAGGAGGCAGACACCCCTCAAGTGTCCGATGTGGGGCGGTCAAGCGTGGCACGTACGGGGCGGAGCGGGGTATTAGTGGTGGGGGTAGACTCCTTGTTAACACAGTTGGCTCGCTGTTGCCGTCCAGCTCCACCAGATAAAATTGTTGGTTTTATTACCAAAGGGCGTGGGGTCTCTATTCACCGCAGCAATTGCTCTTCATTTAAAGGGCTCATGATTAGACAGCCAGAGCGTGCCATAGAGGTGGCTTGGGGGGATAATATTGGGGATACCGTGTACCCAGTAGACATTCATATTCATGCCCCAGAGCGTGCGCACCTGTTGCGGGATATTACAGAGGTGTTTGCGCGCCTACGAATTAATGTTATTGGTGTGAATACTCAAAGTCGACGCGCATTAACTCATCTAGTATTTACAGCTGAGGTAAAAAACGGCAGTGAGATTCAAAAGCTCTTGGCAGCACTTGAGGAAATACCGGGTGTGCAGGCACAGCGACGCTAGGCGTATTTACTGCTAAAATGTTGTGATCTAATGTGCTATTTCACACTTTACGAGAGTTGTTCTTAATTGTTTAATCGTTAGGGGTGGGATGATCACCCCTAACCTTAGCCCAAAAGGGATAGTGTTTTGAGTTCATATCAGTATCCAGATGCACAAGGTCATTTTGGCCCCTACGGTGGGGCTTTTGTGGCCGAAACTTTGGTTCATGCGCTTGATGAATTGCGACAGGCGTATGAAAAATATCTCAACGATCCAGAGTTCATGACTGAGTATCAAAATGAGCTAAATCATTTTGTGGGTCGTCCTTCACCAGTATATTTTGCTCGGCGATGGTCCGAGCAACTGGGCGGTGCACAAATCTGGTTCAAGCGCGAAGATCTTAACCATACGGGGGCGCACAAGATCAATAACTGTATTGGGCAGATACTGTTAGCTCGTCGCATGGGTAAAACACGTATTATTGCCGAAACAGGAGCCGGTCAGCATGGGGTGGCCACAGCTACAGTAGCGGCTCGTTATGGCCTAGAGTGTGTGGTGTACATGGGCTCTGAAGATGTACGGCGCCAAGCCTCTAATGTTTATCGTATGAAGCTATTAGGCGCTCAAGTGGTCTCTGTTGATTCGGGCTCCCGTACGCTCAAGGATGCCTTAAATGAGGCAATGCGTGATTGGGTCACCAACGTAGAAAACACCTATTACATAATTGGTACTGTGGCTGGACCCCATCCCTATCCAGCAATGGTGCGTGATTTTCAGGCTGTTATTGGTAATGAGTGTTTAGAGCAAATGCCTGCAGAGGTCGGGCGTCAACCAGATATGATTGTCGCCTCAGTAGGGGGGGGATCCAATGCAATGGGAATTTTTTATCCCTATTTGGATCATAAAGAGATAGCACTGGTTGGGGTTGAGGCAGCTGGACGAGGCTTAGATACGCACGAGCATTCTGCCTCTATTACATGCGGCCGAGCAGGGGTATTGCATGGCAATAGAACATTAATCTTGCAGACAGAGGATGGGCAGGTACAGCCGACTCATTCTATTTCAGCAGGGTTGGATTACCCTGGGGTTGGCCCAGAGCATGCGTGGTTAAAAGAAATCGGTCGTGCTCGCTATGAAACGGTGACCGATGCTGAGGCTTTGCAAGCATTTCATGACTGCTGTCGTCTCGAAGGGATTATGCCCGCATTAGAGTCCTCACATGCTTTGGCTTATGCTGCGCGCGTGGCGCCCACAATGAGTCCAGAGCAAATTATTTTGGTTAATTTGTCCGGTCGTGGGGACAAAGATATGCATACTGTTGCGGAATACAGTGGCATTGAGCTTTAAGGATAGGCCAGTCATGACTACACAATCTAATCACCGTTTGCAACAAGCTTTTGAGCGTCTGTCTGGGCGTGCTGCCTTGGTTCCTTATATTACAGCAGGGGATCCGGACCCGCAGGTAACGGTTGCTTTGATGCATGCCTTGGTGCGTTCGGGTGCAGATATTATTGAGTTAGGCGTGCCTTTTTCTGATCCTATGGCAGATGGGCCCGTAATTCAGCGCGCAGCAGAGCGAGCATTATCCAAAGGTATGAGTTTGGCTCGGGTATTGGCCATGGTTAGTGAGTTTAGAAATACTGATGCCAACACGCCTGTAGTACTGATGGGTTATGCCAATCCTATTGAGGCCATGGGGCAACAACAGTTTGTTGATCAGGCTGCCGCTGCTGGAGTTGATGGAGTGTTGACTGTAGATTATCCTCCCGAAGAGGTAGAGGATTTTGCTCAGGCTTTGATGGCACAGTCTATTGACCCCATTTTTCTGCTTGCGCCCACTTCTACCGATGAACGCATACAAAAAATTGCCCAGCTAGCGCGTGGGTACGTATATTATGTCTCTCTAAAAGGAGTGACTGGTGCCGATAGCATTGATATAGATGATGTTGTGCGTCAATTGGCACGTATCCGTCAGTACCTAACTACGCCGGTGGGTGTGGGTTTTGGGATTCGCAGTCCTGAGAGCGCACGCCGAATTGCTGAGCACGCAGATGCAGTCATTATTGGCAGCAAGCTCATCCAAACTATGGAAGCTGAAATGGAGGCGAATAAGAGCCCACACGCTGCTATTGAGGCTGCAGCACGATGGTTATCTACCGTGCACCAAGCATTGCTCAAATAAGTGGCCTAGCCATGGATTTTAAGTTTTTAAAACACAGGATAACAGCATGAGTTGGATCCAAAAATTACTCCCCCCCCGCATCGGCCGCACCTCTGGTAATAAGCGTGTTCCCGAAGGGCTCTGGGTTAAATGTCCGGCTTGCGAAGCCGTTTTGTACAAAGAAGATTTGCAGGCCACACAAAATGTTTGCCCTAAATGCGATCACCACATGCGGCTGAATGCTCGGGAGCGGATTGATAGTTTATTAGACGCAGAGGGGCGTCAGGAGATAGGGGCAAATTTGCGCTCTACTGATCCACTGCGTTTTAGAGACTCGAAAAAGTACACTGAGCGCCTTAATCAGGCTGCTCGTAGCACCAAAGAGAGTGAGGCGCTTGTAGTTGTGCGTGGGAGCATTTGTGCCATGCCTGCCGTCCTGGCCTGCTTTGAGTTTGAGTTCATGGGAGGCTCAATGGGATCGGTAGTTGGGGAGCGTTTTGTGCGTGGTGTCCAAGCCGCTATTGAAACGCGTAGTGCTTTTGTTTGTGTGGCAGCTTCAGGCGGTGCACGCATGCAAGAGAGCTTGTTCTCGTTATTTCAAATGGCCAAGACTAATGCCATGTTAGTCAAGCTGTCTGAGGCCGGGTTGCCCTTTATCAGTGTATTGACTGATCCCACCATGGGGGGCGTATCAGCAAGTTTTGCTTTTATGGGGGATGTGGTAATTGCCGAGCCAAATGCTTTAATTGGGTTTGCAGGCCCCCGAGTGATTGAGCAAACTGTACGAGAAACTTTACCAGAAGGTTTTCAGCGTGCTGAATTTTTACTGGAAAAAGGAGCGCTTGATATGGTTGTGGATAGGCGTCATTTGCGCACAGAGATTGCACAGCTCATCGCCCTTTTAACACGACAGCCTGCTGATGCTGTTTCAGTGCAGGTAGACAAAAGCGAAGCTGAATGATGCATTTGAAATAACAGCATATAATCCGTTCACAGGAGCCATACTACAAGCGGCTTGAGGAAATCCTCAAGCCGCTTTGGTATGGATCTCAATGGGGCCCTGTAAGGCCCCATCCATTTAGGATGCAGATGATGTGGCTGTTTCTACCTGTTGCAAGTGCTCGTCATGAGTCTGTTGCACATCTGGAAGTTGTCGTCCTAGGGATTCAGACTGCTGGAAGTATGTCAAATGATAGATAGCATAGTCATAGTCCAGGCGAGTCTGCACCCATTGTAAGCCTGCCTGTTCCAATGCTTGGAGCTGCTGCTCATTTAGGAGTGGGGTATGCACATTGGGAGTAGGCTGAGGCAAGACAGGGAGCGGAGTGTCTGGCTGTTTTGCCTGTGTTGTGACCGGCTCCTTGTGCTCCTCTGAGGGTAAGGAGGAGCAAGGTGGCTCAGTGTGGAGAGAGGAGTGAGGCGCCTTGGTTTCAACCTGCACTAAGGGCCCCTCATCGACAATTTGGGGAGAGTCCCAACGGGGGGCTGTGCTGGGTTTGGGTTGTGGTTGTTGACGTGCCTGCTCAGCCATGGATTGTGCATGCGCCGCAATTTCCTCGGGACGTGTTTCCACCATAGTGAGCGCACTGCTGCTGTCCTCGCTAAGTGCATATGAAGTCCATTGCGCGGCAGGAACCTGCGCGGGCAGTGTTTCTTCTTTAGTAAAGTCTTGAGTGATTTCCTGTTGCAGTAGCGTTTCCTCTTCAGGAAGGGCTACAGGAGCAGGTAGAGCCTCTTGTTGTGCTGAGGCATGATGAGTCGGTGCCTCTGGCTGTACGGGCTCTATGGCGTTTTGAGCAGGCAGGCGCTCTGAAGCTGTACGAGGTGCAGACTCCTCCTGGTGCTCCTGTTTGGGAGCTGGGCTGCGCTCGGCGTGGTCGTTGGCTTGTGCTGCCGTCTTTTTTTGTGGCTGTGGCTGCGCGGCTACTGCAGGCTGCTTTTGTTGCGTTGTAGGGCGCGGCTGCTCTGCTGGAGTAGGCTGAGGATGTGGGCTGTGTAAGGCAGCGGTTTGTTGCTCAGCAGACTGTTGTCGACGGCGGCGGCTGCCACGGCGACGGCGTGTGCTGCCGGTAGGGCGACTCTGCTCTTCTTGTGGTGCTTGAGCTTTAGAGCGGGCCCCTTTGGCAGTTTTCTTTGCTGCGAGAGCAGGGCTTTTTTTGGCGGCACGTCGTGTGCTGCTGCGCTTAGCTTTTTTGGCTGCTTTGGGTGTGCTGCCCTCCTCTTGAGCGGCTGCTTTGCGGCTGCGGCGCGGTGTGTCCTGATGTTTTGTATTGTTGCTAGTTGGCGCTTTATGTGCGGGGCTGGGGTCATGGTCTGAGCCCTTAAACCAGCTGACAATACGGTGCCATAACCCTTCTTGAGGTGCTGCTCCATTGGCGCCCGGGGCCGGTTGAGCAGGGGTAATCCCTTTAACTACTGCCTCTGGGCGAGCTTTAATTTCATGGGTGCGATGTGGGGTTAATGAAGTAATTTCTTCTTCTTGTTGGATGTGTTGATAGCTAGATTGCAGCTCTTCGAGGCGCGGATCATCAAAGCGTAACCGCTCAATAATATGGTGTGGCGTTTCTAGGTTTTTATTGGGAATTAAGGTAACTGTAACATTGAATTGAGATTCAATTTTAGTCAGGTCGTGACGCTTTTCATTGAGTAAAAAGGTAGACACATCGACCGGAAGTTGTGCATGAATAGCGGCAGTTCCTTCTTTCATGGCCTCCTCTTGAAGGAGTCGCAATACATGCAAAGCGCTGGATTCTGAGTCACGAATCACTCCTGTGCCGGTGCATCGTGGGCAAGTAACATGGGAGCCTTCGTTCAGAGCAGGACGCAAGCGTTGGCGTGAGAGCTCCATGAGGCCAAAACGAGAAATGCGTCCCATCTGTACCCGCGCTCGATCAACGCGTAGAGCCTTTCTGAGGCATTGTTCAATGGCTCTTTGGTTGCGATTGTCTTCCATATCGATGAAATCGATAACAATCAGTCCGCCCAAGTCCCTTAACCGTAATTGGCGGGCGGCCTCTTCGGCTGCTTCAAGGTTGGTGCGCAACGCCGTTTCCTCGATATCAGCGCCGCGAGTGGCTCGGGCTGAGTTCACATCAATCGCCACTAATGCTTCGGTATGGTCAACTACAATTGAGCCCCCAGAGGGTAGTTGTACCGTACGTGCATAGGCTGTTTCGATTTGGTTTTCAATTTGAAAACGTGAAAACAAAGGAATGTCGTCGCGGTACATTTTGACCCGATGTGCATTATCGGGCATGACTACATTCATAAAGGCCGTAGCCTGTTCGTAGATATCATCCGTGTCAATAAGAATTTCACCAATTTCTTGGGAAAAATAATCCCGAATGGCACGGATCACCAAACTTGATTCTAAATAGATCAGTACAGGGGCCGGATTTTCTTTGGCTGCTTTGTCAATAGCGGTCCAAAGCTGTAGTAAGTAGTTCAGATCCCATTGCAACTCTTCGGTGCTGCGGCCAATCCCAGCGGTGCGCGCGATCAAGCTCATCCCTTCGGGAAGGTCAAGCTGCGCCATTGCTTCGCGCAACTCTTGGCGCTCTTCACCCTCAACGCGGCGTGATACCCCTCCACCACGAGGGTTATTGGGCATCAGGACCAAATAGCGTCCAGCCAGTGAGATAAAAGTAGTTAGGGCTGCGCCTTTATTACCGCGCTCCTCTTTTTCTACTTGGATAATGAGCTCCTGACCTTCGGTCAAAGCATCCTGAATACGGGCGCGGCGATAGTCGACACCGTTTTTAAAATAACTGCGTGCCACCTCTTTAAAGGGCAAAAAGCCGTGCCGCTCTTCGCCATAATCAACAAAGCAGGCCTCAAGGCCTGGCTCAATGCGGGTAATTACCCCTTTATAAATATTGCCTTTGCGTTGTTCACGACCGGCAGTTTCAATATCTAGGTCAATTAATTTTTGACCGTCTACTATTGCAACGCGTAATTCTTCTTGGTGCGTTGCATTAAACAACATACGTTTCATGAGTGTTTTTCTCCGAAGTCTTGGTGCCGTGAAGCGGCGTGACTACGGGTCACTCGGTTTTTGAGCACTGTTTCTGCAGTGGCTTATTGGGCTGTCATCAACCTTTTACTCTGTATCAGTAAAGCAAGTGTGTCCCTACACCAATAGGGTGTAATTAAGTGCCTTTGCATTCCAATACATTGAACAATAAAGCTACACACTTGTATTTTAAAACCAATAATTCCAAAACAATAAACAGACGCGTAAACAAGCGCGTCTGCGAATAAATTTTTAAAGCGACAACTTTGCAGTAACCCAGTGCCGCGCGTGGCGGGCAGAGTTTATTGGGTTCGTTGTATAGTTACCAATAAACTGCTCTGCCGAGGGCAGACCTTATGACCCGAAAAAATGTGTGTCGGTATTACAATAGATACCTTTACCAGCCGACGGAGACGTAAATATTGCATCTCTACGTCAAGCGGTGCCACAGTTTCCATAGGCTGAGGCGATTATATGCCTCTTTTACATATGAGCAAACAATTAATGAATGAACAATCGTTTTCTCAAGTACGTTTACTTAAGATTCTACCTGAAAGAGCGGGACAGCGTTTAGATAATTTTTTATTTCGTGAATGCAAAGGGGTCCCCAAGAGTTTTATTTACCGAGCAATACGCAGTGGGCAGGTGCGTGTCAATCGCGGGCGAGTGCGTAATGACTATCGTTTACAAGCCGGTGATGAGTTGCGCATCCCACCTATGAAACGTGCAGAAAGTGAGTCCACTGTGCGGGTTCCACCCGCACATTTTGAGGTGGTGTATGAGGATCCTTATTTTCTTGCTCTCAATAAGCCAGCTGGGGTAGCTGTGCATGGGGGCAGTGGGGTGTCTTTTGGGGTAATTGAGCAGTTGCGTGCTGCGCGTCCCGAGGCGCCTTTTTTAGAATTAGTGCATCGGTTAGATAGGGATACTTCAGGGTTGCTGCTTATTGCACGTCGTCGACGTGCTTTGGTAGCGCTGCATGAGCTATTTAGAGAAGATCGGATTACCAAGTTGTATTGGGCCTTGGTCAATGGTGATTGGGTAAATGAGCGGCAGCATTTACGTGCGCCTTTGTTACGCTGGCTCACACCAAGCGGTGAGCGCAGAGTGCGGGTAGATAAACAGGGGCGACGTGCGCATACCATTATCAATTTACACGCACGGTACGGCGGGTATAGCCTAGTGCAAGCAGAGCTGCGGACAGGGCGCACGCATCAAATTCGAGTGCACCTTGCTCATGAGGGGTATCCTATTGTGGGCGATGATAAATACAGCAGCGACCATCAGCTGAGCCAGGCACGTCAACAGTTAGGGTTTAAGGGGATGTTTTTACATGCTGGGCGGTTAGTGTTTAGGCATCCGATAACGCATGAGTCTCTTGATATACAGGCGCCACTGCCACAGGATTGTGTCGATCTATTAGAAAGGCTAGAACTATTAAAAAATTAGTGTGGGAGTCATTATGAGGAAGTATAAAGCCATTATTTTTGATTGGGATGGAACAGTAATGGATTCTACGCATTCCATTACTCGTTCAATTCAATTGGCCAGTCAGGATTTGGGGTTGCCCGTACCCTCTCAAGAAGAGGCGAATTGGATTATTGGTTTGTCGTTAGAAACAGGGCTGTACCGTATTCTGCCACAATTAGATGAGCAGACCATGCCCCAGTTTATAGAGCGTTATCGCTATCATTATTTTCAGTGTGATACTGAATTACAGCTGTTTGAGGGGATGAATGAGTTATTGGTTGATTTGAAGCAGAAAAATATCTTATTAAGTGTGGCAACGGGAAAAAAGCGCATTGGTTTGGATAGGGCCTTAGAGGCTACAGGGCTAGGGCCCATATTTGATGCAACACGTTGTGCTGATGAAACCAAGAGCAAGCCTGATCCACAAATGTTGCACGAATTAATGTGGGAGCTCGATATTAAGCCAACAGAGGCACTTATGGTTGGCGATACCACCCATGATATAGACATGGCCCACCAGGCAGGGATGGATAGTTTAGCCGTAACTTATGGGGCTCATGACCTGCGTACGTTACAGCGTTCTGAGCCCGTTGGAATTGCTCACAATGTTGCACAAATACAACAGTGGATAGGGCAGCGCGTAGCCTTTATGGATTAGCGAGTATGGTCGGAATATGCCTCAGGCTGTGGAAATACCAAGGCCTTGAGGATGCCTGCTGTTTCCGCATCAATAATACCGTCATGACGACTGGGTCTATAGTGCATTTGAAAGGCGACGATGACTTTTTCTGTCTCTTCATCTAATTGCCCATGTTGGGGGACTGCATATCCAATGCGGCGCAACCAGTCTTGAATAGTGCGCACAGAAGGGAGTCCAGTCCATTGAAACTCTCGGCTATAGCGCGCAGCCAGTGACTCATCAAACCAGCGACCCAGGCCTTCGTCGGCCAGCTCTTTCCATGGGAATAGTGGGCCTGGGTCTATTTTTCTTGTTGGGGCAATATCGCTGTGGCCAACGATGTTCGCTGGGGTCACTCGGTGCCGCGTAGCAATATCGCGCACCAGTGTTTTGACTATCTCTATTTGTTCGGGGGCATAGGGCACCCATCGACCATCATCCAGGCGGCCAGGATTCACAATTTCAATGCCGATGGAGCTGGTGTTTAAGTCCGTATGGTCATACCATTGGCTGACTCCCGCATGCCAAGCACGCTCATTTTCGTCAACCAGTTGATACACTTTTGGGGGCTGCTCATCAGTCACAAGGTAGTGACTGCTGACATTTTGTTGGGTCAGTATGTGCAGAGAGTTAGGAGTGTCCGCTACAGTATAGTGCAGCACAATATGGCGCACGCGGCTGTTTTTACCTTGGGCGGTGAATGATTGATCAATTTCAAGGCCGCCTGATGGAAGACTGCCACAGGCTGCCAGCATGCCGCTGAGCAAGGCAAGCAGCAGCCATCGTAGAATGGTTACAGTACAGTACTGGTGAATGATAGGACGCATGGTTTCCCTCGTTATTAGTCAAGGCGACGTTTAGAATGAGGAGCAGAACGGCGCCGAGTGCCGCGTGCGCGCGGATTGCGCATTAGCGGGCGTTGACCTTTAGGCGCCGCTTGAAAAGGGGCTAGAAATAAAAATAAAGTAGGCTGTTTGTCAAGATGTGGGGGCGGTTGAGTGCGCCATTGGGCTATGCTTTGGGTGCGGATCCATTCCTCAGCAGTGGTGAGGGCGCGAGCAATGCATAGTTGGGTGTCTGGATGTAAGATGTGGCACAGATCGTCAAATAGTGCTTGATTTCTATAGGGGGTTTCGATGAAGAGTTGGGTGCTGTGCTCACGTGCAGACTGCTGCTCAAGAGCATGCAGGCGCTGACGACGCTCTTCAGTATGAATGGGTAAATATCCTTGAAAGCTAAAGCGCTGTCCGTTTAAGCCGCTTGCCATCAGTGCAAGCAGTAATGAGGATGGTCCTACATAGGGGCGTACAGGAATGTTTAGCGCATGGGCCTGAGCAACTATGGCAGCACCAGGGTCGGCTACGGCCGGACAGCCTGCCTCAGAGACTAGGCCAATGCCATGGGTTTGGCCCTTTGGATGGCTGAGCCAGCGGAGAATTTCCTCTTTAGGCGTGCCCCGTTTATCCAAGGTAAAGATAGTAATTTCGCGAATGGGCTGAAGAGGTTCGATTTGTTGTAAAAAGGCGCGGGCTGATTTCGCGTTTTCCGCAATATAAATTGTAAGTTGGCGGGCAATGGCCTGCACCTCGCTAGGAAGCCACAGCGACGGTGCTGTGGCGCCTAAGCCCACTGGAATAAGGTGCAAAGCTGCTGCATAAGAGGGAGCGGTAATAGAATCTGACATAAGTGAGATAAGTCTGATAAATAATGGCTAGTGTTAGGGAATAACTGCTGGTTTTGGGGGCAGTAAAGGGTTTAGGCCAATGTGACGCAGCATCTCAGTCAGCGCAATAAGAGGTAGGCCAATAATGGCAGTCGGATCATCAGAGTGCATGGACTCTAGCAAGGCAATGCCAAGACTTTCTGCTTTTGCACTCCCCGCGGTATCATACGGTTGTTCAGTAATTAAATAATGCTCAATCTCTGCTTTACTAAGCTGCCTGAATGTGCATTGTACCGGCACCAAACGTTCTTGATAGTGTTGCTGATAATACAAGCAGACAGCAGTATGAAAGACAACTGTTTGGCCGCTCATTTGTGTTAACTGAGCCACGGCTGCATCATGGTGGCCCGGTTTGCCCAAGAGTTGATTTCCTAGGGCGGCGACCTGATCGGAGCCAATTACGGCTGCGTGTGGATAGTATTGAGCAACATGCTGAGCTTTGTGACGGGCCAGGCGTTGAGCCAGCTGGGCAGGGTGCTCATTGGGCTCAGGGCTTTCGTCGATATTGGCAGGATGGGTGTGAAATGCCAATCCTAAGCGCTCTAACATCTGCTTTCTATAGGGGGATCCCGAGGCTAAAATAAGTTCCATCTTAGGGTTCCTTGGGTTGGTTTAAATTTGACTGCTTTAGTTAGTACAGGGTATTATTTAATGTTTTCTTTATCAATGGAAGTGCCGGAGGGGATAGAATGCTTTCTCAGCTACGCTCTCTGGATACTTTAGCTTTTACCGAACAAGGACAAAAGCTATCGTCTCAGTGCTCTGTTATGCTGTTTAGTCGGGCCATTGATGGTTTGCCTGAGCAGGATGAGACACAAATGATTGCTTGGCAGCTTTGGGGGGAAACCGATGCTGCCGGTCATCGGCTTTTGCATGTGCGTTTAGATGGCGTGGTTCAATTAGAATGTCAGCGCTGTCTTGAGGCCTTTCCTTTTCCCGTGCGGGTCGAGAATACCTTTTTAATGGTCGATCAAGAAAGCGAGTTGGCCGTCGGTGAAGATGATCCCGAGGCATTAGAGCGTATTTTGATCGCGCGCAAGTACGATGGCTTTGAGTTATTAGAAGACGAGCTTATACTTAGCCTGCCTTATGTGCCCGTTCATGATGTGTGCCCTCATTTGCCCAAGGGTGTGTTTTCCTCGGGCGAGCAGGAGACACCAGACATTGAAAGGAAAAACCCTTTCAAGGTACTTGAGCAGCTCAAAAAGGATTCATAATAGGCCCGTTCGGGGTATGTACAAGTCACAGAGATTTTTTAATACGATACGATTAATCCTTTTGGATTGAATCACTTTTTAGTAAGGAGTCATCATGGCTGTCCCAAAGTCAAAAGTTAGCCCCTCACGTCGTGGCATGCGTCGTGCGCATGATGCGCTAAACAAGCCTGCCTTGGCTATTGAGCAAACTACTGGTGAGGTGCATTTGCGTCATCATATTAGCCCCAATGGCGTGTACCGTGGCCGCAAGGTACTAAACACCAAGTTTGACGAGTAAGCGCGCTATCGACGGTTTTCGTGAACGTGACTAATGTCAAATAAAACAATTCGTATTGCCATCGATTGCATGGGGGGTGACCATGGTTTGCCGGTCACCTTGCCAGCTGCGGTCAAGTTCGCGCAGGAGTACGCAGATACCCATTGTTTGTTGGTTGGGGATCAGTCTCGTATCGAGGCGCAGATCCGTGCTTTGCCACGTATAGACAGGGATTGGTATACCATTATTCACACTGATGAGGTGGTGGATATGGACGATTCCGTCGAGGTGGCTTTGCGGCGTAAGCGCAAATCATCCATGCGCCTGGCAGCACAAGCAGTCAAAGATGGTTTAGCTGACGCCTGTATATCCGCTGGTAATACAGGTGCTTGGGTAGCCATTTCACGCTATGTGCTCAAGACTTTAGATGGCATCAGCCGTCCTGCTATTGCTACCTCCATTCCTAACCAGAACGGTGGGGCGACCATCATGTTGGATTTAGGTGCCAACGTGGATTGCAGTGCCGAGCATTTGCTTCAGTTTGCAATGCTAGGAACAGCTTTGGCATCCATTGTTGATGGTCATGAGCAGCCTACTGTTGGGTTGTTAAACATTGGCGAAGAGGTCATTAAAGGCAACGAGGTTGTCAAACAGGCCGCAGAGCTATTGCGCAATAGTGGGCTTAATTTTTATGGTAACGTCGAGGGCGATGATTTGTGCCGCGGTACCGTTGATGTCATGGTTTGTGACGGGTTCGTGGGCAATGTCGTATTAAAGTCGCTCGAGGGCTTAGCCAAGATGGTGGCCAAGATGCTGCGTGAGGAATTTACCCGCGATATGCTCAGCATGATGGCCGGTGCGGTTGCCAAGCCGGTACTGAATCGATTGGGTGAGCGAGTAGATAATCGCCAATATAATGGCGCAGCTTTGCTTGGTTTGCGGGGCGTTGTGATCAAAAGTCATGGTTCAGCCGATGTGCTGGCTTTTGGATATGCGTTGCAGCGTGCGCGTGATGCCGTTCGCAATGGCTTATTAGAAGGCACAACACGGGCTATCGAGCGTATCCAGGCTAGCCTGCAGCAAGCTCAGCTAGAACAGCAGTTGCCTTTGGCCACCGGGACAGGAACTACGTCCTAGTGGCGTTTTTTATTAGCCTCCAGGGTGTTTTAGGAAGTTCAATGAAGCCTTTCGCTAAAATCATCGGTACCGGTGCGTACTTACCTCCAAAGGTGGTCACCAACGATCAGTTGGCTGCTCAGCTTGCAGAACAGGGCATAGAGACCTCCGACCAATGGATAGTAGAACGCACTGGGATTCGGCAGCGTCATCTAGCTGAGCGCAATGTGCGCTGTAGCGAGTTGGCTACATTTGCTGCCCGCCAGGCATTAGAGCGTGCCTCTATAGAGGCAGATTCTTTGGACCTAATTATTGTTGCGACATCCACCCCAGATGTCATTTTCCCCAGTACTGCTTGTTTAGTACAAAGAAATATCCAAGCCGTTCATGCTGCTGCCTTTGATGTGCAAGCGGTATGTAGCGGCTTTATTTATGCCTTAACCACGGCCAATGCCTTTATTCGTTCCGGGCAGGCTCGTCGTGTGCTGGTCATCGGGTCAGAGGTGTTTTCAAGTATTCTTGACTGGTCTGATCGTTCCACTTGTGTGCTCTTTGGTGATGGGGCAGGTGCCGTCGTCTTAGAGGCCAGTGATGAAGCGGGGATTTTAGCAACTGAGTTGCATGCTGACGGACAGCAAGAGGGCATTTTGCATGCCCGCGGTGGGGTGGCCTATGGGCAGGTCCATGGCGATCCTTTTTTACGGATGGATGGACAGGCAGTATTTAAATTTGCGGTAAATGCTTTGTCTCGTTCCGCACAGTCAGTATGTCAGCAAGCTGAGGTCGCCCTTGATGAGGTAGATTGGTTGATTCCCCATCAGGCAAATTTACGAATTATTAATTTTATTGCGCGTAAATTACGTCTTCCCACAGAGCGTGTTGTGGTCACGGTGGATCAGCATGCCAATACTTCGGCCGCGAGTGTGCCTTTAGCATTGCATGCCGCCATTGCGGATGGCCGCATTCAAGCAGGTCAGTTGGCGCTTTTGCAAGGAGTGGGGGGAGGGTTTACTTGGGGGTCAGTATTGGTGCGCCTATAGTTAGTCGTATCCTGCTGATGAGGGCAGAGCACCCACATCCATAAGCAATTAATAATGGGGAAAAGGGTAAGAAAAATGAAGTTAGCCTTTGTATTTCCAGGTCAGGGCTCCCAATCAGTGGGCATGCTAGATGCCTGGATGGATCAGTCTGGTGTGCCAGATATGCTACAGGAGGCCAATGACGCCTTGGGTGAGGATTTAGCTAAACTCATTGCCAACGGTCCCGAAGAGTCTCTAAATCTGACTGTTCATACTCAGCCAGCAATGCTATTGAGCGCAGTCTTAATGTATGAGCAATGGCGTCAGGCAGGGGGGATGCAGCCAGAGGTAATGGCTGGGCATAGTTTGGGTGAATATTCAGCACTAACTGCAGCCGGATCATTGAGTCTGTCCGATGCATTGCGTTTGGTGCGCATTCGTGCAACAGCAATGCAAGAGGCCGTTCCGGTTGGCCAAGGAGCCATGGCGGCGATTATAGGTTTGGATGATGACACCATTGCAGCCTTGTGTGCTCAATGTAGTGATGGGGAGCAAGTGGTCGAGCCTGTGAATTACAATGCTCCAGGGCAGGTGGTTATTGCCGGGCATCGTGAAGCTGTGGAGCAAGCCTGTACGGTGGCCAAGGAAAAAGGAGCTCGTCGCGCTTTGGTTCTACCAGTTTCTGCGCCTTTTCATTCGCGTTTATTAGAGCCCGCAGCCCAGACATTGCAGACAGCTTTGGCAGAGATCACGCTACGCACTCCCCAGGTGACGGTGATTAATAATGTTGATGTGCGCAGTCCCAGCGAGCCAGAGCAAATCAAGGATGCTTTGGTGCGACAGGCTTGGCATCCTGTGCGTTGGGTTGAAACCATACAAGCAATGAAAGCACAGGGGGTCACCCATGTGGTTGAATGTGGTCCCGGGCGGGTGCTCAGTGGGCTGGTGCGTCGTATTGACCGCAGTATCACGACTTTGTCATTTAGTGATCCTGATTCAATGCAAGCTGTCTTAAAAGAATTAAAGGCATAAGTATGTCAAAACCTCTAGAAAATAAAATTGCTCTCGTAACAGGGGCGACTCGCGGGATTGGTCAGGCCATTGCCGCTCAACTCCAAGCTGATGGAGCAATAGTAATTGGTACGGCAACTTCAGAAGAAGGCGCGGCACATATTCAGGCCGCTCTTGGGCCATTAGGTGGCCGCGGAGTGTGCCTGGATGTCAATGATGATGCTGCATGCGATGCCTTGCTCGCAGAATTAGCCCAGGACGGCGGGCCTCATATTTTGGTTAATAATGCGGGCATCACGCGTGACAATCTTGCTATGCGGCTCAGTGATGAGGATTTTGATGCCGTCATTGCTACCAATTTGCGTTCAGTATTTCGTCTCTGCCGTGGAGTGATTCGTCCTATGATGAAAGCCCGTTGGGGGCGTATAATCAATATCAGCTCTGTGGTAGGCTATAGTGGCAATGCAGGGCAGGCTAATTATGCAGCGGCTAAGGCCGGTGTTGCCGGGATGACGCGCTCCTTGGCTCGTGAGTTAGGACGTCGTAATATTACAGTGAATTGCGTTGCACCGGGTTTTATTGATACTGATATGACTCGGGCAATTCCAGAAAACCAAGCCAAGGCGCTGCTTGATCAGGTGCCCTTGGGACGCTTTGGTGAGGCTGAGGAAATCGCTTATGCGGTGAGCTTTCTCGCTGGGCCTCAGGCCTCTTACATAACAGGTACTACCATCCATGTCAATGGCGGTATGTACATGTAGGTTTTGGTTTAATTGGTAGGTAGGGTAAAATTACCTCAATTTTAATTTAGATGACCCTCTCAGCTGGCTGTATTGTTTGGCTCAGGTGATTATCTAGATAGCTTGAAAGCAGAGGATAATACAGGTAGTTTGCAAGGCAGGTGGCTGTACTGGTACATTTGTATCGGGTCATTTTGGTTAGTTTGGCTTATTAACTTTTAGGGATTAATTGGGATTCAGTTCCCCGACTTGGAGAATTTGCATGGAAAGCATCGAACAGCGCGTCAAGAAGATTGTCGCAGAGCAACTTGGCGTTAACGAGGCCGAGATCAAAAATGAGTCTTCTTTTCTTGACGACCTCGGTGCCGACTCGCTCGACATGGTCGAGCTCGTGATGGCGCTCGAAGACGAATTCGAAACAGAAATACCTGACGAAGAGGCTGAAAAGATCACGACAGTTCAGCAAGCCGTTGACTACATTAACGCTAATAGCAAACAGTAGTAATTAAGTGGGGCAGGAGTCTACCGCCCCGATACGTGTGGCGGTTCCTCGCGACGGTGCACTGTAGTAATGATGGCTTTAGCTTCATAGAGACCTCAGATGCCTGTCATTCGAGTAACCGCTTTTTTTGTGTTATTAGGAGTCATCCGTGAAACGACGTGTCGTGATTACTGGTTTAGGCATTGTTTCCCCAGTGGGAAATGATGTTAAGACCGCTTGGGATAATATCATCAATGGGCGCTCTGGCATTGGCAAGATCACCCGTTTTGATCCCTCCGCACTCAGTGTTCACATAGCGGGTGAGGTTAAGGGCTTCGATGTGACGGAGTACATCACCGCCAAAGAGGCCAAGCAGCTTGACACTTTCATCCACTATGGTTTGGCAGCCGGTTTACAGGCCTGGCGAGATTCTGGGCTTGAGGTGACCGAGGAGAACGCCGAACGCATTGGGGTGATCGTGGGTTCAGGTATTGGTGGTTTACCCCGCATTGAGCTTGCGCAGACCGATTATTTAAATCGTGGGCCGCGCCGTATTTCGCCTTTCTTTGTGCCCGGTTCACTGATTAATTTGGTTTCTGGTCAGCTTTCTATCCACTTAGGCCTCAAGGGACCCAGTTATGCGGTGGTATCAGCCTGTACCACAGGACTACATTCCATTGGTGATGCCGCTCGTTTGATCAAATATGGCGATGCCGATGTGATGATAGCAGGTGGTGCCGAGGCTACCGTGTCTCCTTTAGGGATTGGTGGCTTTGCTGCAATGCGTGCTTTATCAACACGTAATGATGATCCAGAAACTGCTTCTCGCCCTTGGGACGTCGATCGCGATGGCTTTGTACAAGGCGAAGGTGCTGGGGTGCTCGTATTAGAAGAATATGAGCATGCCAAAAAAAGAGGGGCACGCATCTATGGTGAGCTTGTTGGCTATGGAATGAGCTCTGATGCCCATCATATTACTATGCCTGATAGTGATGGGCCACGCCGAGGGATGGTCAATACGCTGCGTGATGCAGGGTTAAACCCCGATCAAATTGACTATATTAATGCTCATGGGACTTCCACACCGCTTGGTGATATCAATGAGACAAAGTCCATTAAGCTCGCATTTGGAGATCATGCCTACAAGCTCGTGGTAAGTTCAACAAAATCCATGACGGGTCATTTATTGGGTGCAGCAGGCGGAGTGGAGGCGGTATTGACCACCTTAGCCGTGCATGAGCAGATTGCTCCTCCTACGATTAATATCTTTAATCAGGACCCCGAGTGTGATTTGGACTATTGCGCCAATGAAGCACGAGCGATGCCTATTAATTATGCCCTGACCAATTCCTTTGGTTTTGGAGGGACGAATGGCACGCTGGCAATAGGGCGCATTAAATAACGTCCTTATTTTTGGCGATGCACAACAAAACCCAACAATGGCAGGTGTGGCCAGTTTGGCATGCCGGCTGGTTGGGTTTTTTTCTTGTTATGGCCTTAGGGGGGATGTTAACCTTTTGGGCAGCTCAGCATAAGACAAGTGGGGCGCTGATAACGGCTTTGGGAGTTGGGTTGCTATTACGTGTTATTAGGCAACGCTCTTCCTGTTCTGCAGCGCTTTTATGCTATTCCTCCCATGCTCGCTGGTCCTTGTCAACACTGGCTGCGGAAGTATATCCATTACATTTGTGGTGCAGCCCGTATTTTTGTACGCTATTACTAGGTGTGAACACAGAACGAGGATGGCAGCGTTGTAGGGTAGTATGTTGGCGCCATCATCATTCGCCAGCACAGTGGCATACTTTGTTGCGTTTGCTGCGTACAGGGTCCGGGACCCTCTTGAATAATGCGCAATCATTGAGGAATTCATAATGAAAAGCAATGATGTTGATAAAGACTTGGTTGCGCGCGCGCAAAGAGGGGATAAGCGAGCCTTTGATTTATTAGTGCTGAAATATCAGCGTCGTATCATGCGGCTACTTGCCCGTATGGTGCGTGATACCGATGAAATAGAGGACCTTGCTCAGGAAACCTTTATTAAAGCTTATCGGGCAATCAAACAATTTCGTGGTGAGAGCGCTTTTTATACTTGGCTCTATAGGATCGCAATTAATACTGCACGCAATTGGCAAACTCGTCAGTACCGGCAACCACAGACAATAGAGCCATTCGAAAATGAAGTAGGCGAAACTTTTGAGCAAATTGATAACCTAACAGATATAAGCACCCCTGCATCAATTTTATTTAGCAAACAAGTCGCTCAAACCATACAAAACACCCTTAAGACACTGCCCGATGAGTTACGCACTGCATTAGAGTTGCGAGAGATAGAGGGCATGACGTACGAAGAAATAGCGCAGGCGATGGGCTGCCCTATAGGTACGGTACGCTCGCGTATTTTTCGTGCTCGCGAAGCAGTGACTCATGCACTGCGCGCGCTACATGATGGGAGGGAGCTATGAGGAATACCTCTTACTGGGCGCAGAGCATACGTTCCCCTATTGAGAGCCAGCAGCTATGGTTCCTGCATCGAGCGAAGTCATTTTTTGTATATGCTCAATTCAACGCATCAGGAGTCGTCCATGCACAATCAATCCGTTGAAAAAGAGTTCAGAGTCTCTACCACTACCTGGGAGGAGAATGTATCAGCTTGGGTAGATGGTGAGGCTCCTATTCGTCCTGAGGATTTGGATAATCCTTATGGTCGGCAATTATGGGATACTTATCATTTAATTGGCGATGTGATGCGCAGTCAAGAGCTGGCCATTGAGCCGTCTGAGCGTTTTTATGCTCGAGTCTCCAAAGCTATTGATGCGGAGCCTACTGTGGTGGCTCCTAGGCGTATGCCCGCATCTATTCGCCGTCGTTGGCCTGAGCTAGCCATTGCTGCTGCGATGGTCTTAGCAATTGGTGTGTGGCTCAGCATAGGTGCCTCAGAGGTATCAGATTCGCATGACACCCCCTTCTTAGTGCAGGCTGCTGATGAATTACCATGGAGCGATTATGTGGATGCCCACCAATCTTTAGCAGGAGTGGCGCCAGCACGTTATGCTTCTTTTACGAATGGCCTTTAAAAGGTTAAGAAAATGATGACGGTTGGGTCGTATTATTCTCGTATCAGTGCTTTTTTCTTGTTGCTTTGGGCGCTTGTGCTTGGGGCCCAGTTTGCGCAAGCGAAGCAATTAGATGCTGCCGAGATGATGGAAGTATTAAAAAATGTTCAGCAGGCTGCGCAAAGTGAGGATTATGCTGGCATAATTACTCATAACAACGGGAAAGAGACCCAGTCAATGTATTTAATCCACATCGTAGATGGCAAAGGGGAGCGTGAGCGCTTGGTGTTGTTAGACGGCGTTGAGCGTGAGTTTTTGCGTGAAAATGAAATTACTCAATGCCTATTGCCCAACGAAGAAATTGTGATCCTAGAGCCGTCACGTACAGACCGTTTTCCTGGGTTATTGCTGAGCAATGCCATTGATGTATCTCATTCATATCGCATGACCGAATTAGACCAAAGCGCGCGTGTGGCGGGTCGAATGTGCCAGCTTTATCAGCTCGATCCGGTAGATGATTTGCGATTTGGGTATAGATTGTGTGTTGATAAAGAGACTTCTTTGTTGCTGCAGATGAATACCCTAGACGAATACGGACAAATGGTATTGCAGGTCGCATTTGCACATGTAGATATTGGCGCTCAGGTTGATTCAGCACAATTGCAATCCCCTTGGAATAGTGAGCAGTGGCGGACAATTAGTGCTGATATGCATGAGGTTGATTTGAGTCGCCAAGGCTGGCGTATTCCTTATCCAGCAGGTTTTGAGCCCATCAAACAGGTGATACGTTCGATGCCCCAGTCACGGCAGGTGGCTCAATTGCTTCTATCCGATGGATTGGCTGCCATTTCAATATTTATAGAGCCAGTAAGTGGCGAGGGGCAGCGTTTACAAGCCGAAGAAGGAAAGAAAATGGGTGGGGTCTTTTTACATCGCGCCCAAATTGGGGAAAACTGGCTTACCCTCACGGGCGAGGTGCCTTTAGAAACCTTAAAATATTTAGGTCAACATACGCAGTTTGTGCCCTTAGGCAGCAACAATTAATTCGCGTCATAGGAGTGCTTTATGCAACATAGCATGCGTCATATTCAATATAAAAAACATCGGCCATGGGTCCATCTTTGGGCGCTATTGCTGTTAAGTTTGGGTTTATTATTTAGCTATCGCTTGGCGGCACAGGGGCGTATTGGGGATTTGCCCGATTTCACCCAGATCGTTCAGGAAACTGAAGGCTCGGTAGTCAATATTCGTACTACGGAGTCCATACCTGTACGCTCTCCCCATGGCTTTGGGGCGGACCCTTATGATTTTTTTCGTTGGTTCTTTGGTCCGGATGCCGTTCCTGATCGGCGCCCGCGTCAACAGCCTCAAGAGCCAGAGGAGCAGGTGGTGCCTCGAGGGGTAGGCTCGGGCTTTGTTATTTCAGCAGACGGTTATATTCTGACCAATAATCATGTTGTAGCAGATGCTGAAGACATCTATGTGACTTTTATTGATGGGGAAGAGTACACAGCAGAAATTGTTGGCACGGATGAGCGTACCGATGTTGCTCTGATTAAAATCGATGCCAAAGGACTAAAGCCTTTGGAAATAGGCAATTCCAAAGCGTTGAAAAAAGGCGAATGGGTATTGGCTATTGGCTCCCCTTTTGGTTTGGATGCTACTGTTACAGTGGGGGTAGTCAGTGCCATTAACCGTGATACAGGCGATTACCTGCCTTTTATTCAAACGGATGTTGCGGTAAATCCAGGGAATTCTGGGGGGCCTTTGCTAAATACCCAAGGGCAGGTTGTGGGGGTAAACTCTCAGATCGTATCGCGTAGCGGCGGCTTCATGGGGATTTCCTTAGCCATTCCCATTGATGAGGCTATGGATGTCGTACAACAACTCAAAGAGCATGGCAAGGTAACTCGTGGTCGCATTGGGGTGCAGATTACTAATGTCGATGATGAGGTGGCCAAAGCAATCGGCTTAGAGGGTCGCAAAGGGGCCTTGGTCAGTCATGTCGAAGAGGATGGGCCTGCCGCTCAAGCAGGGGTGCGCAGTGGGGATGTGATTCTCGAATTTGATGGCAAAGATGTCAAGCAAATGAGTGATTTGCCTCGAATTGTCGGTGCGACCAAGCCGGGTACGAAGGCCAAGATGAAGGTCTGGCGCAAGGGCAAAGAGCACAACCTAACCGTTACGGTAGCAGAGCTTAAAACAGGGGATGGGCGCACTCAGACTCCAAGCGCTCCCAAGGAAAAGGCCAGTGATCGACTGGGATTAACTGTAACGGCCCTCGATGATGAGGACAAACGTCGTTTGGGCATTGACGAGGGTGTAGTGGTTGAGTCTGCCAGTGGGCCAGCTGCGCGTGTAGGTTTGGCTGCTGGGGATATTATTCTTCGTATTAACGATATGGATATTAATTCGCCCAAAGAGTATGAAAAAGTAGTTCAGTCATTATCCAAAGATAAGCGAGCAGCTGTTTTAGTCATGCGCGGGGGAAGCGCACAGTGGGTATTAATCAAACCCTCTGAATAATCTCTAAAAGTAAGCTAAAATATAGCCAGCCAAAGGGGGCGCCCGATGCGCCTCCTTTTTTTTGCCACCCCCCTGATTTTTAGGGGCATACTGCATATACTTGAATCAACCTTTTATTCAGTTACATGACGACCAAATCTATGGAGTTTATCCGCAATTTTTCTATCATCGCGCACATTGACCATGGTAAATCTACCTTGGCAGATCGTATTATTCAGCAATGTGGCGGGCTTGAAGAGCGCGAAATGTCCACTCAGGTTCTAGATTCTATGGATATTGAGCGTGAACGCGGGATTACTATCAAGGCGCAAACAGCAGCGCTAACTTATAAAGCAAAAGACGGCAATGAGTATCGTCTTAATTTAATTGATACGCCTGGACACGTTGACTTTTCATACGAGGTGAGTCGCTCATTATCCGCTTGTGAGGGGGCGCTGTTGGTGGTGGATGCTTCTCAGGGGGTGGAGGCTCAAACCGTGGCCACGTGTTATACCGCAATTGATCACGATCTCGAAGTAATACCCGTACTGAATAAAATCGATCTACCTTCTGCAGATCCTTATGCTGCCAGCGAGGAAATAGAGGATGTTATTGGTATTGATGCCACAGATGCCATTCAGGCCAGTGCCAAAACAGGCCAGGGAATTGATGAAATCTTAGAGCGTATTGTAGAGCGAGTGCCGGCTCCTAAAGGTGATCGGGATGCAGCGTTACAGGCCTTAATTATTGATTCTTGGTTTGATAATTATGTAGGCGTCATTATGTTGGTACGCATTGTGAATGGGGTGCTCAAAGAAAAGGATTCCATTCAATTGATGTCTAATGGCGCTGTTCATGAGGTTGATCAAATAGGTATATTTACGCCTAAGGCTACTCCAGTAAAACAATTGGCAGCAGGCGAAGTTGGATTTGTGGTGACTGGCATCAAAGAACTAGAGCAGGCACAAGTAGGCGATACGATTACTCATAGTGGGCATGCTGCTGCTAAGGAGCCGCTCCCAGGCTTTCAAGAGGTCAAGCCACAGGTATTTGCAGGGTTATATCCAGTAGAAAGCAGTGAGTATGATCAGCTGCGTGATTCATTAGAAAAACTCAAACTAAATGATGCCTCCTTAATGTTTGAGCCCGAGGTGTCTCAAGCGCTGGGTTTTGGGTTTCGGTGCGGCTTTTTAGGCCTATTACACATGGAAATTGTGCAGGAGCGTCTCGAGCGAGAGTTCGATATGGATATTATCACCACCGCTCCCTCAGTCATTTATGAGGTGGTGCGTACCGATGGCTCGGTAATCTATGTGGACAGTCCTGCTCAAATGCCAGATGTTAGCGATATTCAAGAGGTGCGAGAGCCCATTGTTGAGGTCAGCTTATTAATGCCCCAAGACTATGTGGGGCCAGTAATGACCCTATGTAATGCCCGAAGAGGGATACAAAAGAATATGACTTACTTGGGTAAGCAAGTCAGCTTAGTATTTGAGATCCCTTTAGCAGAAATTGTGTTGGATTTCTTTGACCGCCTCAAGTCTGTTTCTCGTGGCTATGCTTCTATGGACTACGAGTTTTTGGAGTATCGTCCTTCCGATGTTGTTAAGGTAGACTTATTGATTAATGGGGATAGGGTAGATGCCCTGTCTATGATCGTGCACCGTGATAATGCCCGTTCACGGGGTCGAGAGGTGGCCGTTAAAATGCGGGAGATTATTCCTCGCCAAATGTTTGAAATTGCGATACAGGCAGCTATTGGGAATGATGTGATTGCCCGTGAGAATGTGCGCGCATTACGTAAAAACGTCTTAGCCAAGTGTTATGGTGGGGATATTTCACGTAAGCGTAAACTGCTCGAAAAGCAAAAGGCGGGTAAGAAACGCATGAAGCAGGTGGGCAATGTAGAAATCCCACAAGAAGCGTTTTTAGCTATCTTACAAGTAGAAGACTAATCATCTAAAGGTGACGCATGCACTGGGATTTTGCCTTAATACTATTTATCTTGCTTGTCATAACGGGTGCTGTGTGGGTGTATGATCGGTTTGTACATGCTAAAAAGCGTCGCCTCAGGGGTGAGCAAGCCGTTGCCGCATTACCTTCAGCAGGCAGCATGTCCGCTGCAGAGCGTGCTGCTTTAGAAAAAAGCACCTATGAGCGCGCAGCACGCGTGCCTTGGTGGATTGAGTATGGGGCGAGCTTTTTTCCCGTGATCTTATTTGTATTTGTGTTGCGCTCTTTTATTGTGGAGCCCTTTAGAATACCTTCAGGCTCAATGTTGCCCACTTTGCAAAATGGTGATTTTATTTTAGTTAATAAATTTGATTATGGCATACGTTTGCCCATTATTAACAAAAAAATCATCTCTATGAATGAGCCGCAGGTAGGTGATGTGTTGGTATTTAAATATCCCTTGAATCCTGAGATTGACTATATTAAGCGAGTAGTGGGCACACCAGGAGACGTGGTAGAGTACAAAAATCAACGCCTGTATCTAAACGGTACTGAGGTAAAACAAGTGCGTGATGGGGATTATTTTGAACCGGATCGGGCGCAGTATATTAATCAATACAAAGAGTTTTTAGGGACTGAAACCAATAATATTTTGGTGAATCCTAATATTCATTTAAGCATTTCACCAATTGTACGTTTTCCTCATTTTGATTCCTGCGAGTATCGTCACAGCAGTGTGCGGTGTGAGATTCCCCAAGGCTATTATTATGTCTTAGGGGATAATCGTGATAACAGTTTGGATAGTCGCTTTTGGGGATTTGTGCCTGAGGAAAATATAGTTGGAAGAGCATTTTTTATTTGGATGAATTTTAATGATTTTGGGCGTATAGGACGCTTTCACTAATGCCATCAATGGAATCCCTGCAAAAGGCTTTAAATTATTATTTTGAGCAGCCAGATTTGTTGCAGCAAGCATTGACCCATCGCAGCTATGCCGCTCAACATAATGAGCGGCTTGAGTTTTTAGGCGATGGAGTGCTCAATTTTGTGGTTGCTGCACTTTTATTTGAGCAGTTTCAGCGAATTGATGAGGGCGATTTGTCGCGGGTAAGAGCCAGCTTAGTCAAACAAGACACTCTAGCACGGCTCGCGCAGCAGTTACATCTTTCCGAGTTATTGCGCCTTGGAGAGGGAGAGTTAAAGAGCGGGGGATTTAATCGTCCTTCAATTTTATCTGATGCCCTGGAGGCCATTTTTGGAGCGATTTATTTGGATGGGGGCTTTACTGCGGTTTATGCTGTCATTCAGCAATTATATGCTCCTCTGATACGGGACTTAGATCCCAAGACCTTAGGTAAAGATGCCAAGACCTTGCTACAAGAAATTGTTCAGGGGTTACGTTTAGATTTACCTGTTTATGCCGTGATTAGTACTGAGGGCGCAGCTCACAATCAGTTATTTACGGTTAGTTGTACAATTTCTAAGCTCTCTATTAGTACCCAAGCACAGGGAAGAAGCCGCCGAGCTGCCGAGCAGGCTGCAGCGGCATTAGCAATTACGGCAATCAAAGAGCAGAAACAGCAAAAAGGTTCTTTATGACGGATACAGCATTTAAATGTGGTTTTGTCGCTGTTGTAGGACGGCCTAATGTAGGTAAATCAACTTTAACCAATACATTGGTAGGCGCCAAAATATCAATTGTATCGAGAAAGGCACAGACCACGCGACATCGCATCCACAGTGTTTTAACACGTGCCAATGAGCAATTTATATTTGTGGATACGCCAGGCTTTCAAACACGGCACAAGGGGGCGATGAACCGCATGATGAACCGTGTCGTGACCAAGACTTTGAGTGATGTGGATGTGGTCTTACATGTGCTGGAAGCCAATGTATGGACGGCTGAGGACGCTCAGGTAGTTGGTTTATTGCCCAAAGATACACCGGTAATAGCGGTACTGAATAAGGTCGATAGACTAAAAGATAAATCAGTTTTACTGCCTTATATTGAGCAACTCTCTGAGCGTTTTAATTATGCAGAGATTATTCCGGTTAGTGCCTGGAGACGGACCCAGCTTGATGTGTTATTAGCACAGATTAGTCATTATTTGCCTCATTCTGAGCCGTTTTTTGATGAGGAAACATTGACTGATCGTCCCATGCGTTTTATCGCCGCGGAGTTATTGCGCGAAAAAATATTTCGCTTAGTCGGTGATGAGTTGCCGTATGGTTGTACTGTATTGATAGAAAATTGGGACGAGCATGAGCGCGGCATCCATATTTCTGCTTGTGTATTGGTAGAACGGGAGTCTCATCGCCCTATTTTGCTGGGCAAAGGAGGGCTGCATATGAAACGTATTGCAACTGAAGCCCGCCAAGACATCCGACGCATGGTAGATAAGCCGGTATTTTTAGAGGTATTTGTGAAAGTACGGCGAGGATGGCAAGATAGCGAGGCGCAGTTGCGTGCTTTGGGTTACGAATAGTGATGGCACGTCGCAATCAGCGCATTCACGGAGTGCGTGCCTATGTATTGCATACTATAGATTGGCGTGAGACCTCTTTGATTGCCCGTTTATTTACCCAGACCCATGGGGTGGTGCCAGTAGTTGCAAAGGGTGCCAAGCGCCCTTATTCACGCCATAAAGCTGTGTTGCTGTCGTTTCAAGCAATAGAGGTGGGCTGGAGCGGTGCAGGCGAGGTTAAAACACTGACTGCTGCAGAGCTTGTACAGTTGCACCCTTTGCCCGGGCAGGCCATGTTATCAGCTTGGTATCTCAATGAGCTGTTATTGCTTTTGCTGCCTAAAGAAGATCCTCATCCACTGTTGTTTTCTGCCTATGAGGAAACGCTTATGGCTTTATGCCAGGCCCCTGATTCAATAGCTCCCATTTTGCGCCGTTTTGAATGGGTG
Source organism: uncultured Alcaligenaceae bacterium (assembly GCA_937995985.1). Lineage (GTDB taxonomy): Bacteria > Pseudomonadota > Gammaproteobacteria > Burkholderiales > Burkholderiaceae_B > Paenalcaligenes. The sequence continues at coordinate 206,532 of CALKIR010000023.1, forward strand.
CTCTTGCAAGAGACGGGGTATGGGTTTGAAGGCAAGCAACCTACTTTAGAGCAATTTAGAACCGATTTGGCTTTGCGCCAAGCCTTACGCGAGCGTATCGACTATTTAATTGGGCGGCCATTGCGTACCCGACAGGTGTTGCGTGAACTATTCAATCGATGAGTGTCCATGAATCAAGGTGTTGCTTTATCTGTTTTGGCCTCAGTGCTCTTTGCACTGGTCTATTACCTATCTTCACTGCTCTATCCGCTCCAAGGAGGAGATTTATTTGCTTGGCGTATTTTTTTAGGCGTGCCCGCACTGGCATTGATTGTGCAGCAAACGCGTCGGTGGCCTGAAATTTGGGCAGTCGGCAAACGTTTTGTCACTGATTTTCGTTTTTTACTGCTTTCATTACTGAGTGCATTTTTATTTGGGGTGCAGCTATGGCTATTTGTATGGGCACCCTTGAATCATCGCGCTTTAGATGTATCTATGGGGTATTTTTTGCTGCCCTTGTCTATGGTGTTAGTTGGACAGTTTCTCTATAAAGAGCGCTTGAGCATTTGGCAATGGGGAGCCGTGTTGTGTGCTGCGCTAGGAGTCGTGCATGAGCTGTGGCGCACCCATAGTTTTTCTTGGGCCACTGCTTTGGTTGCTTTAGGTTATCCTCCCTATTTTATTTTAAGAAGGCATTTACGCATAGGCACCATTGTGTCCTTATGGTTTGATTTTTTAATTTTGCTGATTCCCAGTGTTTATATTGTGTTTTTTAGTTTCTCTGGAGCAGAAGGAGGCAGCAGTTTAGGGCTATTTATTGAGCATCCGCGTTTTTTCTGGCTTGTTCCTTTTTTTGGTCTGATTAGTGCCGTTGCTTTATTAAGTTATATTGCCGCGAGTCGGCAGTTGCCCATGGGGTTATTTGGGCTATTAGGTTATGTGGAGCCAATACTTTTGTTTTGGGTGGCTTTTTTGTTGTTGGGTGAGCCTATTGCTGCTGATGAGTGGTGGACTTATATTCCTATTTGGATTGCCGTAGCTTTGTTGGTTGTAGAAGGAGCAGGGAAGGTTATGTATCAGCAAAAGAACGCCAGGAGGGCTAAGGAATAGATGGGAAGGGCGCTGTTTTGGTGTGGATCCAGAGTATGAAAAAAAGCGCCCATTACTGGGCGCTGTGTAGTACGAATACAATGGGAGTTAATCCTGACCCCCAAAAATGCCTAGTAGAGCAAGAAGATTGCTGAATATATTATAGATGCTCAGGTATAAGGCCAGTGTGGCAGTAATGTAGTTGGTCTCGCCACCATTGATGATGCGTTGCAAATCAACTAATAAGAATGCGGAAAAAATTGCAATGGCAAGAACCGAAATGGTGAGCATGAGTGCAGGAACCTGCAAGAATACATTAGCAACCGCGGCTACGATGAGGATAATCACGCCTGTGAGCAGAAAGCGCTGCAGGTGGCTAAAGTCTCGTTTGGTCGTGCTCGCAATAGATGCCATGGCAAAAAACACGAGCCCAGTGCCGCCAAAAGCTAACATAATGAGCTGAGCCCCATTTTGAAAACCAAGTACAAAGCCCAGCAGGCGTGAGAGCATAACGCCCATAAAGAAAGTAAAGGCGAGTAAGAAGGCAACGCCTAAGCTATTGTTTTTATTTTTTTCGATTAAAAACATGAGCCCAAAGGCACCAGCGAAAAATAATATCAATGACATCCCTGGGCTCGATGCCATGGCTGCACCCAAGTTGAGGCTAAGCCCTAAATAGGCACCGATGACTGTGGGCACCATTGATAGTGTCAATAGCCAATAGGTGTTGCGTAATACCCGATTGCGTGCGACTTGCGACTGAGTGTGTGTCGTCGCATGGATATTAGAACGAAATTCACTCATGGTTGTGTGTCCTTTAAAACTTGAAAATGTTTCAACCCTATAGATTAACTGAATGTCTAGTGGGCAATCAACCTAGGCAAACACCTAGGCAAATAGTACAGGATCGGAATAGAAAAAAGAAAAAGTATTGGTTAAGAGATTAGACGGATTGCGGTATGGAGAGTTCCTGAGCTTGGAGTTCATAGCCCTGGGACTGATAAGCACGCCAACGTTGTCGTCCTAGGCGCTTACATGTTTCTTGGTGGGAGACGACCTCTATGATTCGCTGACTCTGAGGGTGAAAGCTAATAGCTTGCTCATCAAGGTTGAGCAGCCACGGTTGTGTGAGGAGGCGCTGAGCATGTTCTAGTTGCTCATAGTGGTGACATAAAATAATAGGGGCATGGTGGGCATCTGGGGCAGTTGCCAGCGCATGGGGTACAAAGGCTGTTGGCTGAAAGCCCCAGAGCAGTCGATCAAAATGTGCCAAAGCGCGTTGATCACTGAGGTAAACCATAAACTGCTGTCCAGCAAAATAGTGCTTTTGAAGAATAAAGCAGCTATCCCGAAAGCGGTTATGAGCCCCAAAATAAAAATCAACGCGCATGGACATGTTACGAGACTATAGTATCAAATAGAGCTGCTTTAGTCCTGTTCGCTTTGATCAAGCAGGTAGCTAAACAGGAGGGGGACTGGGCGGCCTGTGGCGCCTTTTTGGCTACCACTATTCCAAGCGGTGCCTGCAATGTCAAGATGGGCCCAAGGATAGTTTTCGGTAAAGCGAGCTAAAAAGCAAGCTGCAGTGATGGCCCCTGCACCAGGAGTACCGATATTTGCTACATCAGCAAAATTTGATTTGAGCTGCTCTTGGTAGGTGTCATCAATAGGGAGTGGCCAAGCAGGATCATTGGCCTCGCGGGCTGCTTCGAGAAGCTCATTTTGCAGTTGTTCGTTGTTACTAAATAAGCCACTGTTATGATGTCCTAATGCCACAACGCAGGCTCCTGTTAGGGTAGCCATGTTAATGACAGCAGCTGGGTTAAATCGTTCGGCATAAGTGAGCGCATCGCACAGCACCAAGCGGCCTTCAGCATCGGTATTCAGTACTTCGATGGTAAGCCCGGATTTAGCCGTGACAATGTCTCCTGGCTTGTTCGCAGTACCACTAGGCATATTTTCACACGCTGCGATTAGACCAATAACAGGACGGTCTAAGCCATAGCGCGCAATGGCACGAAAAGTCCCCAGCACGCTGGCAGCACCGCACATATCATATTTCATTTCATCCATATTATTGGCTGGTTTGATAGAAATACCACCAGAATCAAAGGTCAAGCCTTTACCAACCAGTACAATAGGAGCCGCATCACTGTGCTTTGCTGGGGTGTATTTTAATTCGATGAATACGGGTGGCTGTGCCGAGCCTTTAGCAACTGATAAAAAGGCGCCCATTTTGAGGGCTTCGATTTGTTTTTTTTCTAGGACTTCGGCGCTAATCTGAGGAAATTCTTTGGCAAGCTCTTTGGCCTGTTCTCCTAAGTAGCTAGGCGTACAAATATTAGGGGGCAGATCACCTAATAAGCGGGCGAAATTTTGTCCTTCGCCAAGAGCATGGCCCTCGCGTATGCCCGCTTCAGCCTCGGCGGTTTGGGTTTGTGCTACCCATAATTTAAAGTCGTTCAGAGCAATGGGGTCTGCTTTTTTGCTTAGCGTGGCTTCATAGCGATAAGTGCTTCCAATGGCTGCTTGTGCTGCGGCACGTGCACGGGTGCGTAAAGAAGAGCCGTTGCAGTCAATGCTGGCCAATGTTGAGACTGCATCGGTTAAATTGGCCTCAACGCAATAACGTGCGAACTGATTCTCTGCGTCAAAGTGGGTTTTAGTGTTATATTTTTCTTTTTTACCTAGACCAATGAGGACAACTCGCTGGGCAGCAATGCCAGGTACGTTGCGCAATACCAGATGAGACTTGGGCTTGGCTTTGAATTCGTTGTCCAGAACAGCGCTAATGGCCCCTTGACTGGCCTCATCTAGAGCTTGGGCTGCCGAACTGAGTTCTTTGTCAGTAAAGACGCCCACAGCTATTGCTGCTGTTTTAACATCTGTGAGAGAGGATGTAGTTAGAGTACTTAGTTGCATATAAAAAGATCCTTTTTGCAGATGAGTAATATATGTTTTTTATATTTTATCTTGTATGAGTGTAGTCTATGTCTTTATTTAGACGAAGCGTAATCTCTGAAATATTAAGCCACGGCGCCGTGGTGTTGTCTACCCTAATCATCGTTTGGCTGAGTGTTTTGATTGTTCGCTTGCTTGGCGACGCAGCCAGTGGGCAAATAGGCGCCGAGGTTGTAGTAGGGTTGGCTTTTTTTTCTAGTATTACTGCTCTGCCTGTTATTTTATCAGTATCTTTATTTATTGCTGTTTTAACCACCATTACCCGCAGCTTTAGAGAATCTGAGATGGTGGTATGGTTTTCGAGCGGTTTGTCCTTGACGAATTGGATTCGGCCTACATTGTATTGCGCTCTTCCAATCGCTCTGATTATTGCGTTTTTAACTTTTTATGGCGCTCCTTGGGCGTATAGACAAATTGCTGAATATCATCAGCGTTATGAGTTACGCTCTGATCTCAGCAAGGTTAGTACCGGTGAGTTTATTGAAACAGAAGGGGGGGCGCGAGTGTTTTTTAGTGAGGAGCCTTTAGTTGAGGGCGATGAGTTAGGGCAAGTAGTGGTGCGTGTCTTAGGAGAGGACTGGCATCATGTATTGACTGCTGATAGTGCCTATACAGAAATAGCTGATAATGGGGATAGGTTTTTAGTGCTTAGAGAAGGGCACCGTTATGACTTGCACCCTGGACAGGGCGATCTACAACTTTTTGGTTTTGATCGGTATGGGGTACGGATGGAAAACCGTCAAGAGGATACTGATCCAGAGGCGATTCGCGCTCAGGCAGAGCGACAGATGAAGGCAAGACGAACGACAACATTACTTGAACATTTTGATCAAAGTGCCCAAGCGCATATTATGTGGCGCCTGGCTATGCCTCTAGCGGCATTAAATTTGGCGCTTCTTGCTATTCCTTTGGGGGTGGTGAACCCACGTTTAGGACGAGGGGGGGATATTGTCATTGCCGGTCTGATAGCGTTGCTATATATGAATTTAATTAATTTATCTCGCGGTTGGATCAACAAAGGGGTATTGCCTTTTGAAATAGGTCTATGGCTGGTTCATTTATTATTTGCGGTGTTGATGGTGGTTTTATTGTGGTTCCGTTTGCGAGTGAAAAAGCCCAAGCCGCCAAAGCAGACTGCTGTGCCAATGTCATCATGATTTAAATCGTATGCTTATAACAAAAAGGAATAAAGCATGTGCTTCTTATTACTTATAATAAGGGAGGTTAAATGAGGAGATACGTATGAATCTACAGCAGTTTCGCTTTGTTCGTGAGGCGATACGTCGTAATTTTAATTTAACTGATGCGGCACGTGCTTTGCATACCTCCCAGCCTGGGGTATCCAAGGCCATTATTGAACTTGAGGATGAGCTGGGCATCAAGATTTTTGAGCGCCATGGTAAGCGTATTCGTGGGCTGACTGAGCCCGGACGCGATGTGTGCCGGGTGATAGATCGTATTATGAGCGAGGTGGACAACCTTAAAAAAGTGAGTGCAGAGTATGCCCGCCATGATTCAGGAACCCTAACGATTGCGTGTACGCATGCTCAGGCACGTTATTTATTACCGCGGGTGATTCCTCGTTTTCGTGAGCGTTTTCCCAAAGTGCATCTGATTCTCTCCGAAGGAAGTCCCCCCCATTTGGCCCAAATGGTTTTGCATGAGCGTGCTGATATCGCCATTGCTACAGAAACCCTAGCCGATACGCCTGGGCTGGTTGCTTTGCCTGTGTATCCTTGGCAGCATACAGTAGTAGTGTCTCCTGATCATCCGTTGGCTGATTTGCCTGCGAATAAGGCTACTGAGCTTACTTTAGAGCGCATCGCTCACTATCCGATAGTGACTTATGATCGCAAATTTTCTGGCCGACCAACTATTGATGAGGCGTTTGCTCAGGCAGGGATAGTCCCTAATATTGTGCTAGAAGCCATTGATGCGGATGTGATTAAAACCTATGTAGATGTGGGGTTGGGGATCGGCATTATTGCGGGTATGGCCTTTGACCCAAGACGCGACAAGGGGCTAGTTGGGTTGCCTGCTGGTCATTTATTTGGTACTCACACTACGCGAGTGGCATTGCGTGAAGGCAGTTTTTTACGTGATTATATGTACTTGTTTCTTGAAATGCTGTCTCCAGAGCTTACCCGTGAGCGAGTAGAAAAGGCCATGTACGGGTAAATAGTCTTGATTCTGTTCAGGTGCATGTCCCATTGTAGATAGCAAGATAAATCAATTGCAAAGGCAAATGAGAATTGTTATCATTTGCATTGATGGGGGTGTCGGTGCTGCTGAGAGTGAGCTATCAGTATCGTATTCAGAAAATACACCAAGTATCCAGACACCGCCTGCATTGTGAATCATTCTGGGAGTGCATCATGACAGTAAAGGCAAAACAGGCAGTAGTAGTGGGTGCCGATAGGTTGGGCAAGATTCCACAGTTATTACGACAGCACAATATCCGTATCGCCCGACATATTAGCGGTCGAGAACCAGTGCATCAGAAAAAAGGTTTGCAATTACCCTCAGGGACTGAGGTATTGATTCTATTGACCGATTTTTTAGGTCATAATGTGATGAAGTCGTTTCGTGCTGCAGCTCAGCGCGCGGGTGTACCCGTGTTGGCTTGTAAGCGTTCTATATCAAGCTTGCAATTAGCATTAGAGCAGGCGCCGCTCAATTAGCGGCTGGCTAATTGAGCATCATTTACATCGAGGCGCCGCGCACCATTATAGCGCTGTTGCCAGTAGGAGACGCTTAGGTCTTCAATGCGTACTACAGCACCGGTACGTGGGGCGTGTACAAATTTATTATCACCAATGTAAATCCCTACGTGAGAGTAACGTGCCCCACGGGTATTAAAAAATACCAAATCGCCTTGCCTGAGCTCATCACGAGGAACGCTGCGACCAATCCTAGCAAGCTCAGCCGAGCTGCGGGGCAGTTTGAGTCCTAAGGACTTTTCGGCAACATAACCAATCAGACCGCTGCAGTCAAAACCGCTGTTGGGATCCTCTCCTCCAAATGTGTATTTGATGCCCAATAAGTTGAGCGCCTCGCCTGCCATGGCATGGGGGCCTGTACCAAGCTGCTCCCGAGCATAAGAAAAAGTCCTATCGGTCAGGCCACGGTTAGCGAGGTACGAGCCTAAAGGATCAGACTGGGTGCGATAAGCATACTCGCTACGTAACTCTTTGAGTAGATCATCAAGTTCGGCATTGTATTGGGGGGACTGTGGTTGAGTGGCACAGCCAACCAATAACAAAGCGGCTGAGATGCCAGCACCTAAGGAAAGGAAGCGTGCGATAAGCGGTGAAGAGAGGAGGGAGGCCATTGGTGGAAGCATGGGTATTCTTAGCGTTAGTTTTTTAGGTAAAAGCGCCTTGAGCTTCGAGGAATTTTACCTGAGTCTACGCAAGAGGTAAAGGGCGGGGAATTCTGTAGGACTGTTCGCTGTAGATATAAACAGTAGGCCGAAGTTAGTTGTATATAGAGAACTGTTTGGTTCTGTGCGACTCCTTGCTGCGGCAACTGCCGCAGCAAGGGGCCCTGTTCGCTCTGACTAGCGAATTACATACCGCTATATACCGGCCCTTCGCCTCCTTGTGGAGCGACCCAAACAATATTTTGCTCGGGGTCTTTGATGTCACAGGTTTTGCAATGTATACAGTTTTCTGAGTTAATCTGTAGTTTGTCCTTGCCCTGTTCATCAGTAATAAACTCATATACTCCGGCAGGGCAGTAACGAGTTTCGGGCCCAGCAAATTTTTTCAGGTTGACCTGAACAGGAATGTCTGGGTTCTTCAGTGTGAGGTGTACGGGCTGATTTTCTTCGTGGTTCGTATTTGTCAGATAGACCGAGCTGAGGCGGTCAAAGGTCAATACCCCATCGGGCTTAGGGTATTCAATGCGTTGGCATTGATCCGCAGGCTGTAAGTAGCTGTAGTCTGGTTTGGTGTTTTTCAAAGTCCATGGGAATTTTCCGCGTAGCAGCCACTGTTCCACCCCGGTCATGACCGTGCCTACGGTACGTCCTTTTTTAAACCACTGTTTGAAGTTACGTGCCTGGTAGAGCTCGTCACGCAGCCATGATTGCTCAAATGCTTGCGGATATGCTGTGAGCTCATCGTGGGCGCGGCCTTGTTTGAGTGCCTCAAAGACGGCTTCGGCAGCCAACGCACCGGTCTTAATTGCAGCATGGCTGCCTTTGATACGAGCCGCATTGAGAAAACCGGCCTCGCAGCCTACTAAAGCGCCGCCGGGAAAGACTAATTTAGGCAGGGACATCAAGCCCCCCGCGGTGAGTGAGCGGGCTCCGTAAGCAATGCGTTTGCCCCCTTCAAAAGTGGGGCGAATAGCCGGATGGGTTTTATAGCGTTGAAACTCTTCAAATGGTGATAGCCAAGGATTAGCATAATCCAGCCCAACAACCAGTCCGACAACAACTAAATTATTGTCTAGATGGTAGAGGAAAGAACCTCCATAAGTGTCTGAGTCCAAAGGCCAGCCAGCGGTATGTACTACGAGACCAGGTTGGGACTGGCTGGGGTCAACCTCCCACATCTCTTTGATGCCAATGCCGTAGCTTTGAGCATTGCGATCCTTATCGAGTTGGTAGCGTTCGATAAGGCGGCGCCCTAGGTGCCCTCGTGAGCCTTCAGCAAAAATGGTGTATTTGGCCAGCAACTCCATACCGGGTTGGTAGTTGGGTCCGGGGGTGCCATCAGGCTCTAGGCCCATATCACCGGTGACAACGCCACGGACAGCACCTGTATCGGTGTATAAAATGTCTGCGGCTGCAAAGCCTGGGAATACATCCACCTCTAGGGCCTCAGCTTGCTCGCCTAACCATTGGGTAACCTCACCGAGGCGAACAACATAATTACCTTGGTTCTTGAACGTATCAGGTAATAACCAATTAGGGGTTTGTCGTGCTTTTTCTGGGCCTAGGAAAAGAAATCGATCCTCAGTGACAGGCACAGTGAGGGGCGCTCCTTTTTCTTTCCAGTCTGGGATGAGCTCACCAAGCGCTTTGGGGTCCATTACTGCCCCGGATAAAATATGTGCCCCGACCTCTGGGCCTTTTTCCAGGACGCAAATGCTGATATCTGTTTGTGCTTCGTTGGCGAGTTGTTTGAGCCGTATGGCGGTGGCTAGGCCAGCCGGGCCAGCCCCAACGATAACGACATCATATTCCATGGAGTCGCGTTCTGACATATCTGAATCTCCGAATACTTACTTCTCTATAGGCTAGTTGTTTCTCACGCTGTCGCGGGCCCTTATTGTGTTCATGCTGTCTCGGTTATTGCTCTTTTGGGCTTTCTGGTTTGACAAATCGTAAACAAGCTACTATACCGCTCTGCACTCGCTCTGCCTAGTAAAAAGAGACTAATTTACGCATACTGGATCCTAGGATGGGCGAATCTATTGATTTTATATTTTTAGCTTTGTTTCCTAGCATCCAAAGCATTGTAGCGTTAATATAGATGTGATAATACTCGATAAAGATAATTCTAATACCTACAGGAGCACATGAATGAGCAAAGTATATCCCAGTGCACAGGCCGCCTTGGAGGATATTGTCGCTGATGGGCAAACCATAGCGGTTGGCGGTTTCGGTTTGTGTGGTATTCCAGAGGCGTTAATTACCGCACTCCGTGATACGGGGGTGAAAAACCTAACCGGTGTGAGTAATAACGCTGGGGTCGACGGCAAAGGGTTGGGGCAGTTACTGGAGACGCGGCAAATAAAAAAAATGATTTCTTCATACGTTGGAGAAAACAAGGAGTTTGAGCGTCAATATCTAGCCGGAGACATTGAGATTGAATTTACCCCACAGGGGACTTTGGCGGAGCGTTTGCGTGCCGGCGGTGCAGGGATTCCTGCTTTTTATACCGCAACAGGAGCCGGCACTGTGGTAGCCGAAGGCAAGGAAACGCGCGAGTTTGATGGACGCGAATACATTCTTGAGCGGGCAATTGTGCCTGATGTGGCTTTGGTAAAGGCGTATATTGCCGACAAAAGTGGAAATTTAGTGTTTCGGAAAACTGCGCGTAATTTTAACCCCAATGTTGCAATGGCTGGCAAGATAACCGTGGTTGAGGTAGAAAAGCTGGTCGAAATCGGGGAGATCGACCCTGATCACGTACATTTGCCAGGGGTATTTGTTGACCGCATTGTGCTCAATGAGCATCCTGCTAAATATATAGAGCAACGTACCGTGCGTGAAGACTAACACTTAAGGAGGTCACAATGGCTTGGACGAGAGATGAAATGGCAGCACGAGCGGCCAAAGAATTGCGAGATGGCTATTATGTTAATTTAGGTATTGGCATGCCCACTTTGGTTGCCAATCACGTTCCCGAAGGGATGACTGTTTGGTTGCAGTCTGAAAATGGGCTGCTTGGAATAGGGCCTTTTCCCCGCGAGGATGAGGTGGATCCTGACTTAATTAATGCCGGTAAACAGACGGTGACTACTATACCTGGGTCGTCTTTTTTCTCGTCTGCAGATTCTTTTGCCATGATTCGAGGAGGGAAGATAAACCTTGCTATTCTTGGGGCCATGCAGGTTTCTGAAAATGGTGATTTAGCCAATTGGATGATTCCTGGCAAGATGGTCAAAGGAATGGGAGGGGCCATGGATTTGGTCGCTGGAGTTGAACGAGTGGTTGTGTTAATGGATCATGTGGTCAAGAAAAAAGATGGATCCATTGAGCTAAAGCTGCTCCCAGAATGTACTTTACCTTTGACTGGGGTAGGGGTGGTTGATTTGATCATCACTGATTTAGGGGTGTTTGAGGTAGCCGATAACGGGTTGCGTCTCATCGAATTGGCCCCTGGGGTAACTGTCGAAGAGGTGCAGGAAAAAACAGCAGCGACACTAGATGTGAGTGCAGTAGCAGCGAGTGCTTAGTTAGCGGTACATATAATGGTTTAGTAGACGCCCGTTTTCTATGGAAAACGGGCGTTATTATTCAAACTTTTGTTTTTGGTTTATGACAGCTCCTATGAATACCACGGCTCGTTTACGTGCATTGCGAACGGCAATGGCTGAACATCAAATTGATGCTTATTTAGTTCTGAGTTCTGATCCTCATTTATCTGAGTACTTGCCAGCGCATTGGCAAAGTCGAGCATGGTTAAGTGGATTTACTGGCTCTGCGGGCACCCTATTAGTAACGCTGCAACAAGCGGGGTTATGGACCGATAGCCGTTATTGGGTCCAAGCCGAGCAGGTGCTTGCAGGAACAGGGATAACCCTATTCAAACAGGGGGCGAAAGGGGTTCCTGATATAGCCTCTTTTCTCAAACAGCATTTGTCCGCAGGTTCTGTTTTATGTTTAGATGCACAGGTCATGCCTTTGAGTGAATATGAGTCTTGGCAAGCCATAGCAGCAGAAGAAGGCTGGCAATTGCACACAAAAGATTTGCTCTTAGAGACTGTTTGGACTGAGCGACCAGCTTTGCCTCAAGCACCTATTTATGCGCATGATGCACGTTTTATGGGGCGGACGCGGGCAGATAATTTGGCTGCTGTGCGCGAGCATATGCGCCGCTCTAAAATTCACTGGCATTTATTATCCAGTCTTGATGATATTGCTTGGCTATTAGGGCTACGGGGGGCAGATGTGGACTATAACCCTGTGTTTTTGTCTCATCTTTTATTGGGGCAAGAACAGGGGTGGTTATTTGTGGCATTAGAGAAAATAGCACCGGCGCTGCGTCAAGCTTTGGCTGAGGATGGCATAGAGGTTCGTCCCTATGAGCAACTTGAGGCCGCCTTATCTCAATTGCCCAAAGGGCAAAGTTTGGGTTTTGACCCACATAAAGTTACTGCAGGGACCGTATCTGCTGCACATCACATGCAGTGGCAACGCTTGGAAAACCCTAGTACTTTCATCAAGGCCTGTAAAAACGAGACAGAACTGGCTCATATTCGCGAGGCAATGGTTCAGGATGGCATTGCTCTTTGTGAGTTTTATGCCTGGTTAGAAAATACTTTGGCACAGCGGGCAGTAAGTGAGTTAGAAGTGGATCAGCAGCTTACTGCAGCACGGGCGCGACGCCCCCATTTTGTAAGCCCAAGTTTTGCTACTATAGCAGGCTTTAATGCAAATGGTGCCATGCCGCATTATCAAGCTACTCCCGAGCACTATAGCTGGATTCAGGGAGATGGCTTGTTACTCATTGATTCAGGAGGGCAGTATTTAGGCGGCACTACTGATATTACGCGGGTCACTGCAGTAGGCCACATCAATGCACAGCAGAAACAAGATTACACTTTGGTGTTGCGTGCGATGATTGCATTATCACAGGCGGTATTCCCGCGCGGTATGAGTGGGCAGCATTTGGATGCAATCGCGCGCTTGCCTTTGTGGCAGGCTTATTTAGATTATGGCCATGGTACCGGACATGGGGTCGGTTATTTTCTTAATGTACATGAAGGGCCTCAAAGCATTTCTTGGCGCCAGCGCCCTGGCCGGGCTGCGGTCGCATTGGCTCCAGGAATGGTCACCTCAAATGAGCCCGCCTTATATCGTGATGGACAATGGGGCATTCGTATAGAGAATTTGATTGCGACTCAGTTGGCGCAGGAAAATGAATTTGGAACATTTTATTGTTTTGAAACCTTGACCTTATGTCCCATTGATACGCGATGTATTGATAGGGCGTTGTTAAATTCACAAGAGCGGCACTGGCTCAATGCTTATCATGCCCTGGTTCGCGATAAATTAGCCCCGCATCTTGAACAAGATGCTTTACAATGGCTGTTAGCGCGTACTGAGCCAATTTAATGGTTTATATGCTTTTGTTACGGTTATAATTTTACTCTTTTGCTGTACCCACGTTAAAGGTTGGGCGATCTGATAATGACCACCAAATATGTATTTGTCACCGGGGGGGTAGTCTCCTCTCTAGGAAAAGGAATTGCAGCAGCTTCACTGGCTGCGTTGCTAGAGTCTCGTGGCTTAAAGGTCACAATGTTAAAACTAGATCCATATATCAATGTGGATCCCGGTACCATGAGCCCGTTTCAACACGGGGAGGTGTTTGTGACCGAGGACGGAGCCGAGACGGACCTCGATCTGGGGCATTACGAGCGTTTTATTTCTACGCGCATGCGCAAGGTGAATAATTTCACTACTGGGCAAATTTATGAATCCGTACTGCGTAAAGAGCGGCGGGGTGACTATTTAGGTAAAACCGTGCAGGTCATCCCTCATATCACAAATGAAATCCAAGATTTTATTGCTCGTGGCGCTAAGGCGGCATATGAAGGGCAGGCTGATGTAGCCATTGTTGAAATAGGTGGGACGGTTGGCGATATAGAGTCATTGCCTTTTCTAGAGTCAATACGCCAGATGAGTTTACGCTTAGGCCGAGGCAATACTGCTTTGGTGCACCTCACCTTGGTGCCTTTTATAGCATCTGCCGGCGAGCTTAAGACCAAGCCAACACAACACTCTGTACAAAAATTACGCGAAATAGGTCTATATCCTGATGTGTTGTTGTGTCGTGCTGATCGCGAAATCCCCGAAGATGAGCGAGCCAAAATATCTTTATTTTCAAATGTTCCACTCGATGCTGTGATTTCAATGCAAGATGTGGATACGATTTATAAAATTCCCGGGTTATTACACGAGCAAGGCTTAGATGAGTTAGTATGTGCGGCGCTGGGGCTTAATCCTCTTCCTGCAGATTTAACCATGTGGGAGGGGTTAGTACATGCTTTAGAAAACCCACAGCATCACTTGCGTATTGCCATGGTGGGTAAATATGTGGAGCTAACTGAATCGTACAAATCCTTGACTGAGGCCTTGATTCACGCGGGTATTCATACGCGCACTCAGGTTGAGATTGATTATATTGATTCAGAAGATCTTGAGACTCAAGGTGTGGATCAGTTGGCTCATTTTGATGCCATTATTGTCCCGGGTGGCTTTGGAAAGCGCGGGGTAGAAGGAAAAATCAAAGCTATTCGCTATGCGCGAGAAAATAAGGTACCTTTTTTAGGTATTTGTTTGGGGATGCAGTTGGCAGTGGTTGAGTTTGCCCGAAATGTAGCGGGTCTTGGTGGGGCCAATAGCACGGAGTTTGATCCTTCAACAGCGCATCCTGTGGTCGCCCTGATTACCGAATGGCATGATCGGGAGGGCAAGGTAGAACGGCGCAGCAATGAGGATGATTTAGGCGGCACCATGCGCAAAGGGGCCCAACGTTGTCCTGTCAAGGCAGGCACCTTAGCGCATGATATCTACGGAGATACGGTTAATGAGCGGCACCGCCATCGCTATGAGGTGAATAATGTATATGTGCCCAGGCTCGAAGAGGCTGGTCTGGTGATTAGCGCCCGTACGCCTAATGAAAAATTGCCTGAAATTATGGAGTTGCCCAATCATCCTTGGTTCCTTGGCGTACAGTTTCACCCTGAATTTACATCAACCCCAAGGGACGGTCATCCATTGTTTATTAGTTTCCTTAAGGCCGCATTGGCACAGCGTTCTGGAAAGACGCCAGAGGCTCATTCAGTATCTTAGGAGCAAGTTATGAATCTTTGTGGTTTTAAGGTTGGTTTGGCGCATCCTTTTTTTCTGATTGCGGGCCCTTGTGTGATTGAGTCCCGTCAGATGGCTTTTGATACGGCAGGACAACTACAAGAAATCACCCAGGCTTTGGATATCCCTTTCATTTATAAAAGCTCTTTTGATAAGGCAAATCGTAGTTCTTTATCTTCTTACCGCGGGCCTGGCATGCAAGAGGGGCTGAACATACTGGCAGATATCCGTGCTGAGCTAGGCATCCCAGTGTTGACGGATGTGCATGAAAAAGAACAGGTAGACGAGGTGGCCGCTGCGGTAGATGTATTGCAAACACCGGCATTTTTATGCCGTCAAACTGATTTTATCCAAGCAGTAGCGGCTACTCTAAAGCCAGTGAATATTAAAAAAGGGCAGTTCTTAAGTCCCCATGAAATGATTAATGTGACTGAAAAGGCACGGGCTGCGGCCATTCAGGCGGGCGGCGATGGGAACACTATTATGGCCTGTGAACGAGGGGTGATGTTTGGCTACAATAATTTGGTTTCCGATATGCGTGCCCTAGCAATTATGCGTGAAACTAATTGCCCTGTGGTTTTTGATGCAACCCATTCAGTACAGCAGCCCGGGGGATTGGGAGAGCGTTCGGGGGGCCAAAGCGAGTTTGTACCGGTTTTGGCTCGGGCCGCTGTGGCAGTAGGAATTTCAGGCTTGTTTATGGAAACGCACCCGAATCCAGAGCAGGCCTTATCGGATGGGCCTAATGCGGTGCCTTTAAAGCATATGAAGCGCCTTTTAGAAGGACTCAAGGCATTAGATGAGGTCGTCAAGCAAGAAAATCGAGCCACTCTTGGTTGGTCAACCTAAGTGGTATTATTATTTACATTTTGTTTTGTCCTTTAAACCCGCAAAACAATTAGGTTTTGCATTAATGCGAGCAGCAGGAAATTTCTGACATGAGTGCAATCGTCGATATTGTTGGCCGTGAAATTTTGGATTCCCGCGGCAATCCCACTGTTGAGTGTGATGTGTTACTTGAATCAGGCGCCATGGGGCGTGCCTCGGTGCCATCTGGGGCCTCTACCGGGGCACGCGAGGCTGTTGAGCTGCGCGATGGCGATCCTGCTCGCTACCAAGGTAAGGGAGTGTTGCGCGCAGTTGAACATATCAATACTGAAATCTCCGAGGCATTAATGGGGTTAGATGCCCAAGAACAAACTTTTATAGATCGTATCCTGATTGAGCTAGATGGCACCAAAGATAAAAGCCGTTTGGGGGCAAATGCATTATTGGCAGCCAGTATGGCCGTAGCCCGAGCTGCAGCAGATGACTGCGGTTTATCTTTGTACCGTTATTTTGGGGGCAGTGGGGCCATGCAAATGCCAGTGCCCATGATGAATGTGATCAACGGTGGAGCCCATGCTAATAATAATCTGGACATGCAAGAGTTCATGATCGTGCCCGTCCAAGCAGATAGCTTTCGAACAGCTTTACGCATGGGAGCTGAGGTCTTTCATGCCTTGCGTGACATCGTTCAAGAGCGAGGAATGTCCACCGCAGTAGGCGATGAGGGCGGTTTTGCGCCAAGCGTACAGAACCACGAAGAGGCCATTCAATTAATTTTGCAAGCTATTGATGCCGCAGGGTATGAGGCAGGGACACAAATTGCATTAGCCCTAGATTGCGCAAGCACGGAGTTTTATCGCGACGGCAAATATCATTTAGCTGGTGAAGGGGGGATGGTCTTAGATGCCCAAGAGTTTACTTATTTATTAGAGACTTGGTGTGATAAATACCCCATCATTAGCATTGAAGATGGCATGGCCGAAGATGATTGGGAAGGTTGGATGCACCTAACGGAGCGCTTAGGCAAGCGTGTTCAGTTAGTAGGAGATGATTTATTTGTCACTAATACGGAAATCTTGCGTCAAGGTATAGAGAACCATATTGCAAACTCTATATTGATTAAAATTAATCAGATAGGAACGCTTACGGAGACTTTTGCAGCCATTGAAATGGCAAAACGTCATCAATATACTGCTGTGATTTCTCACCGTTCTGGCGAGACTGAGGATTCTACAATTGCAGATATTGCTGTTGCGACTAATGCCATGCAGATTAAAACGGGATCCTTATCACGTTCAGATCGTATGGCTAAATACAATCAGCTACTGCGTATTGAGGAAGAGTTGGCTGATGTGGCAACTTATGCTGGACGTGCCGCATTTTATAATTTGTCTCGTTAGTATTTATGATGGGGGCTTTGTCACTGCGGCAAAGCCCTTTTATGCTCTATGCGCCTGCTATCGTTAATATTGTTTTTAATTACTATGATGCTGCTGTATTCACTATTTTTTAGTGATAGCGGACGTGCGCGGGTAGTAGATTTAGAGCATAAGCTCATCGAACAGCGCGAAATGAATCAGGCAATGCATGCTCGTAATGAGGCGTTACGTGCTGAGGTCCAAGAACTAAAAGGCGGGGCTGCAGGAGCTCAAGCCATAGAAGAACGGGCCCGTTTGGATTTAGGCATGATTCGCGAAGATGAGATTTTTGTGCGTATTGTGCCAGCTGAGTAACGGTTTCTTTAGTTACATGCCCCTCATTTTAATGACTACAGCAAGCAGGATGATCGCATCTGATCACTGTATCAGGAACAGTATGACCGAGAGGGGGCGCCCACTGATTATTCAGTGGGGGAGCAGTGACAGGGGGAGATAAAGGAGTAAGCTCATCAGTCTCTAAGGCGGGGGGATGGTGGGCATGCCAACTTTCTGTTGGGGGCTGTTTTAGGGGCGGCATTAAAATATTATTTTTAGAGTGCCAAATAGTCTGATTGTGTGTTCCTGTGTGCCTATAGTAAGGCAAATGAGTGGATTGGGGCCAAGCGATTGGGTGTGAAGAAAAAGGATGACTCACATGTATTTTGATAGGCAGTAGACCGTTACTCAAGAGGTGCTGGGTGTATGTGTGCTGTGCCCATGAGTGGAGATGTTTAAGTAGTGCACGCAGGATAGGGTTATAAGGTCGATAAGCATAATAAAAATCAAGTGCTAATGTATTCGCACTAAAAATAGTACGACCGGAGGCTAAATCGGGAGGGCTTTGTCGGTATTGCTGGGCCTGATAGTCATTATTGATGGCAGCATAGGGCCAGTCTAGAGACTGTTCTAATAGAGGGTCTCTAAAGAGTTCAAAATCGGCCTCTGTGGGGCTGAGTTGCTCGGCATGCCAGCTATGGGGCCAGCCTAGAGGTTGGGGAAGCAAGATATTTTCTATATTTGTTTTGAGGTCCTGTGCAAAGGCATCTGGCTGCATATGTAAGCGCGTATGGAGTCTTATCGTCTCAAAGAGGGCATGTTGTATTTGGTATCGTTGTAAAAGATACAGGCTGGCATCAATGCCTATTGCTAGGGCGGTACATAAGCTGCCTAAAACGAAAATAGCTTGGACTAACATGGCAGAATATGGTTGCTAAAGACATGTGTTTGATTGTGTCATGCCTTTCAAGCCCAGGCTATTAGGTCTATTTCGATAGGAATAAACGTACCTAATAAAAATAGGGCTTCAACAGTGAAGCCCTATAAGGAAGCATAGATACGAATGAGTATGCGCTTTTAATGCAGTTGTTGAGTGCTTGGGGGTTCATTATTGCCCGCAAAAATTTGGGCACAATCCACAGCATCAAAAGAATAAGGTTGACCACAAAATTGACAGGCTACCTCTACTTTTCCTTGCTCTTCTAAAATATCTTCGACTTCGGCCTTGCCCAGCATCTCAAGCATTTTGGCAACACGCTGGCGGCTGCACGGGCAGTGCCATTGCACAGCTTGGCTGGGGAGTTTGAGTAAGTTTTCTTGCCAGAACAAGCGTTTGATTAGGGTTTCATTATCTACACTCAAGAGCTCTGTGGGCTGTACTGTAGATAATATGGGTACATTACGCGCCCAACTGTCTTCATCTTGATCGGGCTCTGTATTTTCATTAGCAGGCAGTCGTTGTAATAAAATGCCAGCAGCTCGTTGGCCATCTGCAGCAAGACATAAGCGAGTGTCTAGTTGTTCAGAGTGCTGCATGTAATTTTCTAACACCTCGGTAACGGTCTCGCCTTGTAAGGGCACAATACCTTGATAAGGTCTAAAAGACTCTTTGTCCTCAGGCTCAAGGATGGTTACAAAGCGGCCTTTGCCGTCAGGATTAAGGAGGGATTGCAAGGTGCCATCAGCGGGTATCTGGGCATGTTCTCGCATATGTACGGTCGCGCGTATGTGCAGATCAGAGGTGCACTCAACCACAAGTAGGGCAATGGGCCCCTCGCCTTGTGCTTGTAAAATAAGCGAACCTTGCATTTTTAGGTTCCCTGCCAGCAATACTGCGGCTGCAGTCAGCTCCCCTAGTAGTTTTTGAACGGCAGGGGGGTAGTTACGGTGTTCAAAGGCGTGTTGCCAGACTTCTTCTAGGTAGACGGTCTGTACACGAGTTTGTTGATCAGTAAAAAGATATTTATGTAGTTGATTCATTGTTAGCTTTTGGTGGGTCGTGCATCCACAAGTAGGGTCTGAGAGAGGCGATCATGCATGAATTGTCGCTCAGGATCAAACCAGGTGTAAATAAAATTGCTAAAAGGCGCAAAAACAATGAGTAGGCTCAACGATGCGTGCCCTGATCGGGTGGCAATTATTTCTATGATTAAGGCGGTTAAGAGCGGAAATACCCACATTAACAGGTAGCGTAACAGGAGCCGTCCAATACGCAGAGGCGTACCTGTGCGGCTCTGTAAGCGGATGTGCCAGGTTTTCATGGCGAGGGTTTGGCCGCTTTTTAACCATGCACTAAGAAAATAAAGGCTAATCAGAGCAAATAAAAAAAGTTGTCGGCCTACACGTAATTTTAACGCATGACGACTATCGGTGACGATATCAAAGAGTAAAGTGGCAATAAAAATTAAGCCAAAGAGCAGCATGCCTTCGTACACCATGCATGCAAATCGTCGCCAAAGACCAGGAGAAGGGAAATTATTAGTGTGCATAGGCGCAAATTATAGACAACTGCACGAAGAAAAAAAACGGTTCCGCAGGGGAACCGTATAATTAATAGAGGAGATGTAATGAAAACCAAAACTAACTCGCTACATTTGCCAGCACCCCAGCCAGTGGGGGCTTTGAAGCATTAGAGCATGCTAAGGAGGAAACATGCGTCCATGCAAAGCAGCTAGATTTCTCGGCAATTATTATTATAGGGGAAAACCCTAGTATTTGGCAATAAGTTTTATTCACTCTGTTGAGATGGTTTGTGTTCTTGTCGCCCCCGAATGCTAAATTGGAACAATCGACAATCAAGAGCACCGTTGTAGACTGGATAGCGGCGATCAGGGTGTAAGCGTAATTGGGCTGATAAATTGAGATCACTGCTGATAATATTAACATTCCAGCCGTCATAATGGCTCTTGAGGTGTGCAGCCCAGTCTTGCCAAAACTCGGCAGCTTGCCCGCCGAGGCGCTCTCCATAAGGCGGGTTGGTTACTATATAACCTGCTTCAGGAGTGGGCGGAAGGGCTCGTGCATCCATAGGGATAAATTGGATATTATCTGCGGCTAAGCGGGCGCGTAGCAAATTATCACGGGCATGGGCAAGGGCTTGCTCGTCAATATCGGCACCGATAAGAGGAGTGGTAAGCGTGGGCTTAATTGCACTGATTGCCTGCTCTTTGATGCGCTTCCAAATACGAGGGTTATGGTTGCGTAAGCGTTCAAAGTGAAAGGGACGGTGTAGTCCAGGAGGCGCATTCAAGGCTATCCAGGCAGCTTCGATGAGGATGGTGCCACTGCCACAGAAGGGATCGAGTAGGGGCTTTTGTGGGGTCCATCCTGAGAGAGCCAATAACCCTGCGGCAAGATTTTCCCGTAAGGGGGCTGCTCCTTTGTGGTAGCGCCAGCCGCGTTTGAATAGGGACTCTCCGCTGCTATCAAGGTACAGGGTGGCTGTGTGAGCATCTAAAAATAAGTGCACTTTGGCGTCTGGGCGTACTGTATCTACGTCAGGGCGTGCCCCTTCACGAGCTCGGAGGCGATCACAGATGGCGTCCTTGACCCGTAAATTGCAGTACTGAAGGCTTTGCATGGGGCTGCGGATAGCTGATGTGTCAACGCGTAAGCGCTCGCGCGGACCAAACCATTTTTCCCATTCGGTTTCATAGGCCAGATCATAGATATCATCAGGAGTACGTACTGGGGCCTGTGCAATTTGTACCAATATGCGGGTCGCAATACGTGAAAACAGGTTTGCACGCAGTATGCCATTCCAGTCTGTGTGAAAACGGCAGCCTGCGCGCTCTTTCTGGACTCCTTCAAAGTCTAATTGTTGAAGCTCCTGTGCCAGCACGGCCTCGAGGCCTTGGGGGCAAGGTGCAAAAACTGTAAAGAGCTGTTTGGTTGTTTCTTTAGTTGGGGACGAGGAGCGTTGAACGCTCTTTTTTTGATTGCGTTGTGGATGCTGTATGGAGGGATGGGGGGGGCTGGCTGCTGAGGCACGTCGTTGGGGAGGGACGGGCTCAGTCAGTTGGCGTTGGCGTGTTCGAGTTCGTGCACGCAGCGCGCGCGCCCCTGATTTGGCTGGGTGCGGTTGAGGGTCCTCGGTTGAGGGCTGAGGCCGACGAGGCAAGCGGAGTGTCTTTTTAGAGTCTGAGGACATAATTAAAAGGGTTTGAAGACCACCAGATAAAGCACAACTAGGAGAATGAGGACAGGAATTTCGTTAAACCAACGAAAAAACACATGTCCTGGAGTGGGTAAGGCTTGTGTAAAACGTTTTAAATAGCGTCCACACCCATAATGAAAAATCAATAAAAAAACTACCAATAAGATTTTGGCGTGGATCCACCCTTGTCCTTTGCCGATTCCATAATATAAATACAGGCCAAGGCCAGTGAGTACAGCCAGCAGAGCAAGGGGAAACATAAACCGATACAGCCGTTGAGCCATACCAATTAAGGTTGTAGATACTTCGGAATGCTCTTTGTTTTGGGCTAGATTAACGTAAATGCGGGGCAAATAAAATAGCCCCGCAAACCAGGCAATAACAAAGAGGATATGGAATACTTTAACCCATAGCATGCCCATAGTTATTGCCCTCTTAGTTGTCCATTACCTGTTAGTACCCATTTTTCAGTGGTCAGTCCTTCTAGGCCGACTGGGCCGCGCGCATGCAAGCGGTTAGTCGAAATCCCGATTTCTGCTCCTAATCCATATTCAAATCCATCTGCAAAGCAGGTTGGTAAATTAATATAGACAGAGCTTGAGTCGACCTCTTTTTGGAACCGTAATGCTGTATCTAGGTTTTCAGTAACTATGGATTCAGTATGCTCTGAGCTGTATTGAGCAATGTGATCAACAGCTTGTTCGTACGAATCAACCACACGAATCGCTAAAATAGGGGCTAAATATTCAGTCTGCCAATCGTACTCGGTGGCTTCTTTGACTCCATCAACCAAACTGCGGGTACGTGCGCAACCACGTAGTTCAACCCCTTTTTGTTGGAGGTCTGCGCATAGATCCGGTAATAGGGCAGGGGCAATTTCATGATGGACCAAGAGAGTTTCCATCGTACCGCAAATCCCGTAACGATAGGTTTTGGCATTAATTGCAATCGCTTGAGCTTTGCTGAGATCTGCATCTTTATCTATGTAAAGATGGCAATTACCATCTAGGTGCTTAATGAGCGGAACTGTAGCTTCTTGGCTGAGTCGTTCGATGAGCCCTTTACCACCGCGAGGGACAATGACATCTACATAGTCTGTCATCCTGACTAGCTCCCCAACAGCATCTCGGTCTGTCGTGGGCACGACCTGTACACAGTCTACTGGAAGCTGAGCAGCTTGAAGCCCCTCTAGAATGACCTCTCCAAGAGCTAAGTTAGAGTGGAAAGCCTCACTTCCCCCACGCAAGATGGTGGCATTGCCTGATTTAATACATAAGGCGGCGGCATCAATGGTGACATTAGGACGGGATTCATAAATAATGCCAATGACGCCAATTGGGACGCGCATTTTTGCCACCATCATGCCATTGGGGCGAATGATGGTTTCGCTGCGCTTGCCTACAGGGTCAGGCATATCGGCTATTTGGCGTAAACCAGCCGCCATGCTTTGGATTGTCGTCTCATTAAGGGTGAGACGATCAACTAAGGCTGGGGCGAGGTTTTTCTCTTTGGCCGCTTGTAGATCTTTTTGGTTAGCGGCAATGAGCGAATCTTTTTGTGCCAATAATCGCTCAGCCATATGGCGTAATGCCGCAGATTTTTGTTTATCAGAAGCGTTGCGCAAGATACGCGCTGCTGCTTTGGCTTTTTTGCCAATGTCACGCATGAGAGCTGCGGTGTTGGTTTGGATGTCTGTGGTATTCATTGCAATTTTAATTAAAGATAAAGTCAAAAAGCTGCAGCCTGTGTAGGCTCAGTTGCTTTAGGCTGTGGCTTGTGCAATACGGATGCACAGGCGTTGAATTTCAGCCCACGGATTATCAAGTCGTTGGGCTACAGTAAAGCCTTTGATGGCTTGATCAATATCATAGGCATGGGCAACGCTCTGCGTCCAGATGCGAGCATCAGTACGTTGCAAAGCCTGTTGAAGGAGTTTTTGGCGCGCCCCAAATACACGATATTTTTTCAAAATAGGCTGAGTGCTTTGCCCGGCATGTTGAGCAGCACTTAATTCAGATAAAAGACGTACCTCCTCGCTAATGACCCAGAGTACTAAAGGGAGGGCGACGCCTTCAGCTTCAAGGCCGCGTACAATACGTATGGCCCGTGCTCCATTACCAGAAATTAAGGCATCGCGCAGGTCAAAAATATTGTACCGTGCTACATTCAGTACTGCTTTTTGAACTTGTTCAAGCGAGAGCGTTCCGCTTGGATAAAGCAGCCCTAATTTAAGTATTTCCTGATGGGCAGCCAGCAGATGGCCCTCTACTTGATCGGTTAACCACCATGCTGTGTCCTGATCACAACTTTGGTTTTGGCGTGCTAAGCGATTGTGTATCCATTGAGGAAGCTGCCCACGTCGAATTTGCGGGGCATCAATCCAAATAGCTTGCTTGTGTAAGGCTTGAGCCCATTTAGATTGTAGGGTGCTGTGTGTGAGATGAGGCAAAATAATAACCACACAAATATCATCGCGGCCGTTAAGAAGGGCACCTAAATTTTGCAATTGTTTGCTACCGGCATGACCAGGGCGTCCAGTAGGGAGGTGAAGCTCAACAAGGCGCTGCCCTCCAAATAAGGATTGGCTTTGGCAGGCCTCAGTCACAATGCTCCAGTCTGCTTGAGCATCGAGATCGATGCGTTGGCGTTCGTCGTACCCCAATCGTTGAGCCGCAGCACGAAGTGCGTCCGCAGCTTCAATTTGTAATAGTTCCTCATTACCCGAGATAACGTAGAGAGAGGCCAATTTTTTGAGTTGCTGTGCCTGCTGCTGCCATTGTTCAGCATGATAACGGTTAGAGGCCATAGAGATAGTCAATTAATAACTAAAGATAGGTAGGCGTTCTTCTTCCCCTTCTTCGTACTGATCATGCCATTCTATTTCTTCATTTTCTAGATCGGCCTCAGTAACAGGTTGTTCTTGGAGATCGTCAAAACGGCTGCTTACATCGGGTGCGGTTAAGCGTCGTGTTAGCCGTTCAATTAAGTCTTCTTCCATGGAGGCATACATTTGATCGCGCTCACTGTCTTTGGCCTGAGTAGCATTGGGGTCATTAGGCAGATAGCGGGTGACCAGAAGGGTAGTAGGGGGGAGTATTTTGCGTCCTTCTGCATCAAGTAGCTCAAAACGGAAGTGCAAATTGAGTTGATACTCTTCTACATTACCTTGCGGGTCTAGGGCAACATCTCGAGTGATGCGGCGGTTTTGAAGTTGAATTAAAGATGCTTGTGCATCATTGCGATCAGATACGAACTGAAGTGTTGGGCTGTTAGCACGAAGAATGCGTTCTAGTTGGGCCCCAAAGGCTGAGTTTAAAGAAATATTAGTATAAAGCGTGGTAAATGGAAGGGGCGATGCCTCTTGGAGGCGAAAGCCACATCCTTGAATGAGAAGGAATAGGCCGAGCCCTCCGAGCCCCCAAAGGAGGCTCAAGAGAGGTCGGCGAAAAAAATGCCGGAATTGCATAATTAGCCTACTACATTAACGAGGCGGCCTGGCACCACAATGATGCGCTTGGGCGTACGGCCTTCTAAGTGACGCTGTACTGCTTCGTGCGCACTTGCAGTAGCCTCGATAGTTGCTTGATCTGCATCATGAGCCACAGTAATGTGGCCACGCACGCGCCCGTTGACTTGTAAGGTCATTTTGATCTCATCAGCAATGAGAGCCGCCTCATCAACTTGAGGCCAAGGAGCATCGAGAAGATCCCCGAAGCGCTCTGCAAACCCTAACTCACGCCAAAGTGTCCAGCAAATATGCGGGACAATGGGATAGAGGGTGCGAAGTAGAATAGAGGTGCTTTCGGCAAAGGCGGCCTGGGCTGCCTCACTGTCATCAAGGGCTGCATCTTCAAGGGTATTGAGCATTTTCATGCACCCTGATACCACTGTGTTGTATTGGATGCGCTGATAGTCGTAATCCGCCTGCTTGAGCAAGGAGTGAATGGCACGGCGCAAATCTTTGGCTACAGCTGGTAAATCATCAAATTGCTGTATATCTTTTTTGATGCCGGCTTGCAGGGTGTGCTGGTGCTTATAGGCGAATAACCAGAGGCGACGCAAAAAGCGATGTGCTCCGTCAATGCCTGTATTCGACCATTCAAGGGTTTGCTCTGGGGGGCTCGCAAACATGATAAAGAGACGCGCTGTATCTGCACCGTGCTCATCAATGATTGCTTGAGGATCCACACCATTGTTTTTTGATTTGGACATGGTGCCAATCCCCTCGTATTGGATGGCAGAGCCATCGGCTTTAAGTGTGGCTCCAATAATGTTGCCTTGCTCATCGTAGATATTATCTACTTCGCTGGGAGCAAAATACTCAATCCCCCCTCGCTCGTTGCGCCGTTGGTAGATGTGGTTCAGCACCATTCCTTGGGTGAGCAAGCGGGTAAAGGGCTCATCAAATGATACCAGGCCCATGTCGCGCATTACTTTAGTCCAGAAACGGGCATATAACAGGTGCAGAACAGCGTGCTCTATTCCTCCGATATACTGGTCCATAGGCATCCAGTATTCATTGCGCTCATCCACCATGGCCTCATGGTTGTCAGGGCAGGTATAGCGCATAAAATACCAGGATGAATCAATAAAAGTATCCATGGTATCTGTTTCGCGTTGCGCATCTTTGCCGCAGGTGGGGCACTGGCAGCGGAGAAACTCCTCATCTTGTGCGAGGGGGTTACCCGTCCCATCAGGAATTAGATGTTCTGGAAGCACAACAGGGAGGTCTTCTTCGGGCACGGGTACCGGACCACAGTCTGGGCAGTGGATAATTGGGATAGGGGTCCCCCAGTAGCGCTGTCTGGAGATTCCCCAGTCGCGCAGGCGATAGGTGATTTTTTTCTCGCCTAAGTTTTGTGCAGCCATATCAGCGGCAATACGTTCACGCGCCTCTGGGCTGCTTAGCCCTGTATAAGGACCAGAATCAACAAGTACGCCATCGTTTTCATTGGCATACCAATCTGCCCATTGTTGTGTAGAAAACTCATGTCCATTGAGGTCTATAACTTGTTTAATGGGGAGCTGGTATTTTTGGGCAAACTCAAAATCACGTTCATCATGAGCAGGTACGCCCATGACTGCTCCGTCGCCATAGCTCATTAGGACATAGTTACCCACCCAAACGGGGATTGGCTCACCACTGATGGGATGGGTGACCGTTAGACCAGTAGGCATCCCTTCTTTTTCTCGAGTGGCGATATCAGCTTCGGATTGTCCGCCGCGTTTGCTTGCGGCAATAAATGCGGCAAGATCGGGGTTGTTTTTAGCAGCATGCTCAGCCAAAGGATGTTCAGGAGCTACTGCGCAAAAGGTCACTCCCATCACGGTATCAGCACGTGTGGTAAAGACGTATAACTTGCCATCTTGTATGAGATTGCCTTGTTCGTCTTGGATTTGGTGCGTAAAAGCAAAGCGTAGGCCATGGCTTTTGCCAATCCAGTGCTCTTGCATGACACGGACACGCTCTGGCCAGCCACCGAGATCATTTTTTACTGCATCCAGTAATTCATCTGCATAGCGGGTGATGGCTAAGTAGTAGCCAGGGATTTCCCTTTTTTCGACGAGCGCTCCTGAGCGCCAGCCTCGTCCATCAATAACTTGCTCATTAGCCAAGACAGTTTGATCAACGGGGTCCCAGTTAACAACTTGGGTTTTACGATAGGCAATGCCGGCTTTGAGCATGCGTAAAAAGAGCCACTGATTCCATTTGTAGTAATTGGGGTCGCAAGCATTAATTTCACGTGACCAATCAATGGCTAGCCCCATGGACTTCATTTGTTTTTTCATGTACTTAATGTTGTCATAAGTCCATTTTGCAGGGGGTTGTTTAGAGTTTAAGGCCGCATTTTCTGCAGGCATGCCAAACGCATCCCAGCCCATAGGCATGAGGACGTTATAGCCGCGTAGGCGTAGATGACGAGCCATCACATCATTGATGGTGTAATTTCTCACATGTCCCATATGTAGCTTGCCGCTGGGGTACGGTAGCATGGAGCATGCGTAAAATTTTGGTTTTGGATTACCATCTGCATCGGTCGCGTGTTCATGGACTCGATAGACATCATCCGCTTGCCACTGTTCTTGGGCAGTGCGTTCTATTGCGTGAGGTTGATAAGTTTCCTGCATGTGATTTGTAGCCAAAAAATTAAATAAGGGTATGTTTCTAGGGCCTAAGCCTAAGAGAGTATGGGGTGCTTGCAGCTTTATAGAAAGCTGCTTAGCAACTAAATGGTCCAAAAGATTTAAACCGCTCGGCTCGGAATGGCTGAGGGTCTACAAAGGGGGGTTGCTTGTAAATAAGCTCGGTGAGCAAACGCCCAGTAGTGGGACCCAGAGTGAAGCCTTGGTGTGCATGACCTATGGCCAACCAAAGATTACGGTGTTTTGGAGCCGCACCGATAATTGGCTTCATGTCGGGCAGGCAGGGGCGTGAGCCATACCATGGCTGGGGCTCAATCGCCTTGCCTATAGGTAGGATATCACGAGCAATGCGTTCGCAGAGCTGTATTTGCCCCCGTCGTGGAGGGCCGTATAAGGTTGCCATTTCAGCGCCTGTAGTTAGGCGAATGCCCATTTTCATAGGGCCTAGTAAATAACCATTATCCGCATCAAAAATACTGTGCTGTAAGGGGCGTTCTACTAAAGGTTGGTAGTGCCAGTGATAGCCCCGTTTGGGAAATAATGGAAAGTGGTAATTTAAAGGCTTGAGTAATTGCATGGACCAGGGCCCGGCAGCAACTACGACTTGTTCTGCTTCGATGCGTTCGGTGCCACACACAATTTGCCAGCCATGCTGAGTGGTGGGCTGAATGCGGCTCACGCGTTTACGTTTAAAGGTGCCGCCTTGGGCAATGAAGTCTTCTGCATAACGTTGTACTAAACCACCTGGGTCAGAAACTTGCCAAGAGTTTTGCCAATGAATGGCACCGACAAAGGCATCTGCATTGAGGTGGGGCTCTAAGGCTTTAATTTGTTCAGGGGTTAATAGCTGGAATTCAACACCGTATTGCTCTGCAGCCAATTGTGCCTGCTCATGCTCTAGATGTAATGATTCATGGTGGCGGTGGAGTTGTAACCAGCCGCGACGGCGAATGAGGTCATCAGCATCGGCAGCATGTATCATGCGTTGATGCTCATCGAGACAGGTACGTATTAATTGTGCCCATTGGTCAGCGAGGGCACGCCAACGCTTGGGCGCTGAGTAATGTCGATAGGCTAATAATTGGGGGGCGTAACGGAATACTCCTGAGAGCTGATAACGGATATCTGAGCGCTGGTTAGGAAGGACGCTCAAGGTATCGCTAAAAGCTCTAGGGAAGGGGTGTGGAAACACCGCCTCGCGTTGGATGAGGCCTGCATTGCCATAGGAAGTCTCCTGGCCGGGGTCATTACGGTCTATTAGTAGCACCTGTGCGCCCCGTTCGCGTAAATGCCAAGCAATGCTTGTGCCCACCATCCCGGCGCCAATAACAACAATGTCGTGTGCCATCATGCCCCCTTATTGCTGAATGAATTAGCAAAGAAAGTATGCGAAGATTTTACCGCAACCAGTTACCATCAGCTAGATAATAAAAAAACCACTTCTGGCGAAGTGGTCTTAAATGCTGCGCGAACGTATACTGCAAAACCGAGCGCCTGTTGATTATAGAAAGACAGGCGAGGGTAGCAAATGAGGTTTAACGTAAGCGGGTTTCTTTGTATTCGACGTGTTTACGTGCAACGGGATCGAATTTCTTTAAGACCAGTTTTTCCGGATGATTACGTTTGTTTTTCGTTGTGGTGTAGAAATGCCCGGTACCGGCAGATGATTCTAGTTTGATCTTCTCGCGTATTCCTTTGGCCATGGTGAGCTCCCAAATTTAAAAATTGAATCAGGTATGATTAGATACGCTCGCCGCGCTCGCGCATTTCGGCTAATACAGCGTCAATACCTTTTTTATCGATCAAGCGTAACCCTTGAGCAGAAACACGCAGACGAACCCAGCGGTTTTCGCTTTCTACCCAGAAACGACGGCTGTGTAGGTTAGGCAAAAAACGACGCTTGGTCTTGTTGTTTGCATGAGACACATTGTTTCCAACACGTGGGCCCTTTCCTGTTACTTGGCATACGCGCGCCATGATAAACCCCTTTAAAAATTGTACTTATCCCCTAGCTAGCCCCTCGCCATTTGTTTGAGGGGGTTGGCTGGTTTTAGGTAGCTGTTCTAAAAACCTCTGAATTGCTGAATAATGTAAAAAAAGCCCAAAAGGCCCTAAATCAGCTGGTTTATAGAAAGGAACTGCTAATGGCCACTGCCTTAAAGTAAGGGAACATAATAATTAAGTGGCACCACAAATAAAACCAAAGCCAAAAAGAATAGTGACTTAGCTAGTAACCAAAAATATGTAAAGAAAGCTATTTTATTTTAAAAAAACAATCAAGGCAAGTAGCGTGCTGCCTGTTATAGATTCGCAAACCGTCCACAGATCCAAGACAACAGGGCACATGCAAAAAGAATAGTAAATAAAGGTAAGGTGCTGTGCGCAGGCCACGCGCTGATGGCGATGCCGGCAATGGCTCCAGCAAGCATTTGTAAGGTGCCCATTAATGCCGAGGCACTTCCCAAGCGGCGTTCATGACGGTTCAGGGCCAGCGCCGCAGAGTTGGGGTTGATCATCCCTAGGGCTCCCATAAAAATAACGAGAATAATCATCGTAAGGGCAAGGTTCAGCCAGCCTAAGGCGCTTAAAATGAGGGCAATTATTGCGGTGATGGCCTGCACAAGTTGTGCCGCATAGAGTAGTTGCGAGGGGCGGAATGTGTTCAATAGCCGGGCATTGACTTGAGCCATGAGGATAAATGAGGCCGCATTAAGGCCAAATACTAATCCAAAGAGGGAGGGGCTGATGCCAAAGCCCTGAATAAACGCACGGGGTGAGCCACTAATATAGGCAAACATGCCAGCAGAACCAAAGGCTCCTGCTAAAGAGTAGAGCATAAAGTCACGGTGCGTTAGCAGTAAGGCATAGTTTTTAAAGATAACGCTAGGGCGAAGCTTTTGTTGACGGTGAATGGGCAGAGTCTCATCCATGTGGCGCCAGCTAAGCAAAAACATAAGCGCAGTATAGGCAGCCATGAAAAAGAAAATGCTGTGCCAGTCTAAAAATATTAAAAATTGTCCGCCAATGATGGGGGCAAGAATGGGGGTGACACCCATAATAAGCATGAGTATAGATAAGGCCTTAGCGGCATCATTAGTGTCGAGACGATCGCGAATGACTGCACGTGGAATCACCATAGGCGCTGCTCCTCCGAATGCTTGCGCGATACGCCAAAAGTAGAGTTCTTGAATATTTGCGCTGAGCGCACAGCCAATGGAGGCAATAAAGAAAATGACCAGTCCTGTAAATAAAGGAATGCGTCGGCCGAAACGATCAGAGATAGGCCCGTAGAATAGTTGGGCTATGGACAGTCCAAGCAAATAGACCGCAAGTGTTCGTTCAATTGCTCCTGCTGAGGTATTGAGGCTCGCTGCCATTGTAGGAAAGGCAGGCAAGTACATATCTATCGCTATCGGTCCCAAGGCAGAAAGAAAAGCCATGAGAACAAGCCAGGAGGGAAAGGCTCGACCGAAATGTTCAGGCGACTGATGTGACATGGGTAAACCGCTTTCTAAATGGTAAAGTATTGCTTAGAACTATCGCAAAATATGTATTTCAATGCTACAGTGAAATACCGTAAAACAGAGGCTAATGTTAGCATGCTCGCTTTGTAAAGAGTGAAAAAAACTACTGTTTAGGAGGATGATTTGAGCGCCTTAGCTGCCGTAGAAAAAAAAATTGAAGCCCTGCCCGTCAAGGTTTATGTAGAGTTGCCCAATGGGCGTGGCATAGGCTCCGTAAGTGACGCAGATATAAAAATAACAATTAAAGACAACAGCACCCTAGCATTAATTGCTGCGGGACAGGTCGGGGTGATAGGGGAAGCCTATGTGGATGGCAAATTAGAGATTGAAGGCAATATGCGCGATCTGATGCAGGCGGCCGTAGGCATTTTACCTGCATCACCGGCTGAGCAAAAAGGCGCAGTTGGTTTATTGCGTTGGATACAGCGGTTACGCTCTTTATGGCGCCATACTATGGAACGTGATGCCCGACAAATTCAGTTTCATTATGATTTGTCAGATGATTTTTACGCCTTGTGGTTGGATCCCCGTCGGGTATATTCGTGCGCTTACTATCGCACCCCTGATATGGATTTAGCTCAAGCGCAAGAGGCTAAGTTGGATCATATTTGTCGTAAGTTGCGCTTGCAGCCAGGTGAGCGCTTTATTGATATTGGCGCTGGTTGGGGCGGTTTATTATTATGGGCAGCAGAAAATTATGGCGTTGAGGCGATGGGGGTAACCCTATCTCGCAATCAGCATGCCTATGTCAATCGCCTAATCGAAGAAAAGGGGCTCCAAGGACGGGTGCGCATGGAGCTCTTAGATTATCGCAAAATACCTACCGATCAGCCCTTTGATAAGTTGGCCTCTGTGGGCATGTTTGAGCATGTTGGACGAGCAAATTTGACAGTTTATTTTCAGCGCTTGGCACAGATGGTTCGTCCTGGTGGTCTTATCATGAATCACGGCATTACCGCGCAGGCGGTGGACCACCAGCAATTGGGAGCTGGCTTAGGTGATTTTATAGAGCAGTTTATTTTCCCGGGAGGGGAGCTTACTCATATTAGCCACGTTCTGCGTCATCTGAGCCAAGGAGGCCTAGAGGCCTTGGATGTGGAAAATCTCCGTCCTCATTATGCCCGCACATTATGGGCCTGGAGTGACAGCTTAGAGAGTCAGCTGGATGCAGCCCAACGTATTTTAACGGGTGACAATGGGGCGCGTTCGTTGCGCGCATATCGCTTGTATCTTGCTGGCTGCGCCATGGGTTTCGAGCAGGGCTGGATTTCTTTGCACCAGATTCTTGCTGCTCATGATGTGGTTCAGGGCAACAGTCACGAGTTGGATTATCCAGAGGGACAGGCCTATCCATGGCGCCGTGATTATATGTATGTGGGGTAATTAGTCGGCTTGAGGGATGCGCAGGAGGCGGAACAGCTCGTTACGATCTCCGCCCCGCCGCCCTTGCCATAATAGTTCCGCTTGGTGAGGGATAGATTGATTGCGCTCTTCAATGCTGAGTTTGGGTGAAGTTTCTTGCAACCACAAAGCACAGCCACGATGATGGCTAAATTGTAGTTGATTAAAAACATAAAACGATGCCCGCTGTCCAGGGTTGATGGACGCATAGACGCAATCATTGTTGGTGTTATATTGGGCCAAAGCTAGGCTTAATTCATGCGCTACCTCTCTATAGCTGCGTGCATAGTTTAGAGTAGGCATCCACAAGGTGACCAAGAGTAACCAGGTTGTAATCAGCCCTGCAGCAGATAATACCGTGCCGCGCCAGAGTGACGGGGGGCGACGAGTCAGACGCCAATGCACTAAAAGCAGCCATAATACAGTGCCTGTGGTGGCAATTACCAAGGCAAACCATAATATTTCAGAGTTAAAGCCTTCGGTTTGCCGTTGGATGCTGCGTGCAATTTTGGGCGGCCATCCTGTTTGTTGTGCTATCCAGCCCAGCCAGACTGTTGCGGCAGTCAATGAATAACACATAACCGCAAACCAATCGAGGGCATTAATAGCGCCTCGTCTCAGAGTGGGCAGGGCAAAGGCGGCCAATACCGCACTAGGTAGGGCAAGGAATATGTATTCTGGCTCAAAGGCTTGGGGCATGAGTAGCACCAAAACCAGTCCAAAGAATGCCAAAATAGCAGCTAAGCCAATGTGGGGTGCCCTCCACCAGCTGCGCCAATTCCATAGGGCCAAGAGAGCCAGCGGCCAGGTGGGCCATAAAAACCAGAGCAAATCTCGGGTGCTGCTGCTTAGGCTATAGCCACTGAGTCCTTGAAATTGGTTTAGGTGCCATTGCCACCACGCCTCAACCCATAAGCTATTATGTTGCCACGCAGCAAGGAGCCAAGGCACTATGAGTGCTGCGGCAATGAGGAGACTAAGCAATAAATAGCGCCTAAAAGCTGCCAGGGCAGGCAGCACAGTAAAGGCAACTAAGCTGCTTAGGAGTAAGGGAATGAATCCAATGAGCGCTCGGTTTAAAAAACTAGCGCCTAGAGCAAGGCCGATAAGGAGGGTGGCAATGTAGGGGTACCGCAGCATTAATGCCCAGCCAAAAAACAGCATTGCGGTGAGCGCTAGACTCAGAGGAACGGCCGAGGTCTCATGAACGCGCCAGATAATTCCAACCGTAGCGACTAAGAGTAACAGACCGGCATCAGCGATCATGCGCGCATAATCACGCGGATTTGGCTCCCCTCCAAAAGGCAGGGCTAATGGTTGTGCTGCCCTGGTTTGGGCAAGCATAAACAACGCACGCCAAAAACAAAAAGTCAGGATCAGGAACCAAAGGATATTGGGCAGTCTGGCGGCCGTAATCGTTGCATCAAGAGGGGATAAAAAAAGTTCTAAAAGAGGCCCAAAGACCACTATAGAAAGGCTGCCTGCCCAGCTGGCTAGGGGGCCATTTTGAGGATAAGCAAATGTTCCAATAGAGGGCAGCAGCCAGCTGCTGCCCTGCTCTTGAAGAGGCGAGAGCATGGTGGCGATGCCAATGACATCATCGCTCTTCCATGGATCACGAAAAAACAGCCCCGCTAAAATATAGACCAAGCCCACACTCACTAAGAGCCATCGGGGCAGCTTGGATGCAGCTTGTTCGGTGAGCCGAGCGGGTGTGGTGCGGTGTAGGGTGTGATTCACTGTAAGTGGCCTAAAAAAAGCAGCCTAGGGCTGCTTTTGTCATTGAGTGCTTAGCAATTAGTTTTTCTTGATAGCCCCAGCAGTACGAGCAAAACGCTGACGGAAGCGTTCTACACGGCCCGTCTCAACAACGCGCGCCTGTGAGCCTGTGTAAAATGGGTGTGAGTCGGAGGTGACATCACATTTGTATACAGGGTAGGTTTTGCCATCGACTTCGATGGTTTCGCGAGTTTGAACGGTAGAGCGGGTGATAAACTTTTTGCCGGTTTGTTGATCGAGGAAAACTACCTCGCGGTATTCTGGGTGTATATCTGCTTTCATGGCCTTTTGTCCTGTGATAGCTAAAACGCGCAAGCAAAATGAAAATTGGGCCAAAAAGCTGGCCAGCATAATAAGGTAAAACTTGCCGCGCAAAAACGCTAAGTTTAAAATCAAATAAATATACCAATAAAACCGCGCTTTGCCAAGCAAGGGGCATTATCCTCTCAACCAAGTAGTCCTTCTTCGGCCATAGAGGTCGCATGATTAGCCGCTACGATAACATGATCAATCAAGCGAATATCCACTAATGCTAGAGCCTGGGTTAAATGTTGTGTCAGTGCAATATCTGCGGCACTTGCCTCGCGCGCCCCAGAGGGATGGTTATGGGCTAGAATAATCGCTGCAGCATGATGTTTCAGAGCTGCTTTGACTACTTCGCGAGGATAAATATGAGCTTGATTGAGGGTGCCCTTGGCAAGGACCTTGGTGGTGATTAGTTGTAATTGGGTGTTTAAAAAAATAGCAATACAGTGCTCAACCGTTAAGTGCCCAAGATGTGCAATGCAATATCTTTTGACTATCTGTGTCTGGGCAAAACTAGGGGAGTCTTTAAGCTCTTGTTCTAGCGCACGTCGACTTAGTTCGCTCACGGCAAGTATTTCACAAGCTTTGGCTAAACCAATTCCTGGCTGTGCCATGAGTTGTTGAGGAGTCGCATGAAGCAATTGGCGTAACCCGCCAAATTGTTGCAATAAGTGTTGGGCGAATTGCACCACACCATAGTGTCCGTTTCCGGTGCGCAATAGCACGGCAAGCAATTCCGCATCGCTCAGTACATGAGCGCCGTGAGTAAGCAAACGCTCACGAGGTTTCAGGGTAGAAAAACTTTTTCTTTGAGACTTCATCTTGCACGCATAAAATAACAGTGGAACAATCAAGTAAAGGATGTCACAACGTGAATGAGAATGGGGCCATTCGTGGCAAAAGCATCCAAGAGGATTCTTTTGTTACGTTGCATTATCGGATTACCGTATTAAATGGTGAGGTGGCTGGGACTGTATTTATTGATACGTTTGCAATGCGTCCCGCAACTTTACAGCTAGGGGTTGGGCAATGGTCGCCTGGACTGGAGCATTGTCTGATTGGTTTGCCCGATCATGGGGAATATCATTTTGAATTGACGCCTGCAGAGGCTTATGGAGAACGGAACCCTGCACTGGTACAGTGGGTGTCGCGCACACAGGTAATGCAAAATGCCAGTGCGGATGCTACGTTTAATCCTGGCGATATGGTTGAGTTTATTGCGCCTAATGGGCAACGTTATGCTGGGGTTCTTAAAACATGGCAAGATGATCAGGCCTTGATTGATTTTAATCATCCGTTGGCTGGCGCCCAAATTCGTTTAGATGTAAAAATTTTAGGAATACTATGACACAGCAATCAACAGAACAGGTTTTCACTATTACGTTGGCCCAGCCGCGCGGGTTTTGTGCGGGAGTAGACCGGGCTATTGATATCGTAGAGCGTGCACTTGAACTACATGGTAAGCCCATTTATGTGCGTCATGAAATTGTTCATAATCGCTATGTGGTAGAAAATTTACGTAAAAAAGGCGCTATTTTTATAAAGGAGTTAGATGAGGCACCTGCCGGTGCTATTGTAGTTTTTTCTGCCCATGGGGTGTCCTTGGCTGTGCGTCAAGAGGCTGAGCGCAGGGGATTAACGGTGTTTGATGCCACGTGCCCCTTAGTCACCAAGGTCCACGTTGAGGTGGCACGTATGCGCCGGGATGGCCGCGAAGTGATCATGATCGGTCATCGTGGCCACCCTGAGGTTGAGGGCACCTTAGGGCAGGCAGATGGGGGGATGTATTTAGTAGAGACTGTCGAGGATGTGGCGGCACTTGAGGTACAGAATCCTGATCACTTGGCTTTTGTGACTCAAACCACCTTGTCTGTAGATGATGCGCATCAGGTTGCTGAGGCGCTGCGACGTCGTTTCCCTTCAATTATCGAGCCTAAAAAGAGTGATATTTGTTATGCCACCCAAAATAGGCAAGATGCGGTAAAGAAAATGGCGGTGCAGTGCGATGTAGTATTGGTGGTTGGCAGTACAAATAGTTCTAATTCAAATCGCTTGCGTGAGGTAGCAGAGCGTGAAGGGACTCCTGCTTATTTATTAGATGATCCAGAGATGGTGCAGCCTGAATGGTTGGCCCATGGGCATCGGATTGGCGTTACTGCGGGGGCTTCTGCTCCAGAAGAGCTGGTACAGCAGGTAATAGACCGTTTGCGCGAGTTAGGCGCTCAGTCTGTGCGTACCCTAGATGGAGTAGAGGAGAAAATTTCTTTTCCTTTGCCCCGTGAGTTGTCTCGCAAAATTGCGCAACGTGAAGCGCTTGGAAATTAGTCGGTAGGGGTCTGAGGCACCTTGGTGCATATATTATGAAACATAAAAAAAAGTTTTATTTTTTTATTACTATCCTTGCCCTGGTTGTGGTGCATGGTGTGATCTCGTGGTGGGTTGGTGAGCGGGCAGAGCGTCTTTCGGTTGCTCAAGTTGAATATTTCAATGAGCATTTAAAAACGCTTAGCCAAGATACTGGCACCACGATTCATCTTGAGATAGACACTGTGCACCGAGGCATCTGGAGTTCACAGCGGCTATTAACCCTCACTTGGTCACAGGGCGCAGAAACTCAGCGCTATGTATTTGAGGATGATTTGCAACATGGTCCTTGGCCTTTAGCGCGTCTCAAGAATAAACAGTGGCTGCCTGTTATGGCTTATAGCACGATGCATGTGCTTGATCAGGGAGCCGGTCGCGCCTTATTTGAGTGGAGTCAGGGCGCAGAACCGTTGCGCATAGAAACTGAAATAGATTGGGGCGGACAATTTAACAGTCAGTGGCAGTGGGCTGCGCTTACTTATGATGCCCCCTCAAAGCGCTTTGTACTAGGTGCTGGGGAGCTTGATATTAAGAGTATTGGCCAAGGGCTATACCAATTAAAGGGGCAAGCTCCCGCATTTCTATACCAAGAGGGGCAAGAGCAGCTCTCATTAGTCGAGCCACATGTGCAGTGGATTACTACCGGTCAGCAGGCATTATTAGACGGCCACTTATATGTGGGGGCTGCTGAGCTGGAATGGCATAATGAGGGCACAATTTGGCTCGAGCATGTGATGCTTGAATTGACGCAGCAATACGAGGAAGGTTTGTACGATGCTTCAGTCCAAGCCAGTGCCAAAGAGGTAGTGCTTAATAATGGCATCAAATTGGGTGCTTTTGATGTGCGCCTGCAGGCTGAGCGTATTGCTGAAAAGATCAGTGCACAAGCCTTTGCTGCCTTAACCGAGGCTCAGCGCGATAAGCTATGGTTAGACAGTCTAGCCTCTTATCCGCGCTATACCATACATGAGCTAAATTGGGTAAATGCTGGGGGGAAGGCGCGCTTTTCTGGTTTTTTTGAGTTGGCACCTCGGCTTGGAGATGAATTAGAAAAAGCTGCGTTTAGAGCAGATATTCCTCAACCAGTGCTTGAGCAAGTGATTGCTCAAGAAAAGGGGGTAACAGGTGCAATGCTCCGGTTGCTGCTCCAAACCTTTATCAAAGAGGGGCAGCGATTGAATGTAATCGAGCTTCAGGATAATGCTTTAAAGGTAGATGTGCAGTATGACCAAAGTGCTGATAACTACGTGCTTAATGGCCAGATACATAACAAAAAAGACATGCAGGCCATTTTGTTCAAGTGGTTGCTTTGGTTACTGAATTAAACGGGTTGTCATAACTTGTTTAGTGAGCGCTATTTAGGCGGGCTTTAAGCATAGGTGCTGTAGCCCTGCCTGCTCCAACAATTGGTATAGGTCATAAACATCTAGGCCCATAACCGAGCTATAGCGACCATTTAAGCGTGTAATAAAGTAACTGGCCTGTCCTTGAATGCCATACCCTCCAGCTTTACCAAAGGGCTCGCCAGTGGCGCAATATGCTTGTATTTCATGCGCACTCAGTGGGCGAAAAAATACTTCATTGATGCCTAGGCTGGTGTATTGTTTGCCTTGATAGCTGAGAGCCTGAGCGGTATAAACCCAGTGCTTGCGCCCTGAGAGACGGCTTAGAAAATATTCAGCTTCTTGAGTGCTTTGAGGCTTTCCGAGCACCTCGGTGTCCAGAGCAACGCAGGTATCAGCGCATAATACAGGCCAGTGAGAATTCAGGCCTTGGTCCTGTATCCACTGAACAGCACGTTGTAGTTTTTCTGCGGTAGTGCGTTGTGCATAATCTTTGGGATGCTCATTGGGCCGCACAGGCTCGTCCTCACCGTCTGGGCTTGGGACCAATAATACGTCGTGAGCAATATTAAGCTGGGTGAGAATATCATGGCGCCGCGGGCTTGCCGAGGCAAGATATAGGCGAAGCATCATAGGGATACAGGCAGACCAAAATAAATGATTAATTAACGCTTTTCTATGGGTAGGGGAGCAGTACGGATAGTCTCTAAATCCAGAGGGTGATCCCCCCATAGATCTTCTAGTTGGTAATAGTCGCGAATCACCGCTTGCATGCAATGTACTACGATATCACCTAAATCAATCAGTACCCACTCGCCTTCGGCTTCCCCCTCGACAGCGATGACCTCCAGACCATATTTTTTGGCCTCACGAACAACCTCATCAGCCATAGAGCGCGCATGTCGGTTCGAAGTCCCTGTGGCGATAAAGACTCGATCAAATAGACTAGTTAATGGACGGGTATCAAAGGCCCGAATATCATGGGCTTTCAT
Organism: uncultured Alcaligenaceae bacterium; assembly: GCA_937995985.1. GTDB lineage: Bacteria > Pseudomonadota > Gammaproteobacteria > Burkholderiales > Burkholderiaceae_B > Paenalcaligenes. The sequence goes on from CALKIR010000023.1 coordinate 245,647, forward strand.
ATTTTCAAGGGCGTCCAGAACGATTTTTTCTTGCTGTGCTAAATTCATGTAGGGCGTATATAACCTATTTTAAATAAAGTTGATGTTCCTTAATGTACTGCTCAACCTTTGGGTCAAGCAAGCCATCGGTGCAGAGGTGTTGTTTTAAGCGACGGCGGATTTCCGTCGCAGAAATATCTCTGGGTTCAAAATTAATAGTTTCTATCTTTAAGCCATGTTGGTGCAGGTAAGCCGCTAACTCCTCTGGAGGACACAGTGGTGCACCGGGACGTTGAGCCACTGCTAAAGTAACCAGGTGTACGATGTCTTGCCATCGATGCCAGGTATGAAAATTTTGTAATTGATCACTGCCTAATAGCCAATAGTAGGTCACTCCTTTTGGGAGCTGGGTGAGGGTATCTAGAGTATAGGTGGGGCCGCTGCGCTCGAGTTCTATTGTGTTGATAGAAAGCTTAGGGCAGTCTTCTATAGCGAGCTGCAACATGGCCAGGCGGTCTTGTGGACGGCCTTTTAGGGGAGCTCGCTGCCATGGGTTGGCAGCAGGGATCAACTCGACCTTATCGAGCCCTAAGTCATCAATGGCTTGCTGAGCTAATGCAATATGAGCCCGATGCACCGGATCAAAACTGCCGCCTAATAACCCGATCTTCATAACCATTCACGAGGCTGTAAATAGTTATATAACTTGGCCTCGGGCGTATCAGGCTCAGGCTGCCATTGATAGCGCCAGTGCGCTACGGGGGGCATGGACAGCAAGATCGATTCGGTGCGTCCACCAGACTGTAAGCCAAAGGTCGTGCCGCGGTCTAAAACGAGATTAAATTCAACATAGCGTCCACGACGATAGGCTTGAAAGTCACGTTCTCGTGCGCCAAAGGGGATATGACGCCTATTTTCTACAATAGGCATATAGGCTTTTAGAAAATGGTCGCCGACTGATTGGGTGAGAGCAAAGCAATGCTCAAAATCGGGCTCATTTAAATCATCATAAAAAATGCCTCCAATGCCGCGTGTTTCTTGACGGTGCTTAAGATAAAAATATTCATCGCACCATTGTTTGTAATGCGGATAGTAGTGTGCTCCAAAAGGGGCGAGGGCATCGAAGCATGTTTGATGAAAATGTCGGGCATCTTCTTCAAAAACATAGTAGGGGGTGAGATCCATGCCTCCACCAAACCAGAACACAGGCGCTTCATTTCCTTTGGCGTGCGCTACAAAAAGGCGCACATTCATATGAGTAGTGGGGACATAGGGGTTTTCAGGATGGAGCACGAGAGAAACCCCCATGGCCTCCCATGGACGACCCTTGAGCTCTTGTCGTTGTGCTGTGGCTGAAGGGGGGAGGTGGCGGCCTTTGACATGGCTAAACAGTACGGCACCCCGTTCAAATAGGCCGCCTTGTTCTAAATAGCGCGAAATACCGCCTCCCCCTTCATCACGAACCCAATGGTCGGTATGAAATTCGCGACCATCTGCCAAACTAAGACGCTTGGCAATACGATCTTGTAAATCTAAAAAATAATCATGTGCTAAAGAAATAGGAATGCTCATGCCAAAAGCCTATGGGTTGGATTATCCTTTCAGGGCACGCCAGCCAATGTCCGAACGGAATTGCTTGCCTTCAAAATGCACTTGGGCAGCGGTGGCGTACGCAGCCTCTTGGGCTCGGCGCAATGAGTCGCCCAAGGCCGTCACACATAATACCCGGCCCCCAGAAGTTTGTAATACTCCCTCGTTAAGGGAGGTGCCTGCATGAAAGATCATGCGGTCTTCTTGGTTTTCTGGCAGCGGTTGGATGATATCGCCAGTCCGCGGCTGTTCGGGATAGCCGGCACTGGCCATGACCACTCCTAAGGCAGCGCGGCGGTCCCAATCAATGGTGGCTTGATCAAGCTGGCCATCGAGAGCCTGTTCAAAAATCTCGCTCAGATCGCTCTTTAACCGTAGCATAATGGGCTGTGCCTCGGGGTCTCCCATGCGGCAGTTATACTCGAGTAATTTGATGGGACGAGTATTGTCAGGCCCCTCGCCAATCATGAGCCCTGCATATAAAAAGCCCGTATATGGGATGCCTTCGCGTGCCATTCCTTGTACGGTGGGGTAAATAATTTCTCGCATGATGCGGTTATGCAGGGTAGGGGACACAATGGGAGCGGGAGAATAGGCACCCATCCCCCCTGTATTGGGGCCTTGATCACCATCTAGCAAGCGTTTGTGGTCTTGGCTAGTAGCCATAGGCAGCACATTTTGCCCATCACAGAGTACAATGAAGCTGGCCTCCTCGCCTTCGAGAAACTCTTCAATGACAACACGTGCGCCTGCTTGGCCAAACTCGCCAGCATCGAGCATGCTATCAATGGCAGCATGGGCTTGCTCTAGTGTTTCTGCCACGACCACGCCTTTGCCTGCAGCCAGGCCATCAGCCTTGATTACAATAGGGGCCCCTTGTTTGGTGACGTAATCTTTGGCGGCTTGGGCATCGGTAAAGCTCTGATAAGAAGCCGTATCAATGCCATGGCGAAGCATAAAGTCTTTAGCGTACTCCTTAGAGCTCTCTAGGCGTGCAGCGGCTTGGGTGGGGCCAAAAATACGCAAGCCAGCGGCTCGGAAGGCATCGACCACTCCTTGTGCCAAAGGAGCCTCTGGGCCCACCACAGCAAAGGCAATGTCGTGGTCTTTGGCAAAAGCAACGAGATCCTCGTTGCGATGAAGCGGGAGGTTTTCCATACGCTCAGCTTGCGCCGTACCTCCATTGCCAGGGGCGACATAGACCTTAGTCACCCGTTGTGATTGCGTTAGACGCCAAGCGATGGCATGTTCACGGCCGCCTGCGCCGATAACCAATAGTTTCATAGTGTTGTCAGTCAATGATGTCCTAAAGAGTGAGCGAACGGGCGTACCCGATTATTCTGTCTCATCCATGACGGCAGTGGTATAAACCTCTTGAACGTCGTCTAGTGCCTCTAGGGCCTCGAGCATTTTTTTCATGGTTTCTGCTTCTTTGCCCTCAAGCTCGGTTTCATTGAGAGCTTTCATGACAATTTCTTGTACCTCGGGGACTAAGCCAGCCTCTTCGAAAGCCTTTTTGACTTGTTCATAATCAGCAGGCTCACAAATGACCTCGATGAGGCCTTCTTCGTCGGTAATAACGTCCTCAGCACCTGCCTCAAGAGCAGCCTCCATAACGGCTTCTTCACTGGTACCTGGAGCAAATATAAATTGCCCACAGTGCTTAAATTGAAACACAACTGAGCCATCAATGCCTAGGTTGCCTCCATGCTTACTGAACGCATGGCGTACCTCTGCTACCGTGCGGGTGCGGTTGTCGGTCATGCAGTCAACAATAACTGCTGCGCCGCCTACCCCATAACCTTCGTAGCGGACTTCTTCGAAGTTTTGCCCTTCGATTAATCCAGCGCCTCGTTGAATAGCACGCTCGATATTATCTTTGGGCATATTGGCTGCAGCAGCCTTGTCTAAGGCAAGACGCAGACGTGGATTGCTTTCTACGTCTGGGCCCCCGTCACGTGCAGCGACCTGAATTTCACGAATAATGCGTGTCCAGATTTTAGCCCGTTTGGCGTCTTGGCGCCCTTTACGGTGCTGAATATTTGCCCATTTACTATGACCTGCCATAATTTGCTACCAAGTATTTAGAATGATTTGTAAAAAATGCCTATTTTAACCTGTGCACTAAAGATTGCTTAGGCTACACTTTAGATGCTTTTAGGATAATGAACAATTTTAGTTAGGGCTGAGTTAATTCCTCATGGTAGAACCCATCTCCATTGCATATTGTGCTGACCGCAGTATTGATCTTTTGCCTGCGATGGCTAATCGCCACGGATGCATTACCGGCGCCACTGGTACGGGTAAAACGGTGAGCCTACAAGTGTTGGCTGAGGCTTTTTCCCGGCGTGGTACTGCAGTCTTCGTCGCTGATATTAAAGGCGATCTAAGCGGCATTACGCAAGCAGGCCGTCCCAATGAAAAAATTATGGAACGATTGCAGCGGTATCGCATACCCGAACCAGAGTGGGGAGCAAATCCCGCCGTGTTTTGGGATGTCTTGGCTGAGCAAGGACATCCCATTCGAGTGACGGTCTCGGATCTGGGCCCCCTGTTATTATCGCGCATGCTGGACTTAAATGACACCCAAGAAGGGGTGATGAATATTTTATTTCGTGTGGCCGATGAAGAGGGGCTGCTGCTGCTTGATTTTAAAGATTTGCGCGCCATGCTGAATTATATCGGCGAGCATGCCGCAACCTTGCGTGCCCATTATGGCAATATTGCACCTGCATCGGTAGGAGCGATACAGCGCGCATTGTTGCGTTTAGAAAACGAAGGAGCAGAGTATTTCTTCGGGGAGCCGGCTTTAGATATTTTTGATTGGATTCGCACTGATTCCAAGGGGCGCGGGATAATCAATATTTTGGCAGCAGATCGTTTGGTGCAATCGCCACGTTTATATGCCTTGTTTATGTTGTGGATGCTGGCAGAGCTGTATGAGCGCTTGCCTGAGGTGGGTGATTTGCCCCAACCTAAAATGGTATTTTTCTTTGATGAGGCCCATTTGCTTTTCAATACCGCTCCTAAGGCTTTAATTGAGCGTATTGAGCAGGTATTACGGTTGATTCGCTCAAAGGGAGTCGGAGTTTATTTTGTTACACAATCGCCAGGGGATATCCCTGAGGTGGTGTTGGGGCAGTTGGGGCACCGAATTCAGCATGCACTGCGTGCTTATACGCCACGTGAACAAAAAGCAGTACGCACTGTGGCCCAAACCATGCGCCCTAATCCAAATTTAGACTTACAAGCAGCTATTACCGAATTAGGAGTGGGTGAAGCTTTGGTATCTATGCTTGATAGTGATGGGCGGCCAACCATTACAGAACGTGTTTGGATGGCTGCACCCGGCAGTCGCATTGGGCCGGCCACATTAGAGGAAAAAAGAAGCATCCAGAATGCTTCGCCCCTGGCAGGTAAATACGATCAAATGATAGACCGAGAGTCTGCTTATGAAATGCTAGAGGCGCGCGTTGCGGAGCAAGCTCGAGCTCAGTCCGGGGCAGGAGGTGCGTTGGGAGCATTAAGTGAGTTTTTATTAGGATCGACTGGGCCGCGCGGTGGACGTCGGGATGGGGTTGTGCAATCCGTGCTGAAAAGTGAGGTGCGGCGTGGGGCACGGCAACTCTTGCGAGGCCTCCTAAGTTCACTGCGCGGTGGGAAACGTTAGACCATCAACGAGACCGCTTAAAATGAATAAAATACTCATTGCCGTTTCTAATCTAGACTATGCCCGTGAGTGGGCTGAAAGTTTTAAACAGCAGAGCTCAGAGTGGACGTTCCATATTTGGACGCCTGAATCGCCGCCTATAGGGGCACATTATGCGGTGGTATGGCAGCCTCCCCAAGCACTATTTAAACAAGAAAAAAACCTTAAAGCAGTATTTAATTTAGGCGCAGGGGTGGATGCTTTAGGGGTGGGAACAGTGATACCCAAAGAGCTACCGGTATATCGTGTTGAGGATGGGGGAATGGCAGCTCAAATGGCCGAGTATGCTATTTATGGGGTTATACTGGCTACGGGACGTTTTGATGTGTACGCACGACAACAGGCAGAGCGCCGCTGGCAGACCCATGCACCAATTCTGCGCGCACAGTGGCCAGTAGGAGTAATGGGCTATGGGCAGATAGGGGCTCAGGTAGCCCAAAGTGTGGCTCAATTGGGCTATACCGTAGCGGCATGGGCCCGGAGCAAGCGGACAGAAACGCAAGGGGTTGAGCTGTTTACAGGCGCAGCGCAATTTGAGCAGTTTTTGCAGCGCACCCGTATTTTAATTAATGTGTTGCCTTTAACTGATGCGACCCGTGGGATTATTAATAGGCGTACCTTGGCGCTGCTGCGTCCTGATGGGTTTGTTATCAATATGGCGCGTGGGGCCCATGTGGTTGATGAGGATCTCTTGGCAGCTGTGCGCAGTCGCCAATTGCGGGGGGCTTTGTTAGATGTGTTTCACACTGAACCGTTACCCGCAGAACATCCTTTTTGGACTGAGCCAGGAATAACAATTACCCCTCATATTGCGGGTATCAGTATGCGCCAAGAGACTACAGCACAAATCATGCACAAAATTGCTTTATTGCAGCAGGGGCAGGAGCCTAGCGGTCGCGTGGATACGCAGTTGCAGTATTAGATGGTTTGTCTTTTTGTGGCCTCTGGCGCTGTTGCTGTTGGCTCCACACAATCGTACCAATGATTAGAAACGAGCCGCTCATGGTTTTATAATCAGGGTATTGCTGAAATAAAAGCGCCGCAAAAAAAATAGCATATACAGGCTCTAAAGCGATGACTATACCGGCATGGCGAGCCTTGAGATGCTGCAAGCTATAAATAATTAAATAGTGGGCGAGTGCGGTACAAAAAATACCGAGCAAGGCAGCCCACAACCAATCACTAGGGCTTGCCTCAAGTGCTTGTTGCCATGCCCACGGCATACTTAGTATTAGGACGCCGCTATTTTGCCATAGAGCAATGTGCAGGGGGTGGGCAACCTGACTGAGATCACGGTTTAAAAAAGTAAATAATGCAAAGCTCAAGCCCGAGCACACCCCCCACAGTAGCCCAATGGTGGCGGTATTATGAAAGGAAAAACTGGGGTTGATAAGTACCAGTCCCACCGTAATAAGCACGATTGCCCACCTATCATGGCGGGCCATGGATTCCTTAGTGAGCACTGACTCTATTACAGCAATAAAGGCGGGAAAGCTTGCAAAGCCGAGGGTAGCAATGGCAACTCCGCCCATTTTAACAGCAAGGAAAAAGCTAAACCAATGCAAGCAGAGAAAAATAGCAGCACCAATCAGAACCAGAATGGTGCGTGGTTGGCGTAGGATATAGCAAGGGAAAAGAGGGCCGCGGGTCATGAGCAGTAAGCATAGAAGGACCATGGTTGCAAAAAATGCGCGCGCCATGGTGATAAACGCAGCATCGGCTTGAATCAGCGCGCCAAAAATACCAGCCAGACCGAAAAAAAAAGCAGCGAGATGAATGGCCCAATAGGCTTTTTTTACAGGCATACAATGAATCAATACTAAAGAGACAAAGGAGACACTGTTTTAAGTTTAAGGTATAAACGAGCGCTTTGCTGTTTCAGGACTACTTGGGTGATACTATAGGTGTATGGAGAGCTTTCGTCTTAATTCACTAGGAGTCTGCGATGCCTACAGAAATGGTCAAGACAGTTTGGTTAGAAAAAAATGGTGGGCCTGAGGTATTACAGGTGGTGGAGCGTCCTTTGATGGCCCCAGGACCTCATGAGGTACAGATTCGTCACCGTGCCATAGGTATGAATTTTATTGATATTTATTATCGTGACGGGCTGTACCCGGGGGCGCTGCCTCATGGTTTGGGTTTTGAGGCCGCGGGAGATATTGTTGCAGTTGGGGAGCACGTGACAGAATTTCAGGTAGGCGATAGAGTGGCCTATGGTCAAAGTCCCATAGGAGCCTATACTGAGGCGAGAAATATGCCTACAGATACGCTGATTAAGTTGCCTGATGAAATCAGTTATGAGCAGGCCGCTGCTATGATGCTCAAAGGGTTGACCGTGCAGTATTTATTTCGTCAAACATACAGACTTGAGCCTGGTGAGACCATTTTGTTTCATGCCGCAGCGGGTGGGGTAGGGCTCATCGCCTGTCAATGGGCAAAGGCCTTAGGGGTTAAGCTCATTGGTACAAGCTCCACTCCAGAAAAGATGCAGTTAGCCAAAGAGCACGGTGCTTGGGAGATGATTAACTATACCCAAGAGGATGTGGTGGCTCGGGTGCGTGAGTTGACAGGGGGGGCCATGTTGCCCGTGGTGTATGACAGTGTGGGTCGGGATACCTGGGAGACTTCTTTGAACTGTTTGCAACCACGTGGTTTGATGGTCAGTTTTGGCAATGCCTCAGGTCCTGTGACCGATGTCAATCTGGGGATTTTGGCTGCAAAAGGATCTTTATATGTGACCCGTCCTATCTTAGGGACTTATGTGGCCGATCCAGAGGTGATGCGTCGCTCAGCTAAAGAGCTATTTGATTTGGTGATTGCTGGACAAATTAAAATTAATATTGGTCAGCGCTATAGTCTAGAAGAGGTGGCTCAGGCTCATGAGGCATTAGTAAGGCGACAGACCACAGGTGCAACGGTATTTATATTAGACTAATACTTGTGTATAGGTTCATCACACCTCAAGGGGGCCCTAATGGGCCACCCGTGAGGCAGTGCGACATGAAAGCACTGCAATTATTTTAGATAGTGTTGGATACGCTGCACCTCTTCTAATGAGCCCAAGATCACACTGACACGTTGATGCAAAGAATGAGGCACAACCTCCAGAATAGGCTGTTCGAGGGTAATGGCGTGCCCGCCTGCTTGGGTAACAAGCAGGCTCATAGGGTTGGCCTCATACAAGAGACGTAATTTCCCTTGTGTGACGCCTGGTCGCAGATCGCTGGGATACATAAATACGCCGCCGCGAATGAGCACGCGGTGTACGTCAGCAACCATAGAGGCAATCCAGCGCATATTATAGTTTTTTTTCAAGGGGCCCATCTCACCCTGTAGGCAGTGCTCTATGTAAGTGCGAATAGGCTGATGCCAATGACGGTGGTTAGACATATTGATGGCAAACTCTTTGGTTTGCGGGGGGATGCGCAACTCGGGATGGGTGAGCATCCAATCGCCTAGATAAGGGTCAAAGGTAAATCCAACTACACCGTGGCCCAAAGTAAATACCAGCATGGTTTGAGGCCCATAGATGGCATAGCCTGCAGCCACTTGCTGAGTGCCCGCTTGTAAAAAACTCTGCTCGGTGATTGGGGCTCCTGTATTGTTCAATAATGAAAAAATAGTGCCTATAGAGGTATTGACATCAATATTAGAGGAGCCATCTAAGGGATCAAAAAGCAACAAGTAGGGAGCGTGTTCCTGATTGGGTAGGAGGTGGATGGTTTCCATTTCCTCACTGGCTACAGCAGCCAGAGCTTGGTGCCAGCTATTATTGTGTAAGAGCATCTCATTAGCGATGAGATCCAATTTTTGTTGTACCTCGCCTTGGATGTTTTCTGTGCCTACACTTCCCAAAATCCCACCTAAGGAACCTTGACGAACGCGTTGTGCGATGCGTTGGCATTGTTGTGCAATATGCTCAATGAGTAGGCATAGCTTGGGACAAAGATGGTGTTTGTGCTGTTGCACAAATAAGTATTGGTTCAGATTCATTGCTGATTGAGCGTGGTCATTAGATTGTGTCATATCGCAGCATTCAATAAGGTCAATAATAAAAGTAACGATCAGTCGATCTTACAATAGAGTCAAAAAAGGCGCGAATCGAGTTGTGTGGTGCGAGGCATGTATGACGCATTAAGAAAATGTGCAGCCTTATTGATTTTAAATTTTAGGGATACATTATTGACTATTAATAAGAAAAAAAGAGCCTAAATTTTTTTAAATGATTCTTAATATTTGTAATACATTGTTAATAATAAATGAGCTTATAGTTTTCTATAAGTTTTCCTTATTGATTGGTTTAATAATTAAAAATTAATCTTCTTCATTTGTGAATGCAGGCTATGATTAAAGAATAGCTTAGCTTGCTTGGTTGTGATAGAAAGACGCATCAAACAAAAATGCTGTTTGAGTAATTAGTTTAAGGAATAGTGATGAAGCTGCTTCGAAAAAGGATACGTTATTTTTTTCTATTGAGTATGGGGAGTTTATTATTAGGAGGGTGTGCGCAGACTTGGTCTGCTCGGGTACAGCAGTTTGAGGATTGGCCCGCGCATACTGAGGGGGCTACTTATTATTTAGCTCCGCAGGCGGAGCAAAAAAATAATTTAGAGTTTCAAGCGGTTGCAGATGCTGTGCGGGCGGCTATCAGTTCTGTGGGGCTTGTTGAATCTACCACGGAACACGCTCGTTTTACCTTATTAGTAGAGTTTAGCAATCCCTTGCAGCGTCGCTGGGTTGAGCGCTATCAGGGACCGCTTTTTTCTCCTTTTGGAGGTTTTTGGGGGGGATCTGGAGGGGCATTTTGGGGAGGCAGTGTGTACTATGGTCCTGATTGGGTGGTCATCCCTATTGATGTTTATGAAAATCGTTTAACAGTACGGTTGCTGGATAATGAGCAAGCGGGCAAAGAGGTGTATCGAGCAACCGCGGTATCAGAAAGTGAGCAAGAGGATTTACTAGAGCAGTTATCGTTGTTGGCTCAAGCCGTCTTTGAAAATTTTCCTGGGGTAAATGGGCAGGTGCATATTATTGAAAGGCGCCTGAATTAATTTCATCGTGACGCATGATGAGAGAAGAGTGGGAGATAAAAAAAACCGTGCTCATGAGCACGGGTTAAGAGTTTGGCTGCCAAGCGTTATTTCTTGGCTGCTGGTGTAATTAAAAACTCGTCGCGGCTACGTCCTTGGGACTCCGCTTCGACAATCCACTGCGGAGGACGGCCGCGGCCACTCCAAGTTGCGCCGGTTTCAGGGTTTTGATAACGCGGGGGGAGTTTGCTGCGTCCCCCAGATTGGGCGCGTTCCATTTGGCGCTTATACAAGCGTTCTATTTCTTCAGGCGTGATTTCGTACTCAATCATGGTGCGTACGATGGTATTCATGATTGGCCTTCTCTGGCGTGATTTAATGGAGCGCATTTTACGTTGCAACTTTTGAATTTCCTTTTCTATTTTTTCTTTTTCAGCAGTAAAATCTTCTAGGGGCATTATAATTCCTGTATTTTGGAAAGATGCTGTTAGATTAATAAATGACAAATCTATGATTAATGAACAATGAGTTAATTGTTAGAAACTCATTTCTATAAGTGTCATTCTACAATGATTGGATAAATAAATAAACATTTACCTCAAATAGGTTTTTCTTTATTGGTTATTGAAATCGATGGTGGTAATGAATACAAGACTAGCATACATGAACAACTTAAAACATAAAAAAATTAACCATTATGTGAGTACAATTTTTTTAAATAGATAGGTGAATCAATGAGTCAGGCAGAGCAAACATCTGCAGTGCATTCTTTTAAAGTAGCAGCGGTACAAATGGTGTCTGGAACTCATGTTTCTGATAACCTTCAGGAGGCTGAGCGGCTGATCGCTGAGGCATCACGGTGGGGGGCGCAACTAATTGCATTGCCCGAGTTCTTTTGTCTGATGGGGGCAGACGAAAAAGATAAGGTTAACATTGCTGAGCCAGTAGGAAAAGGTCCAATACAACATTGTCTATCTGAGTGGGCAAAAAAATATAATGCTTTTATTGTAGGAGGCAGTGTACCTCTTCAAAGCCCAGAGCAGCAGCGTGTATGGAACGCCACTTTGGTTTTTCAACCGGACGGTCAATGTATTGGTCGGTATGACAAGATTCACTTATTTAGTTTGAATCAGGGTTCAGTACAGTTTGATGAGTCCAACACTATTTATCCAGGTAATTTACATCCTGTTGTGATATCTAGCCCTTTTGGTCCTATTGGCCTGAGTATCTGTTACGATTTGCGTTTTCCTGAACTCTATAGGCAGATGGGAATGGTGAATTTAATTTTGGTGCCCTCGGCCTTTACTTATAAGACAGGAGAAGCGCATTGGGAGGTTTTGTTGCGCGCACGTGCAATAGAAAATCAAGCTTATGTGTTGGCTCCTGCTCAGGGAGGGGTGCATCAAAATGGCCGGCGCACGTGGGGGCATACGATGTGTGTTGATGCTTGGGGACGAGTGCTTGATGTTTTGCCTACCGGTGCTGGTCTGGTATGTTGTGAATTAAGCATGGAACATTTAGCTCGGGTGCGTCAGCGGCTACCCGCTTTGAGCCATCGCGTTTTGTAATTTTTTATGGGTGAGTCAATGATTATTGAGAAAAGCAGCACAGATGCATACAGTTTGGCGCGCGGTATGCTATTAGCGCCTTGGGGGTTAGAAAGCCATCATCTAGAGCGTGCGCTGGCAGACATTCATCAGCATCGTGTGGACTATGCGGATTTATATTTTCAATATACGCGCTCAGAGAGCTGGAGCCTTGAAGAAGGGATTGTTAAAACAGGGCATTTTTCTCTTTCGCAAGGGGTGGGAGTGCGCGCCATCAGCGGAGAGAAAACAGCTTTTTCCTATACTGATACATTAAGCCCACAGGCATTGCTTGAGGCAGCGCAAGTTGTCAGGGCTATTGGCCGCCAAGGAGGGGCTGGGCATGTGGGGCTAAATGCCGCTCAGGAAGTGGTACCGCCTCTTTACACCCATACAGATCCAGTATCGTCTCTAGAGGCAGAGGCCAAAGTGGCTCTATTAGAGCGGGTGGAGCATCTGGCGCGTCAAGCTGATCCCCGCATCATACAGGTAATGGCAAGTTTTGGGGCCACCTATGATGTGGTGCTTGTTGCCGCCTCTGATGGTCGGCAAGTGGCTGATGTGCGTCCCTTGGTTCGTCTTTCCTTAACCGTTATAGCAGAGCAAAACGGGCGTCGTGAGGTCGGTTCAGCAGGAGGGGGCGGTCGTTACGACTTGCACTACTTTAGTGACGATGTGCTGCGTCAGTATGTGGATCAAGCAGTGAAGCAGGCACTGATTAATCTTGAGTCGCGCCCTGCTCCCGCCGGGGTGATGCCTGTAGTATTGGGGCCAGGCTGGCCAGGGGTGCTGCTGCATGAAGCGGTTGGTCATGGCTTAGAGGGAGATTTTAATCGCAAGGGTTCAAGTGTATTTTCTGGGCGATTGGGGGAGCAAGTGACCGCAAAAGGGGTCACAGTGATTGATGATGGCACAATTCCTAATCGTCGTGGCTCTCTCACCGTTGATGATGAGGGCAACCCAACCCAACGCACTGTCTTGATCGAAGACGGCATTCTCAAAAATTACTTACAAGACAGCATGAATGCCCGATTAATGAATATGGCCGGTACAGGTAATGGTCGTCGCGAGTCCTTTGCACATATTCCTATGCCCCGCATGACCAATACATTTATGCTCGCAGGACCGCATGATCCAGAAGAGATTATTGCTTCAGTGGACCGTGGTATTTATGCAGTGAATTTTGGCGGTGGGCAAGTTGACATTACGAGTGGAAACTTTGTGTTTTCTGCTTCTGAGGCCTGGCTCATTGAAAAGGGTCGACTAGTTCACCCCGTAAAAGGCGCCACTTTGATTGGGAGTGGGATACAAGCCATGAATCAAGTCAAGCTTATTGGTAACGATTTGCAATTGGATAGTGGGGTGGGCACATGTGGCAAAGAAGGGCAAGTAGTCCCTGTAGGGGTCGGTTTGCCCACGCTGCGCATAGACGGGCTGACGGTAGGAGGGACTGAGGCCTAAGGCAAAAAGGTACTCGTTAGCCAAAGTTGCGTTGCGTAAGCAGTTGTAACTTTGGTCTTGACGATATAGTTCGTTATGCCTATTATTTCAGCACTAACTATTTGTAGTGCGACGTTTTAATTGCGAAATGATTATGGAAATACAGAACCAATATGATTTAAGGATTTTACGAGCCATACGTCGTATTACGCGCTCTATAGCTTTACATTCTAGGCAGCTAGCGGCTTACAGTAATATCACTGCACCGCAGCTTGTGTGTTTGAGCAAGGTTATAGAGCATGGACCGCTAACAGCCACAGCAATTAGCCGTCAAATGTATGTCAGCCCAAGTACAGTAGTGGGTATTCTTGACCGACTCGAGGACAAGGGGTTAATACAGCGCGAGCGTGGTCGTAAAGATCGCCGCATTGTATACATTACGGCAACTGAGGCGGGTCGCGCGTTGGCTGCGGAGACTCCTTCGCCACTACAAAAAAAGTTAGCCCAAGCGCTCAAGCAATTACCTGAGTCTGAGCAGGCAGAAATTACTGCGGCCTTAGAAAAGGTGGTTGGCTTGATTGATTCCAAAACAGATGGAGCAGATACCCGCGCTGTTGATGCTGCATCAACACTTTTGGAGGTTCCGGAAGGGAGTGTACCCCCTGAATCCGGTTTGGTAGTGTGAAGAGTTTACAGATCAATCAACAGTCCAATACTATGAGTACCCCCCCATCTGAAGCAGAGGCTGATACCGACGACCCACTTGTGCTGCGCGCCCCTTCAACTGTTGATGGGGCGGCGATTGCGCAGCTTATTCGTTCTTGTCCTCCTTTAGACATAAACTCTACTTATGCCTATTTGCTCTTGACAGAGCACTTCGCTCACACCTGTGTCGTAGCCACTAAAGGGACACAGCTCGTCGGTTTTGTCTCGGCCTATCTGCCTCCTTCTCAAAAAAATGTGTTATTTGTTTGGCAAGTTGCAGTGCACCCATCTATGCGGGGACAACGTCTTGCTGTGCGGATGCTTGAGCATTTATTGCAGCGTACGCACTGTCAGCACGTGCGCTATGTAGAAACAACTGTTGCACCAGAAAACCGAGCATCACGACGTTTATTTCACCATTTGGCGGCTCAGTATCAAACCACAATTCAAGAGTTGCCCTTCTTTCAACCTCATCATTTTGGTGAGGATGCCCAGTCTCAAACAGAGCCCTTATTGAGAATCGGGCCTATTCCTTGATCCCATAAAAAATTTACAACAAGAGATACGGACCGCATGGTCTGTAGGGGATCGCATTACTATTTGGAGCAAATAATCATGGCTAAATTAACCATTTTTAATCGTTTAGAATCCGAGGTACGAGGCTATATACGTTCATTTCCCGTGTTATTTGAGCAGGCCAAAGGGTCATTGCTCTATGACAGCGGGGCCCATGCCTATATAGACTTTTTTAGTGGTGCAGGCACTTTAAATTATGGCCATAACAATAAGTTTCTAAAAGACAAGCTAATCGAATATTTAAATGAAGATGGGGTGGTGCATGGGTTAGATATGGCCACACAAGCAAAAAAAGAGTTTTTGCAAACCTTTGAGCGGGTCATTCTAAAGCCGCGGCATATGAATTACACCTTTCAGTTTACTGGGCCTACTGGTACCAATGCTGTAGAAGCAGCATTAAAAATAGCCCGACAGGTAACAGGTAGGGAAAATATCATCGCATTTACACATGGTTTCCATGGCGTTAGCATGGGCTCCTTGAGTGTGACAGCGAATCAAAAATTCCGTTCAGCTGCTGGCCTTAGTTTGGGTAATACGACTTTTATGCCTTATGACGGCTATATGGGGCCAGATATAGATACCATTAGCTATTTAGAGCAGGTATTAAGCGACCCCAGTAGTGGGGTAGACAAGCCTGCAGCAGTTATTGTGGAAACCATTCAAGGAGAGGGGGGAGTCAATGTGGCCACCCACCGATGGTTAGAGGATTTACAGGCTGTTTGTCGTCGCCATGATCTTTTATTTATTGTAGATGATATTCAGGTAGGGTGCGGTCGCACCGGAACATTTTTTAGCTTTGAAAAAATGAATATACAGCCTGATATTATTACCTTATCTAAATCTCTATCAGCGTTTGGTTTGCCGATGTCCTTAGTACTGATGAAGCCGGAGTGGGACATCTGGGCTCCTGGTGCGCATAGCGGAACTTTTAGAGGTAATAACCTTGCATTTGTCACAGCCACTACCGCTTTAGAGCATTATTGGCAGGATGAGCGATTCGCTCTGGAAATACAAGAAAAAGAGCAAATCATACGTAATTGTCTTGAGAATATTTGCCAAAGCTATCCTGAGGCGGCGCTCGGTGTACGGGGGCGCGGCTTAATTCAGGGGTTGGTTTTTGCAAAGCGTCCTGAGTTAGCAGGCAAGGTTGCGGCTCAATGTTTTAAAAATGGGCTCATCATTGAAACCTCAGGGGCTCACGATGAGGTGTTGAAACTATTGCCCGCTTTGACCATAGAAACAGCTTTGCTGCGCAAGGGAATGGCCATTATTGAGCAGAGTGTCGCAGAAGTTGTAGCAGCGTGAGCAAGCAAATAACGATAAGCGTCTAGGAAGGTCAATCAGGACAATCGTTCAGTAGGTTGTATGCTGAGCTTTATTAAGTGAATCAGTAAGCGAGGGAATTGTGATTGTACGCAATGTTAAAGATGTCATAGGCACAGAAAATGAAATTAAAAGTGAAAACTGGATCAGTCGGCGGGTGCTCTTGAAGCGTGATGGGATGGGGTTTTCATTTCATGAAACCATCATTCATCCTGGGACTGAAACTCATATACATTATAAAAATCATCTCGAAGCAGTATGGTGTATTGAGGGAGATGGAGAAATAGAAACCATAGCGGATGGGAAAAAATATGCTATTGAGCCAGGGGTAGTGTATGCTCTGGATAAACATGATGAGCACTATTTGCGAGGAGGCCGTCATCCCATGCGCTTAATTTGCGTATTTAATCCGCCTTTAACGGGTCAGGAGGTGCATGATGAGTCGGGTGTGTATCCATTGGAAACTGACTAAGATGCACGGCGTTAAAGTAGGCTAAAGGTTGTTTTTTAGTGGCCTTAAGCATTCTTAGCTTGCCAGACTCCCATAGAGTGTGCTAGTCTTTTTTATTATGAATTGTTTGAACAGCCAGTCCTTCTTTTTTTATTTTTACTTTTTTCCCGTGCCGCTGGCGCAGGAAAGGATGGGCTGTACAAACTAAAAACGCCTATTAACAGTTTCCAAAAAGCCGCCAGCGCACAGTTGGGCGGCTTTTTTTGTGGCTGCCTAACATACAGAAAACAATGCGTTGGCCAAAACAGAGGAGAATTACCGTGTCCCATAATACAGATGATTTAAGAATTCGTGAAATCAAAGAGCTCTGTCCGCCTGCGCATGTTATGCGAGAGTTTCCTTGCAGTGAGCGGGCCAGTGAGGTGGTCCATGGCAGCCGACAAGCCATTCACAATATTTTGCATGGCAAAGATGATCGTTTGGTCGTGGTAATTGGGCCCTGCTCCATTCATGATCCTAAGGCTGCCCTTGAGTATGCTGAGCGATTAATTAAATTGCGCGAAAAATATGCTGATTCACTAGAAATAGTCATGCGCGTCTATTTTGAAAAGCCGCGTACAACAGTGGGCTGGAAAGGGCTCATTAATGACCCGCATTTAGATGGTAGCTTTAATATTAACCAAGGGTTACGCATTGCCCGAGAGTTGATCTTAAATATTAATGAGATTGGTTTGCCCGCAGCATGTGAATACCTCGATATGATTACCCCTCAGTATATTGCTGATTTAGTGGCATGGGGGGCAATTGGGGCGCGTACTACGGAGAGTCAAGTGCACCGTGAATTGGCCTCTGGATTGTCTTGTCCGGTGGGTTTTAAAAATGGTACAGGAGGGAGTATTGATATTGCGGTTGATGCCATTAAGGCAGCGTCCCATCCTCATCATTTTTTATCCGTAACCAAGGGGGGGCATTCTGCTATTGTATCGACATTAGGTAATGAGGATTGTCATATTATTTTGCGAGGAGGTCCTCAGCCTAATTATGACGCACACAGTGTGGAACAAGCGAGTCAAAAAATGATTGCAGCAGGCTTGCGCCCTGTGATTATGATTGATTCTAGCCATTCTAATAGCAACAAGGACTATCGTCGTCAACCTGAGGTATTAGCCAATGTTGGTGCACAAATTAGCGCCGGGGATGAGCGGATCATGGGCGTTATGATTGAAAGTCACTTGGTTGCAGGGCGTCAAGATTTAGTGGATGGACAGGCCTTAACCTATGGCCAAAGTATTACTGATGGCTGCATTGGTTGGGATGACACTGAGGTAGTGGTAGAACAATTGGCCAAAGCGGTTCAAGAAAGACGTAAAATAGTCAGCAGACAAGAGTCCCAAGCAGCCCATGCTTAATGATGTGCACTCAAGGCATTGTCATGCCTGAGTGCATTACTGCTTGGTCATACTTTCTATGACTATAGTTTACGGAGCAAGACAAATGAAAACTGCCGATATTCAGCAGCTTAAACGGCCGATTCCAGAGGGATTTATTCAAGCATTACAGGACAAGTTTGGGCAGCGATGTAGTGTAGCTGCCGCCGTTTTAGAGCAGCATGGCAGTGATGAGTCCCCTTATCCAACTATGGCACCTGATGTGGTGGTGTATGCGCAGACTACTGACGAGGTAGCATGGGTCGCACGCCATTGCCATGAACATCATGTGCCATTAATTCCTTATGGTGCGGGTACCTCCTTAGAGGGGCATGTACTAGCTGTTCAAGGAGGCGTGTGTTTGGATCTATCCGCTATGGATCAGATCCTGGCTATCCATGACAAAGATTTCACAGCAACTGTGCAGGCAGGGGTTCGGCGTGAGTCGCTTAATGCTGCGTTAAGTGAGACAGGGCTGTTTTTTCCTATTGACCCGGGTGCGAATGCAACCTTAGGGGGGATGGCGGCTACTCGTGCCTCAGGCACCAATGCGGTACGCTATGGTACCATGCGCGAAAATGTGCTTAACCTAACGGTAGTTATGGCTGATGGGCGTGTAGTACGTACAGCACAGCGGGCTAAAAAATCCTCGGCGGGTTATGATTTGACTCGTTTATTCATAGGCAGTGAGGGGACGTTAGGCATTATTACCGAGCTGACGGTACGGCTTCATCCCTTGCCAGAGGCTGTTGCAGCAGCAGTATGCCATTTTCCTACGGTAGCCGATGCAGTACACACTGTGATCGAGGTCATCCAGATGGGCATTGCTATTGCGCGGGTAGAGTTTATGGATGTACAGGCTATCCGTGCTACGAATGCATACAGTAAATTAAATTTACGAGAACAGCCGTTGTTGCTATTTGAGTTTCATGGCAGCCCCAGTGCAGTACAGGAGCAGGCTGAGCTGGTGCAGGAAATCGCTCAGAGTCATGGCGGAATGGACTTTGATTGGGCAGATCAGCCCGAAGATCGCTCTCGCCTTTGGGCTGCGCGTCATCAGGCTTATTTTGCCGGGTTACAATTGCGACCCGGGGCAGTGGCCAGCACTACGGATGTTTGTGTGCCTATTTCTGAATTGGCTAATTGTGTGGTCGAGACTGCCGAAGATATGGCGCAGGCGCCTTTCCCCAGTACTATTTTGGGCCATGTGGGTGATGGGAATTTTCATGTGCTCATGTTGTTATCTCCTGATGACCCAGCAGAATGGCAGGCCTCTGAGCGCTTAAATCGTCGTATCGTACAGCGCGCTCTGAAGGCAGGGGGGACGTGTACCGGTGAGCATGGCGTGGGCTTACACAAAAGAGAGTTTTTAGCTCAAGAGTTTGGAGAGTCAGCAGTGCACGTCATGCAGCAAATAAAACACTGTCTGGACCCACATCATATCCTGAATCCCGGTAAAATCTTTTTTTCTAATTAATTTTGAGCTCACAGGTTTTTCTTTTATGTCCAAATCTTTTACCAAAGAGCGTGTGGTTGTTGGTCTTTCCGGAGGTGTGGATTCAGCTATTTCTGCCTGGTTGCTCAAGCAACAAGGGTATGAAGTGATTGGTTTGTTTATGAAAAACTGGGAAGATGATGATGACAGTGAGTATTGCTCAACTCGTCAAGACTGGATTGATGCGGCAAGTGTTGCTGATTTGATCGGCATAGAGCTTGAAGCAGTTAATTTTGCCGCAGAATATAAAGACCGAGTATTTGCAGAGTTCTTGCGTGAGTATTCTGCTGGCCGTACGCCCAATCCTGATGTGCTTTGTAATGCAGAAATTAAATTCAAAGCTTTTCTGGATCATGCTATGGCATTAGGGGCAGAGCGTATTGCCACGGGGCATTATGCCCGTGTGCGTGAGCATAAGGGTCAATACTTGCTCTTAAAAGGGCTGGATGCCAGCAAAGATCAAAGCTATTTTCTCCATCGTCTTAATCAGTCTCAATTGGCACGTACTATTTTTCCTTTGGGGGAGCTACAAAAAACAGAGGTACGTAGAATAGCTCAGGAGCTCGATTTACCTGTAGCACAGAAAAAAGATTCAACTGGTATTTGTTTTATAGGCGAGCGTCCTTTTAGAGAGTTTTTGAATCGCTATTTGCCTACCGAGCCGGGACCCATCAAAGACGATACAGGGGCTGTTTTAGGTGAGCATATAGGCTTGGCTTTTTATACTTATGGTCAGCGTCGTGGACTGGGGATTGGAGGAGTTAAGGGGCGTCAACGCTCAGATGGGACCTCTGATGCGTGGTATGTCGCTAAAAAAGACCTTCGTACCAATACATTAATTGTGGTTGAGGGCTCTGACCACCCTTGGCTTTATCAGGGGCAATTACACGCAGAGCAGGCCAGTTGGATTGCTGGTTATCCTCCAGCCTTAGCTGAATATGGGGTCAAGGTACGGTATCGGCAAGCAGATACCGCGGCGCGGCTGATAGAGGCGCAAGGGGAGCAGTTTAGCCTTCATTTTCATTCACCTCAGTGGGCGGTTACTCCAGGGCAGTCAGCAGTGCTGTATGACGGAGATATTTGCTTAGGCGGTGGCATCATTTCATAGGAATAATAATGACAATTGGTTTTTTGGTGGTACTGTTAGGGCTGGGAGCCTTTGTGGGTTTCGCAGCAGGGCTACTTGGCATCGGTGGGGGCATGGTATTAGTGCCCTTTTTAAATTATATGCTACCGCGCATAGGCATTCCCCAAGATTTGGCTGTGCATGCTGCCATTGCTACAGCAATGGGAACTATTGTGTTTACCTCTCTTTCTAGTATTCGTGCTCACCAAAAGCGGCAAGCCATTCATTGGGATGTGGTACGACTCATGGTGCCTGGCATTATTTTAGGGGGGTTCGTATCCGGAGGGGCTATTTTTTCTATGATTAGCAATGAATGGCTCGCCATTATTTTTGTGGCATTTGTTTATATTTCTGCCTTGCGCATGCTGCGTAAAAGTACACCGGATGCCACACCGATGCTTCCGCCCAAGTGGGTAACCGCTGTATTTGGCTTTGTGGTCGGGGTGATCTCTGGTTTATTGGGAGCTGGCGGGGGATTCTTATCTGTGCCGTATTTAGCGCGAGCTAATATCGTTATGGCTCGTGCAGTAGCAACCTCAGCGGCTTTAGGCTTTTTTATTGCCTTAGCAAATAGCATTGGATATATTTGGTCTGGCTATGGAGAGACCAAACATATACCAGGGATGTTGGGGTATAACTACTGGCCGGCGTTAATCACCTTGAGTGTGATGAGTGTATTAACTGCTCCTTTGGGGGCTGCTGCGGCTCATCGGTTGCCAGTAAATCATTTAAAAAGAATTTTTGCTGGTCTGTTGTTTATATTGGGCACACAAATGATTTATGAAACCTTTTTTGCGCATGCTTAGCTCATGTGTCCATACATAATTAGGGTCTGGACCATAAGCACTCAGCCCTGACTTAAAGGTCAGGGCTGAGTGGGATGGGTATTGAGTACAGGAGCTAGGGAAGTGTATCCGCAAAAGAAGGGCGCTCATGCAGTTTGTCATAGAGCCGCGCTAAATGCTGATGGGTGCTGCGCCAGTCTAGTGACTGAAAGCGCAGATCGAGATAACCTAAAGCGCAGCCTACAGCAACATCTGCAAGGCTAAAGTTAATTCCGGCACAAAAAGGGTTATCGCCCAAGCGGGTTTCTAAAAAGCTGAGTGCACGGGTTATTTTTTCGTGTTGGCGCTCTAGCCAAGCAGGGCTTTGTTGTGCGCTAGGGCGTTGGCTGTTCTCTGTATGGATACACACGGCTGCATCCATAAGACCATCTGCGGCAGCCTCCCAAAGCTTGATAAGTGCCCGTTCTCGCCCTGTTTGAGGCAATAGACGCCCAACAGGGGATAAAGTATCTAAATATTCAACAATCACACGCGAGTCAAATAGGCTGCCAAAGTCTTCGATGACGAGGCAGGGAATTTTGCCAAGCGGATTGTGCTCGGTAATGAGGGCGTTATCGCTCCACACGTCATCGATGACGAGTTCGTAGTCAAGCTTTTTTTCAGCCATTACGACTCGCACTTTGCGAACAAATGGACTAGTAAGAGAACCTATGAGTTTCATATAGAATGTTCATTAATTATATGCCTTTCAAAGTATATCAAGATGTTTATATAAAGCACGGTCAAGAGGGTTGAGTTAGGGTTTTACTATATTTTTTTCGTTAATCTGTGGTTTATTCGTCATCATCTACGCGAAAATCCCCGCAGTGTTAGAATAGCGTATTTACATTTTCAATTGATTGAGCTATGCGCATCGCAGAAACACTTACTTCTTTAAACGCTTTATCTCCTATTGATGGTCGTTACGGTCGTGCCACTGAGTCATTACGCCCCTTTTTATCCGAAGCGGGGTTTATGGCGCATCGGGTTGAGGTCGAAGTGGCGTGGTTAATTGCCTTATCTAAGGCTGGCTTACCAGAATTGCCTCGTTTTAGTCCCAAAGGCGAGGCTTTTTTGCGGCAATTAGTGACTGATTTTAGTGAGCAGGACGCAGCGCGCATCAAAGAGATTGAGCGCGTGACCAATCATGATGTGAAGGCAGTAGAGTACTGGCTAAAAGAACATATTAGCAAGGAGCCCGATCTGCCTCAGGCCGCTGAGTTTATCCATTTTGCTTGTACCTCAGAGGATATTAATAATACGTCGCATGCTTTAATGCTCACTCGAGCCCGTGATCAGGTGATGGTGCCGGTGATGCACAAGCTGTATCAAAAAATCGCTGGTATGGCCCATTCCTTTGCCCATCAGCCCATGTTGGCTCGTACTCATGGCCAACCAGCTAGCCCCACTACTATGGGGAAGGAGTTTGCTAATGTGGCACATCGTTTAGGGCGAGCCATTCAGGCTATTGAGCAGGTGCAAGCTACAGCCAAATTGAATGGGGCAACGGGTAACTATAATGCTCATATGGCAGCCTATCCTGAGGTAGATTGGCCTAACTTTAGCCGTGCCATTCTGGAGGAGCTTGGTTTAGAGCAAAATCCATTAACTATTCAGATCGAGCCGCATGATTGGATGGCGGAGTTATTCCATGCCTTAATGCGTTTTAATACGGTTTTATTAGATTTTAACCGTGATATTTGGGGCTATATTGCCTTAGGTTTCTTTAAGCAGCGCCTTAAGGAAGGGGAGGTGGGCTCATCTACCATGCCTCATAAAGTTAATCCTATCGACTTTGAAAACTCAGAAGGTAATTTGGGATTAGCTAATGCATTATTAGGGCATTTGGCAGACAAGTTACCCATATCCCGTTGGCAGCGTGATTTATCCGATTCTACCGTGTTGCGCAATTTAGGGGCGGCCTTTGGTTATTGCATGATCGCTTATACTGCGTGTTTGCGGGGCTTAGACAAGCTTGAGTTAAATCAGGCGGTCATTGATGCTGATATTGATGCATGTTATGAGGTATTGGCTGAGCCTATACAGACAGTGATGCGCCGCTACGGGGTAGAAAACCCGTATGAGCAGCTCAAAGAGCTGACACGCGGTAAAGAAATTACCAAGGAAACTCTGCACGAATTTATACAGGGCTTAGATATCCCTGCTCCAGCAAAGGATGAGCTCCTTAATTTAACACCGCGGCGTTATATTGGACTGGCCAGTCAATTGGCATTACAGTTACCAACTCAGCTTTAAGTCTCATAAGGCCTGCTTGGTTGAACCAGCAGGCGATGAGCACGCTTCATGGATTTATGGGTGGTGAATAGTTTTGGTTGAATTTATCACATCAAGCAAGCTCCCAACCCCTTGGGGGACATTTCAGTTGCATGTGTTTCTTGAGTCAGAGACACAGCGAGAGCATTTGGCGCTTACTTATGGTCAATGGGATGCTCAGGATGCGGTGCTATTGCGCATGCATTCTGAGTGTTTGACAGGGGATGCTTTGTTTAGTTTACGCTGTGATTGTGGTCCCCAGTTACAGCGCGCCATGCAGCGTATCGCTGAGCATGGTCAAGGGGTGGTGCTGTATCTGCGCCAAGAAGGCAGAGGGATTGGCCTATCAAATAAGATTCGTGCCTATGCCTTACAAGATACGGGCTTAGATACGGTCCAAGCAAATGAGCAACTGGGCTTTGCAGCTGATATGCGTAATTATGCCGTGTGTTTGCCAATGCTTCAGCATTTAGGGATTGAGCAAGTACGCTTGATGACTAATAATCCTCGCAAGGTTCAGGCGTTGACTGATTTGGGCGTGCCTGTTGTAGAACGTGTGGCGCATGAAATAGCTGCTAATCCGCATAATAGTCAGTATTTGCATACCAAAGCAGCAAGACTTGGGCATTTATTAGGGCAGGATTTATCTCACCCGACCGAAGTCGTTCACGCTCAGGGAGCAGCAGTGCCAGAAAAAATTAAAAAATAATGTGCCTTGCCAGAATGCTGAGGATCATAACGTAAACAGGCAGCGAATCGATATCGCTGCCTGTTTATTAGGGCTCAGAGATTGAGCCGAGGAAGCCGCTGATTAGGCGGATACTTTTTCTATTCGAGCCGGTAGACCCTGTCGGACGGCTGCCCCAGAGACCCAGTCAATCCAGACATTCTTATCTTGGCGAGTGGTATCCCTAAAGCCGAGATCGTTTAGGTTGATACCTGCACCAATACGGGGGTTGTGAGGCATTGCTTGTCCATCAATATAATGGACACGCGCTCCCAACTCAGTATGCCCATAGCCGTGCTCTACTGCAATGGCACCACGCATGACTCCATCTCGTAGCATGGCTACAGCCTCTACGCTATTGCCAGGAGTGGTGATGCGGACCTTATCGCCATTGCGTATTCCCAATGTCTTAGCATCTTCTGGATGAATGGAAACAGGATTATGTGGGTGCACCTGGCGCAGTCTATCTACACCAATGGAAATAGAACTCATAATGTTGGATTTATATGAGCTCAGTAAGAAGGGCCATTGCTCTTCAGGATAGAGCTCACGCATGGGGGTGCCATCAGCCATCCGTGTGGGGTACCATGTGGGGCAACCAGAGAAGCGTTCACCTGTCATGGAGTAGGTAGAAGTGGCTAACTCTTCGTCCCAAATGGGCAGCATGGCTAAATGTGCTTGTTTGAGATGATCCCCATCCCAGGCATCCTCAACACGGTCAAAGCGGCCCCCTCGAGTCATAAGCAGGGCGACCTTCAGCCACTCTTCCTCTTTAAGATGAGCTTTAATGAGGTCCATTTTTTTGTCTACCCCAGTTAAGCGCATATCTTCTTCACTGGCATCGGGTACGGGACGGCCCATGGCATAGGCCACATTAGCAAACCCGCGCAAGTAGAAGTCTTGAGCAGTATGAATGGGGTAGCGTTGGTCGCTGTGTGGATCCCCAATAGCATTATCACCAAAGCCTGGCATCCCCAGTCGCTTGGCCACTTCGATGAAGAATATCTCCAGGCTAATGGGGTGTCCCTCTTTGGTTTTATCTACTCTGGGTTCTACAATAGGCCAGCGCAGGGTTGAGGTCTTGGCAATCACGTCAGCCCAAGGTGCTGAGGTGCCCCAGCTTTCATAGGTGACGGTATCGGGCACAATATAATCGGCCAGTGCAGTGGTTTCATTAATAAAGGCGTCTACACAGATAATAAGCGGGAGCTTTTTAGGGTCTTTGAGGTCCTCATAAAGAGTGTTGCGCAACCCAGCAATACCATATACAGGGTTCCCCATATGATTGATCCATGCCTTCGCCTTATATGGATAGCCAGCAATACCGGCTGCGACCATTTCTGTACTGAGCCCGCCTACGATGGGGTACCAAGGGGCTTTGGTGGGGTATGGAGATTCTCCTGCAGCCACTTTTTTCTTGTATTCGCTGCTCTTTTCATAGGGCATGCGCGTACGAGAGAGAGCCAATCCTTGAGGCGGCTTTTGCCCGGGGAAGCGGAAGTCATAGCGAGGACCAGGACCAAAGGGACCAAAAGGACCGGCATCCAGCACCAAGCCACCTTTTACATTAAGGTTGCCAACGAGGGTATTGAGCATGCCAATAGCATAGGCGGTATAAAAGCCTGAGCCGCTCATGGTTCCGCCGTGTGCATCGGCCACTGCTTTGGTGCCGTAGCTACTAAATTCACGGGCCAGGTCTTGGATTTCTTGGACTGAAATGCCACATTGCTCACTATATTCTTCGTAGCTCATGCGCTGTGATTCAGCAAGCAGTTTACTTAAGGCGGTGCACACTTTGACTGGAGCTGCGCCAAGATTAATGGCATTAACTGTTCGCTCCACAAATAGCTCTGCTGGCTCCGTGATGGTGTAGGGGGCGAGGCTGCCATCTGCTCGCTGCACCACAAAGACATCCTTTTCAGTGCCGTCCTCATCTGTCTCAACAGGCCAGCCCAAGTCGCTGCCTTTTAAAAAGCTACCATAGCGCGGGTGCTCGGGGTCGTTAATTAAGAGATGGGTAGCATTGGTCCATGAGGCCAAGCCTGCTGCTCGCATAGCTGGCATACCTGGTTGAGAGAGCACCTCCTTGTTATAAGCATGATTTTCTAAAATCCAACGAATCATGCCCATACATAATGCTAAATCAGAGGCAGGCTTGACGGCAATCCAGCGGTTATGGGTGCCTGCTGCCAAGCTAGAAGAGGTGGGAAGGATGGGAGAAACCACAACATAATTAAAGGTATTCTCTTCGCGGGCCCGAGCTTCGGCAAGCTCTCTTCCTTGGCGCTGGAAGGGGTTACCTGATTGGGCCGGTGCCGCACCAATAAAAAGACCAAAGCGCGCATTAGTCCAGTCTGGTTTACCATGGGGCATGGCGCGCACATTACCGAGGGCGACTCCAGCACCGATGCGGAAGCTTTGACCACAGTAAGCACCGTGGTTAGCACGGTTGATGGTGCCAAAAGATTGTTCTGCAAAGCGTCGAAGCAAGGGGGTACGTCCCTCATTGCCTGCATCAGTTACGATCAGCTGGTTAGAAAGGGGGCCGTACTCAGGGTGTTCAGGATCGATAAGCGTTTCACGATCATAGATGGCACGTAAACCGTCTACATGGCCCTCACCAAAGAGGTCACCGCCTTCGCAAATCTCTTCTATGAGTTGCTCAAAACTAATTTTTTTCCATTTTCCTTCGCCCCGTTTGCCCACGCGCTTTAAGGGGCTAAGCACTCTATAGGGGCTAGTGAGTTGCTGTTGCATGGCATTGCCGCGGGCACATGCTGTGGCGCGTCCTTCCAGGCCATATTCTTGACCAAGACGCAAGAAAACCTCGCGCACCGGCTCATTCATGTCTGCAGGACGAGTTGTGGCCAGCGGGTGGTAGGGGTTACCTGCAATACGAATAATTTCATTTTCAGGTTGATTCACTCGAACCCGCACCCCACATTGAGTCCAGCAGCCCAAACATAATGAAGGGCTGACGACATGTCCAGGATGAGTTTCTAATTGGCCTGTTTCAGGATTAATGGCAAACTCGGGGATGCGTGCATTGCCGCGGACGGCATCTTTGGTAGGCTCACCCGCTGTTCCTTGGGTTAAACCGCGTGCTGTTTTGACTAAAGTCTCGCCATAGCCGGCAGCAAAAGCCGCAAGCCCACCAGCAGCCAAAGCGCCGTGTTTAATTAGTTTGCGTCTGTCTTTGTTCTGTTGGTCTGATTTGCTCATGGTAGTATTTCCAAAAAAAACTTGTTTTCAGATCTTTTGTACTCAGTAAAAGATCGCTATCAACTGTGGGGGGAGGGAGACAGGGAAGCAAAAGCATGAGGACGCGGGAAACGGTATAAGAACCAGGTAACAATTGCTAATAATGCAATGCATAAACCTAGAATACCAATCATGCCCATGAGCCCATCACTGCCTAGCGGCATACTTTGTAAATACAGGCCAGCCCCGTATTTGGGCACCCCTTGTACACTCATGAAAATAATCCAGCGGAATACCCATGCAGAGCCCATCATCACGAGTGCACAGATGAGGGAATGCCATGGGCTGCATATGCGCTCAGGTCGCACGCTGAGCAATGCAATCAGTACCAGCGCTAAAATAACCGAGCCATACAAGCTGCTGCGCCAAGTGGGATAAGTGCTGAATAACTCCATTGCCGCGGTAAATGAGGGCTCAACACCTGTAATTCCAGCCAATACCCAGCCACAGGCACTGATTGCCAGTAGGACAAGCGCGGCAAGGCTGAGACGGCGCATCAAGCCTGCAGGCAATGCTGTAAGCCCATTAGGTGTCCAACGAGCCACTAATAAGATGGCACCTAGGCTAGCGAGCCAGCCAGTTAACGCAAAATTAATAGGCAAGAAATAGGTATGCCATAGGGGGCGTGCACGGATAACCATGACCTCAGCGCCGGTATAAATGAGGATGCTGACCGCAGAAACAATCAAGAGGATGCTACTAAAGCGTAATAAGGTCTCACGGTTAAACCACCAAAATAATG
Source organism: uncultured Alcaligenaceae bacterium (assembly GCA_937995985.1). Classification (GTDB taxonomy): domain Bacteria; phylum Pseudomonadota; class Gammaproteobacteria; order Burkholderiales; family Burkholderiaceae_B; genus Paenalcaligenes. The sequence continues at coordinate 273,912 of CALKIR010000023.1, forward strand.
CATAAAGAAGAGACAGCACCACAAATACTGGCAGTAAAAAGGCGCCTATAGACATCCAGGAATGGGGACTGAAATAAGCATAAAAGTGCCAGAAGCGCCCTGGTTGCTGTAAGTCCGCAAATAAGGCAATGGGAGCCACAATAGCACTGACTAGGAGGACGGTTACAGCAGCAGGGAGCACTCGGCGTACCGGGCTTTGCGCATCAGTAAAACTAATCAACGCTACAGTAATAGCTGTTGTGGTGGCGATGCCAATCAAGAAAAAATATTGTACAGCCCAGGGTAACCAAGCAGCATCGTAGGCTGGTGTAAGAATTTCAATAATTTTCATCCCGAGCTCCTTTTATGGTTCAGTCACAAGGCGGACACTGGTTTGTCCCTCGACGCCATCAACAAAATCATCAGGCAGACCAATGTAGAACACTCGCGGCTGAGTGCTCATATCAGGTTTTAGAACCTTGATATCTCCTCTGTTTTCACGCAGCATTTGGTTGATGGTGCTATTGGGATCATTAAGGTCTCCAATAACACGAGCTCCTCCAATACAGGTTTCTACACAGGCAGGTAAGAGTCCCACTTCTAAACGATGCTCACAAAAAGTACATTTATCTGCAGTTTTGGTTTCTTCATTAATAAAACGAGCATCATAAGGACAGGCCTGCACACAGTAAGCACAGCCAACACAACGCTCATTATCAACTAAGACAATGCCGTCTTCGCGTTGGAAAGTTGCCTGCACTGGGCATACAGGCACACAGGGAGGATTTTCACAGTGATTGCATAATCTGGGGAGATTAAACATAGCTGGTTGGCTGCCATCGTAATCTTCCACCTCATATTGGAGCACTGTGGTACGGAACTGTCCTAAGGGAGGGAGGTTTTCTACTGAACAGCTCACTGTACAGGCTTGGCAGCCAATACATTTACGTAAATCAATAACCATGGCAAAGCGTTTTCCCTCTATACCAGGCCGCCGTGCAGGCTGCTCATTAATTTGAGCTTGTACTGGTTGAATAGGGATAACGGTTGCGGTGGCACCTAAGCCAAGTAGTTGTTTTAAAAAGCCGCGCTTGCCTTTTTGAGGCAGCTGAGACTTGTGTTCATTGGGATAAGGCATACGACTTTCCTCTCTAAAGCAGCATAAAACAGATCTAAACCCCAGTTATAAGCATATACATAAGCGTGTCGCCCCGAATTGAGTTATATCAAGTGAAAGACCGAGCACGGGGAAAAGCGCCTATTGGCTCGGAAACCGAGGAAATAATGATGCGTCTGAGCCGCATTTAGAGGGGATTGTGGTAAATAAACAGCCCTTCATATTTTTTTTACTAAAAGCTATATGCAGTGCCTGTCTTGTTGTGTATCATTGCCTTTTTTTGTGAAGTCCTCGTTCTAACCTTGGTGGAAACGGGCTTCGGGCTTTTTTCAGCCTTTTATAGGCTGGGATCCTTTTACTAAGGAGCGAAAACGATGCAAGGCCTGCACCTTACCGCAGATTTATACCAGTGCCAGGGGGCGCCCGTTCTATTTACAGACGAGCAAGCACTGGCGACTTTATGTCGAACCGAAACAGAACGATCAGGATTAACCATTGTGGGTGAGAAATGGGTCACCTTTCCTGAATACCAAGGTGAGCCAGGGGGCGTGACAGGGGCTGTATTGCTCGCTGAGTCACATCTGGCAATTCACACCTGGCCGGAACGTCAAGGGGTAACCCTAGATGTTTATGTATGCAATTTCAGCGCGGATAATTCCGTTAAAGCTCAGCAGCTGATGCAAAGCCTAATTGATGCCTTTGCTCCTGAATCGGTGCAAAGAAATCAGATCTTAAGAGGGGATGAGCACGGCAATCAGGCTGGAGAGCTGCTTTGGGAAACTCTGAACGATACCAGTGTGTATGGTTTTTGGTTCCGTAAGCGGTTGCTGGAAAAACATACCAAATATCAATATTTAGAACTTTTAGAGTCGGCTGATATGGGGCGTACCTTACGCTTAGATGGGTGCCTCATGACGGCTGAAAAAGAAGAGTTCTTTTATCACGAGGGCTTGGTTCATCCCGCACTGCTGAGTCACCCTAATCCTCAAAAGGCCTTAATTATTGGAGGCGGGGATGGGGGGGCGCTCGAAGAGTTACTCAAGCATGATACCCTCGAGTCAGCTACGTTAGTTGATTTAGATGGTGAGGTTATTGAGGTTTCCAAGCAATACCTGCAGTCCATCAATAAGGGGTCTTTTGACCATCCTAAGGCGACTATCAAAGTAGGGGATGGCGCTGAGTTTGTGCGTACAACCAAAGAGCGCTTTGATGTAGTGTTATTGGATCTAACTGATCCAGAGACCCCAGCGGGTCCCTTGTATACGGAGGAATTTTTTGCAGCGTGCAAAAAAATCTTAACTCCGAGTGGGGCCATTGTATTGCACTTAGGGTCACCATTTCATGAGCCTGAGCAAGTCCATCGTCTCAGCCATATGTTGGCAAATGTCTTTAAGCATGTGAGCCCATATGGTTTGTACATTCCTCTCTATGGAGCTTATTGGGCATTGGCCGTCGCTTCTGATGAATTGCGTCCTAAGGCAGTCAGTGCCGAGACCATTGCTGAGCGCATTCAGCAGCGTGGTATTGATGAGTTGCAATACTACAATCCTGAAGTGCATGGTGCGCTATTTGCCTTACCTAATTATTATCAAAAATTAGTTCCGGCAGCATGAGCTCAGAATAGACTATAAGAAAAATGCGCCAATCTTATTTGAAAGATTGGCGCATTTTTTCTTTAGTTTGGCTTCTGCTCAGTTAACGGGTTTGTATCAAGCCGTCTTAGTCGTACCATCTTTTTTGTAATGCCAGTAAAGCCTCGAGGACGCCACCCGCCACAATTTCACATGGAATGCTGAGCATGAGATTCAGGGGCAGATTAAAGTCTTCAACCATATAGCCATTTTGGTCAACCCACTGCTGTCTTATTTGGTCAAAATAAACTGGCCCATAATATTTTTCTACCGTTTTTACAATAGTAAGGGGCTCATCAAGATAAATAATCACAGGCTTACCCAGAGCAACCGCATAGCCTATTTCGAATACGGTACCGGAGTCTGGTTCGGCGCCACGAAAAGGGTTGGCATTAGCAATAAGGGCATCAGCCTCTTGGATGAGTTCTATGTTGCGTTGGTAGATGGCTTGTGCTGTAGGCTCAATTTGGTCGACTGGATGTAAGGGCTCAAATCCATGAGAGCGACATAGGGATTTATGTTTATCCGCTCGCTCTGCTGCATCGCTGGCAAATACATCAGGACCAGCCAGATAGACCTTTTTCATGGTGTTTCCTTAGAGATGACTCAGCGTAAACAGACTCAGTCGCCATTGTGACTTGGGCTGATTACAAGCAAAAAGGGGCAGTGTACCGCCCCGAACCTAACAATAGTGTATTAGTTCAGTGGTGTGCTGGGTACCACATGGTGAATGTCCTGAAGACGAAAACGCATCCGCAAACGACGCCCATAGATCGGATCTTGGGCATCGGCAGTAAAGGTTTTGCTGCCAAATAAATAGGCGTTGTAAATTACTTTGGCAGCAATTTTAGGCCCATTTTTGGGCTGTACATAAACAATATCGCCTAAACGAATGTCATTATGATTTAGGGTTTGGTGCTCAGGACGAGCGACCAGATCAGTGGGATACATTATTTTCATTATTGCTCCTTTTTTATATTGGAATTGTGGTTATCTATTGAGTAGCCCCTATATGTATTAATTTGTGCCGTAGAAAATAAGACTTTTTAAGTAATCATTGTTAACTGGCACGGGGCAAGATTCATGTCTTTGGAGCGCGTACGCAAAACATTTGTATATCATAGCACTCTTTTGCTTGTGAGTACTCAGTAAAAGTACTGGTATGATTGAATCATCGCTTAACTAAGTAGTTATGAAAGAAATTGGGTATATAGAATGATAAGTGATCGGTTGCTAGAAATTGTTCAGACATTATCCCATGAGGTAAGTCGGCTTCAGTGGAGCACTCCTTCTCATGTTTATAATCCATTGGAGTACGCATGGGGCAATGTTTATGAGTATATCCGCCGTTATGGTGCCCAAACGGGACGCATACTTATGGTGGGTATGAATCCTGGCCCTTGGGGGATGGCGCAGACGGGTATTCCTTTTGGTGATGTGGTGTCTATCAAACAGTGGTTGCAGCTGACAGAGCCATTGTCTGAGCCTTTGCCAATACAACATCCTAAATACCCTATTTTAGGTATGGAATGTCATCGACGTGAAGGCAGTGGGAAGCGCTTTTGGGGATGGGCTCAAGAAAAGTTTCAGGATCCAGAGCTGTTTTTTAATCAGGCTTTTGTGTGGAATTATTGTCCCTTGCTTTTTTTGGCTCGGGATAGAAATTTAATACCGGACCATCTAAGTAAAGCGGAGCATGAGTTATTGACTTCAGTATGTGATGCCGCTTTGGAGGCGCTCATTGAGTACATGCAGCCGCGCCTATTGGTTGGGATAGGGCGTTATGCTGAGCACCGTTTGCGAGCCGTAGTTGGTTCTGAGGTGGCAGTGCAGTATTTATTGCATCCTAGCCCTGCAAGCCCGCAGGCTAATAAAAATTGGGGGGCCCATGCCGATAGATTATTTACTGAGCATTTTATGTAGACGCTGAGCATGCAGGTTTGGGTGCATCAGGAGTTTTTTTTAGCCTGTAGGATGTGACTGTATAGTTGTTCAAATTGGTTGGCGATATTTTTCCAGCTAAACTGCTGTGCCAATTGCCTGCCGTGATGCGCCAGCCGTTGTGCCAACATGGGTTGCGTGACTAAAGTGAGCAGAGCCTGAGCGAATTCTTTGCTATCACGGGGATCATTAAGCAGCAGGCACATCAATCTGATGATACATTAGGATGGGAATCATAAGCTGCCCAG
>CALKIR010000024.1 GCA_937995985.1 uncultured Alcaligenaceae bacterium
TATAAATGATGAATCATTCTTCAAGCCCAACAGAATCGTTCTGTTGGGCTTTTTTATTTCCAAGTTAATAGAGTGTCTCTATTTTAAGAGATTGAATTTGTTGTTCTATTTTTTTGATGGATTCTATTGCTTTGTGACCTAGCTCCAAAGCAATTTGGTTTAGGAGCCCTTCGGCAAATACAAAGTACGCAGAGATACTATTACTATAAAAACTACTTTGCCCAGAAATCAAGAAAGAGTAATCAGCGGTAGTAGCTAAAGGAGAGTGTGGAGAATCAGTCAGGCTAATCAGGGTAATACCTCGTTCCGCTGCTTGTTGATTAATAAGTACTACTTCACGAGTGTAAGGACTAACACTAGCTGTAATTAAAACATCTCCAGGATGCAATTGCGCCAATCCCTCAGCAATACCTAAATGATTGGGGTCTAGCAAGCTTACTTGAGGGCGAATAAGGGTTAAGCCGTAACATAAAAATTGGGCTAAAGCACTATATTGGCGTTTTCCGTGTATCCGTATTTTTTGTGCTTGGGCTATTGTGTGGGCTGCTTCTTGGAAGGCTTTTTTATCAAGGAGCTGAATGAATTGATGAATATTATGAATGTTTTCTTCTGCTAATTGTTTTAGGTGTATATAAGCCTGTTGAGGCGGTGTATCTTTATGCGTAGAGTCCGAAGAGGGCTCGAGTAAGCGGGTGACCTGAGTGCTATAAAAAGGAGTTTGGGGGGTTGAAAGGCTGTCTTTAAATAGCTCTTGGAATTGATTGAAGCTTTCAAAGCCTAATCGACGAGATAAGCGAGTTAGCGTAGCAGGACTAACATGAAGCTGCTCAGCGAGCTCTGTAATGCTGCTATGAGCAGCATCTTTGGGGTGAGTTAAAAGACCTCTCAAAGAGGTTAAGCTCTTTTCACCAAAACGATACGCATCAGGCTGGGCTTGGATATCTAGGTATAAACTGTGAAGAGCCTCTAAAGTATCAGGAGGGGAACTGCTCATAGGTTAGCTCACTGGTATTTTGGATAAATTAATAAAGCTAAAAATAGGGGTATGATGTGGATCATCATAAACAGTCCAGTGCACGTTATCATCGTTGTATTGAAAATCAACTGTAGCGATGGTGTTTTCATTATCAGTGTCATTTTCCTGACGCCTATAGATTGGAAAATATTTATGGTTGGTATCACCAAGTATTGTTAGAGGGTTATGGTCCCAATGAGGGTGGTTAATTAGATAATTTCCTTGTAGCTGGCGGTATCCAGAGCTGCCAGTAATGCATTGCGGGTAGTCACGCATGAGAGTATGAATGGCATGATTAGCGTGAAAATAAGGAGCGTCTATTCTATGGATAGAGATCTCAGAATCATTAAACTCTATACTTAGTACTTGTTTGTTTACATCAATAATATTGAGATTAAACGCTCCGCTGCGTGGGTGCTTTGTTAAAAGTTCAATGATTGTTTGGTGATCAGGACAATTGAGTGCTGCACGGCATAGAACCATCCGTGGAATTCCTTTTTGAGCAGACAAAGCGCGGATATTATTAACAGTGATACTTAATTGGTATTGATTGAGTGCAAAGGTGTGTCCCGGTATTGAGCCTGGGTAAACAAATGAAATAAATTCTGCACTGCTGTTTGGGCGAACATGGGCAATACCACAATAGCCATAAAAGGATGGGTCACCATCTTCATTATGAGTTGATCGAGGGTAGGGAGAATTCTGTAGAATGCTTGAACAACCATCGGGAGCCTGAGCCCATAGATCGCCGCGTGCATTCCAAATAAATACTTCTTCAAAAGGGAGTGAAAGACCGTCAGCAAGACCCTGGATTTCTTGCCATATTTCAGGGAAATGTTGAAATACCAGCTGTTTCATTGCTGTGACGGAGGGATGATTGCGCCAACCCATGAGCTTTTTCCAAGCGTGGCTATGAATGAGATAATTGTGCACTACAGAGCGCCCGAAAGCCCCTAATTGTAGCCCTAGCTCATAAGGGCTGCCCGAGATTGCAAAGTATTTTAAATTGGTCATTTAGTGAACGTGTTGTAAAAAGGAGCGTAAGCGCTCATTATTGGTTTGATTCATAAGCTCATCTGGACTGCCATCGGCAGCAATATGGCCGTGATCCATAAAGATAATTCGATTAGCCATTCGTTTAGCAAAATCCATTTCATGGGTTACCACGATCATTGTCATTCCATCTTCGCCAAGATTTTGCATAACTCGTAATACTTCATGGCGCAGTTCAGGATCAAGTGCAGAAGTCGGCTCATCAAAAAGCATCAACTTAGGTTTAAGGGCAAGAGCTCTAGCAATGGCAACTCGTTGTTGTTGTCCTCCAGACAGTTCGTGAGGATAGTGTTGAGCCCTCTCTGCAAGTCCAACTTTATTAAGTAGCTCCATTGCTTCTTCTTGTGCTTGTAGGCGAGGGGTTTTACGCACTCGTCGCATACCAAATGTAACATTTTGTAGGGCTGTCATAGTAGGAAACAGATTAAATTGTTGAAATACCATTCCAGCTTCTTGACGAATTTCACGTATTTGTTTACTGTTTCCGAGAACACTTAAGCCATCAACAATTAGATCTCCGCCATCAATTTTTTCTAATACGTTAATGCAGCGTAGCAAGGTAGATTTTCCTGAACCTGATGGGCCGATAATTACAGTTACTTCATTGGCATTTAGATTAAGGGTTAAATTGTTGAGCACCACAGTGGAGCCAAATTTTTTGACTACATTACGGAACTCAACCATAGGGCATTGGGAAAGGGCAGAGGTTTTTGTAGTGCTCATAGGATACGCATCCTTTTTTCGATGAGGCGTAATATGGTAGAGAGCACGCCAATCATGATTAAGTAAAATAAGGCAACAGCAGTCCAAATTTCTACAGCACGAAAGTTTGAAGCCATAATTTCTTGGCCCTGACGGGTAAGCTCACCCACACCAATAACAATAAATAAAGAGGTGTCTTTAAGGCTAACAATGAATTGGTTACCCAGGGCAGGGATCATGCGTCTAAAGGCAACGGGACCCACAACAGAAGTGAGGACCTGCCATTCGGGCAACCCTAGAGCTAGTCCTGCCTCATGCAAGCCTTTGGCTACAGATTGAAAACTGCCTCGAACAATTTCAGCTATATAGGCCCCAGAGTTAACAATTATTGAGGCTATAGCGGCAGACAGGGGATCGATGCGAAGCCCAATTAGTACAGGCAAAGCAAAATAAATAAACATCACTTGAACGACAATAGGTGTGCCGCGCACGAGTTCTATATAAATAGAGGCAATAAAATGAAGAATTGGATTGCCATAAGCTCGCATAAGACCAAAAAGAAAGCCTGTAATCATGCCGCCGATAAGGCCCATGACCGTGATGTATAGAGTTAACTTGGCTCCTTGCAGTAGTGGAGGCAACGACTCAACAATGACAGACCATTGGAAGTCCATAGGGGATCCCCTTTTTTAAAAGCAGTAGAGCGACTAAGATGAGAAAGGGGTTATTGGGCTGGCGGCTCGGCATCAAACCATTTGAGATAAATATCTTTGTAGCGTCCGTCCTCTTTAATTTTTTGTAGCGCTTTATTAACAGGCTCAACTAAAGCACTACCTTTTGGAAAAGCGATGCCATATTCATGTGCAAGCATCGGTTCCCCCACTGTTTTGACACGGCCTTCTCCCGCTGATTTGATGTAGTATAGGACGTTTGGAGTATCATGCATTGCTGCGTCTACGCGTCCAGTTTGTAGTTCTAAATAGGCATTGTCAATGTTAGGGAAGAGCCGTAATTCAGTGTCAGTAAAGTTTTCCCGAGCGTATTGAGCAGCTGAGGTGCCTGTTTTGAGAGCTAATGTTTTTCCGGCGAGATCTGCAGGACCAGTAATATCACTATCAGTAGGCACCATCAGGATAAAGCCGCTGTCATAATAACCATCTGAAAAGTCGATTGCTTGTTTGCGTTCTTCTGTAATGGTTATGCCGGCTAGGGCTACATCGACATTATTGGTTTGTAGTGCGGGTAGAATGCCACTGAAGTCCATTGGGCGTAATTGATACTCCAGGTCAAGTTCTGTTGCAATAAGATCCCAGAGATCTATATCAAAACCGACATATTTATCCCCTTGTTTAAATTCAAAGGGTACAAATGCAGTGTCTACTGCAACGATAAGTGGTTGAGTGAAAGCAGCGGAAAAGCTGCTTAAGCTCAATATGATAGCCCCTGCAAAAGAAATAAAGATTTTTTTCATGAAGTCTCCTCCAAAGGTGGGTGAAAATAAATTTTCTTTTTTTTATTTATGCAAATTTATTTTCATATTAAGAGGGTTTTATTCCTTTGTATATAAGGTAAACACCTAGCCTAAGACAAATTAGTGACTGGGCTTAATTTATTTTTATTTGATTTGATAGGAGGCTGTCTAAGCTTTTTGATACCACACAAAGTCGTAGGCATAGCCGTTTTCAGGAGGCTGGG
>CALKIR010000025.1 GCA_937995985.1 uncultured Alcaligenaceae bacterium
TTAAAGGTAAGCTTAATAATACTTAACTGTTCTGTTTTTTTACTTTTTATTTTTCTGTGTACTATGCTTTTTTTTCTAAAACTGCCTTTACTATAATAGTAACAATAGCCATGCTGGCTAATAACAAGGCAGCACTAAAAGCTCCCACCACTTTATGGTCATCATTTAACTGCTCAACCAATAAGGCTAAGGTTAGAGTTTTGCCGCGAATAGCCCCCGATACCACTGAAACCGCCCCAAACTCTCCTATGGCCCGTGCATTGCTTAAAATGACTCCATACAGCAGCCCCCATTTAATTTTGGGTAAGGTAACATAATAAAAAATCTGCCACCCGGATGCCCCTAAAGTCAAAGCGGCCTGCTCTTGCTCAGATCCTTGCTCTTGCATCAAAGGTATTAATAAGCGCGCAACAAAGGGGCTAGTGACAAATGTGGTAACCATAACCAAACCTGGCCAGGCAAACATCAACTGTATCTGGTGGCGACTCAGCCACTGACCAAAATAACTTTCTGCTCCATAAACAACCAAATAGCACAACCCAGCCACCACAGGAGAGGTGGCATAAGGAATATCAATCAGGGTCATTAATAGCTGTCGCCCCTTAAATCGATAATGCGTCACACACCAGGCTAATAAAATACCAAATATGGTATTAAGCGGCACACTGATCACTGCCACTAGTAGAGTAAGCCGAATCGCATGCTGCATATCTGCACTAAATAAAGCCTGACTAAAGCCCCCCCACCCTTGACTAAAGGCTTGGTAAGCAATTAACAATAATGGCAATACCAATAAGGTCAATACGATGCTTAAAGAAAGCACAACTAATGCGGCTTGAGTAATGGTCAGACGATTATTCATATTAGTTTTTCTTAGCAAAATAGTAGTGCTGTATGCGCTGCAACCCAAATAACAATACCAATGACGTAGCTAACACCACAGAAGCAATGGCTGCAGCAGATCCATAGTCATACTCGGCTAAGCGCACAAAAATCATTAAAGAAGCCACCTCTGTTTGATAGGGGCTATTCCCTGCGATAAAGATAATGGCTCCAAACTCACCTAAACAGCGAATAAATGCCTGTGAAGACCCTGTAATTAAGCCCGGCATCAATAAAGGCCAAACCACGTAATAAAAACGCTGCCATGCTGAAGCTCCTAGTGTTTCCGCAGCCTCTTCCAGGGGCTTTTCTAGGGTTTGAATTAACGGTTGCACAGAACGAACCACAAAAGGCAAACTAGTAAAAGTCATGGCCAAAACAATGCCATTCCAAGAAAAGGCTACCTTAATTCCCAAAGCGGAAAAATAGTGTCCTAACCACCCATTAGGGGCAAATAACGTAGCCAAAGTTAAGCCTGCCACCGAGGTCGGAAGAGCAAAAGGCAAATCAATTAAGCCATCAACCAAACGCCGCCCAGGAAATTGATAACGGCTCAATACCCATGCCAATAACACTCCCAGCACACTTACCATCAGTGTAGACACTAAAGCAGCGCTCAGAGTCGTGCGATAACTTGCCACCACACGCGGATGAGAAATAGCTGCCCAATATTGGGCAGCGCTCATTTCACTGAGATATACAAATAACCCAGATAATGGCAGCAAAATAACTAAACTAATATAGAGCACGCTCAGGCCCAGACTAAGACCAAAGCCAGGCAATACCGCCTTTTGCTCTATCCACCTCCAACGCAATATTTTGCTTGAGACCATAAACATTTAACCCCTTACCGCTGGGCTAATAATTCATCCAACACCCCACCAGAAGCAAAATGAGTGTTCTGAATATGCTGCCAATCACCAAGCACTTCAGTAGGATTAATAAGCCGAATATCGGGCAAATTAGTAGCGACCTCAGGATGATGTACTCGATAGTTATATCGGCTAAGTAGTTCTTGAGCAGGATAGGCATACAAATATTCTAAATAGGCTGTTGCTGCCTCAGTTGTGCCCCGTTCTGCGGCCACCTTGTCCACAACCGCAACAGGAAACTCAGCCAAAACACTGACAGGAGGAACGACAATCTCAAATCCCCTGTCCTTAAATTCATCACTGTTGGCAATATTAATTACTTCTGACTCAAAGGTTAATAACGCATCACCTTGCTCATTATTAGCAAATGCTATAGTGGCCCCTCGCCCCCCAGTGGGAAAACTTTCTACCTGAGATAAAAATTTGCCAACAAACTCTTTTATTTTTTCTTCATCCCCTTGAAAGAGCTCATGGGCATATAACCAAGCACCCAAATAGCTATAACGCGCATTACCTGACGTTTTAGGATTAGGAAATACAATGGTGACATCCTCACGCACCAAATCATCCCAGTTTTTAATATTTTTGGGATTGCCAGGACGCACTAAAAAAGCAATGGTGCTGTAATAAGGAGAAGCATTATTGGGAAATTTTTCCTGCCACTCATCACTCACAAACCCGCGCTCAGCCAATACATCAATATCAGTGACCTGATTAAAAGTCACCACATCTGCCTTGAGACCTTGCATAATGGCCTGCACTTGCCTTGAAGTGCCCGCATGCGACTGCTCTATAGTGATGGGCTCATTGGTCTCATTATGCCAATATTGCTCAAATAATGGGTTGTAGTCAGCAAATAGCTCACGCGATATATCATAAGCAGCATTTAATAACTGCTGCTCCGCAACAGCTGCTGAAGGGGTTGTTATTAATACAGCTGAAAAAGCAAACAAAGATACTATGTTCTTAACCATCATGCGACCCAAATAAAAATGAATACCTGCTAAGCATTGTGCATGACAAGGCAGCAAACCCAAAAGAACAAAAATCTCTATGCTTATTCCAGCACAGTTTATTTGTATATAAGAAAAACTTCTAAAAGACCCACAAAACTATATATAAAATTATTAAGCTTTTCCCTGCTTTATAGGTATTGCTATGTCTATTTCCATACAAAGAGTGTCCCGCCAATTCGACGGCCAACCTGTGCTCAATCGCATTTCATTAGAAATTGACTCTGGAGAGCTTGTCGCATTACTCGGGCCATCAGGATGTGGCAAGACCACTCTATTACGTATCATCGCCGGTCTTGAATCTGCTGATGAGGGAAAAATTTTTCTTGATGGCCAAGATACAGCTTCACTGCCAATACGAAAGAGGCGAATCGGCTTTGTTTTTCAAAACTATGCCTTATTTCCTTCAATGACGGTTGAAGAAAATATCTCCTTTGGCTTACGCATGCTCCCACGCGCACAGCGGCCCAGTGCACGACATATTCAGGCCACGGTTGATGATTTATTATCTTTAGTACAGTTGCCTCATCTGGCCCATCGCTACCCTGCTCAGCTTTCTGGAGGACAACGTCAACGAGTCGCACTGGCACGCGCTTTAGCAATTAAGCCACGTGTTTTATTGTTAGACGAGCCGTTCAGTGCTTTAGATGCCAAAGTAAGAAAAGAATTACGACAATGGCTTCGCCAATTACACCAAGAATTAAAAATTACCAGTGTGTTTGTCACCCATGATCAAGAAGAGGCCACTGAGGTTGCAGATCGCATCGTAGTCATGAATCAAGGTAATATTGAGCAAATGGATACCCCTACACGCCTATTTGCTCAACCCGCTACAGCCTTTGTAAGAGAGTTTTTAGAGCTGCATTCCTAGGCCTATCTTTAAGCAGTTTAGCGCTATGAGTTGATTTGGCTTAAAATAGCGTATTTTTATGGCATATTCCCTGTTTCAATTCTTCAGTGTTGAGCCATAAAGTAGCGCCGTTATGTACCTGCAGTTTAAAAATGTACAAAAAACCTATGACCAAACACATTTGGTTGTCAAAGACTTTAATCTAAACGTTGAGCGCGGTGAGTTTATTACTCTATTAGGCCCCTCTGGCTCTGGTAAAACAACTGTGCTCATGATGCTTGCCGGCTTTGAGCCACTCAGCAATGGGCGCATATTGCTGGATGGCCAGCCTATTGAGCGCATCCCGGCGTACCAACGCAACATCGGGATGGTCTTTCAAAATTATGCGCTCTTTCCGCACATGACTGTAGCAGAAAATCTTGCTTATCCACTTAAGCTGAGACGTTGGCCCAAAAAGCGCATCCAAGACCGAGTTCATGACTTCTTAAGCCTCATTGATATGGCGGCTTTCGCGCACCGTAAACCTGCTGCCTTATCAGGCGGACAACGCCAACGAGTGGCCTTGGCACGTGCTTTAATTTTTGAACCCGCACTGGTGCTCATGGATGAGCCTCTGGGCGCCTTAGACAAAAACTTACGCGAACACATGCAATTAGAAATCCAGCGTTTACACGAACAGCTGGGATTTAGTGTGATTTATGTCACTCATGATCAACAGGAAGCCCTTATACTTTCTGATAAAATTGCCGTCTTTCACCAAGGCGTAGTGCAGCAATTTGATACTCCAACCAAACTATACAACCAACCTAATAATGCTTTTGTCGCAGCCTTCATTGGTGAGAATAATATGGTGCCCCTAAGTCACCTCCGACTGAGCCCCCCTCAGACGGTTCATGCAGTATTAGCCGATCATATACCCATCACTGCCCAAAATGGTAACTGCCATCAACCAAGCGCCACTGGGATATTGGCTATTCGCCCAGAAAAGATTCAAGTCAACCCTCACACCCATACAGATAATCAATGCGCGGCCACCTTTATTACCGAGCAATATGGAGGGGACTGTATTCGTTATTTCTTTGCTCTTGCTTCGGGTCAACAGCTATCTGTAAAGTGCATCACACCGCTGCCACCTACCCTGACTCAAAAGGGACAGCAGGTTATATTAGGCTGGGATCATCACGATTGTTTCGCTTTCTTAAATTAATTTCATGAGGTTTTATATGTTTATGGTGCGCCCTAAACTGGCTTGGGTGGCAATCCTAGGATCCTTGTTAGGCTGGATCAGCTCCTTTGCCTGGGCCCAACAGCGCCCCCTAACAATAGTCTCTTTTGGTGGTGCCTATGGTGCCATCCAAGACACATACCAAGTTTCCCCCTTTAGGGATTTTTCTAATCAAACAGTGCTCTTTGAAAGCTATGCAGGTGGAATTGCGGAAATCAAAGCCCAAGTTGAGTCGGGCACAATACAATGGGACATTGTAGACATAGAAAGCATCGATCTGGAGCGCGCCTGTGCCGAAGGGTTGCTAGAGGAGCTTCCTTTTGAGCAACTCGCTGCAGCCACAGATGGAACAACGGCTGCCGACGATTTCTTGCCCGAAGCCCTTGAAAATGAATGTGGCGTGGGACAAATGATCTGGAGCACAGTATTTGCCTATCACGCAGACACGCTAACCGAGAGCCCCATAGATAGTATTCATGACTTTTTTGATCTGGATAAAATTCCAGGTAAACGGGGCCTGCGCAAACGCCCCCAGGTAAACTTAGAATGGGCCCTTCTGGCTGATGGAGTCGCCGCCGATCAAGTATATGAGGTTCTGGCAACTGATGAAGGTCAAACACGTGCCTTTAATAAGCTCAACTCCATAAAAGAGCATATCATTTGGTTTGATAGCTGGTCTCAGGCCCCACAACTGCTTAATGATGGCGCCGCTGTATTGGTGCAGTCTGCCCATGGGCGCTTTTATGATGCCCGGATGAATGAGGGCAAACCCTTTGTCATAGTGTGGGACGGTCATGTCTACGATATAGATGTCTGGGCCATTGTAAAAAACAGCCCGCATTTTGATACCGCACTTGAGTTCATTGCCTTTGCAACCGCTACTGAGCCTTTGGCTGGTTTTGGAGACTTGGCTTATGCACCGACTCGGCGCTCGTCTCTTGCTCACATCGATGAGGCGGTTCACCCCTACCTGCCCACTACTCACTTGTCTGTTGGGCTTAAGGCGAATAGTGAGTTTTGGGCCGATTATGGGGAAATTTTAGGGGAAAAATTCAATGAATGGCTCCTGCAATAAAGCAGGCTCCGTTGTGTTAACGGAGACACTGCGACGCAATGAACGGCGTCATCGGCGCCGTCAGCGCTGGCATGCCTTACTATTATTGTTGCCTGTACTCATTTTTCTGGCCTTTAATTTTTTGGCCCCGTTAGGCAACATGCTCTATCGCAGTATCCATAATGATAGCATTGCCTCCCTGATCCCCCGTACTAGCCAAGCCTTACAACAATGGACGACCCCCGATACGCTCCCTCTGCCCGCCCTATATGCGCTCAGTCATGAGTTACCGCACCTAGCCCAAAATCGTCAGGCAGGAAAGCTTGCCACTGCAGTCAATAGGCATTATGCGGGTGCGACCAGTCTAATCAACCGCACAGCACGACAGCTACGTCGCACCCCTTCCTTACCTGTTGATGCCCAAGACGCCCATGCGCTGCTCGTCCACATTGACCAGCGCTGGAACAGTCCAGAACTGTGGCAAGCCATTGCTGAAGCCAGTCGCTCTTTTACTGATTACCATTATCTTACTGCCCTGGACTTAGAGCGAACCGCCCACAACCATATTCAACCGCGTCACAGCGCGCGTATTTACCTGCCTTTATATGGCAAAACTCTGGGCATGGCCGCATTAATCACGCTGCTTTGCGCTGTTTTAGGCTATCCCCTTGCTTATGTACTGGCTCATGCCCGCAATACAATACGCGGCTTATTGCTCATTCTTATTTTGCTCCCCTTCTGGACATCACTGTTAGTACGCACAGCAGCATGGATGGCATTATTACAAAATAACGGTTTAATAAACCGCATCCTGACCGCTATAGGCATTATTGATACCCCTTTAGCACTACTCTACACGCGCTTTTCTACAGTTTTAGCGATGACCCATATACTCTTGCCTTTTATGATTCTGCCTTTATATAGCGTCATGCGTGCTATTGATCACTCTTATATGCGGGCAGCCCTATCACTAGGCGCTCACCCTTGGCATGCCTTTAAAACTATTTATCTGCCGCTCTCTCTACCCGGACTGAGCGCTGGTGCCTTGCTGGTTTTTATTATTTCTGTTGGATACTATATTACCCCTGCCCTACTTGGCGGTACAGATGGACAAATGATCGCCAATCTTATCGCTTTTCATATGCAGGAATCCAATAACTGGGGATTAGCAGCAGCTTTAGGTGGGCTGTTACTACTCATCATACTGGCTCTTTATTATTTGTACGACAAATGGATGGGCATTGCTAAAATGCGTCTGTACTGAGTACTCAAATAATGGTGGTTATGAATACGACAAGCAACTTTTGGGCTCAGCGGATTGGGCGCTTTGTACTCTACTTATTCGCTTCGTTAGTACTGTTATTTTTGCTGCTCCCATTGCTTGTCATCATCCCTCTCTCATTCAATAGTGAGCCTTTTTTTAGCATCACTACCGATATGCTGCGGCTCCAGCCTGAGGCCTTCTCTTTGCGCTGGTATCAACAGCTCGGAGCACACCCTAACTGGCTGCTAGCCACCCGCAATAGCTTACTAATAGGACTCTGTGCTACCGTACTTGCCACTGTTTTAGGCACCTTGGGAGCATTGGGCCTAAACCACCCACATATACCGGGGCGTCGATTGTTTACCGCCTTATTACTCTCACCTATGATTGTCCCGGTCATTATTTTAGCGGCCGGATTATTTTTCTTTTATGCACCACTTAAACTAACAGGAACCTATCTAGGCTTAATCATGGCCCATGCAACCTTAGGCCTGCCTTTTGTTGTACTGACCGTAACTGCTACTCTAAGCGGCTTAGACCCCTCCTTTTACAGGGCTGCGCTAAATCTTGGAGCCACTCCCTTCCAAGCCTTTAGAACCGTCCTATTCCCCATCATCCGTCCCGGGGTTCTAACAGGTGCCCTGTTTGCTTTTATGACTTCTTTTGATGAAGTGGTAATTGTACTTTTTCTTGCTGGCCCACAACATAAAACACTGCCCAGAGAAATGTTTGCTGGCTTGCGCGAACAAATAAATCCGAGCATTCTTGCCGTAGCGACATTATTAATACTATTTGCGAGCTTATTTTTATTTTGCTTGTATTTATTGCAACGACGCAGCCAGCATCTCAAACAAGGCTCAACCAATAAGCAGCCATAATCACTAAAGAGCGATGGTTAAGGCCCCTAATTTATCCACAAGTTTCATATTTTCTGAGTAATCAACAGGACAAGCAACCACAGAAACCCCGGGCTCATTAAGTGCTTGTTTTAAGATCGGCAAGAGTTGCTCTGCGCTGCTAATTTCATAACCCTGAGCCCCAAAACTACGCGCATACTGCACAAAGTCGGGATTACCAAAATCAACACTTTCATGGGCGCCTTCCTCGATGTCCATCTTCCACTTAATAAGTCCATAACTAGAATCCACCCACACCAAAATTTTTAATGGTATCTGTTCGCGTACAGCGGTTTCTATTTCTTGGGAATTCATTAAAAAACTCCCATCCCCCATCACAGCCAAAACCTTTCTCTCTGGGTAAGCTAAGTGCGCTCCTATTGCGCCAGGCAAAGCAAAGGACATGGTCGAAAGCCCATTGGATACAATACAGCTCAAAGGGCTGTACGTGGGATACAAACGAGCCATCCACATTTTAATAGCCCCTGTATCAGCCAAAACAATATCTTCATCATCAAGGGCTGCACGAATATCCGCTACAATCTTTTGCGGCTTAAGCGGAAAATCATTACTCTTTAAACCCTGGACCAACTCTTGTTGTAATAGTTCTCGAATAACTGCACTATTGCTGGCGGCTGAACCAGGCAAAGGCCCCCCCTTTAAGGCAGCATCCAAGGCCTGGCCTAACGCTTGCATGGTTAAAGATAAATCAGCCACAATATTTAGTTGGGGATCATAGTAAGCATCCACATCGGGCAAAAATGTATTGATATGCAAGATAGTCTTATCTCGGCCGGGGTTTATGCGCGCAGGTGAAAACTCCTGTAACTCATAGCCAACAGACAAAATGACATCAGCCTGATCAAAAGCAAAATTTTCATAGTCATGGCGCATAAACCCAATAACCCCTAGGGACTCTGGGTAACGATCGCTGATCACTCCTTTGGCCATAAAAGTAGTGGCTACAGGAATGCCAAAGCGTTGCGCAAAATCTGTTAATGCTTGATGCGCGCCTGTACGTGCCACCCCATGACCAGCCAAAATCACTACTTTTTTAGCTTGCCTCAATAGGGCAACAGCCTGCTCAATTGCACCCGGATCGGGATAACTCTTGGCCATCACGGAGCCATTCAAAGGCTGTACCTCTATGGGCACAGAAGCACTTTCTATATCCTCAGGCACAGCCAAATAGGTAGCACCGGGACGCTCAGCTTGAGCGATTTGAAAAGCCTGCCTGATCATCTCAGGGACAGCTTCTGGAGTGCGGACTATATCAGCCCATTTGGTCACTGGGCGAAACATTGCCACCAAATCCACAATTTGATGAGACTCTTTATAAATTCTATCTAAGCCCACCTGCGCACTGATGGCCACAAGTGGACTAGAATCTGTTTGTGCATCTGCCGTTCCCAACAATAAATTAATTGCTCCGGGTCCCAAAGTAGCGATACAAACGCCTGCGCGTCCAGTCAGACGACCATAAATATCCGCCATAAATGAAGCGCCTTGTTCATGCCGGGTCAAAATAAAGCGAATTTTTTTAGATTCCGTCAGCGCCTGTACCAATTTAATATTTTCTTCGCCAGGAATACCAAATACATATTCCACCCCTTCTTTTTCTAGACACCGCACGATTAACTGGGCAACACTTTGGGTTTGCTCACTCATTATTCATTCCTTTAACCAATACTACGAAATCATCCCACAAACAATGTTAAACCAGCTGTGATGTTTGATTGGTTTTCTTTACAATACCTCATGTTTCTCGCCATTTCCCCTCACTCTTTACTTCTGAGCCGCATATGTCTACATTGGCCATTATTATTTCCCTGCTGCTACTTATGTTCCTGGCCTACCGTGGGATTACAGTGTTATTACTTGCCCCGCTCATGGCAGGATTAGCAGTATTTCTATCTGGTGATATTGCCTTCATGCTGCCTATTTATACTGAAACCTTTATGAAGGCGTTGGGCGGCTATGTACTGCAGTTTTTACCTATTTTCCTGCTCGGTGCTCTTTTTGGCCAACTCATGGCTGATTCAGGTGCAGCCAATACCATTGCACAATGGATTGTACATCGCTTGGGCGCTAAGCATGCCTTAATTACCGTGGTGTTAGCATGTGGCATCCTGACCTATGGGGGCGTTTCTCTATTTGTGGTAGCCTTTGCCATTTATCCCATTGCCCGTGATTTATTTCGAAGCGCAGATATTCCCAAAAACCTTATCCCAGCAACCATCGCTTTGGGTTCTTTTACCTTTACCATGACGGCGATGCCCGGCACCCCATCCATACAAAACGCCATTCCTATTCCTTATTTTGGCACCGATGTATTTGCAGCGCCCGGACTAGGGCTCATTGCATCGCTAATTATGCTGGGCGGAGGGCTATGGTGGTTACAGGGACGCGTACGCAAAGCTCGTATAGAAGGACGTGGATACGGTGTTGATGAGGCTGATGACATGGTATTACCTGAAAGCAGTGATACAGAAGAGCAGCACGGGAGGCTATCCACTATGCCCCTTCCTTTGGCCATTCTGCCTTTATTTTTGGTCATCGGCGTCAATGCCCTATTTACTTATGTAATTTTTCCTACTACTGACTTTAGCTTAATTACCCACCGCTACCCCACCCTCAATGCCCAAAACATGGCCGGGCTCTGGGCTCTGATCATTGCTCTAATAACTGCCTGTGCAACACTTATTATCATACGCCTAGGACGTTGGCAGAACCTCAAAGAAAGCGTGAACCAAGGAGTGTTTGGCTGTATGTTACCTCTCTTTAACACAGCTTCTGAAGTAGGTTATGGAGCAGTCATTGCGACCCTTGCTGGCTTTGCCGTAATACGTGATACCGTGTTAAACCTAAGCCCCACTAACCCCCTAATTTCTGAGGCCATTGCCATGAATGTCTTGGCAGGCATTACAGGCTCATCTTCCGGCGGACTGAGTATCGCTCTGCAAACTCTAGGCCAAGAATACCTAGCCCTAGCTGAACAAGCAGGCATCAGCCCAGAGCTGATGCACCGCGTCGCTGTTATGGCTGCAGGGGGGTTTGATACCTTGCCCCATTGCGGAGCAATTATTACTTTATTGGCTATTTGCCGTTTGAACCACCGACAAGCTTATGCCAATATCGCCATGGTTACCATGATCGCCCCCATGGTGGCCCTTGTTGCTGTAATTACTTTAGGCACTTTATTTGGCAGCTTTTGATTGATTAGGGCGGTCTATTTACCTAAGCGCCTATTTAAATAGACTGCCAATACTGATAGCTCAAATAGCCCAAATAAGTCATGACCAATGCGCTGCCTAGGTGCATGCCTATGATGAATACCCCTGCTGCAATTTGCTCATTTTGAAAGCGTTCCAGCACCTCTACGGAAAATGTAGAAAAGGTCGATAAAGCCCCGCAAAAGCCTGTGAGCACAAACGTACGATAGTCTGCGCTTAGGTGAGGCCAATGAGTAAAAAAAGCCAGTGCCCATCCCGCACAATAGCCAGCAATAACATTGGCTAAATAAGTGCCCAAAGGCATCACTGCCCAGACCGCATTTAGCTGCACGCTAAGCCCCCAACGCAATACTCCACCAAGGGCAGAGCCCGCCACAATGCTGAACAGTGTTTTGAGCATAGCCTCCCCGTTTTCGCTACTTGCTGCGTCCTTGCATTGCTGCATTGAATTCAGCCTGGGTATGCCCAATCAACAACTCACCAATCATTGAGCTATCAATATCCTCTCCATTAAGGACGCGCATTAAAATTTCCCCCCCTAATTCTGTTAATGAAAATGCAAAATCAGCGCGCAATAAACTTATTTTTTTGCGATTATTATCATCGTTAATAACAATAACCGTCTTGACATCATCAGCCACTATTTCATTTACAGCCAATAAGATATAAGTATTCTCGGCATCATTTTCCTCTAAAGCCATCACACATTGAGCATGCTTGACTGAGGCCTGCTCCAAGGTATTAATAGCACTCATTTCTCCTGTCACAACGATGGCATCGGCTGGAAAACAATCCCGTTTATCTTCTGGGCAAACTACCACAACATTCATTTTACGCTTTCTCAATCCTTGATACACGTACTGAGCCAGCAATGAGGTGCCCACAATAACATAATGATTTTTCATTCTAAATAGCCTTTTTTGAACAATTTCCTGTGTATCATGCACCAACGCACCCGCAATATATACGACCGAAGTAGTAAAAATAGTAATCCCAAAAACCACGATGCTAATAGTAAACATCCGGGACTCAATGGTCACAGGCACAATATCGCCATAGCCCACCGTTGACATGCTAATCATTGAAAAATAAAGCGCGGTAAATGGGTCATTAATAGGCGGCTGGTAATGATCGCCTAAATATAACGTACCTAATACTGAGTACGCAGCCAGCACCACTATACTAAATAGAGCAATAACTCCTGTATTAGTTGTGCTGTGATTGGAAAAAACATGCCAGGCACGCATCAACAAAATCAACAATAGAGTTGAAAACAAACCATGCCAAAAATACTTGGGCCCCATGCTAATATCTAGCATGATCAGCAAGAGCAAGATAAAAATACTAAATAGCCAAGCAATACGGGAACGATAAATTAGGGAAATACCTAAACCAATTAAAATAATCCCCAATGAGAAGCGCGGCAGATCCAATAACTCAATAAAGCCCAAGGACTGCAACCACTCGGTAAACCCATGGCTACGCCAATAAATGTGACCACTATAAGCCTGAACTATAGGGGCAATTAACCAAAGACCATTAATAATGGCCAGTAGCGATAAGAGCCTTGCTGAATTGAGCAGCACGCTAAGAAAATGGGTGGCAGAGTGAAAAAAATGCATGAGGCTCCCTAAATCTAACTATGGCCTAAACAAGACTTGCATGACCGATATTATGAGTACTTGATTATAAGGCTTTTTTCTCTCTGCCTAGCAGCAGCCCCAACAAAATCAGACCCGCCCCGAACAACATTGGTGTATTCCATTGCTCTCCAAAAAGCAACCACGCTTGTCCAGCAGCTAAGGGAGGAATTAGAAAAAACATTCTTGCTACTTGATGGGCCTCTCCACGCTTTAACATCAGCATGAGTAGCCAAATAGCTCCTATAGAAATTGCCAATACCAACCAGGCTAAAGTCAGCCACAGAGAAAAAGTAGAATGAAAGCGAAAGTCTTGAGTAATCACACAGGCAATTAAAAACACAAAAAAAGCGCCTACATATTGAAAAAACAGCCCTTCTATCTGCCCCATGGCATGATCCATTTTCTTTTGCCACAAAGTCGCTAAAGAAATGCCTACTAAGGAAATGGCGCACCATAATAGACCAATGCCACTGATTTGGTATTGCCCATGATTGTCATCTAAACCCCCCCCTAAAACCAATGCAGCGCCCACTGCTCCAACCAAAAAACTGATCCATTGTAATTTGGACAACTGCACACCAAATAAAGGCTTTGAAAGCACTGCTGTTAACAACGGATGCATGGTCACCAATAATGCGGTCAACCCTGGTGCCATGCCTGCCTGAATGGCTGCAAATACCCCGCCCAGATAAGCTCCGTGCAACAGCACGCCCACCCCCATTTGCTGTGCTTGAGAGCCAATAGTCCCCCATCGCAGCGGAATCGCTCTTAGCCATAACAATACTAGCAATAAAGGCATGGTCAATAAGCTACGCATCAACAGCAACATAAACGGCCCTGCATCACGCACCCCAAACTCGGCTGCCGTAAAACCTGTTGAAAAAAGCAAAACAAAAATAAAGGGAATCCACATGGCTCAGCAGACAGGACGATATAAGAAAATCGCCCTTGCTCACCGGAGCAAGGGCGCAGAAAGGTTCAAGAACACATACAGGGCGCAATCAAAAACTGAGCGTCTGATTGCACCTCATCTAGATGTGAGACCGAAGCGCATTTAGGGACTCTTGGTAAAGCGCAAATAAGGCAAACGAACATCAATTTCTCCGTATTGCTCACGCGCCTCTTCATCGTTTAAGCTCAATGCAACAATGACATCTTCGCCGGGATTCCAATCAGCAGGGGTCGCCAAAGGCACCCCATCGGTCATTTGTACTGCATCCAAAGCCCGGATAATCTCAGCAAAATTACGGCCAACAGACATGGGATAATTCATCGTAAGACGGATTTTTTTGTCTGGCCCAATAATAAACACCGTGCGTACTGTTGCACTGTCTGCTGCAGTGCGACCATCGGGCAAAAAGGCCTCCGCAGGCAACATGCCGTATAACTTAGCTACTGTGAGACTGGTGTCATCAATAATAGGAAAATCTGCCTGAGTGCCTGCAAACGCCTCAATATCACGGATCCATTTCTTGTGATCGGCCACATCATCAACAGATACCCCAATTACCTTGGTATTACGCTTTTTAAACTCGGGCACCAAACGGGCTACCGCCCCAAATTCAGTAGTGCACACAGGCGTAAAATCTTTGGGGTGCGAGAATAAAATTGCATAACTGTCACCAATCCACTCATGAAAATCTATTTTCCCGGCTGTCGAATCAGCAGTAAAGTTGGGCGCCACGTCATTTAATCGAAGGGACATAAATCTCTCTCCACAGTAATACTTTAAGTATAAACGCTAAACACTACCATGCTAGCACAATATAAGCTGCTCTAATACCTGCCTCTTAGTTATATATTATTAACTCAATGCTATTAAAAAAATGCTTAAATGACCCAAGCCTATTCGCAAAAAGAATAGAAAAAAGCTAAAATTGAGCGACTTTTTTTGGGCTTTTCTGCCAATTGAATGGACAGCTATTCTGCATGAGTCATTCTCCTACACACCGGTCAGCCTGGCGTCGTGCCTTGCGCTATAGTCTACCCATCGCTATGGGGTATATTCCTGCAGCCATTGCCTTTGGCGTACTCATGCGCGCTGCCGGCTTTCCTCTGTGGTGGGCACTAAGCCTAAGTGTTTTTTTGTACTCTGGGGCTGCACAATTTGCTCTAATTCCCATGCTCATGCAGGCCCTGCATCCCCTGTCCATGTGGGTAAATATCAGTATTATCAATCTGCGGCATATTTTCTATGCGCTCCCCTTGCTTAAAAGCTTACCAAGACAACGCGTACAACGCGCGTACTGCCTATTTGGTTTAACAGATGAGAGTTTTTCTACCCTCATGACCCTACGCCGCAGTGAGCAGCGCCGTATCATGGTACCGTTTATTTTCTTTAATCAACTCAGTTGGATCCTGGGCACATTAATAGGCGCATTATTAGGTGGGGAGCTCATTGAGCTTATCCCTAATTTAGATTTTGCCCTCACCGCTCTATTTATTATTTTGGCCTATGAGCAGTACCAAACTAATAAACAAGCCTGGCCTATCTATATGACCATTGCCTTATTCGCCTTGATGCATGCCCTAGTCCCTAATTACGCACTGCTGTTGACCATCACGGCCTGCGCGTTACTAATTATGCTACGAGCCAGAAAAAATGAGCAATCTTTCTGATTTTTTAATTGTACTCATTGTAACGGCACTCACTACTTTTTGTTTGCGGGCTGCCCCCATCATTATTCCACGCAAATGGCTGGCCTCTCCTTTATTACAAGCCCTAAATCGCTATTTACCCCTTTGTGTAATGGGCGCCTTAGTGCTCGCTACCTTTACTAAGTTTGAGCCCCCTCTATGGGCACCTGTTGGAGCACAGCTTTTAGCCTTAGGCATTGTGCTACTTAGTTATATTCGTTTTAATAATGTGCTGCTTTCTATGATATTAGGGGTGGGCAGCCTCAATGGACTGCTCTTTTTATTTGATAAAATATAATGACTACTCTTGGTTGAAACCTGACCCCAAGCTTATTTTTCATTTTAAAAAGGGCCTAACATGAGCGTAGTACACTGGCAGCAAGTACTTGATTTTTGGTTCCAAGAATGCACGGCCACCGATTGGTTTGGCAAAGACCCCGAATTTGACCGCCTGATTTGGGAGCGTTTTGGCAGTACTTGCGAAGCAGCAGCGCGGGGTGAATGCTTTACATGGCGACAAACACTGACTGGCCGCCTGGCAGAAATTATTGTCCTAGACCAATTTTCTCGCAATGTGTGGCGTGATACCCCACGAGCTTTTAGCCAAGATGGGATGGCATTAGTATTGGCCCAAGAAGCCATCCAACACCCTGACTATCCGCTGCTTACTCAAGCCGAACGGCAATTTATCCTCATGCCTTTCATGCACTCCGAATCTCCCCTTATTCATGAGCATGCCGTTGAACTCTTTAAAGCCTTGGGCGATGAGCAAAGCTTAAAATATGAATATCTACACAAAGCCATTATTGATCGATTTGGCCGTTACCCTCATCGCAACTCTATCCTAGGGCGCACCTCTACCAAAGAAGAACTCGAGTTTTTACAAGAGCCTAACTCGTCTTTTTAATCTCCTCGGGACTATTCAACCTAAGCGCCTGCCTAATATCCTGATTCCTCGTGCTAATCGGTTGGAGCATCACTTTCAAGTGCAGTTTCTAAACTATCCGGGTGGCAGTTATCGAGACCACTTTGCTCATCAACCTCACATGTAATGCCCGGCATATCCTCTAATTCATGGATTATTTTTTTCTCTTGTGCCGTACACGCTCCAAGCAATACAGTCATGCCCAATAAGACAGGAATAAATTTTTCCACCATTTTTCGCCCATAAATAATTAACTGCTTATAGTTTATACTGATTTTATTCCCCATACCTATCAATTACAGGCGGGGGTGTGCATGTAGCGAGCATATTGGTTAGGAAAATAATAATAAAAAATTAAGTCCATGCTTATAATAATTCTGCTCACCAAGCAAAATATCCAGCTGAATGCTTGCGAGCTCATCTGCGAGTGGATCAGCAAAAGGCTCTCGTTCTGTATGAATGATCTTTAAATAAGTGTGACACCCCGCACAGCGCTCAGCGAACACAGCAGGGATGTGATAATCCTCGGGAGTCATGTGTGTAGGCGCCAAAGATACATAATCAACCCCCTCTTCGGCCAAACACCGCGTGCAACGAATACGCGGCATATGCCATTGCACCCCACAAAGCGAGCACACCACATAACGTTGCCCGGCCATGCCCCCAAAACTATGTACCATACTGCTAGTAGGCAAACTCCCGCAACAGGGACAAGTAGTATGCGCACCCACATCAACCTGTTGATACAGCTCTGCTGTACGCACAATAGGCAAGGCGCATACCAGGTGCACCCAATACACCTGCAGTGCCGCACCAATAAAAGGGGCCACCGCTACCTCTACCCCTGACATACTGCCAGCCAATAACTGCTCGGCTTGCGTCTCAATTGCCTCATGAGACAGAGTTTTTACTTGCTGCAATACCTGATAAATGCTGTCTGCTGCGGTCCCTTTCATTGGTACTGCTAATAAACAGTCAACTAACTGATGCAATAGTATGTGCCACTGGGGGTCACGCTGCCAATCTAAAGCAGCTAACGGCGGTAGGCCGCGCTGTGCCGCCTGCTCTAATGCTGCTGAGCTGGGTAATAATAATGTGGGCCCTTCTTGGAGCACATGATGTTGAGCAGCTGCTAACTCAGCCATCAACTCTAAATACCCACTCATTGACTCTGATTGGCGCGCTAATTGTTTGAAGCGCATACTCCGCTCTACAAACCAGCTATTGCGTTGCGGCCAAATAAAAGGCTCAGGCTCTGCAGCGCCTCGAGCAATGATTTCTTCCGCAGGTAATATGCGTACCACAGACTCACTAAATTTAGCCACTGAGTCACTCCTATGGGCAGAAAACAATTGCGTTGCCCGCCTGACACACGAGCAACGCGCCTAAATAACTAATTTTTATTTATGGTTTCTTTGTACCAAAGAGGATGATGAGTCTTTGCCCATTCTTTGGTTACCGTGCCTTGGGTCATCGCCCGCATTGTGCCTTGTACCCAAATTGCCGCATAAATATGCACAATCACACTCAGCAACAAGACCCAGGCTGAAATTGCGTGAATAAGCGCTGCGACACGTAAAACCTCTACTGAAAAACTAGGCGCAAACCAAGGACGCCAAAATAACACTCCCGTAATCACCAGCGCTAACAAACTGAATGTCATGAGCCAAAAAATTATTTTTTGCCCAAAGTTATACTTACCTACGGGCAAATTAGATATGCGCTCTCCTCGTACTATGCGTCCAGAATGCTTGCGCCATTCCTTGTCATCTGGGGTAAAAAAATTATCCTTGACCACGCGAAAAAACATGATAAGAAACCCCAAACACATGAGTATCCCTAGGAAAGGATGTAAAATACGTGTCCAGGTGCCTCCTCCAAATAAATGACTCAAGAAAAAAAGTGACGGATGGAAAAAGGCCAGCCCGGATAAGGCTGAAAGGAAAAACATAATGGCGATAAACCAATGGTTCATCCGATCCCCATCAGAATAACGCCGAATGATTGTACTCATCACTACTCCTTTTTTTGCTCATCTGCGTGAGACCTCTGATCCTCTTGATCGCCTTTAGGCTCCCGCATGGGGCCTACTTTCATATAGTGAAAAAAGCCCCCCAAAAAGGCTAACGCCACCCCAGCAAGAGCAATCGGTTTGGCCAACCCTTTCCAAAACCCAACTGTGGGACTGACCCGAGGATCTGCTGGTAGCTCCTGTAATTCAGGCTGAGACGCATCACGCAAAATGTACATCACATGCGTGCCCCCCACCCCTTGAGGATCATAAAGACCGGCTTGACTATGCCCTCGTTCTTGTAATTGCCTGACTCGCGCATGCCCATAAGCCACCATATCGTCCTTAGCGCCAAAAGTAATGGCACCCGTGGGACAAGTTTTGACACAGGCAGGCTCTAGCCCCACATTTACTCGATCAGAGCACAGCGTACACTTATATGCTTTATTGTCTTTGTCACTAATTCGGGGAATATCAAAAGGACAGCCAATAATGCAATAACCACACCCAATGCAATGATCTTGGACAAAATCGACAATTCCATTGGAATGCTGCACAATGGCACCTGGAGCAGGACACGCCTTAAGACAACCGGGGTCAGCACAATGCATACAGCCATCCTTGCGAATTAACCACTGCAAATGGTTCTCTTGGGGCTCTACCTCATAAAAGCGCATCACTGTCCAAGACTCTGCTGTCAGATCCACTGGGTTATCATAAGTCCCTACATTCACCCCCACCGTGTCGCGTAAATCATTCCATGTCATACAGGCAACTTGACACGCCTTACACCCGATACACTTAGACTCATCAATGAGTTTAGCGACCTTGTAGCGCTCACGAACATGAGCGACGGGCGTTGTCGTGGCCGAACGCGCGACAATATCTAATTGTTGATTGGCCATAACGTTATACCTTTTCTATATTGACAAGGAAGGCTTTAAACTCGGGCGTTTGCGAATTAGCATCCCCTACAAAGGGCGTCAAAGAATTAGCCAAAAAACCCTCTTTGGTTACCCCTTTAAACCCCCAATGAATAGGAATACCCACCTGATGTACGGTGCGCCCATCAATGTCTAACGCTCGAATACGCTTAGTAACCACACAGGTAGCAATCACCTGACCGCGCTTGCTATATACTCGGACCTTGTCCCCATCGCGAATCCCTTTTTCTCGGGCCAGCGCCTCGCCTATTTCTACAAAAGGAGCGGGCTGGGTAATGGCATTGCTTAAGGCGTGCTTGGTCCAAAAATGATGATGCTCCGTCAATCTATATGTGGTTGCAGCGTAGGGATACTCGGTATGTGACCCAAGAGTCTCCCAAACATCGGCATACACCCGTGCAGCAGGGTTACTGGTAGCCAATGGATTGTCAGGGTGAAAAGGATTAAACCCTAAAGGTGTCTCAAAAGGCTCATAATGCTCTGGGAATGGGCCATCAACCATAGCAGCAGAAAATAAACGCGCCACCCCTTCAGGATTCATAATAAATGGCCCAACATTTTCTTCTGGTGCGGCATCTGGGCGCATATCCGGCACATCAGCTCCCCCAGCCCAAGTACCTCGCCATACCAAATAGGGCCGCTTGGGATCCCAAGGTCTGCCTTTGGTATCTGCACTGGCTCGGTTATACAGCACACGACGATTAGCTGGCCAAGCAAAGCCCCACTCCGGATAGACTCCTAACCCGCTAGGATCATATTGGCTACGACGTGCAGTCATATTGCCAAACTCAGTCCAACAACCTGAATAAATCCAGTTACCACATGATGTTGAGCCATCATCCTGCAAGAAAGCAAAACCAGGAAGCTGCTCACCTGCCTTTAGCAAAAGTTTGCGTGGCGCATCTGGCTGCTCCGGATCTACTGGCGCATAAATATCCCGCAATGCCTTACCGTTGATCTCTTTGAGGAGCTCCTCGGAACTGGGTTTCAGCGGATTAATATAAGGCCAATTAAGGTTTAAAATAGGCTCAGGCAGCACCCCTCCTTCTTCTTGATACAGCTCGCGTAAACGAATAAAAATACGCGCAATGATTTCCGGGTCGAGTTTGGCCTCTCCTGGGGGTGGTAATGCCTGCTCTTTCCATATAAGGGTGCGACTCGAGTTGGTAAAGGTCCCTGCCTCTTCGACAAAGCAATTTGACGGCAAACGAAAGACCTCAGTTTGTATCGTACTGGCATCTACATCGTTGTACTCTCCGTAATGCTTCCAGAACTCACTCGTTTCTGTTTCTAAGGGGTCAATAATGACGAGAAATTTGAGCTTAGACATCGCATCGGTGATTTTCTTTTTATGTGGCGCTGAGCCTAAGGGATTAAACCCTTGGCAAATAAAGCCATTCATTGCACCGTTATTCATATACTCAAACATCGCCATGACATCATAGCTTTTGTCGCGCTTAGGCACCCAATCATATGCAAAATCATTACGTGCCGTTGCCGCCTCCCCCCAATAAGCCTTCATCAAACTAATAAACCACTTGGGGAAATTTTGCGTAAAGGCCATTTGATTAGGACGCAGTGGCTTAGGGGTACGCTTTTTTAAATAAACTTGTAAGTTGGGATCATCATCAGTAGGCGCCAACATATATCCAGACAAAACCTCAGAGTAGGCATTCATATCGGTAATGCCCTGTACATTGGCATGGCCTCGTAATGCATTCACCCCGCCCCCTGGGCGCCCCATATTGCCTAGCAACAACTGAATCATCGCCATAGTGCGAATAGTCTGTGACCCAACAGAATGTTGGGTCCAGCCCAAGGCATAACAAATAGTCATCACCTTGTCTGGAGCGCTCATTGCAGCAATTTTTTCAGCTATTTCAAGAAAGTCTTGTTTCGGGGTGCCCGTAACCTGAGTGACCATCTCGGGAGTGTAACGACTGTAGTGTTGTTTTAAGAGCTGGTACACACAACGCGGGTGCTGCATACTCTCATCAACCTTGATGTACCCATCCTCCCCTATTTCATAGCCCCATTGGGTGCGGTCATAACGCCGCGCGTCTTTATCGTAACCACTATAAAGACCCTCTTTGAACCAATAAGTATCTTTGACTATAAAAGTAGCATCTGTGTAATTTTTTACATATTCATGGTGGATTTTATCGTTACTAAGTAAATAATTTATTATCCCACCAAGAAACGTAATATCTGTGCCGACGCGAATAGGGGCATATTTATCTGCTACCGCTGCAGAGCGTGTAAAGCGTGGATCAACAACAATTAAGGGCGCATTACGATTTTGCATGGCCTCAACCACCCACTTAAACCCACACGGGTGCGCTTCAGCTGCGTTGCCGCCCATAATCAGGACCATATCAGTATTTCGAATATCGGTCCAAGAATTAGTCATGGCACCACGACCAAAAGTTGGGCCCAAACTGGACACCGTTGGTGCGTGTCAAATACGTGCCTGCGTGTCGAGCGCTACCATCCCTAAACCGCGCGCGACTTTAACTGCGAGGTAGCCCGTCTCGTTAGAAGCTGCTGAGGACACTAAAAAGCCTGTGGTATTCCAACGGTTAACAGTGACCCCTTGGGCATTTTTTTGGATCAAATGAGTATCCCGATCGTCTTTTAAATGGCGCGCGATACGATCAATGGCCTCATCCCAAGAAATATCCACCCATTCTGAGGTGCCTGGCTCTCGTACTTGTGGATGCAATACACGAGACTGGCTCTGCACCATATCAATGACCCCTGCCCCCTTAGGACATAAGGTGCCTCTGTTGACTGGGTTATCGGGATCCCCTTCTATATGCACAATAGTAGGACGTACATTTTTACTGCGATCGCCTAGGGTATAAACCACCATCCCACAGCTCACCGAACAGTATGGACAAGTACTGCGCGACTCAGTGGTACGAGTGAGCTTATACTCACGAGCAGCGGCTGCAACCTCATTGGGAGAAAACCCCATAGCCGCTAAACTCGAACCAACCAGGCCGGCGGCACTCGCCTTAAAAAACTGCCTGCGATTCATATCCATGGTGACGTATCTCCTCCAGCATGAACATGGAACAAAGAGTTTGATCAACCTTCTGCCATGCAAAATGCTTATAATCTACTGTAATTAAAAGCTTTTATGGAGACGACTGATTCCCTAACCTATTAATATCACAGTGGGTACCCCCTCCCCATTAGTAATTACCCTTTCAGTACAAACGTGAGTGCTTGGGTGATTAATACAGTGATCAACTTATCCATTTTTTTAATTTGCCTTACTCGGGAGCCTTTATACTGTCCCCTATTACTACACTTACAGGTACGCACATGGATCAAAAAAAACGCGCATTGGCTCGCCTAAAATCTTATTTTTCTAGACCGTATCGCCTCCAGACTCAAACTGCCTCCTGTCATTGTGGCGATCCTTTGAGCCAGCTCATCAATCAACGCACCCAACACGATCTACGGCGCCGTTTTTTGCTTGGAGGAGCTGCTTTTGCAACGGCAGCCTTAGCAGGCTTGAACCCTATGCGCATTGCCCGCGCTGCCTCGCTTAATCCCAACCAAGCAGGGCAACCCATAGTATTTACTAATCTTCGACTATTTGATGGCCAAGGACAGGCGCCTCGATCAGGTGTCCATGTCTTGATCCGTAACAATAAAATTGAGGCCATCCTTGAACACGGGGCCTCCTTCCCAGAACACAGCCAAGTCATTGACTGTGCAGGCAAACTATTAATGCCTGGGCTTATCGATGTGCATTGGCATAGCATGTTAGCAGGGTTAAACCAAATACGTGCCCTCACCTCTCCTATTGGCTATGTGTATTACACAGCTGCTGTTGAAGCAGAGCGCACTCTAATGCGCGGATTCACAACTATTCGTGATGCCGGAGGACCATGCTTTGCCCTCAAAAATGCCATTGACGAAGGCTTATTAATTGGCCCACGTATTTACCCCTCCGGAGCTATGATTACCCAAACATCAGGGCATGGGGATTTTCGTTTCTTGAATGAATTACCCCGTGATGGCTGGGCAAATACTAGCTTTATAGAGCGCTCAGGAGTTGCCATGATTGCCGATGGACGTGCTGAGGTTTTACGCCGCGTCCGAGAACAGCTCATGCAGGGCGCCTCGCAAATAAAAATGCTATCGGGAGGGGGCGTGGCCTCACTCTACGATCCCCTCAATAGTGTGCAATTTACCGAGGATGAGCTAAGAGCCTCCGTCGAGGCAGCAGGAGACTATGACACTTATGTGATGGCCCATGTTTATATGCCCAAAGGCATTCAACGCGCCATCCAAAGTGGCGTACAGTGTATTGAACACGGACAATTAGCTGATGAAGAATCGGTCAAAATGATGCGCGATCAGGGGGTCTGGTGGAGCCTGCAGCCTTTTTTACAAGATGAGGACTCCAATGACTACGTTAACCCAGTGCAAATTGCCGACCAAAAGCGAGTGGCTGAGGGGACTGTGCGCGCCTATGAGCTGGCTCAAAAATACGATATTGAAACAGGCTGGGGCACAGATATTTTATTTAATGCCAAAAAAACCAGCACACAGGGTGCTCAACTCGCTAAACTTACCCGATTTTACGACCCCCTAACCCTCTTGCGTCAAGCTACGGCTCAAAATGGCCGATTACTTAGGTTGTCGCGCAGTCGTAATCCCTATCCCGCACCTTTAGGAGAAATCTCTGCTGGCGCCTATGCTGATTTAATTGTTGCTGACGGAGACCCAAATAAAAACCTCGACTTTATAAAAGACCCCGATAATAATTTTCATCTCATTATGAAAGATGGGGTGATTTATAAAAATACATTATAAGCATGTATGCCTCAGGCCCTAATGCTCATCCTGATCAGACTGATGAGTGCGTGTCCTGCGCTCATCCTGCTCTTGGTACTGGATCGGGGGCGCAGGGGGCTGGGGCTGATCTGCGGAGTGCTGCTCACGCGCCTCTTGTAGCACCTGTTTAAAGCCCTTGACCATCAAATAAATCACTGCCACAGCGCCTAAAATAAACAAAACAATACGCATACTGATCCTTACCTAGTTGACCCTAGCAACACAGCCATTGTGCCATAAAAACAGCCCCTACCCTATAGGCAGCATTCATTTAATGTTGCACCCGCGGCAACCAATATGCATGACGAATCACTGCGGTCTGATTTAATTTGTGGATAAAGGCTGCTATTTCTTCTTCACTAATCCCTTTGACATCGACCACGGCCTCTATCTCTACCTCATCATCACTAAAAGGCTTTGTATCAATTTTACCTAGAGGCAAATTTTGAGACTGGAGCAGATCTGTCAATATGCCTAAAGCTCGATCGCGATCATCATTATCCGCAATCAGATGCACCACATGACGCAAGTCCTGCTGTAACGTATTCATAGGGCGGCGACTAATAATACGCTCTAAAATGCGTAAAGCACTATTAGCAGAAATAATAAAAAAGGTACCCAGTGCTGCCTCTGCAATCAAATCGGCCCCCGCGCACGCCCCTACCGCTGCAGAGGACCACAAAGTGGCTGCTGTATTTAAGCCCCTGATACTACTCCCCGAGCTGTCCCTCATAATTGCTCCAGCTCCCAAAAAGCCCACACCTGAAACCACTGAGGACGCAATACGCACAGCCCCATCAGAACCTGAAGCACGCATTGCTAAGTCAACAAAAATAGCGGCACCTACCGCCACTAATACATTGGTGCGCAGTCCTGCTACCTGCCGTCTCAGCTCTCGCTCAATACCAATAATAGACCCAAATATAAATGCAGCCGATAAGCTTACGAAGGTATTAATAAAATCCATTAACAGGAATTTTTCTTGTATTGCCAGCATACTCAGGCGCCCATCTACTATAAGGTAGAGAATTAGTAAACATTAAGAGTCGGTAGAAAAGGAACGAGGGGTTTGGCCGGCTGGGGGATATCCAGTAGGAGTGGATGGTTGTTGGCTCTCAGCCAGCACATCTACCATGTGCACATCAATAGGAGAAGCATAGCCCTTTTTATCCCGCCCAAAATGCAATACGGTATGTGGATAAGGCATTTCTATGCCAGCCTCATCAAAACGCATCTTAACGTATCGATTATAGCTACGCTGTACCGCCCACTGCATGCCCGGTTTGGTTTTAATCAATGCGCGGATCTTAACCCCTTTTTGACTGATTTCAGTCACCCCTTGAATGGTGATATCCTCCATAATACTTTCCCCTACATGAGAATCAGTCTTCAAATCCTCAAAAGCCAGTGCGAGGTAATGCATGGTCTGATCAACCGACTCTCGATGCCCAATCAAAAATTCGGCCACAGTATAACCATAATCACGAGTATGATTGGACACACTATCTATAGAAGAAAAGGGCACTAAATGATATCCCCCATCAATAGTACGGATAACCACGGAGCGGATGGTTAGCTTTTCCACAGAGCCAAATAACCCTGCTACTTGCACCACATCATTTTGATTCATGCCATTTTCTAGCTGAATAAAAATACCGGTTATGACATCTTGTACTAACTTTTGAGCCCCAAACCCAACAGCTAACCCCACCACTCCAGCACCAGCAATCAAAGGACCAATATCCACCCCTAATTGAGACAAAACTATCAATATGGTTAAGCCACTCAGCACAATAACCAAAGCGTTTTTAAATAGCATCAACAAAGTGCGCTCGCGCTCTGAAGGCATATGTGCACCAGAAACGGCCAAACGGTGCTCAATAAAACTGGCTAATATAATCCAAGCAGTAGCGGCCACAGCACACACCAAGACAATACGTAATACCGTCTGCACAACAATTAGACCCTGACCATACGCCAGCCATTCCTGAAAATCCATCACTTGCCAGGCATCAAGCAAGCTCAACACCACAGCGGCAAAAAGCAACAACCGAATCACTTGGGCTGCAATAGGTATATAAGAATTTAAACGTTCTTCTAAAAGAGGGAAATAAGCATTCCAACGCTCTGACAAATGCACGTGGTGAGAAGATAAAGATGTAGTAATCAAAAACAATGCGCCCCCAACAATCAGGGTGAGCAGTGTTTGTAAGCTTGCTTGGGCCATAAAACTCAGGGCATTTTGCTGATCAATTAAGGTTATAAATAGCAATACCGTGAAATACACCCACGCCACCACAAACCACAGGCGGGCAGCCATACGCCACACACTACCGCCCACTGCATCCGCACTGCGTTGTGCCATCATAATAAAACCTTGGGTAACTCGTTCGCGCTGCTTCCATAACACCCCAATGGCATAAAAATACACCACCAGCATTAATAAAGAGCCCACCACATTGGCTACTGCAGGCGCAAATACCGCCTGCAAAAAGGGAACTAATACCAATAGCCCATAGCCCCCAACATTCACCACATTAGCAAACCATCCATGCCAATAACGCGCCCCTTCTTCTTGTATGGGAATTAAGCGCAAGGCTTCAAAGCGCTCCGCAAAAAATAAACGACTCACGGCCTTAAGCACTTCTACTGCAAAAAAAGCCGTCAAGAACTGCATGCTAAACAAAGTTAATTGGTGCTCGTGAGCAAAGGCAGCAGTAGTCACGGTATAACCAATAAGCGCAGCAATTAATAATACGACCACATCTATCCCAAAAGCCCCGATAATGGCCACCATTTTGCGTAACTTGGCATAACGCTGCACATAATTTTTTTTGGCCTGATTGGGATCCAACTGAGGAGCCGGCTCCTCTCCATTTACTTGTGATAATTGATCGTCGTCTTGTACATGAGCAAATTCGCCTGCTGTCTGCACCTGTGCGGCTTCTGCCCGCTCTTGACGTAATGCCCTTTGTCTATAGTAGCGTTGATGG
This sequence comes from uncultured Alcaligenaceae bacterium, assembly GCA_937995985.1. GTDB lineage: Bacteria > Pseudomonadota > Gammaproteobacteria > Burkholderiales > Burkholderiaceae_B > Paenalcaligenes. The sequence continues at coordinate 27,297 of CALKIR010000025.1, forward strand.
TGCCGTTTTTCTAAAATTTTCTGCTGAGTAGCCAATTTTGCTGCCGAAGGTAATTTAGTCGCCCACTGCGCAAAACGCCTAAAAAAGGGCATTACGATGCGCCGCAAGCCTCTATAAACCAAAGCAGTCACCACTACCGTTAACAGCAAACTTAATACAGCATAATGCCAGCTTTTAATTCTTTCTATTTGTGTGCTGTCCCCTTTGAATAAAGCCAAAATAATTTGCCAAGAGTGTTGAATATCTTGTCTGAGCTCTAAAGCAAAGGCCTGCAATCTTTGCGCCCACTTACTCCCTACGCTTGTCTTCTTATCGGTTGACTCAGTCCACTGAACCGGAGGCACTGTTTCAACCGGTTCTTTTTGTGCCAGCGAGCGCAAGTGCTCAACCAACTGATCTCTAACTGAATCATTGGCCAATGCTTCGGCTAATAGCTCAATGGTCACTTCTTTTTCCGGAGCATGCGTCACCTCTGCTGCCTGTACGGGCATTAGTGCAGCCAAGAGCCATAAAAGCAATGCCCCAAACCGTTGTTGCAGTAGGACTGAAACCAAACGAAAAACAGTGCCATAAATAAGATACATGAGGGAGCTACCCTGTAGACTTTTATAAAAATTAAAACGTTAGCAAATACTAGCACCGCCTATCTCAGAAAGCCAATTGTTCTTGCAAAAATTATTAATTCCAAGCAAGTCAAATGAATAGCGATAAGTTACACTTAACTTCCTAGTATTCATAGCACATTCACAGCCTACTGTAGGCCTGTGGCTGTCACATCAGCGAAAAAAATATGGAAACCATTGTTCTCATCTTTATGATGCTTATTGCTGTTATTATCAGCAGCATGATTGGTCGCGCATTACCTTGGGGAATCCCCACTCCTCTTATTCAGATTGCGCTTGGCTTTATTCTTGCAGGCTTTTTTAATGAAGGCATTACCTTAGAGCCCGAAGTATTTTTCTTTTTATTTATTCCTCCCCTTTTATTTTTGGATGGGTGGCGCATCCCTAAAGATGAGCTCAAGCAAGATCGGTTTAGTATCTTTTTGCTTGCCTTTGGCCTGGTCATTATTACTGTTTTGGGCCTGGGCTATTTCCTCCACTGGCTGATCCCATCCATGCCACTCATGGTTGCCTTTGCCCTAGCTGCTATTGTTTCCCCAACCGATCCTGTTGCGGTCAATGGCATTACACGCCGCTTGCCCATGCCCAGACGCATCATGGCCATTTTAGAAGGCGAAGGTCTTTTTAATGATGCCAGTGGCTTGGTGGCCTTTAGAATGGCTGTAGCAGCAGTCATGACAGGCTCGTTTTCTATGTTAGAGGCCGCAAAATCATTTATTTGGGTTGTCTTTGCCGGTATTTTAATGGGCATTCTAGTCACCCAAGCATTGTCTGGCCTTTATCGTTATTTCAGCCGTTTTTTTGGCAGTGATACCGGAGCCGATATTCTACTGAGCCTACTTATCCCCTTTGCTGCCTATGCTGTGGCTGAACATATTGATGGTTCAGGCATTTTAGCAGCAGTTACTGCGGGAATCACCATGAGCCATCTGGAGCTGTCCGGACGGGTCAGTACGCTTACCAGAATGCGCCGTACCTCTATGTGGGACACCATCCAATTTACCCTTAATGGGATGATTTTTGTGCTTCTTGGTGAACAATTGCCCAATATTTTTACTGGAGCCATCGAAGTGGTGGAGCAAACGGGGCACCATAATCCTTGGTGGCTGGTAATTTATGCCATCGCAATCATGTTTGGATTAGTTGTACTACGCTTTATCTGGATTACAGGAGCAGTATTTCTGTCCAAACTTTTGCGCCCTAATTTTTTCGCTCAAGACAGCACCATCCGCTGGATCCATATTTGGATTATGTCTTTTGCAGGGGCTCGAGGAGCCTTATCCTTGGCTGGGGTTATGACCCTTCCCTTATTACTGCCCAATAATGAAGCCTTCCCCGCTCGAGATTTGGCTATTTTTCTAGCTGCTACAGCTATTATCGTAACCCTAATTGGTGCCAGCATTGCGTTGCCACTTTTATTGGCTAAGCTGCCTCGCAGTGCTAAACCCCACTCTCGTCATTATGAACAACGTAAAAAAGCCTTAGACTTTGCATTTCACCAAGCTGAAAAAGAACTGGATCGTTACATTCAATCAGTAAATAGGGTGACGCTTCCAGAAGGTTTAAACCTGCAAGACCTCAAAGAACAGCTACTGAAGGATTTTAAACAGACCTTTATTATTAGCGCCGATCCCGACGATCCAGACTATCATTTTTATCTTGAAGAAAAGAAAATGCGCCTGGCTCTTATCAGCACTGCGCGACAGTCTATTTATTCCTTGGCGCGCCACCGAAAAATTTCTGATGAGCTCGCTCGTCAATTAGTTCGCCAACTAGACTTTGATGAATACCGTTTTGAATAGTCTGGATGTTTTAACTCTCTACTAAAAAGGATGCTTTATGTTTACACCCGAACCTCATCCCTCCACTTATAAGCCCCAAGCATCCCACCTTGAGGAGGCGCATCATGGCTGCGCCTGTTCCAATGAACCAGCGCGGCGGGTGCATCAACAGTTTATGATGGCTATGGCTGATAACGCACAACAACTACAATTGCAACAATCTTTTTCTGCTTTCAAGCAACAGAGCCGCTTTGATCTAGGCCCACAAAAAAGTGAGCAACCTATTGTGCTGACCAATATGCGTCTTTTTGATGGGGAGCAAGAACGTTTGCAAACCGGGCTGAGCCTACGCATTGAAGGTAATTTAATTACCGCAGTGGAAGGTTCCGGAGTGGATCACGGCGAGGCAATAATTATCGATTGTCATAACCATGTGGTGATGCCTGGCCTAATTGATGCGCATTGGCACGCTACTTTATGTGCCATTACTGAAATGCAAGCCATGGTAGCTGATGTCGCTCTGATTCACCTCATTGCCGCTAAAGAGGCTGAAAACACGCTGCTGCGTGGGTTTACAACGGTGCGTGATGCGGGAGGACCCAGCTTTGCCTTGAAACAAGCCATTGATAGCCATGTGCTCCATGGTCCTCGCATTTTTCCTTCTGGGGCCATGATTTCACAAACCTCAGGGCACGGCGATTTTCGCATGCGCTATGAAATTCCCGCTACCCCTGAACAGCTCAGCCATAGTGAGCGCGCTGGTGTGACCCTCTTGGCTAACGGCTCCGCACAAGTATTACAACGCGTACGTGAACAACTGCTTTTAGGAGCGACACAAATTAAGCTCATGGCCGGCGGTGGGGTCACCTCGCTCTATGACCCGATTGATAGTGTGCAATTTACCGAAAAGGAGCTCAAAGCAGGCGTACAAGCGGCCAAAGACTGGGGTACTTATGCAATGGTACATGTCTATACCCCTGCTGGTATTCGCCGCGCAGTAGAATGCGGTGTGCAGTCCATTGAACACGGACAATTAGCAGATGAGGATACTGCTCGACTAATGAGCGATGAAGGCGTTTGGTGGAGCTTGCAGCCGTTTTTAGACGATGAAGACGCCAATCAGCATGCTGACCCAAGCACTCAAAAAAAACAACAGCAAGTTGCTCAGGGTACACTCTATGCTTATGAATTGGCTCAGCGTTTTGGCATTAATACCGCCTGGGGAACGGATATTTTATTTACGCCAAAAAATCTGCCCCGCCAAGGGCATATGCTCGCTAAAATGACGCGTTTTTATAGCCCCCTGACCGCCCTAAAAATAGCTACCGGTGAAAACGGTAAATTATTGGCATTATCTGGTAACAGAAATCCCTATCCTGCCCCTATAGGCGTATTAAAAGCAAATAGTATGGCAGACCTGCTTATCGTTGATGGGGAGCCAGATAAAAATTTAGACTTTCTTACTCGCACCGAAGAAAGCATCAAAGCCATTATTAAAGATGGATTGGTGTATAAGTGGACCCTGTAACATAGAATGATAGCCACTTTTCTGCACCTAAGATCCTAAAAACAAGCCCTGTTCTATGACAGGGCTTGTTTTGTGAAGCGATCGATGCCGCTAAATTTAGCTCTTTTTAGTAGAACTGTCGGTGTTCTCACTGTGGATCAGCTCACGCTCTTGATCCTCAAACAGAACCCCTCCCATAGCAGCGACCAATATCATAAAACCAGTCCCTAATAACCACGCTAGGTACCAAGGTCCATAATCTCCTAAAATAATGGCCAAAAGGATGACGATCACTGCCAATATGAATAAAACCACTACTTGTGAAAAAGTTGACATTGATCTTTCTCCTTAATAGAGATGTTCATCTTTTTGCTCGATATGCTTGACGCTCACCTTGCCACGCATGACACGGAACGCCCAGCTGGTATAGCAAGCAATTAATGGGATAAAAATCACCGTAAAGCCAAGCATCCAGAGCATGGTTAGCGTACTGGCGCCAGAATTCCATACGGTCAGGCTATGAGAAGGCTCACTGATTGAAGGCATGATGAATGGGAACATAGCGGCACCAACCATACCGATTACGCCCACCCAAGACAATGCTCCTAACCACCAGCCCCAAGCTGGACGGCCGCGCAGCAAAGCAATAATGCCCAGAATAATCCCAGCATAGGCCAATGCAGGCAATAGCCATAATTCAGGATGCGCTTCATAGTTGCTAAGCAGACGCTCAGGCACAATGGTCACGACCTGATGCAACGGGGTTTGTGGAACACCGGGCTCAGGAGACTGAACCAGCTCATAACCAGGTAATCCCGCAGACCAAAAACCGAGAATGGTCATAAGCACCAAAGCGACAATGCCCCCCCAAATAGCTGCGGTACGTGCACGGCGCGTAATTTGCTCCTCTCCACTACGGATCATGAGCATGGCCCCCCCTTTATAAATGGCCATACCTACAGCCACTAAACCACATAACACAGCATAAGGGTTAAAAAGCTCAATGAAGCTGCCTGTGTAATAAGAGACCAGGCGTGAATCAAAGTAAAAGGGCACCCCGAGCAAAACATTACCTACTGCAGCACCAAAAACCAACATAGGGACAAAGCCGGAGATAAATAAACTCCAATCCCAGACATTACGCCATGATGCAGAGGCAATGTGGCTACGGTACTCAAATCCTAATGGCCGAACAATCATGCTCCATAACAAAATTAGCATGACAATGTAAAAGCCAGAAAAGGAGGTCGCATAGACAAGTGGCCATGCAGCAAAAATGGCCCCACCGCCCAGAATAAACCATACCTGGTTGCCATCCCAGTGCGGGCCAATAATATTTAATGCTACACGACGTTCTTCATCGGTACGACCAACATAACGTAAAATCGTACCTACTCCCATATCCATGCCCACCATCGTACCTAGGGCAATTAATAAGACGCCAAGCAGCAACCACCAAACGATAATGAGATAAAAATAAAGATCCATGGCGTGCTCCTTATTGTGCGCTTAATTGGCTTTGTGCAGGCGCTTTGCCAAGCTGTTGTAATTCGAGCTCACTGGGCTCATCTGGCCCTTTTTTGACGCTCCGCACCATTAGGTACATTTCTACCACTGCAAAAGCGGTGTACAACAACACAAAACCAGTTAAAGATACCACCATATAGGTGACAGAGTGTGTGGATGCAGACAGCCAGGTCGGTAATATTTCAAATACTGTCCAAGGCTGGCGGCCCATTTCAGCGACTATCCACCCCATCTCACAAGCCACAAATGGGATTGGGATCATCCAAACTGAAGCGCGTAAGAACCAACGTGAGTTTTGCACGGTATTACGCAACGTCAACACAATCGCGGCAATGAAATACACCAACATAATCAAGCCAAGCGCCACCATCACGCGAAACGCCCAGAAAATCACCCAAACTTCGGGAATGGTGTCCTTAGCCGCCAGTTCTATTTCGGCATCAGTAATCTGAGTAATATCCCCTTCAGGAGCATATTTTTGGACCAAAAGACCGTACCCAACATCCTCTTTATGTGCTTCAAATTGGGCAAGAGCTTCTGCGTTATTGGGATCCTTACCTAACTCCTCCATTGCGAGTACAGCAGGAATACCATTTTTAATCCGCTCTTTGGCCTTTTCTTGCAACTCCAATGCCGAAGGTACTGTTTTATCAAGTGAGTGGGTCACTAAGATAGACAATACTGCGGGTATTTGCACCTCAAAAAGGTTACGCTCTTCACTCTGTGATGGGAAGGCAATCAAATTAAACGGCATGGGGGCTTCTTCAGGCTCCCATAACGCTTCCATGGCAGCAAGCTTAGAAGGTTGTGAGTGACCGCCAACATAACCTAAGGCATCCCCAAGAGTAATGACCCCAGCGGTACCTAATACTCCGAATAAAGCAGCGATGCGGAACGAGCGACGGGCCACATCAATATGGCGATTGCGCAGCATATAAAAAGCGCTGATCCCACAGACAAAAATAGCAGCCGTAACATAACCAGCTAATACAGTATGAACAAATTTGGCTTGGGCATCAGGATTAAAATACAGCTGCTCAAAGCTGGCTAACTCCATGCGCATGGTCACCGGGTTGAACTCTGCCCCTGCAGGATGCTGCATAAAACCATTGGCAACTAAAATCCACAGCGCTGATAAGTTTGAGCCAAGGGCAACCAAATAGGTCACCACTAAGTGCTTACCTTTAGACAGACGCCCCCAACCAAACACCATCAAGCCGACAAAGGTGGACTCCATAAAGAAGGCCATTAACCCTTCTACGGCTAACAGGGTTCCGAATGTATCCCCAACAAAGCTGGAATAATAAGACCAGTTCATGCCAAACTGAAACTCCATGGTCAGCCCTGTCGCGACCCCTAGAGCAAAGTTAATCATGAACAGGCGCATCCAGAATTGCGTGATACGCTTATAAATTTCGCGACCCGTCACCACATAAACAGTTTCCATGACGGCCAGTAACACTGAAAGTCCCAGGGTCAGTGGGACAAATAAAAAGTGATACAAGGCAGTCGCAGCAAACTGTAATCGGGAGAGGTCAACTACGGTTTCATTGAACATTTTCCCCACCTTTTAAAAAAAGGAAGCAAAACTTTTAAGACCATCCTAAAAAGCTTTAAGCCTCCAGTAACTTTGGGCTCTCAAGAACACTGTTAGCGATCAAACAAATTGACTTTTGCTAAATCCACAACATGTTTCATCTGCCCGTCCATCACGGCTCGCAACCCCCACAAACTAAAGCCCTTAACTTGCTCCATGTGGATGGTTGGCGGCAGCACCAACTCTTGACTTGCAGTCACTACGTCCAAAACAGCAGGCCCATCATGGGCTAAAAAGCGCTCTACGGCAGCAGGTAATTCTGTGGGGTCTTCTACCCGCTCGCCATAAATGCCTACCGCTTGGGCCACCTTGGCAAAATCGGGATTATGCAAATCAACCCCGGTATTCACAAAGCCAGCGACTTTCATTTCTAAGGCCACAAAGCCCAGCACACTATTGTTAAAAATCACTACTTTAGCGGGAATATTATGCTGCTTAAGGCTAATTAAATCGCCCATCAACATAGAAAACCCGCCATCCCCAGAAAGGGAAATGACCTGACGCTCAGGCAGCGCCATTTTGATTCCTAGGGCTTGGGGCATTGCATTGGCCATTGAGCCATGGGTAAAGGAACCAATTAAGCGGCGCTGTCCATTCATTTTCAAATAACGGGCCGCCCATACTGTTGGAGTCCCCACATCCGCTGTGAAGATGGCATTCTCTGCGGCCTTTTCACTAATCACAGCAGTTAAATATTGTGGGTGAATTACCCCATGGCTGCCTGGCTGTGCCAGCTTGTCTAGCTGCTCACGCGACTCTTTATAATCTTTGATTGCCTGTTCTAAAAAGCGCTTATCCTCACGAACAGCTAGATGGGGAAGTAATGCCTGAATGGTTGCCTTAATATCCCCTACCAAACCCAACTCAAGTTTGGCACGCCGACCCAAATTTTCTGGACGAATATCGACCTGGGCAATCTTTATATGCTGAGGCAAGAACTGCTTATAGGGAAAATCAGTACCGAGCATGAGCAAGGTATCGCAGGAATGCATGGCTTTATAACCTGACTCAAAGCCTATAAACCCTGTCATGCCTACATCATAGGGATTGTCATACTCAACATGCTCTTTACCGCCTAAAGCATGCACGATTGGACTTTTGAGGGCATCGGCTAACTGCATGAGTGATTCATGCGCGCCAGCGCAGCCTCGTCCAGCAAAAATAGTGACGCGCTGAGCATCATTTAATAATGCAGCCAATGCCTCTACCTCATCCTTTTGAGGCACCACAATAGGATCTTTTGGCAATAAGCTGCTTCGGGGCGAGACCTGCTTGGTTGGTGATTCCTGTAGCGCAATATCCCCAGGTAGGACAATGACGGCCACTCCTTTTTTGCCCACCGCGGCTCGAATTGCATTTTCTATTACATAAGGCAACTGATCGGGATGGGATATTAACTCACAGTAATGGCTGCACTCTTTAAAGAGTTGATCAGGGTGGGTTTCTTGAAAATATCCACTCCCTATTTCTGCTGAAGGAATATGCGCCGCAATAGCCAACACCGGCGTGCGACTGCGATGCGCATCAAAGAGCCCGTTGATCAAGTGCAAATTACCTGGGCCACATGAACCCGCACATACTGCTAACTCATTCGTAACCTGAGCTTCGCCACTGGCGGCAAAAGCAGCGACCTCTTCGTGTCGGGTGCCTACCCATTCAATCTTTCCGTGGGTGCGAACAGCCTCGGTCACTCCATTTAAACTATCTCCCACAACCCCATAAATACGTTTTACGCCTACTTCGGCTAACGTATGTACTAATAGGTCTGCTACATTTTTTATTGACATTGGTTGTCCTTTTACATTTTTTAACCAAGATGGTCTGTGCTCTAAACCATTCTCATTCTTAAATATTATCTAGTTTGAGCACCTGCGCTGTTTTAGCACGAATACTGCGGCAGGCATCGGCATCTGTTTTCAGATCAATGCCATAAGTGGGGAAAATTTGGCGCAAAGTATTCAGCCACCCATCCGCAGTTAAACGATCAGCAAAACACCGCTCTAACAGCTCTATTGCAATGAAAGCAGCCGTGGATGCCCCTGGCGAAGCCCCTAACAAAGCAGCCAATGACTGATCAGAAGCCGAAATAAGCTCGGTGCCAAATTCTAAGCGTCCCCCATGATGCTTATGCGTGGGACGAATGATTTGCACCCGCTGGCCCGCAACGACCTCTTGCCACTGAGGACGGCGTGCACGTGGATAAAACTGTGTGAGCATTTCAAATTGATGGGCCCCACTTTGTAAAACCTGAGAAATCAGGTATTCAGTTAAATCCATATTATCTTTGGCTACATCCAACATGGGCACCACATTATCGACACGCACGGAACGGAACAAATCCGTTAATGAACCATGCTTTAAAAAGCGTGTGGAAAACCCTGCATACGGACCAAACAGCACCGAACGCTTGCCCTCAACAATACGTGTATCTAAATGAGGAACTGACATCGGTGGAGAGCCCGTAGGAGCCATACCATAGACCTTGGCATTATGTTGATGACTGACCTCTTCATCATCACAACGCAGCCAAATCCCCCCTACAGGGAAACCACCATAACCATGCCCTTCAGGGATATTTGATTTCTCTAATAGCTCTAAAGAGCCGCCCCCTGCTCCAATAAATACAAAAGGAGTCTGAAAATGACGTTTTTCATGCGTCATGGAGCAACGTGCTGTCACAATCCATTCATTAGACTGTGCATCACGTTTGAGATCGGTCACGGTATGCAAATACTGCACATTGACTCCGGAAGCATTCTTTAAATGTTCAAACAAAATCCGAGTCAATGTTCCATAATCTACGTCAGTGCCGGTAATCATTCGTGTGGCGGCCACAGGAGTGCTGTCCTCACGCCCTTCTATAATAAGGGGGGCCCACGCAGCAATCTCCTTAGGATCTGTGCTGAACTGCATGCCGTGATAGCAATGATGAGCAGACATGGCCTCATAACGCGCCTGCAGAAACTTCACATTCTCTTCACCCCAAACAAAACTCATATGAGGACAAGAGCGAATAAAGTCGGCGGGATCGTCAATAATGCCTTTTTCGACCAAATATGACCAAAATTGGCGAGACAAATCGAACTCAACATTAACCTCTAGCGCACGACTAATATCTACGCTCCCATCACTCTGTTGGGGGGTGTAATTCAGCTCACAATTTGCTGCATGTCCTGTTCCTGCGTTGTTCCAACCATTGGAACTTTCCATTGCGCAATCTTCTAATGCCTCAAGCACCAAAATATTTGCACTGGGATCAAGCTCCTTGAGTAGAGTACCAACAGTGGCACTCATTATCCCCGCACCAATGAGCAGGAAATCGACTCGCTCAGGCGTTGCTTTACTCATAGTATATGACCTCTTGATTTAATTAGTTTGATTTGGGACAAAAGATGCTTCAGCTTCTTCTCCCAGTGCAATATAAGCCCGTAACCAGGGCTCATTATTGGTTAAATGCCAACGGTGACCACCGCCTCTAATGTCTTCGGCTAACAGCACATCACCGGGGTGTAATACAAAGCGCTTGCCCGTATGGGTTTCAAATTCAAGAATTCCCTTCAAGGTCACAACATACTGCACTGTGGGCGCATTATGCCAATCAAAACTTCCCCCACTACTTGTTTCGCGAAACGACACCGATTTGGCTGTGGCCAGTAAGGTGCTTGCGTCTTGGCCTTTTTCCCCAGAGAGTTTTAAATACCCTTCTTCAAAATCAGACTGCCCACTCTCATCAGTAAATAAACGTACACAGCGAATCATGCTCGGCTCCTTGGCTGATTATTCATTAGCTTTAAATGGAATTTCTACATCGGCGGGCAAGGTAACATACACGCGCACCCAAGGCTCATCTCCTAGCATACGCCACCGATGGCCTTTGCCTGCCACCTCTTCTGCGAGCAAGATATCTCCTCGCTGTAGCTCAAATTGCTGACCTGATTCTGTCTCAAAGGCCAAATGCCCTTGTAAGGTGATGACGAATTGCCGTGTCGAATCAAGATGCCATTCTGCTGTCGCCCCAGCTTCTGTGACCTTATAAAATACTTGACCTGCATGAAACACTTTGGTGGCGTAGTCTCCACGCTCAGCGGGCTCATATTGAAGTATTCCTTCTTGTGCTTGAACTTGCCCCTGCCCATCGGTAAAAAGGCGAACGCATCGTAACATGGCAATTCCTCAGAAAAGTATTGTTGTTTATTACCTAGAATGATACTCTTTTTACGTAACCACTGTACAGTTACTAAAATATGAACAAAAAATATTAGGAAACTCAATTGCCCAATCAAATAGCCGTTCCTTTCTCTCAATTGAAAATTATATTCATTTTTTAGCCACAAACCAAAACTTATTCTTCAAGAATTATTAACAATCTGAGCTTTTTTATTCTATTCCCTTTTATCCAGATAAACTTTGTTTTTGCACAAACTAAAAAGGATTATTCATGCTCACCCATACTATTGCAGCAGCCCTAGGGCCTATTACCTTAGGTATATTTCTGGGTTGGATATCTGGAAAAACCGGATTTATCAAAAAAGAGTACGCGGACGGCTTGGCAGCATTTGTCGTTAAGATCGGGTTGCCTTTGGCGCTTTTTTTGGCAGCCATGACCTCCTCCCCCAAGGACATTCTTAACGTAGACTATGCCCTAGCTATGGGTATTGGCCTGATTCTTACTTATATTTTTGGTTATATTTATGGCCGCGTGGTTAAAAAATATGACACCCCCAATGCCACCATGCAAGCCCTAGCAGTGTCCTTTCCTGACATGGCATATTGTGGGCCACCAGTATTGATTGCAGCGGTAGGTAGCTCTGGGCTCATTGCTGTAGTAATCGGTAACTTAATCTATACTGTCATTATCTTGCCCATTGCCTTAACCATTTTGCAATCAGGCACGGCTCAAGCAAACCCCCTCAAGGCACTCGGACGTGCTGTCGCTCAGCCCTTAGTTATCCTCCCTATTTTGGGAGCTGTCTTAGCAGTTCTGGGAGTTAAATTACCTGAAATTGCCAATGACTCTATCAATGAGCTAGGAAAAACCGCTGGCGGGGTTGCCCTATTCTTTTTGGGTCTTTTTATTTCTAAATCTGAATTTCATCTCGATAGAGAAATCATTTTCAATACTTTCATCAAGAATATTGTTCAAGCTGCCCTCATTTTAGGAGCAGGTATTTTGCTCGGTTTGCGCGGCGAGCTATTGGCCTCTGCTTTCTTAATCGGTGTGATCCCTACTGCTACAGCAGTGCCCGCATTGGCCGTTGGCAATAAGGCCTATGAGGATAAATCAGCCTCTACTGTGGTAATTAGTACACTCTTTGCATTAATTTCCATTCCTGCAGGTCTTGCCGTAGTCTCTACCTTTTACCCTGGTTAATTAAATATTTTTAAAAAGCCCCTAAATAGTTTTAGGGGCTTTTTTCCATATTATTTACATAGATTAAATAATATAAATTTAAATTGATAAGAACTGAAAACTAAAGCTGTTCATCCTACCCAATAAGCTCTAATATTATTTGAAGAATAAAAATACTAAATTTATAAATAACTTCTAATCGTAGCCTCTTTTAGTTAAGCCTGTTATTACAAGCGCTTTTTCTTTTCCTTTTTTTACTTTCCATCCCATCATCATGGCACAAAAAAAATCTGCTGTACCAAAAACAATTCTGGTCCCTGTTTTTGCCCCAGCATTTATCCTTATTCTTCTCTTGCTCCTCGGCACCATGTACAACCCCACTGCTGTCGGTGAGGTGCTGGCCCACACCCTAGACTACCTCACGGTGCATTTCGGGTGGTTTTATATGCTAGCCGTGGCATTTTTTCTTTTATTCATGGTTGCTATTGCCCTATCCAAATGGGGCAATATTAAATTAGGGCCCGATCATGCTGAGCCTGAATATAGCTTTTTATCCTGGTTTGCCATGCTATTTGCCGCAGGCTATGGGATTGCCTTGCTATTTTTTGGTGTTGCCGAACCAGTCTTACACTATGCCTCACCTCCAGAAGGGCCTGCGTTAACCATAGGCTCAGCACAACAAGCCATGCAAATTGCCTTTTTTCATTGGGGATTTCATATCTGGGCAATTTATGGCCTAGTCGGCTTAACCTTAGCGTACTTTACCTATCGTCACGGCCTTCCCCTATCCATGCGTTCTGCTCTATATCCCTTAATTGGCAATAAAATCTATGGACCTATTGGTCATGCAGTCGATGTCTTTGCTATTTTGGGTACCTTATTTGGCATTGCTACCACGCTTGGTCTATCTGTAACTCAAATTAATGCAGGACTGAATTATCTTTGGCCGAGTATTCCAATTAACTATACCGTGCAGATTGGTACTATTGTGGGGGTAACCGCTCTAACTGCTATTTCCGTGGGTGTAGGCTTAGATAGAGGGGTAAAAAACCTCTCCTTAATTAATATATTTATTGCCGTTGGGTTAATGCTCTTTGTCTTTGTGACCGGACCCACAATTTTTATTCTCAATACTTTTATGGAGAATACGGGTAGCTATTTGAGCAATATTGTGCAGCGCACCTTTAATTTGCAAGCCTATACTGGCAGCAATTGGATAGGCAACTGGACTTTATTTATCTTTGGCTGGACCATTGCATGGGCCCCCTTTGTTGGGTTATTTATTGCTCGTATTAGTCGCGGCAGAACCATTCGTCAATTCATTGTTGGGGTAATGGTCGTTCCGGTGGCCTTTACCTTTGTATGGTTTTCCGTATTCGGAGACACTGCCTTATACATGATCATTGTAGATGGCTACACAAGCCTCATTGAGCAAGTAGAGCAGGATCATGCCATTGCCTTATTTAAATTTTTTGAGCAATTACCCTTTTCCTCAATCATTAGTTTTATTAGTGTGCTGCTCATTGCTTTATTTTTCGTGACCTCTTCAGACTCAGGTTCGTTAGTCATTGACTCCTTAGCCTCTGGAGGGGCCGCTCAAACCCCAGTTTGGCAACGGGTATTTTGGGCCTCTATATCCGGCCTAGTTGCTATTGCCTTATTGCTTGCTAATGGATTAAGCGCATTGCAAGCAGGTTCAGTCATTAGTGCCCTTCCCTTTGCCATTATTATGATAGTATCCGCCATTGGTATGTGGCGCGCTCTAATCATTGAGGAACACCACGATGCCAGTCAATTGCACCAAACGGCCCCTCGTCCTACCGCCAATCGCTTAGGGCGTAATGAATGGAAAAAGCGTCTTGCTAATTTAGTAGACTTCCCTTCTAAGGAAGATGTCAGCCACTTTATTAAAACCACCGTCATGAATGGCATGAACAGTGTTCAAGCCGAATTACAGGAGCGCGGCTGGGAGGCTTCGACTCATTTTGATGCGCAGCACTGCCGCGCCCATTTCGAAGTGATGCAAGAAGAAAAGCTTGAATTTGTTTATGAAATCCGCCTTCGAGGCTATGAGCTGCCTGATATTGAGTTACCCGAGGAAATCCCGGCAGATGAAGAAGGCATGCGCAAATTCTACCGTGCTGAGGTTTTTTTACGCCGCGGGGGACAAGCTTATGATGTCTATGGTTATGAGCAGCAAGATATTATTGCGGATATTCTTGATCAATTTGAAAAATACATGCACTTTTTACATGTATCACCGGGCATTCTGCCCTGGGATATGGAAGCTCATGACGAAGACTTGCAGCATAATGATGATCTCAATGCGCTCGATCAAACTCCTAAGAGCACAAGTTAAAAGTATGACACAAAGCCTGCCTTAGCGGCACCATAAGAAAAGGGTTACCACAAAATGTGGTAACCCTTTCTTTTTAGCTGCTGTTGAAGCTTCTTGGAGAGAAAAAACTAAATCTGTCCGGCTTTAAACCGACGCAAATGCAAGGAGTCATAATGAGGCATTTGCAAACGCCTCCGCTCTGCTTCTGGCTCAGATAACGGAGCGGAGACCTCTTTGAGTAATTCAGGGCTGTTCATGGCCAGCCATTGGTACACCTCTGTACCTTCTTTTTTCCATTGTAACTCCTGCTCACTTAACTCCCGCAAGATCCGTGCAGGTGTTCCCACTGCCAGGTGATTGGCAGGAATATTCTGAGCAGTTTTCACAAAAGCCATAGCCCCGACAATGGCATTTTCTCCTACTACAGCATGATCCATAATGACGGAGTTCATCCCCACCATCGCATTTTTGCCAATAATACATCCATGCAGCACCACCCCATGACCGATATGACCATCCTCTTCGACAATCACATCTGCATCAGGATAGCAATGGGCAATACAGTTATCTTGAATATTGGCCCCAGCTTTGAGCTGAATACGACCAAAATCTCCACGCAATACTGCACCTGGCCCAACATAGCACCCTGCACCAATAATGACATCACCAATTAGGGTGGCATTAGGGTGAATAAAACTGCTTGGATGGACCACCGGAATCAAGCCGTCAAAGGAAAAAATATGCGCCATCCGTTACTCCTACTTGGCAACCATAGTCAATACATCGTATTGAGCAATGAGCACATCATCTTGATTGGTTACCTTACAATCCCAACGTACCTCACCGTACTCGGCATTTGCCCGTGGGTTGATTTCCTTACATGTAAACTGAACACCAAGGGTATCTCCTGCGTATACAGGGGTAAGGAAACGCAGGTTATCTACCCCGTAATTTGCCAAGACTGGACCTGGATCGGGATCAATAAATAGCCCTGCTACAAAGGAAACAACAAGATAACCATGAGCTACACGTGCATCAAAGAAGGGGTTCGCTTTGGCTGCCTCTTCGTCCATATGAGCATAGAAGTTATCGCCGGTAAATTCAGCAAAATGCTCAATATCCTCAATAGTAATGGTACGCTTTTCGGTGATTATTTGATCACCAATGCGCAACTCTTTGAGGCTCTTTCTGAAGGGGTGGCGATCGTCACGCTGTGCACGAGCACCATCATACCAGCGGTCGGTGACTGCTGTTAATACATCTGGGGGACCCTGTACAGCTGTACGCTGCATATAATGCAAAATACTACGAATGCCCCCAAGCTCCTCACCGCCCCCTGCCCGTCCAGGTCCCCCATGCACCGTAGTGGGCATTGGTGAGCCATGGCCTGTCGCACTGCGCTCGCTATCGCGATTGGAAACAAATACACGACCATTAAAGGCAGCGATCCCGAGAACGAGCTCACGGACTACATCCGCATCATAGCTAAATACCGAGGTGACCAAACTCCCCCCACCCCGCTCTACTAATTGAATGGCCTGTGCTAAATCATCATAAGGCATCACGGTAGCAACGGGGCCAAATGCCTCTACCTCATGAACCTTTTGAGCGCCAACAGGATCATCACAGTACAAGAGTACGGGATGGAAATAGGCGCCGGAGGGACCCGCATCCCCACCATCAGCTTGGCCATAGACCAAAGTGGTTTCAGCAAGCAGCTCTTGGACTCGTGTTTGTACCTCGAGGCGTTGATCGGCACTGGCTAGCGGGCCCATTTTGGTTGTTTCTAATGCTGGGTCACCGACAGTGATCGTATCTAAGCGTTGCTTGATGGCCTCTTTAACTGCTTTAGTCATGGCACGGGGCACTAAAATACGACGAATAGCAGTACATTTTTGCCCGGCCTTGGTTGTCATTTCATTGACAACTTCTTTGACCAGTAACTCAAACTCGGGACTTCCCTCAGCAACATCTGTGCCTAAAATAGTTGCGTTCAGACTATCCGCCTCCATATTAAAAGGTACGGAATTGTGAACAATTGCTGGGGTAGTACGCAGCATCCGTCCGGTATCAGCTGAACCAGTAAAGGTCACCACGTCCTGTGCCCCTACCCGCTCCAATAAGTCTCCAGTCGCGCCGCAAATCAGCTGCAAAGCCCCTTCGGGAATAAGGCCAGTATCAAGCATTTTCCGCACGACCAACTCTGTCAGATAGGCGGTTTGACTGGCTGGTTTTATAATTGCGGGCATCCCTGCCAACCAAGTAGGTGCAAGCTTTTCCAGCATGCCCCAGCAAGGAAAGTTAAATGCATTAATATGAATTGCCACCCCAGGCTTTGGGGTCAAAATATGCTGGGCACTAAAGCTGCCATCACGTGATAACGGCTCGAGGTCCCCATCAAGTAATACCTTTCTATTTGGTAGTTCGCGACGCCCCTTAGAGGAATAACTCAACAGCGTCCCGATCCCCCCATCGATATCTATCCAGCTATCTGCTCGGGTTGCGCCAGTATAGGTCGAGCACGCATAGAGCTCTTCTTTGACCTCCAGCAGGGCCAAGCCGAGCTCTTTCATCATTAGCGCTCGCTCGTGCACAGTCATGGCACGCAATGCCGGCCCCCCCACATTACGGGCATAATCCAACATTGCTTGATAATCCAATCCTGTAGCATCAATATAAGCCACCACCTCGCCCCGTACAGCATCGAGTAGCGGCTTTGCCTGCCCCTGTCCTTTGTACCAACGACCACATGCGTAGCTTTCCAAATATCTTGGTGCAGAACCTGACTGCGACATGGAAACTCCTTAAAAATTATAGATTGAGCGTCTTTTTCAACTCGTCTAATTGCGCACTCCATTCTTCTAGCATGCGCTGATTATCCTGATGACGGATACCAAATTTGACAAGCATCTCATAACGCTCTGGATGAGCTTGACTAAACCCGGCAGACACCTTGTCTTGCCAGTAAGCAAAGCTCTCACGCACTGCTTCAGTGTGCTCGGAATTGGCTAGAATTTCTTTTAGCGCCTCAATCCCTTGCTCCAAATGCTCTTTTTCCCTGGGCTGTATGGCGCGAATGGCCTCAGCAAATGGGGTATAAGACACCTGCGCCAATTCAGCCAACTGTACTTGTGCGGCCAAACCTTGCAATACATTCATAACTACTGCATCTGCCCAGCTGTGCAAGGGATAGTAAAACACCGGCAAACGCATATCGGTTAAGCCCTCGCGGCTAGGCAAGGGATCATGACGCCCAAGGCGCGCAGCCCAATCGTGCTGACGTTCATAACGCTCAGTATCCGTGCCAAAAGTGCTCATCACAGCCAATACCTTACGTGCATGCTCAGCCTTTTCTAAAGTAATTCTGCTGGCAGCAATACGTGCTTGGATATTAGGCGAGTAATTAATTGATGCAGCAAATCCAGCACTAGCAGCTAACTCGCTGTCCACAAAAGAGGACATCAACCGCAACAGCTCACCGCGATAACGCGAGGGGACATTGTCTGGCGATGTCAGCACCCCTCCCTGTGCCAAGTATTCATAAATATCCATTGTGTTTGACATAGCCTCCCCCTACTCGTCATAGCTAAATTTGACCCTATCCGTGAGTGGATAGCTTTGGCAGCTGAGCACATAGCCCTGCTCCACCTCATAATCCTCTAAAGCATGGTTGACGAGCATCTCAACCTCACCTTCGAGAATCTTGGCCTTACATGTAGAGCATACCCCCGCCTTACAAGAATAAGGGGCATCCATATCATGTCTAAGCGCCGCATCCAGCAGGTTCTCATTGTGTTTATCCATGCTAAAGGTACGCTCTAGACCATCTAAAATAGCAATGGCTGTTGTCTGAGACTCAGTGCTTTGCTCCTCAGTGGATACCTTGCGGCGGGCCACGCGTCCAGGCTGCGCAGAGGTAAACAGCTCGTATTTAATATTTTCTTGGGCTACACCACGCTTTTTCAGACCCTCAGCAATGGTGAGCATCATGGGCTCAGGACCGCAGATAAATGTTGTGTGGATTGAAGGCAGATGAATCCAATAGGTGAATAAGGCCTCTAATTTTTCATCATCAATCCGACCGGTAAACAGATCGATCTCCTGTCCTTCTAAATCAAAAATATGGATGATGGATAGGCGATCTAAATAGCGGTTTTTGAGATCCTCGAGCTCCTCTTTGAACATCACCGAGCTTAATTGCTGGTTGGCATAAACTAGAGTGAAGCGTGACTTAGGCTCTCTGGCCAAAGTGCTTTTAATAATGGATAATACTGGAGTAATCCCACTGCCACCGGCAAAGGCCAAGTAATGGCGCTCTTCTTCTGGAGCAGGATCAATATAAAAATTACCCAATGGCGGCATGGCCTCAAGCGTATCACCAGGCTTTAATGATTCATTGGCCCATGATGAGAATGCCCCCCCATCAACGCGCTTAATGGCTATCTGCAATACACCATCGTCAATTCCGGAACAAATAGAATAAGAACGGCGAACCTCAGTATCGTCAAACTTTTTTCTAAAAGTTAAGTACTGACCTGGAATAAATTGAAATAATTCTTCTGCTTCTTCGGATGGCTTAAGGGTGACGACCACAGCATCGCGTGTATCGTGGCGAACCTCGAGCACCTCCAAAGGATGGAATCTCGCCATAGTTATCTCCGCAATTTTATATACATTTGAAGTAATCAAAAGGCTCTAAACAGCTTTCGCACTGATATTGCGACTTGCATGGAGTGGAGCCAAACTGACTGATGAGTTTCGTGTTGGTTGAGTCACAACGTGGGCAAGGGACAACCCGCGTCCCCTCGCCGCGCAACCAAATGGTTTTAGGCCCGGTTTGGGCCTGCTCTACCGGAGGAGCAATGCCATATTCACGTAAGCGCTCACGTCCTCGCTCACTGAGCCAGTCGGTTGTCCAAGGCGGCGACAAGCGGCGCTCTAGACGTAATTGCTGCACCCCATGGGCACGCAATGCTGCCTCAATATCGTCATTAATTACTTGAGTCGCTGGGCAGCCAGAATAAGTCGGCGTGACCACCACTACTAAGGTATTATCCTCATCGTAGTACACATCACGAATAATCCCGAGATCAACCAAAGAAATTACTGGAATCTCTGGATCAGGAACTTGGTCAAGCCAACTCCATACCTCGTCAATATCAGGACGTTGAGTCACTTGTGACATGACATTCTCCTACCATTGCGTTGCGTCTGGATAGGCTCGCTGCAAGAACTGCATCTCAGCTAATATATGACCGAGATACTCTGTGTGTACGCCTGTTCTGCCCCCGCTATGAATATACTTCACCTCGGGTTGCTTCAGCTGCGCCTCTGCCAGCACCTCGCCTACTAAAGACAACCATTGTTCACGTAAAGACTCGGGATTGACACTAATACCCTCAGCGGCAAGTACCTCGTCATACTCGTCAGCAATGAAAAACTCTCCGGTATACGACCAGAAATAATCCAATGCCTCTTGCATGCGGCGGTGGCTCTCTTCAGTGCCATTACCCAAACGAATAATTAAATTGCTCGAACGCTCGAGATGATAATCCACCTCTTTGAATGCTTTTTGAGCAATTTCACGTACCTGCTCATTGGTGGATTTTTGTAAGGCATCAAGCTGCAGATAATGCCATGCATCAAATAAGAACTGACGCATTAATGTGTAACCAAAATCTCGGTTAGGCAGCTCCACCAGCAGGAAATTACGGAAATCCCAAGCATCGCGTAGATAGGCAAGGGAATCTGCCGTAGCCTCACCTCCTTTGAGATTGGCGGCCTCACCCAACCAAAACTGTGTTTGCCCAATGAGGTCTAAGGCTACGTTAGCCATAGCAATATCCTCTTCGAGCACGGGGGCATGACCACACCACTCGGAAACACGATGCCCTAACACTAAAGTGTTATCACCCATACGCAGAAAAAACTGCTCGAGTGCATCTTGAGTACTAATGGTCTGTGTCATTACATTTTCCCCACTTCTTCTGGAATTTTGAAAAAGGTCGGATGTCTATAGACCTTGGAGTTAGAAGGCTCAAATAAGGGCCCACGCTTAGAGGGTGCACTGGCAACAATATCGGTTGAGCGAACCACCCAAATACTGACCCCCTCATTGCGGCGTGTATACACATCACGCGCATGGTTTAAAGCCATCTCAGCATCTGGAGCATGCAAACTACCGACATGACGATGGTTCAAGCCATGTTGACCGCGAATAAATATTTCCCATAATGGCCATTCGCTAGACATGATAAATTCTCCTCACTACGCACTTGCTGTGCACTGTAAAACTGAATCAACCTAAAAAGCTAATTAGGCATTGACCACTTTGGCTCGCTGAGCTTCCATCTTTCTGCCGTATTCAGCCAACCCTTCACGGAACCATGCGCCCTCTTCCCATGCTTTGATACGGGCATCCATACGCTCTCGGTTACATGGGCCATAGCCATTAATTACTTGGTAAAACTCTTCCCAATCTGGGGGGGTGAAATCATAAGCTTGACGCTCCTCATTCCAGCGCAAATTCTCATCAGGAATGGTGAGCCCTAAGTACTCTGCCTGCGGCACGGTTTGATCAACAAAGCGCTGTCGCAGCTCATCATTGGTATTGATTTTGATTTTCCAAGCCATAGACTGCGCAGTGTGTACAGAATCACTATCTGGCGGACCAAACATCATCAAAGCGGGATACCAGAACCGATTCAGCGCATCCTGGGCCATTGCTTTTTGTTCTGGCGTGCCTCGTGCCATCTTGAGCATGATGTCGTAGCCCTGACGCTGGTGGAAACTTTCCTCTTTACAGATACGCACCATGGCACGACTATAAGGGCCATAAGAGGTTCTTTGCAGTGCCACCTGGTTCATAATGGCAGCCCCATCCACCAACCAACCTACAGCCCCTACATCCGCCCAAGTCAATGTAGGATAGTTAAAAATAGATGAGTACTTCATTTTTCCAGCGTGCAAACGCTCAATCAGCTCATCTCGGCTCACGCCTAAGGTCTCAGCGGCGCAATAGAGATATAACCCGTGACCTGCCTCATCCTGAACCTTGGCCAATAAAATGGCTTTGCGCTCTAAGGTAGGGGCACGAGTAATCCAATTGCCCTCTGGCAGCTGCCCGACCACTTCTGAATGAGCATGCTGACCAATCTGGCGAATAAGCGTGCGTCTGTACCCCTCAGGCATCCAATCCTTGGGCTCAATTTTTTCATTGTTTTCTATACGCTGCATGAAGGCCTTTTCTTCGGCACTCATCTCATCTGGGCGTTTGGGTTGCTTGCCCCCAGTTTCAATCACTTGTGCATACATAGTGTTATGCTCCTGTTTTAAATGAAGCTCCCCCTCTAGTCAGGGAGTTGACCGAACGGACGGTTACCAATAGGCTACCATCCATTTAACCACCTGAAACATTACATTTAAATAGGGGTTTGCCCTGAAAGTGTAATGTTTTAAGATAAAAAAACTGTTGATGTGCTTAGCTGCTGCACCTAAATAACTCCTACCCTAACACTGCGCGCAGGCACTGCAAACGACGCTCCGTGGCCTGAGTCTGGGCAGGCAAATAGCCCTCTGTATGTTCAAAGGTACGACCAATATGCGCATCGGCCAATGCGGATAACTGCTGATATAACTGAGCAAATAATCGACGCGCTTTACTTTCTAAATGCTGCTCTGGTACAGCTGGTACGGGTAAATAAGGGGTACGTAAGATCAATCGCCTATACTGATGAACCATCAGCAGTCGCAATGTTAAGCCTACTTCGGGGCTGAGATGGACAACCCACTGGGGAAGCTCACCAAATAAACTAATGAACTGCTGATAGGCTTGCTGATGCTGCTCCAGATCCCAATATTCAGCCACAAACTCAGCAAACACCTCCTGGCCTTGAATCAGATCAATATCCCACACCACAACCTGAGTCGGCAATGGTATATGATCAGGCCCCATTGCCAAGCGTGGGGTCAAGGAAACATAGCCCAAACGTTTGAGCCGTCTCATGAGAGAGTCATCGGCACCAACATAAACGAGCTGCCAGCGCTGCCGATTTTTTAATGCATAAATCACCTCAGCAGCATCGTTAAACTCATCACGAGCGGTAGCAGTCAAACGGTAAAAACTACGTCGGCCAATGCGATCACCTTGAAATTGACCCGCGCGCACCAAGCGCGATACAGCAGTACGCACTTGATTTTCAGTAATATCCACCGTTTGACAGGCTTGAATCATACTTCCCATCCAGAGCACCCCACCCCGAGGCTCAACCACATCACCATATAAGGTCACTATAAAAGAAGCTGCCGTAATAGTGTCTTGGGACAGCACCTGCTCGATGAGCTGCTGTGCTGCCCGCTGATGGTCCACTCGGGTGGCCGCTGATTGAGGGGGAGTAATAAGCATGGTAGAAGTGTGACTCATACTCCTATGCTACCAGAAACCTCCGTTAAATACCTAAATACGCTGAGCGAACGCGCGGATCTTCGATCAACTCTTGGGCATCTCCACTCATGGTGATCACACCAGCCTCCATGACATAACCACGGTCCGCGATTTTTAACGCTCCGTACGCATTTTGCTCTACTAACAGTACAGTGATGTCTAGTTCTTTTAGATCTTTAACTACTGAGAAGATTTGCTCTACCAATAGGGGCGCCAAGCCCATGCTTGGCTCATCTAATAACAAACATGCGGGCCGACTCAAGAGCGCGCGCGCAATAGCAAGCATTTGCTGTTGCCCTCCTGATAGCCCTCCAGCCAGATCATTGCGCTTTTCCCGCAACACAGGAAACATATTGTAGGCATCCTCCATATCCCGATCCACACGGTCATCGGTATATAAATATGCCCCCAGTCGTAGATTTTCCTCTACCGTTAGATTAGTAAAGATTTGACGCCCCTCGGGTGATAACGCTAAACCACGCTGTACCCGCCTATAAGCAGGGACCTGATTAAGGTTTTCGCCGCGAAAAATGATATTCCCATCCTGAATAGGCTGCACCCCAGTTAGGCAGTGTAATAAAGTGGTTTTGCCTGCCCCATTAGCGCCGATCACCACAACGGTCTCTCCCGAATTTACTTCAAGATCAATACCATGGAGGACCTCAATGCGGCCATAACTAGAGCGTAATTGATTAACTGTAAGCATTAGACCATCTCCTCTGTCGCACTGACGCCTAAATATGCCTCGATCACCCGAGGGTGCTTGGACACTTCTTGGGGTGTACCCTCAGCTATTTTTTCACCATGATCCAAGACAACAATATGCTGTGAAATACGCATGACCATTTTCATATCATGCTCAACCAGCAAAATGGCAATGCCGCTCTCGGCCACCTCAGCAACTAAATGCTCAATTTCCTCTGTTTCCACTGCATTGCACCCTGCTGCAGGCTCATCCAGAAGTAATAAGCGTGGCTCTAATGCTAAGGCCCGTGCAATCTCTAAACGCTTAAGTGACCCATAAGATAATGCATTGGCGGTACGGTACGCTGCTTGCTCTAAACGCACCCGCTTAAGCAGCTCATAGGCTTTGTCTTCAGATTCCTGAACTCGCCGCTTAGCAGAAGGAAAACGCAATAAATCAGCAATCAAAGAGCCTTTTTCTTGTAAATGAAAGCCAGAAGCGACATTCTCCAAAACCGTCATATTTGAAAAAATCTGTAGGTTTTGAAAAGTACGCGACATTCCACGACGCGCCAACAGATGTGCTGGCATGCCCGTAACATCTTGGCCCGCTAACAAAACCTGTCCGGTCATGGGTCGATAGACCCCAGACAGCATATTAAAAAGCGTAGTCTTCCCAGCGCCATTAGGACCAATTACCGACAAAATATGACCTTCTTTAAGGGCAAAGCTCACACCATTAACTGCTCGCACTCCTCCAAAGGAAATGCCAATATTATTTACTTCTAATAAATTCATTAGGCCCTCCCACGTACCAAACGAACCAAGCTGGGCAATACCCCATTGGGTAAGAAAATCATGACCAACATCATGATTAGCCCCAAGGCTATTTGCTCATATTCTTGTAAAAAGGTCAGTACTTGGGGTAAAGCAGTTAAGATAGTCGAGCCAAATAATGCCCCCACTACCGAGGCAGCCCCACCCAAAACCGCCATAGTGACTATCTCTACTGAATGCATAAAACTGGCCAAATCCGGAGTGACATAACGGTTTTGCATGGCCAACAATGAGCCAGCAAAGGAAGCATAGATAGCTGATATCACAAAACCTTTGAGCTTATACCGAGCCACATCTACTCCAATCGTTGCCGCAGCAACTTCAGAATCATGCAAAGCACGCAAGGCGCGACCGGATGCACTATATTGTAGATTGAGCGCGACCAATGCCCCTACCAACATGACCACTGCGCTAAAGGCATACCAAAACTCGGCATTGCTTAGCTTGATGCCAATGCTGCTCAACCAAGCCCGCAAGGCAAAATTAGGTACCTCCATCCCATCGGGCCCTCCGGTGAGCCAACTCTCATTGGTGAGGATCATGGAGATCAAAATCCCAAAACCAAGAGTTGCTACGGATAAATAATAGCCACGCAGGCGCAAAATAGGACGTCCCACTAACCAGGCCAATACTGCTGAAATGACGGCACCTAAAATAGCCGACCAAAACACAGGCAAACCAATCAACTTGGGCGCTAACGCACAGCTATAAGCCCCTATGCCAATGAACCCAGCGTGACCCAAGCTAATTTGACCTACAAAACCAGTCAGGATCATGATGCCCATGACCGCAATGGTATTAATCAGCACTAAAGAGCCTACTCTGAAATGATAGGAAGAGGAGAAAAACAATGGGGCAATCACCACCACCAACAGTAATACAACTAGCGTAACAATACGAGGCGACGTTTTCATGGCTACACCCTTTCTGCTGAAGTTCTGGCCCCGAACAAGCCCTGTGGCATAAAGAACAATACGGCCAAAATCACCACAAAAGCAGCAGCGTCTTTGTATTGAGAGCTAATATAGCCCGCAGTCATGGACTCTAATAAACCCAATACAATCCCACCGACCAGAGCTCCTTTGGGATTCCCCATACCGCCTAACATCGCAGCGGCAAACCCTTTAAGGGCCATCGTCATCCCAATATCAAAACTAGTCAATGTAATGGGAGTCACCAATACCCCTGCCAACGCACCAATCGCAGCAGAAACGGCAAATGATAAGGTCATCACATAGTTGGTGTTAATTCCCACCAACAACGCAGCCATTCTATTGTTTGCTGTTGCTAAAACAGCCCGTCCAAGCAGGGTTTTATTAAAAAACAACCAAAGTAAAACAAAGATTAAAATGGCACCAAAAAATACCCAAAGGTTCTGAGGCACAATGGTTGCCCCAAAAATATGGATAGGTGCCTCGCCCGTAAAAGCTGGAAAGCGATATAGCTGTTTACCCAAAAATACTTGCGTCAAACCACGTACAAAAATGGACGCACCAATGGTAATGATGATAATACTGACTACTGGTGCTTTACGTGCGGGCTCAATGGCAAACTTATTCAAAGCAATCCCGACCAAAGCCGTAAAGACCACGGCAAATAATGCCGCAAAAGGCAACGACCACCCAGCCATAAAGGCTGTTGCAGTAATCATCCCTCCCAACATGACAAATTCGCCTTGAGCAAAATTAACCACATCGGAAGCGTTATAAATAATAGTAAAGCCTAAGGCGACTAGGGCATAAACAGCGCCCACCGCTAACCCTGACAAGAAGAACTGTAGAAACTCAGACATTCAGAGCCCCTCTATTTGTGCAGACATTCATCCCTTGGCAGCAGACCCCTGTCTGCTGCCAAAGACTGTACCTTTGATTATTTAATCCTCAACAATCACCCAACCACCATCCCGAACCTCTAACATCCGGAAAGCGGTTAAATCCAGGCCTAAATGATCATCAGGACTAAAATTAAACACTCCCGTAGCACCAACAAAACCTTGGGTCTCCTCAAGGGCGTCACGAATGGCTACAGGATCAGTACTCCCTGCCCGCTCAATAGCATCTACAATTAAATACAGTGCATCGTGCGCATAACCACCAAAGGTAGACACGGGCTTTCCGGTGGCAGACTCATAGCGCTCTTTGTACTTTTGCACCACCTCGCGCTGCACATCATCTTCGGCCAGCTGCTCTGCAACCAACAAAGGCGAGCCAGGCAGACGAATACCCTCAGCCAACTCAGGTCCTGCTAGCTCGATGAATGCGTTTGAAGCAACACCATGAGATTGATAGAGAGGCAAATCAATCCCAAGCTGCCTGTAATTACGCGTCACTATGGCCGGACCCGAGCCTAAGCCGAGGTTTAAAATAGCTTCCACCCCATCCTTGCCCCGCAAATTTGTTAATTGTGGGGTCATATCGGCATCATTAGGACCAAAGGTTTCATCACCCACTATCTCAATGCCATAATTATCTACAATCTCTAAGCACTGCTTGCGCATTGAGGCCCCAAAACTATCGGATCCTGAGATGAGACCAATTTTAGTAATGTTTTGTTTTTGCATGTCCTCAAAAATTTTTTCACAGGCCATGCGATCAGTATGGGGGGTTTTAAAAGTGAACTTTCGTACTGGCTCAATAATTTCTATTGCCCCAGCCAAAGAAATAAAGGGGACCTCCTCCTCTTCGGCAATAGGCATAATGGCCATTGTTGCCCCAGTTGTGGACCCTCCTATAATGGCCACGACCTCGTCATCCTCTATTAGACGAGTCCCAAAAGTACGCGCCTTATTCGCATCTCCGGCATCATCATAAATAATAATGCGCACTTTTTCCCCTAATACGCCGCCTGCCTCATTAATATCCTCAACAAGCATGCGTAATGTCTCCTCCTCCGGCTCGCCTAGAAATGAAGCCATTCCCGTGGTGGATAAGCTGGAGCCAATCAAAATATCCGCCTGAGCTGAAGCAGCCAGGCCCCCAGCAAATAACGCCGCAGCGATGCTGGATAACAGTTTATTTTTAATTAATGTTTTCATAACAGTCTCCTATTAGAGTTTGAATCTCAAAAAACCACCCTACTTTTTGTTGTCACATTTTTGCTTTAATGCAAATAAAGGGTTAGGGTATTGGGCGACGCCACATAGCAATACGGAATCGATTGGCCACAAAAGCACTGTCTGTTAAACATGCATTGCCTGCTGGATTAGCGCCAGTCACGTGGAAATCACTAAATGCAGCACTTTGATTCACAAAAATGCCATGCAGCAAATTGATAGATAAATTAACGCCTGCTGCCATAAAGGCCTCAATGGCATAGTCAATCTGCGACGCATCTAACTCATACAATGCCGCGGTAATAGCCCCCTTGCGCTGCGCTAAATCAGCCGCGCGATCGATGGCCGCCTGAACATCCGTCACAGGAATAATGAAACTGATGGGCCCAAAATGCTCTTGGCCATAGATCTCTTGCTCATCAAAATCAACCTCCATCAGTAACGGAGAAGCCGTCCGTGCTGATCCTGCCTCTGGATAAGGCGCTGAGGCACGCAATACCTTGCCAACCTTTTGAATCTCCTGAATATGCTCCAGGATATCTGGATTAACAATCGCTCCTGCAATCATTGCGGCCCGCTCTGGATCAGCAAGCAATCCATCTAAGGCCGCCACAATCCCTTGTACGACCTCGTCATAGGACTTGTGCCCCTCCCCAACCCGAATCCCTTCTTTAGGGACAAATATATTTTGCGGAGTGGTGCACATTTGCCCACTATACAAAGCGAGAGAAAAGGCCAAGTTCGCACACATGGCATCAAAATCATCTGTCGCCGACAGCACAATGCTATTGACTCCGGTCTCCTCGGTGTAAAGCAAATCGGTTGCAGCATGTGCCCGCAACCAATCACCAAACCCAGCCGAGCCGGTGTAATCAATAATGCTCACCTCGGGGCGCACAGCAAGGGCCTGAGCCAAATCATGTCCGGGCATCTCCGCAGCCAACAATACGACATTAGGTGAAAACCCTTCCGCGGCTAATACCTCACGTGCGATTTGTACTGTCACAGCCATCGGCAACACTGCTGCAGGATGTGGTTTGGCAATCACTGCATTGCCTGTAACCAGGCTAGCAAAAAAACCGGAGTAGCTATTCCATGTCGGGAAAGTTCTACACCCAATGACCAAGCCGATACCTCGAGGCACAATGCGCCAATGTTTTTCTAAACGCACCTCTTTGCCCCGACCTACAGGCTTGACCCACTCTGCTTGCTGAGGCACTGCGGTCATGGCCTGCCAAGCATAAGCAATGGCCTCTAAACCACGGTCCTGGGCATGGGGCCCACCTGCCTGAAAAGCCATTGGAAAGCCTTGACCGCTGGTATGCATGGTGGCATGAGCCATCAAAAAACTATTTTGATTCAGCCGATGGAGAATCTCCAAACACACTCCAGTGCGCTGTTCAACACTAGCCGCAGCCCACTCGCTGCGCGCCTCATTGGCAGCCTGTATCAACTCCTTGGCTCCGGCTAAAGGATAAGTAATCCCCAACTCTAAGCCATGGGGAGAGATCTCTGCGCCACCTCGATCAGACTCTGGATGCCCAGGCAGTTGAAAAGGATGTTGCAACAGTGCCTGAAAGCGCTCTAACCCTTTCTGGCGAGCCCCTTCGCCATATATTTTTTCGCTGGGCACCTCTGGATACACAGTCCAGAACTCGCGAGTAGAAATAGCCTGAAGTGCTCCTTCTAGAGTCTTGCGATGCCGTTCAAATAATTGAGTCATGTAAAGCCTTTCCTCTAAAGATGAACCCCAAATGGCCTAACACCTGCGTGTAGGTGAGCTGGGAAAACCCTAATAGCGCAATTTGTACAGAATCGAATAAAAAATATGTGGACTCTTTCAATTCATATACTTGCACACTCACCCCAAATACCTCAGGTGCTAGGCTCACAACCATTATTGACCGACCGGACGGTTTGCGCAATAGTGACAACCCTAATCCGGCAGCTCAGTTGGTTCTCTGGTTGATATTTTGCTAACACTTTAGGAGGGAAAACGTGTGCAGTCAGCCCGTTTCGTCTGAAATAAACACTCTGCTCGAAGAGGGAGTGCTTCGTATTACGCTCAATCGCCCTGATGCATTGAATTCGCTCAATGCCGCCATGCATCGTGCTTTACAAAGTGCCTTTGATCGCGCTCAAAGCGAGGATGTACGCGCCGTTTTGCTTACTGGCAACGGTCGGGGGTTTTGTGCGGGCCAAGATCTGGCCGAGCAGTCACCCGAGCACCCAGATTATGATCCTGATCTGGCCCAAACCATTGAAAAATACTACAACCCTCTCATTCGCAAAATGACACAATTGCCTAAGCCAATTGTCTGCGCGGTTAATGGGGTCGCCGCCGGTGCAGGGGTCAGTTTGGCGCTCGCTTGCGACCTTGTCTTTGCTGCTCGCTCTGCAAAATTTATTCAGGCCTTTGCCAAAATAGGCTTGGTTCCAGACTCTGGGAGCACATGGTTTTTACCTCATCTTATTGGACGTGCGCGCGCTATGGCACTGGCGCTAACAGCAGAGCCTCTCAGTGCAGAACAAGCGCAACAATGGGGACTGATTTGGCAGGTAGTTGAGGACGATGCCTTACTGGATACGGCATTACAACAAGCCCGCAGCTTTGCCCAAGGACCTACCTACGGCTACGGACTGACCAAGCAAGCCATTCATGCAGCGAGCACCCAAAGTCTTAATGAGCAGCTCGAGCTAGAAAAACAGCTGCAACGTCAGGCCGGCTTTAGCCAAGATTTCCAAGAGGGGGTACAGGCCTTCTTAGAAAAGCGTGCCCCCAATTTCACAGGGAGATAATTGCTCATGACCTCACCAATGGACCTCAGTCCCCAAGCACTGGCCGAGCAATGTGCCCAAGCAATGTGGCAAGACGATGAGGCCACCCAGAAACTAGGGATGACTCTGGTTTCTGTGCAACCAGGCTCAGCCACAATCACCATGCCGGTGACCCAAGCCATGGTCAATGGACACAATACCTGCCATGGAGGCTATTTGTTCACTCTTGCGGACTCTTGCTTTGCTTTTTCTTGTAACACCTATAACCAACGCACAGTCGCGCAACAATGCAACATTACCTATGTTGCCCCCGCTTTTGCTGGCGACATACTGACAGCCACAGGCAAAGAGATTAGCCGCCAAGGCCGCAGCGGGATCTATGACGTTGAAATTACTAACCAAGATGGTGCTCCCATTGCCTATTTCCGCGGATTGGCTCGTACCATCAAGGGCACCTTGCTAGAGCCCTAAGCACCCTATTTAACTGTTTAACCCAATTTTTAGTTTTTATATTTGGCGAAAGCCACCTGTGGAGGAATTACAATGAAACACCTTAGACGCGCCACAGCCGAACTTGAACCGATTGAAACCGCATCCCTTGATGAAATTCGCGCCCTGCAACTTGAGCGCTTACGTTGGTCGCTGCAGCACGCCTATGACAACTCGCCTTTTTATAAGCAGCGCTTTGATGAAAAAGGAGTACACCCCTCCGATTTAAAGCAGCTCTCTGATTTGGCTCTATTCCCATTTACTACCAAAGAAGACCTGCGCAATACCTACCCTTTTGGTATGTTCGCTACCCCTCGCGAAAACCTAGTACGCGTGCATGCCTCATCAGGAACCACAGGCAAACCCATTATCGTTGGCTATACCGCCAATGATATTGATGTCTGGGCCACAGTAATGGCGCGTAGCATTCGTGCTGCTGGGGGACGTCCTGGAGATATTTTGCATAATGCCTATGGATATGGCCTGTTTACCGGGGGATTGGGCGTTCACTATGGCGGCGAAAAATTAGGCTGCACGGTCGTGCCTATTTCTGGCGGTATGACAGCCCGACAAGTCATGCTCATGCAGGACTTTAGGCCCGATATCATCATGGTTACCCCCTCCTATATGCTGTCTATCTTAGATGAGTTTAAAAACCAAGGTATTGACCCACGAGAGTCCTCTTTGCGGGTCGGGATTTTTGGGGCAGAACCCTGGACTAATGCCATGCGCCAAGAAATAGAAGAAGCCTTCAACATGGATGCTGTTGATATTTACGGGCTTTCTGAGATCATGGGGCCTGGGGTAGCTAATGAATGTGTGGAAACCAAAGATGGCCTGCATATTTGGGAGGACCATTTCTTCCCCGAAATTATCGATCCCGATACCGGTGAACCGCTTCCTGATGGTGAGCTGGGCGAATTGGTCTTTACCACCCTCACCAAAGAAGGGCTGCCCATGATTCGCTATCGCACTCGTGATTTAAGCCGACTGCTACCTGGTACCGCCCGCAGCATGAGACGCATGGAAAAAGTCACGGGCCGCAGTGATGACATGATCATCTTACGCGGCGTAAACGTATTCCCTACTCAGGTAGAAGAGCAAATTCTCAAATGCAGTGCCTTGGCTCCGCACTTCCAAATTGAATTGCGTCGCGAAGGGCGCATGGATGAGATGATTATCCACGTAGAGTGTCAAAAGGATCACAGCAGTGAAGATGCACGCAATGCCGCTGCGCGCGAACTCCATGCACATATTCGCAACACCATCGGTATTAACTGCAAAGTACAAATTTGCCTACCTGAAACCTTAGAGCGTTCCGAAGGCAAAGCCAAGCGTATTATTGACAACCGCAGATAATAACTGCCCCCTGCCCTTAAGGCCTGATGCCTTAGGGGTGGGGTATAATACGCCCATTGTCGAACATGAATTAGGACAGTTCTATTATGGTACAAACACGACGTGCAGCCGATTACGAAGAAAAACAGCAAAATATCCGCCAAAATGCAGCAGCTGTTTTTGCTGATTTAGGCATGGAAAAGGCGTCGATGGCCCAGATTGCTGCACGCAGCCAAGTATCAAAAGCTTTGCTCTACCACTATTACCCTAGTAAGGCTGAGCTTATATTTGATATTATCTATAGCCATCTCAATGAGCTCTATGATGCTATCAAAGGAGTAGCAAACGATACTCGGGATCTGCCCCCGGAAGAGCGGCTGCGTAGACTGGTCCATCAAATTCTTGAATGCTACAGAGATGCTGATGACAAGCATCAGATGCAAATCAATAGCCGCAGCTCGTTACCGGATGATAAAATTAAAGAAATCAATGAGATAGAGCGTAAAATTGTGCGCTTGGTATCTGATGTCATTCAGGATATTCATCCTGATATCAACCAAGACAAACCCCTATTAAAGCCGGTGACCATGTCATTATTTGGTATGCTCAATTGGGTATACATGTGGTTTAAGCCCAATGGCCCAATCAGTCGTTCTGATTATGCTGATTTAAGCACCACCTTATTCCTCGAAGGGGTCAAGGGGCTTACCAAACGCTAGGCCCTCATCGACCTAGCGTTTTTTACACCTATTTGACTTAAAACTCCATTGGAGGACGATGCTTAACCAATCGTTCCCAACTTGGAGGGCCTCCATCAACTTGTACCCAGCGATACCAAATATCAGACAAGGCATCATCCATCAAATGCCCCTGATGCGAAACCACTTCTAAAGTGGGGGCTGACCCATTGACGTTTTTAGACACAACTATTTCAAAATAAGGCTCGGAGGCTGCTAAACTTTCAATCGGCTCTCCATACTCCGATCCAAGGTTTGCCTCTGAAATTTCGCGTACCGCATCTGCAACTGTGGCATTCTCAGCACTATTCCAAATACGCTCAGGAGTACCGTCTTGACCGACCCAGGGTGGCATATCAATTGCCTCCCAGGCCCCGGCCTGACCCTCTATCGGCTGCAAGGTGAAACACGGTTGCCCAAGACAGTGCTCTTTGGCTGCTTGCTTAAAAGAAAGCTCCTGGCGCCCAGCTGCCACAACTTGAGCATGCATCCCTTGTACAGGGGTAAAAATAAAGCGCCATGCCACATGAGGAGCCCCTTCTAATTCTTCACGTACGGCGCTGGACTCATAGTCAGAGCCAGACTGTGCGTCCCCCCTGGAGCCCATGTCTAGACGAACCACCTCAATAAAAGCCAAAGGCTCCTGCCCCAACTCATCTAATGCCCTAAAATCAGTTCCCATCCGAATACGATAGCGGGCATGAGGCAAACTCCCCTCAAGATAATCCACTAATAATGCTGCCCGCTCCAAAGGGGGCATCGCTGCGTCAGGAGGCAGTCCCCCTCCTTCCTGCCCATAAGGAAAGCGCTCAACTTGATACCACGACTCATCAAACCACCCACTTATGTCTTGAGCGCGTACTGGCTCAAACCCTGCTTGACGTACAAATGAAACATCTATCTCTCGAACGGTACGAAGCCCTTTATGGGCCCGCTCCCACGCTGACTCGGACTCAGATAATGGCCTCTCTGCCCCAGAAACAGTCTCGGCCCATGCCGTAGAAAAGGCTAAGCCCATCACAACACTCGCAATGCTTAACCAACTCAAAGGTGATGTATTTTTCATGGCTATCCTTTATCAAAAGTATTCCTCTTAGTTTTAGCATGCCTATTCAGTTATGAATACCGAACTTGACTAAATTTATGCCCCCTCCCTAGCTAAGTTGTTCTGCGCCGCCGATTCATTAAAAAATCTTAATCGCACCATACTTTTTTTAACAATCTGCAAACGCAACACGCTTATACTGTCAAAAGTAAGCAAGATTTTTCCCTACCACAAGGATACTCACATGAAAAGCCTCAAGACCCCTCTAGGCATAATTCTTACAGCCGCTACATTATCAATCGCTACAGCGACCCATGCGCAATATGTCGGCCCATCTGAAGAGCAGAGCAATCATTCTGTAGCACAGATACTCAAAGATCCTGTTGATGATCAAAAAGTACAGCTACAAGGGCATTTGCTGCGCCAAAAAAGCGCCGAAAAATATGTATTTTCTGATGGAACAGCTGAGATCTTAGTAGAAATAGATAAAGATGAATTCCATGGCCTCCCTCCTATTGATGAACATACTCAAGTTGAAATACAGGGAGAAGTTGATACCAGCAGACACCGCGCTCCTGAAATCGAAGTCGATCGTATACGCATTATCCAATGAGGCTAGATGCGCTTAACTAATTACTCAAAATGGTAAAACAAAAAAGCCCTTGAAAGATTTCTTTCAAGGGCTTAAATCTTTGGCGGAGATGGAGGGATTCGAACCCTCGATGCGGTTTTAGCCGCATGCTCCCTTAGCAGGGGAGTACCTTCAACCAGCTCGGCCACATCTCCAAATAAAGTAAGTATTATAATACAACTATTTTGTTTTGGCTAGTCTTGCGTGGTAAATATCACTCACTTTTGCCGGCCTTACTCCACCGAGAGGATTTTATTCGCACCATTTTCCTCTTCTAAGCCAAAAGCGCGGTGCAAGGCCCGTACGGCCAACTCCATATATTTGTCGGCAATAAGCACTGAGGTTTTAATTTCACTGGTACTGATCATTTGAATATTAATTCCCTCTTTAGCCAATGCCTCAAACATTGTACTGGCCACCCCAGCATGACTGCGCATGCCAATACCGACGATGGATACCTTACATACCTTGTCATCATAGACAATTTCACCAGCACCAATGGCAGGCTGAATCACCTTTTTGATAATTTCCATGGTGCGCTGCCCATCTTTGCGGCTCACTGTAAAAGAAAAATCTGTCATGCCTTCTGCAGAGAGGTTTTGTAAAATCATATCGACATCAATATTAGCCTCTGCAATAGGACCCAGTATTGAATAAGCCACTCCAGGGGTATCAGGGACTTTTCTCAGGGTAAATTTGGCTTCATCTCGGCTGTAGGCAATTCCTGAAACTACGGCTGCTTCCATTTTCTGGTCTTCCTCAAAGGTAATTAGGGTGCCTGACTGACTCTCTTGCTCCACAGGAATATCAGGATCAGTCAGAGATGATAATACGCGTACTGGGACACGATATTTGCCGGCAAACTCTACGGCTCTATTTTGCAATACTTTTGAGCCTAGTGAAGCAAGCTCAAGCATTTCTTCAAAAGTAATGACGCGCATCCTACGTGCTTCGGACACAACACGAGGATCCGTGGTGTAGACCCCATCAACATCGGTAAAAATCATGCATTCATCTGCTTTTAGCACAGCGGCAATAGCAACTGCAGAGGTGTCTGACCCACCACGCCCTAAGGTCGTTAGATGGCCCTCCTCATTGACCCCTTGAAAACCAGCAACAATGACTACTCGGCCGTTATTTAACTCTTGGCGAATCCGGGTGTCATCAATGGAGCGAATACGCGCTTTGGTATAGGCACTGTCTGTTCGGATGGGGACCTGCCAACTGGTAAAGCTGCGCGCGGGCACCCCTTTGTTAATTAAAGCCATCGCTAATAAAGCGCTGCTAGCTTGCTCTCCGGTCGTGGCCAGCATATCAAGCTCGCGTAAGTCTGGTTTGTCCGCAATCTCACCAGCCAGGTCCAGCAATCGATTGGTCTCTCCTGCCATGGCTGAAGGTACCACCACTACCTGATAACCTGCAGCATGCCATTTTGCGACGCGCCGGGCGACATTTCTGATGCGCTCCACTGAGCCCATCGAAGTGCCACCAAATTTCATAACAATTATGGACATGTTAATTTCTCAAATTAGAAATAAATTCAAATGGGTCAATCAATGTTTTTTAACAACACTCGCCCATTGATACAACGTAACAATGCTCGACCGTGTTTAATTTGCAACCTACGGTCAGTCCCGCGTTGATGCACTTGATTGAGTTGGCGCATCATTTCACGTAATCTTGCCTCTGTCGGCATCAGCTGACCAGCACGATGCAAAAAATAACGTAATACCAATGCTTGTTGAGCTGCACCCAACGCCCGCCATCGAAGCAGGTCAAAACTATGTTCGGGGTGCTGAGTGTTGGCGTTAAACGAACGGTAATCAAGGGTATGTAAAATCTCCTCAGCCCATTCATCGAGGACCTGGCTTTGGATAGCAGCCTGCTCGGCATGCCGTCCTAATGCCTGTCGCCAATGCGGCCAATACCTATCTAATATGGGCGCCATATGCTCTCGAATCACACCGCGGGTATAACGAGGGTTAATATTGGTGGGATCGGTAACCGGCTGCCAACCAGTCTGTGCCTCAAAGGCTTGCGCTGCCTCGAGAATAATCGCACGTGAGAGGCCTAAAAAGGGACGCACATAAAGCAGCTGAGCCCGTCGACTGATCGGCCGCATGGCCTGCATTCCAGTTGGCCCGGTCCCTCTAAATAAGCGCATCAACACCGTTTCTGCCTGATCATCCAAGTGATGACCTAAGAGAATGGTGTGTACCCCAAACTGTTCGGCCATCGCTTGGAGGCCAGCATAGCGCGCTCGCCGCGCAGCAGATTCTATGCCATCCCCTTGAGGCGCCACATGAACTCTTTTGACCCAAGTGGGTACCTCAAGCAAGTGCCCTAAACGTAATACCTGTTGGGCCCAACCATCTGCAGGCTGTTGCAGACCATGATGAATATGAAAAAAATAAATTTCTTGCTTTTTTTTCTGCGCCCATGCTGCCGCATGGACTGCTAACATGGCAGAGTCAGGACCTCCGCTCAGCGCAACCGCCATGGGCGCACCGAGCAAGCCCTGCGCCATGCTGTGCTCCATTGCTTGTATAAGATCAGGATGAGTGAATGAAGTTAAACACACAATACGCTGTCAATCTAACTACGTCCTTCCTGATACTGCCCATAAGCCAACAAACGCTCCAAACGACGCTGGCGCAGCTGTTCAGGACTCAGACCACTCACTAGACGTAAAGATTCAGCCAAAGCGCGCTGCAGAGTTTCTGCCATGGCCTGCGGATTGCGATGCGCTCCTCCCACGGGCTCTTCGATCAACTGATCGATAAGCTCAAGCTTTTCTAAGCGCTTGGCGGTAATCCCTAATGCTTCAGCAGCAGCTGGCGCCTTTTCTGCATCACGCCATAAAATAGAAGCACAGCCTTCGGGAGAGATCACCGCATAAGTGGCATATTGCAACATCAACACCACATCCCCTACGGCAATGGCTAAGGCGCCTCCAGAGCCTCCTTCGCCAATAATGGTGGTAATGATGGGCACATTGAGCTCAGCCATTGCATATAAGTTGCGTCCAATAGCCTCTGACTGCCCACGCTCTTCGGCTCCCACTCCAGGATACGCCCCCGGTGTATCAACAAAAGTAAAAATAGGCAATTTAAACTTTTCTGCCAGTCGCATCAAACGCAGCGCTTTCCTATAGCCTTCAGGACGAGGCATGCCAAAATTACGCCGCGCCCGTTCTTTGGTATCGCGACCTTTTTGATGGCCTATGACCATACAAGGCAATCCATTAAAACGTGCGAGCCCACCTACAATAGCCAAATCATCGGCATACATTCGATCGCCATGCAACTCATGAAAGTCGGTAAACATGAGCTCGACATAATCCAAAGTATAAGGACGCTGGGGGTGTCTAGCGACCTTTGCTATCTGCCAAGGGGTTAATTTGGCATAGATGTTTTTTGCCAATGCCTGACTTTTTTGCTGTAACCGATTGAGCTCTTCTGAAATATCTACGGCAGAATCAGACTGCACGTAACGCAATTCCTCAATTTTTTGCTCTAACTCAGCAATTGGCTGCTCAAAATCTAAATATGTATTTCGCATTGTAACGTTTCGCATTAGCCTCTAGCGGGTTGCGGATTGGGATTGTAAGCTACGCCACAAATACCAAGTGGCTACGGTACACCAAGGGGTCCAAGCTTGAGCCACCTCACGCGCTTCAAAGCGGGATACCGGCTCACCACTAAAATAATGCTTGGAAATAGCCTTGATCAAAGCAGCATCATCCAATGGTAATACATTGGCCCGATGCAGATTGAAAATCAAAAACATTTCGGCGGTCCAACGCCCTACACCACGTAGGGTACACAGCTGTGCAATAATACGCTCGTTTTCCAGACTTGCCCAGTCCAAATTACGTATTTGTTCATCAGCGAAATACTCTGCCACCCCTAAGATATACTCAGTTTTACGCTGAGATAAACCCAACTGGCGCAACTCATCAAAAGGGGTTTCTAGCACATGCTGGGCCTCGGGAGCGTGATTAAAATAGTGCAAAAAACGCTCCCATACTGCCTGCGCACTGTGACGACTCACCTGCTGACCAATGATAGAACGCACAAGGGTCATAAAAGGAGTGCTGGGCTCTTCTAAGCGCTCATCATCATATAACGGAATCAGTCGACGTAAAATGCGATCGCGCTCCATTAAATGCTCTTGAGCCTCTTGCCAGCATGTCGGGCCGTTAATGCGGCGCAACCCTTTTACATACGACGCCATTGCGTGTCTCCTCCCGCTTTGTCTTCTAGCTCTATGCCTTGAGCCCGCAAACTATCTCGGATGGCATCAGCTGTCTGAAAATCCTTAGCTGCCTTGGCTTGGGCTCGTTGCGCTATGTATGCCTCAATTTCAGCGTCTGTTAATGAAGTCACAGCCGCCTCGGTTGTCTCAGCACTACTGCGATAGCGTGATGGAGTACGGAAATATTCCTGCGGGTCATGACGGAACAGGCCCAGCAAAGCACCTAGGTTTTTTAACAAAGTACTTGCCTGAGTATCATTGTCTCGATTGGCTTGGTTGGCCAATTCAAATAACACTGCTACTGCCCCAGCAGTATTAAAATCATCATCCATATGCTTTTTAAATTGCGCTGCTAACGGATGGGTCCAATCAATTGCTGTGATTTGAGCTGCAGGTGGGGTATTAACCAAGCATTGGTAGAGCCTATCAATAGCCTGTTGCGCATCATTTAAATTAGCTGGAGCAAAGTTTTGGATGCTGCGGTAATGATTACGCACTATGAAAAAGCGCACCATCTCTGCTTCACGAATATTGGCCTGATAATCCGCCTGCCCCATTGCATCCTCAGATGCATCCAACGAAATAGTATCGCGAATGCGTTTAAAATTTCCTAAGGATTTAGACATTTTATCGGCATCAACCATTAACGGCCCGCAGTGCATCCAATAATTGGCCATCTGCCCCCCAAAAGCCCCCTCTGACTGAGCAATTTCATTTTCATGGTGAGGGAATTTTAAATCAGGGCCGCCTCCATGAATATCCAAGGGCATGCCTAATAACTCATAGCTCATGGCAGAGCATTCAATATGCCATCCAGGGCGTCCAACCCCATAGGCAGAAGGCCATTGGCACTCCTCGGGCTCTCCCTCTTTAGCGGCCTTCCACAGCACAAAATCTAAAGGATCACGCTTGCCCTCGGAAACGGCTACACGCTCACCAGCACGTAACTCATCTAAAGAGCGCCCACTGAGCTTGCCATACTCAGCAAATTGACGAACAGCATAATGCACATCCCCATCACTGCCTTGATACGCCAGCCCCTTGTCTTTTAAGCGTTGAATAATATCCAGCATGGTCGGGATATGTTCGGTAGCACGCGGCTCAAAGTCAGGCTTTTGAACATTGAGAGCTCGTTCATCAGCATGCATGGCCTCAGTATAAAAATCCGTGATCTCACGAATAGTACGCCCTGTCTCTACAGACTTGTTAATGATCTTGTCATCGATATCAGTGATATTCCTAACATAATTCACCTTGTACCCACTGGCTCGTAACCAACGCTGAATCACATCAAAACTAACCAGCATGCGCGCATGCCCCAGATGACAAAAGTCATACACCGTCATGCCACAGACGTACATACGAACCTGACCGGGTTCTACAGGGCGGAAAACTTCTTTTTTTCGTGTGAGAGAGTTATATATGTGCAACATGAACCGATATACAATAAAAAATAGGGCATACCACGATAGACCATCGCGAAATATGCACAAATGATACAACGTTGGAGGCTCGGACCATCAATTCATTTAGAATGATGGATAGGTTGATGCATGACACTATCTACCATCAACCAAAAGCAGAAAACCTAGTATAGCAAGAAGGCTGCTCGGGCTGATAGCCAAGCACCAGAAAATATGATTAACCTCCTCTCGGATGGAACTGCAAAGTGTTTGAATTCTACCCGCACCCGCATCACCCAACCCGTACAACCAAAGCTCATTATAACGCTCTGCTTGCGGTCGCGTTGAGTGTCTTTCTGATCCTATGCTCCTGTACTGCCCGCGCCCAAACTGAATTAGCACCTGTATTCCCTCCCCCTCACACTCCAGATGAAGGGTGGGCGCCTTTGGCTAAATTACTCAATGCCTTGACTCCTGATGTGGATACCTCTATTCCACTAAGCGGCTCAGAAATAAACCGCCGGATTTACCAGCTAATTCAGAATGGTCGCGCCCAAGAAGCCCTCGAGGCCATAGAGCGACGCGAGGCACAACTTGCCCAAACCACGGTTATCGGCACCGATGTACAATTGCTCTTTCTCAAAGGCCGAGCGTACGACGCCTTAGCCCAATATCATGATGCTTTTGAGCTCTATAAGCAAATGACCCTTTTATATCCCGAGCTGCCCGAGCCTTGGAACAACCTTGCCTTGGAATATGTACGTCAGGGCAATCTAAACTTGGCCGAGGAGGCCTTGGCGATGGCTTTAACCGCAGACCCTAATGATAAAACAGCATTACAAAATCTTGGTGAAGTACGCCTCATGCAAGCTGAACAAACTTTTCAGCAATTAGGGACAGCTGGTCAACAACGTGCTGCAGAGGTTCAACAAATACTGCGTTAGTTTGTTCCTCATCTCCAACCCGATAGGAAAAACACCCATGCTTTCACATCACAACAAACTTGCTACACTTAAGGGCTTTACCACCCCCCGCAGAAAAGTCATACTAGGCTTTTTGGGGGCTGCTATGACTGGTGCCATCTTCGCTGTTTCAGGTTCTGTTACCGCCATGGCACAAATCAACGATCAAGAGGTTCACATGAATAAACCACAAGTCACACTACACACTAATCAGGGCGATATTGTTTTAGAGCTTGATGCTGAAAAAGCCCCCAATACCGTTGAAAACTTTTTGAGTTACGTCCAAGACGGCTTCTATGATGGCACAATCTTTCACCGTGTTATCGATGGCTTTATGATTCAAGGAGGGGGGTTTGAGCCCGGCCTTAAACATAAGCCCACCAAAGATCCCATTGAAAATGAGGCCGACAATGGCTTAAAAAACGATCGCTACACCATTGCCATGGCCCGTACTAATGACCCTCATTCTGCAACCGCGCAATTTTTTATCAACGTTGCTGATAATGACTTTTTAAACTTTACCGCTCCCACTCCTACTGGTTGGGGCTATGCCGTGTTTGGCCAAGTCATTGAGGGCACCGAAGTAGTGGATGCCATTAAAGGAGTTAAAACAGGCAGTATGGGCATGCATCAAGACGTCCCTGTTGAGGATATAGTCATTGAAAAAGCCACTATCACCGCTCAATAAGCGCCATTTTACCGGCCCCCTATGGGTGGCCGCAGACATTCATCTCGGGCCGCATGCTCCTAACACCGCTGCGGCCTTTTATGCTTTTTTAAAGCATGCGGCGCAACACACTGATGCTCTTATCTTATGCGGGGATATTTTTGAGGCTTGGATTGGTGATGATCTCATTCAAGCACCGCCCCAATGGTTAAGCGATGCCATTGATGCCATGCGTGCGTTCACTCGCTCCGCCGCACTATACCTGATGCGCGGCAACCGTGACTTTCTTCTTAGTGAGCATTTCGCGTACCATGTTGGCGCCCAACTGCTTCCAGATGAATTAATTATTTGCACGCCAAACTGCCACTTTCTCTTGGCCCATGGAGATCAGCTATGCACTGATGACCATGCTTATCAGCGTTTTCGGCGCCTGGTTCATAATCGTTGGATCCAACGCTTATACCTCAGCCTACCCCTATCATTCAGGCACAACATTGCTACTACACTTCGCCAACAAAGCAAGCAACGCAATTACTCTATGTTAGGCGATATTTATGAGCCAGATGCCGCACTCCTTCTGCATCGCACACAACAAAATCTACTCATTCATGGCCATACCCACCAGCCTGCTCTACGCTCTTTTACTGCACAGCCAGAACTGATGCGTGTAATTATCCCCGATTGGGAATACGACCACAGCCACCCCCCGAGAGGCGGCTGGGTGAGTATTGACCCAAAGGGTACTATAGGACTGCATCAAGCAGAACAGCCCAGTCAATACCTGCAGTGCCCCGCCTCCGGCGGCAGCACAGTCTTTTGAATACTGTGATCAAGGGCTTCATAACCATAGTATTTAATTAAGTCATAAAGATCTGCGCGTGTTTGCATCTTTTTGACCTCGTGCTCTGCCGTTCCTGTATCATGCAATGCCTGGTAGAAATCAGCCATTGCTTGGGCTGCGATACGCAAGCTAGACACAGGCCAAATAGCCATGGCATACCCCATTTGCTCAAATTCCTGAGCTGAGGTTTGAGGGGTTCGTCCAAACTCAGTCATATTGGCCAATAACGGCGCATCAATGGCCTGAGCAAATGCTTTGAACTGCTCGGCATCTGTTAAGGCTTCAGGGAAAATAGCATCGGCACCTGCCGCAATGTACTGCTGTGCACGCTGAATGGCAGCCTCTAAGCCCTCAGTGGCCACAGCATCAGTACGAGCTATAATCCGGCAATCGGTACGAGCTTGGGCAGCAGCAGCAATTTTTT
Organism: uncultured Alcaligenaceae bacterium; assembly: GCA_937995985.1. Lineage (GTDB taxonomy): Bacteria > Pseudomonadota > Gammaproteobacteria > Burkholderiales > Burkholderiaceae_B > Paenalcaligenes. Next base: position 70,608 of record CALKIR010000025.1, read on the forward strand.
CAGCCATTTCTTGAGGGCTCACCAGCTGCTTACCATTTAAGTGGCCGCATTTTTTAGGCAACACCTGATCCTCAAGCTGTATGGCGGCTACCCCAACCTCTTCAAGCTCACGCACCAAGCGCATCGTATTAAGTGCTTCACCATATCCCGTATCCCCATCAACCAATAAAGGCAAACGAGTGGCGCGTACAATGCTGCGTGCTTGATAGACTAACTCCTCCATCGTAAGCAGCCCCAAATCAGGCAATCCTAGCGAAGCGGTCAACGCCCCACCAGATAAATACAAGGCCTTAAAGCCAGCTTGTTGAGCCAACAATGCACTAAGCGGGTTATACACCCCAGCCATAGAAATAAATTTTTTTTGCGCCCACTGTTGCTCAAACCAGGCCCCTAGATCACGCACCGCTGGTTGAGCTAACCAAACTTGTGCTTCATTTTGTTGTGCCATAACTATGCTCCTAAAAATAAACTAAAAACCACTCACAGCTGACTTGCTAAGGCTTGCCAACTAAATTGTAAATGGCGCCGCATCAACAGCGCAGCCAACTCTGAGTCCCCGCCTTGGATTGCTTCAGTAATACGCTGGTGCTCAACCAAAGCAACGCGTCCCCTTCCCTTGACGTTTTTATGCTGACGTCTAAGTAGCACCAATTGAGGATACAACTCTTGAGTCAACGCTTTAATTAATAACGCATTGCCACTTAACTGAGCGACTACGCTATGAAAATCACTATCCCCATGTTGCGGGGGATAGGCCCCAACAGGATGCAGGGACAGCGTATCGGCGTGTGCGGCCAACAACCGCTCTAAACGCTCCTTACCTGTATCATCGATGCGCTTGGCCGCCAAAAAGGCCGCTTCAGACTCTAAAGCAGTACGAAATTCATATAAATCGCGCGCCTCACTTTGAGTAATGACACGCACACTGGCCCCTACATTAGGCGTCACAGTTAATAGACCCAAACTGGCTAAATGTCGTAGCGCCTCGCGTACCGGGCCGCGACTAACTTTAAACTGTTCAGCTAAGGCAACCTCTGCCAATCGCTCCCCAGGTTCCAACACGCCACACAAAATATTTTTATATAGATTGTCTATAATTTGCTGCGATGAGGCACCATGTCTGCTTTCTCTTTTTGTTAACAATCTCCCTCCTTTTGCTATTATAACTCTGATGAAAGTCAAAAATATATCACTATTGTCTACATAATTGTAGGGAACTATGGGTAAACCCTTATTGTCTCTGCAGTACTGCACCTATTCAAATAAGGTGGAAGTTTACCCATTGTGAACATCTTTAGATGTTAATCAACGGAGTCATTATGTTGTTCAAAAAATTCAAATCCTGGGCATCTAGCCTATTCTTAGGCACTGCTCTTTTACTAACCGGCCTTCCCGCTCATGCTGAGGATAACTGGCCGAATAAACAAATTACTTTTGTCATTGCTTTAGGCCCTGGAGGCTCAGCCGATCGCACCGCCCGACTGGTGGCTCAACGTATGCAAGATGAGCTTGGTGTCCCCATCCGCGCAATTAATCAACAAGGGGGAGGAGGACACGTCGGGCATACCTACTTCATGAATATGCCTAAAGATGGGAGTTTTTTTCTTTTTACCTCTATTCACCCCTATATCAGCAGTGCCATTTTGAATAAAAATGCCCCCTACTCCTTAGATGATTTTGCCTTCATCAATGGCCAATGGACTGATACGGACCTATTTGCTTTAAACGCAAAACTGCCTTTCCAGACTCTGGATGAGTTTATGGATGCAGTCAAAAATGAACCCGGCAAATATCGCATCAGCGTGGTGCCAGGCTCTACTGGGCATATCAACACTATTCTTTTACTCGAAGCGTATGGCCTGGCTCCTGATGCAGTAAACATTGTGACGTATGAGTCCGGAGGAGCGGCACGTACCGCTGCTGCTGGGGGACAGGTCGATATGACAGTATTAGCCGCTGATGGCAGCCTCTCTATCAAAGAGTTCATCCGTCCGCTCGCGGTTGCCTCCGAGCAGCGTCTCGAAGACTGGGACGCCCCCACCTTAAATGAGGTGCTGATTGCACGAGGTTTGGACCCCGTCACTCCGCTTACTGGCTCCATGAGAGGCTTAGCCGCTCATGCCGAATTTAAACAGCATTACCCCGAGCGCTTTGAGAAGATCGCCCAAGCCTATCAAAATGTACTTGCCGATGAAGAGTTTCAAGCCCAGCTTAAAGAACAACGCATTGGCTCAGATTGGTTGGGCCCAGAAAAAACCACTGAAATTATAGAAAGCAACTATCAAATTCTAGAACGCTTTAAAGATCAAATTTAAGCACTTTGTCGCAAGCAGCTTAAGCTGCTTGCCTCCATCCTGTAACAAAAGCCTATCATGCGACGTATATCAACAAGTCATCTTGTTTTTTTGGTTTTGGTAAGCGCGTGTGCAGTATTTCTGAACTGGAGTGCTGTTCGCGCCTCTGCAACGCTCTTTAACCTAATTATTATTGTGCCCAGTGGGATTTTGGTGCTGGCGCTGGCGGCTTTCATCTTCTTTAGTGCAAAAAAAAGCCCCGCCCTCAAAGATCGTACTGATAGCCAGAAAAAAGATAATCGGGCCCTCATTGGAGACCTTCTGTTGCTGGCTCTCTTTGCGGTATTTTGTCTCAGCCTCACTACAGTTGGCTTTGATGTCGCCACCTTTTTATTTGTTTGGCTGGGCATTTTATTGGGCGGAGCGCGTAGCTGGCTCGTTCCTCCTATTTATTCTGCCCTGTTTACCTTTGCCCTCACTAAGGGCTTTGGCTCTTTATTCCCTTTCCCCATGCCCCTGATGGTGTTGTAAATGATAGATAGCGTTGCGTTTTCTCAAGCCATTTCACTGCTGTTTACTACTCTAGACCCGTGGCTCTATGTGATTCCCGGTCTTGTCATCGGCTTGATTTTTGGTGCGGTTCCTGGCTTGCAAATTTCTATGGCCATGGCAGTATTTTTGCCCATTACCTGGATGATGGATTTCTTACAAGCCATGCTCTTTTTAACCGCTATTTTCACTGGAGGAGCCTATGGCGGGGGAGTCACGGCTATTTTAATGAATATTCCAGGCTCCTCCTCAAGCGTGGCTACTGCCTTTGATGGCTATCCCATGGCTCGTCAAGGCAAACATAATGAAGCTTTAGGCATCGGGTTAGGGGCATCTGTCATAGGTACCTTTATTGGTTACGCCCTTTTACTCATACTGATTCAGCCCTTGGCTGGGATGGTTTTGCGCTTAGGCCCCTTAGAAATGGTCATGATTGTCTTATGGGGACTGGCTTTAATTGCAACCCTTAATGACAGCACCGTAGCCAAAGGCTTATTAGCAGGAGGGCTTGGACTGCTGCTGAGTCAAATCGGCATGTCCTCAACCGGAATTATGCGTACCACCATCGGCAACCCTTATTTAATAGATGGCATTGCCGTGGTACCTGCTATGATTGGTCTATTTGCAGCCTCAGAATTACTGCGCTTACGTGCTGGCTCTTATTTAGTCGAAGAAGAGAGCGCACGCAAAATCTCTTTAGTCAAAATACTCAAAGGATTAGTCCAAGTACTTAAATACCCCAAACTCATCCTTAAAGGGAGCTTTATTGGCGCCCTAATTGGTGCGGTGCCTGGAGTAGGTTCATCAGTAGCCAATCTTGTTGCTTATGGAGAGGTGCGACGTACCTCCAAACACCAAGAGGAGTTTGGCAAAGGCAGTGTCGAAGGACTGATTGCAGCAGAGTCCTCTAATTCGAGCTCCGAAGGCGGCTCAATGACTGCTCTCCTAGCGCTGGGCATTCCAGGAGGAGCTGCTACGGCGGTTCTGCTTGCAGCCTTTTCTTTTCATAATTTGGTTGGAGGGCCTGCTTTTATCCGTGACCAGCGCGATTTGGTGTACTCCATTATTCTGGGTAATTTTGGCCAAGTTGTGTTGCTTGGCCTAGTCGCCCTAATCATCCTTCCTGTATTAGGAATGGTAGTGCGCATCCCCTTGACTTATTTAGTCCCTTCAGTGCTTGCCCTATGCGCCTGGGGCGGTTTTGGCATTACGGGCACTATTGCAGGACCGGTCACCGTAATGGTTTTTGCTGGCTTGGGCTGGCTAATGCGACGTCACGCCTACCCAGTCGCCGCCACGGTCATTGGCTTACTCTTAGGTAAAATGGCCGAAGGTGAGATGGTGCGCACCTTACAAATCTCTGGGGGGCATTTGCTTAGTTACTTTGCCGAGCGGCCCATCGCTATTGTTTTATTAATTTTATTTATTGTATCTACTATTATTTTGCCGCTATTGCGTAAGCAAAAAGAAAAGAAAATGCGTGTGCAGGTCTAAATCTTATGTCAACACTCCGCACATTTGCTCGCGGCCTGCTTGCCCTGATTATAGGGGCAAGCGGAGCCGTTTTATTTATTTACCTTGGGATTTCTCTGCCGTGGGTCTTAGGCAGCATGGTGGCATGTGCCAGCGTCTCGCTGTGCGGGCTCAAGCTGACCATCCCAAAACGCTGGCGCTCCTATGCCCTGGCCATTATTGGCACCATTTTGGGCAGTAGCTTTACCCTAGAGACCATTTATTCATTGCCTAGTTGGATGGTTACCATCACCCTCATGTTACTCATGAGCGGACTCTATCTACTGTGCAGTTATAAAATTTTGCTCAAATGGTCAGGAATGGATCGGCTAACTGCCTTATTTTCTGCTATTCCAGGTGGGCTATCTATCATTAGCGCCCTATCTGAGCTCTATCGCAGTGACACACGCCGTATTGCCCTTAGCCACTCAGCACGTTTGGTCGCCCTGTTAGTATTAGCGCCCATTATTCTTGTCCATGTTGGCAATTACCCCTTGCCTGAGAGCACCCTTCCTACCTTAACTCAGGATCCAACCGCTCCCATACTATGGACAGAGCTTGGCTTATTAGTGCTATGTGCCGGTGCCGGTTATGGACTAGCCAGATTATTACACTTTCCAACTGGGGTGCTGCTATTTCCCATAATATTTTCTGCCTTGGCACATGCCACTGGCTGGGTCACTATAGCAGTACCAGCCCCTCTGGCAGCGCTGGCCCAGGCAATTATTGGTGCCACAGTGGGTATTCGTTTTGTTGGGTATCGTTGGCGCGATATTTTATATGATGGCTGGTTATCCATAGTAATAGGCGTAGTTTTGGCGCTGCTGTCCATGCTTGCTGCCCTCATACTGAGCCATTGGCTAGAAATAGATTTTGCCCCATTATTGCTTGTATTATTACCTGGGGGCGCCCCAGAATTAGGGGTTATGGCCTTGGCCTTGGACATTGATCCTGCGATGGTTTCTACTCACCATATGCTGCGCGTATTGGCCATTGTTGCAGGCATTAGCTTGTTGCTTAACCGCTTTATTCGCACAATACAACACAACTCTCAGTAAAGCCCACAACACCACAAGATGGGGGGGCTGCTGCCCCTCCTTGTGGGGAGCGGTTATTCTTCTTGCCAAGCCAAATCTGGCTCAAGCTGTTCGCGCTCAATAATGACAGTGCCGATACGACGACCGTCTAACTGTTTAACTGTAAAGACAAAACGATACGGCCCCCATTCTAAATCACACCTATCATTGGCTTGAGGCAAGTGCCCAAAGCGCTCAAGCAAATAACCTCCCAAGGTTGAATACTCCTCATCCTCATCAACTAAACCATCAATTTCCAGCACTTGTTCCAAATGATGCAAGTCAGCTGCCCCATCAACCAACCAACGCCCATTTCCTAAAGAACGTATATCGGGCATTTCGTCCTCATCAGGAAACTCGCCTGCAATGGCCTCAAAAATATCAATAGGCGTCACTACCCCAGCAATTGCACCGAACTCATCAGCCACTAATACCAACTGCCCTCGTGCCTTTTTGAGTTTTTCCATCAGCTGTATGGTGCCAATAGACTCATGCACGATCAACGGGGCACGCAGACGAGACAATTGAATACTTTTATGCGTGATTAGGTCCTCAACCAATTCTTTGGCCTGACCCAACCCAATCACATCATCTAAACTACCCTTACACACGGGTAAATAGCTATGGGGCTCACGCGCAATTTGAGCCTGTATGACCTCAGGAGGATCATCAATATTAATCCAAGAAATATCATTACGAGGCGTCATCAAGGAGCGCACATTACGCTCAGATAAGGTCAACACCCCGCTCACCATATCACGCTCTTCTTTGCCAAAAACAAGACTGGGATCGATGGTTTGGGCGCTGCTTTCATTATTTGCTGGCATCTCTGATGGCAAACGCTTGCCTAACATACGCAACACGGCCTCAGCAGTGCGCTCACGCATGGGGCGCCGCTCCTCAGCCAACCGACGGTTGCGGCGAGCTAACTGATTAAAGGTTTCAATAAGAACAGAAAAAGTAATGGCAGCATATAAATAACCCTTGGGCACAACAAAACCAAAGCCCTCGACTAGCAATGAAAAGCCAATCATGAGCAAAAAGCCCAAACAAAGTATGACGACCGTTGGATGCTGGTTGACAAAGGTCGTCAAAGGCTTAGAGGCCACAATCATGATCACAATAGCAACAATAACCGCTATCATCATGACTGCCAAATGCTCGACCATCCCTACTGCAGTAATCACCGCATCTATAGAAAACACGGCATCAAGAATCACTATCTGAGTGACAATGATCCAAAAACTGGCATAAGCCCGCACCCCTTCGGCCTGGATGGGGCGATAATCAATGCGCTCATGCAGCTCGAGAGTGCCCTTAAACAATAGAAACACGCCCCCCAATATCAGTATCACGTCTCGCCCTGAAAAGGCATGGCCAAAGAGGGTAAACCACGGCGTATTGAGCGTAATGAGCCAAGACATAATGGACAATAGCCCTAATCGCATCAATAACGCTAAAGATAACCCCATAATTCGAGCGCGATCGCGGAACTTGGGAGGCAGCTTATCTACCAAGATGGCGATAAAAATGAGGTTATCTATCCCCAGAACAATTTCTAGCAATATGAGGGTAAACAAACCGGCCCATGCGGTCGGGTCCAGCATCCACTCCATAAGAGGCCTCTATTTCAATCAAAATGGGCAATGATTACTGTCAAGCGTTATAAATACGCCATCATACGCCCAAATACTCTGGGGCTTGCAGCAACAATCTCACCGGCCGTTATCCAGTCTTGTTCGCCATTAAAATCCCCTACTAATCCACCCGCCTCAAGCACTAATAAGGCGCCCGCCACGGTATCCCAAGGCTTAAGATTGACTCCAATAAAGCCATCCAACCGACCACACGCCACATAGGCCAAGTCTAATACCACCGAACCGGTTCGACGTACGGCAGCACAATCAGAAAGTAGCGGTGCAAATTGGGAGTCTGCAGACATGCCTCCCCCTGAGCCAGAAACATGTGCGCCCAAAAGCGCATCTTGGTACTTTCTCTGCTGCGAAACACGCACCCGCCGATCATTTAAAAATGCCCCCTCGCCGCGACTCGCATAAAACAGCTCGTTACGAGTGGGATCAAACACCAACGCATGTGCTAATTGCTGACGGTGCAACAAACCTATAGAAATAGCATAATGAGGAAAGCCATGAATAAAATTAGTGGTGCCATCTAAGGGATCAATCACCCATTGATAGTCAGCAGGGTCGGATGCAGCACGAATCATACCGCTTTCCTCAGCCAAAATATCATGATCAGGATAAGCCTGCTGCAATGTGTCAATGATGATCTGCTCTGCTTCGCGATCAACCTCAGTGACATAGTTTTTAGGCCCCTTTTTATCTACATAAAGACGTTCAATACGCAAACTGGCGCGGTTAATTACCTGCCCCGCACGTCGTGCCGCCCGCAGGGCGGTATTTAGCATCGCATTCATAAATAGCCGTTCAAAAAAAACAATAAAAAAACATCAAAGATCAATTCATTTTACAATGAGCGCGTGTAGATGCATCTACATCACCCACTGATTGAATAATAAGCAGATTTGTCCATGAGCATCACAGAATCTACTCACCCTAAATCTCTCTTTGAGCACATCCATTTTGTTATGATTGCCCCAAGCCACCCTGGCAACGTAGGCGCCGCTGCCCGCGCACTCAAAACGATGGGCTTTGGCACATTGGTGTTAGTTGATGTTAAGCCATCAATAATAGCGCATCCTGAAGCAATTGCCATGGCCAGTGGCGCAACAGATGTACTCGAGCAGGCGCGTATCACTGCAGACCTAGGTAGCGCCTTGGCCCCCATGCACCTTTCTTTTGCCTTAACCGCCCGAACACGTTATCTTGGCCCACCGCCCTGCCATATTCGTGCCGCAGCCCAATTAGCGGCCGATAATGTGCAACGTGAACAGGTACACATCGCCTTGGTTGTCGGCACAGAACGCGTTGGCCTGACCAATGAGCACATCGCACATTGTAATTACTTATGCCATATTCCGGCGAATGAGCACTATAGCTCACTTAATGTTGCTCAAGCGTTGCAAATAGCAGCTTGGGAATTTCGTTATGCCTTACTTAATGGCGATCAGGCCTCTGAGAGACTCCTACCCAAAGCAATCAAAGGTAAGAAGCATCGCCGCGCTCGGCCAGCTCACTCAGCACAAGTTGATGCCCTCCTACAACATTGGTTTGAAGCCCTCACCGCCCTTGACATCATTAAGCCTCATGAGCCAAAAAAAATACCAGAGCGCATGACTCATTTTTTTCGTCGCGCCCAGATGCGCGAAGATGAAGTTTCTTTATTCAGAGGTATTTGCTCAGCCATTTTAAAGCGCTCCCAAAACAGACAAAAAAAACGTCCATAGGGCAGCCTATGTTATTTGTGGTACAAAACAGTAAAATAACGAACAGAACGTCATGGCATGAGCTTATGCGCTTAGGTTATGCCCAGCACTCATGCTCATTGCCCTCCATACACCTTACCACTTTCCATACACCACCTATGTTTTCTAGACTTCGTGAAGACATCGCTTGCATTTATAAACGCGACCCCGCTGCTCGTAGCAAACTAGAAATATTAACCTGCTATCCAGGCCTCCATGCCGTGCTCATTCATCGCCTCGCGCACCGACTCTGGAAGGCGGGTTTTTATCTCATTGCCCGCTTTATCTCCCACCTCAACCGCATGTTCACCGGCATAGAAATACACCCTGGAGCACAAATTGGTCGGCGTGTTTTCATCGATCATGGCTTAGGAGTGGTTATCGGTGAAACCGCTGTAGTCGGTGATGATTGCACTATCTACCAAGGGGTGACCTTAGGCGGAACAAGCCTGTACAAAGGAACCAAACGACACCCCACCCTAGAAGCAGGGGTGGTGGTCGGCGCCGGAGCACAAATCCTCGGAGGATTTACCGTTGGTCAAGGAGCCAAAATTGGCTCTAATGCGGTAGTAATCAAACCCATTCCCGCTGGGGCCACCGCAGTAGGCAACCCTGCCCGCATCATTCTTAAAAAAGAACACAGCACTCACTCCGACGCCCCATCACCAACTCAACAAGACCGCCCCTCTCTGGCTTCGCAATTAGGCCATAATCCTTGTGTTGCGGATGAAGAGCCTCTCAACCCTCAACCCTTGCATGAGCTACTCAAACAATCGCGTCAACAACAAGAACAAACTGCTGAATTAGGAGAAACTGGATTTGCTGCGTACGCAGTAGAAAAAAATGGAGTGGATCCGCTGACTGAAGTACTCGAAGAGCTCATTCGACACAGCGCACGACAAGAAAAACGGATTGAACAACTTTGCAAGGCACTTGAAGAGTTAGGGCAGCGTGTAGACGATGGGCAACAGCCTCTGGACGTTGAAAGGCTTAATAAAATCGTCGACTCCTAGCGTCTCGCATGCGCGCATCGCCCCCAATAGCCAGCCCTGATGCACGGTCTCTGGCCATTATAAAAAATAGGCGCACACACAACACAGCATGAAAAAAACCCTGTCCTCTTGTCCAAAAGGTGGACACATCGGGCAGTTTGGGTTATTTTTCTATAGGTTTCTTTATCTATTGATGAGTCACAATGTATGTCAAAAATACCTTCAGAAGGCACTGCAGGACCACGCACCTTGCGCCGTGGTTTACTAATTCTTAGAACCCTGCAAGCCCACGACGAAAAAGGTCTCAGTGTTACCGAGCTGTCTCGCTTAACTGGTTTGCAACGGCCGACCATTTATCGGTTATTAGCTGCTCTAACTGAGTGTGATTTTGTGCATCCAGTCGGGCGTACCCGTCGCTATGCTGCAGCCAAACAGAATCAAATACAGGGCCCAGAACCCGAGCATCATCTCATAGAGCATGCGAAGCCTTATATGCGTGACCTAGCCAATAAATTTGGGGATGCAGTGTTTTTAGTGGTTCGAGAGGGCAATGATTCTCTCACTCTATGGCGAGAAATTGGCCCGTACCCCGTACAGATATTGGGGACCTACGCAAATAAACGCCAACCTCTAGGAGTGGGCTCAGGCGGTCTTGCTCTTTTAGCTGCTCTTGATGATGACACGGTTGAGCAGATCATGCAAAACAACAGCAAGGAAATCGAACACTACGGTGGCATGACCTTGCGAGAAATGCGACAACTTGTACAAAATACGAGAACGCGGGGCTATTCAGTCATTGGCAGCTATACTGTGCGCGGGGCTCTTGGAGTTGGATGTGCATTATGCAGCAGCCAAGGTCATCCTTTATTGGCAATTAGTGTCACTGCCATTACCGATAGAATGCCTGCCCGTCGCCAAAAGGAAATTGCTCGAGAAATAAAAAAAGCCCTCGATGAGCTCTCTAAAAATCTGTAGGTGCATTACACCACAAATAAAAAAGGCCCTTTTGTCTGGGCCTTTTTTGATAACGTTGACCTAAGCAGCCTTGCTCGACTCGCTGGCATTATGAATTTCACGCACTGGGATGGGCTGACGCAACCCTGCTTGATGCAATTGTTGTACGGCTTGTTTATACAAATCAAAGCGCACATTCCAAAACTGACTGGTTTCTATCCAGCAGCGCATGGTAATGCTGGCATGATTTTCCTTGTAATCAGTGACCATAGCCATAGGAGCGGGATCCTTGAGCACCCCTTCATGATTATCTAATAGTGCCTGCAAAGTATTCAGGGCAAGCTCAATATCATCATCATACCGAACGCCCACTTCTATATCCAAGCGACGGGTTTCATTGCGGCTGTAATTAATGATAGCACTTCCCCAAACAGCGCTATTAGGCAACGAGAAGTGTACCCCATCTGTTTGAATAAAACGTGTTAAAAAGAGACCAATCTCATGAACAGTGCCGTCTCCTTTGCCCACTACTGACACAAACTCTCCAGCACGCAAAGGGCGCAACAACAATAACATCACCCCTGCGGCGATGTTTTGCAAGGTGTTTTGCAAGGCCAAACCAACGGCCAAACCTGCTGCACCTAATACCGCAATAATACTGGCAGTTTGTACCCCAAAGCGCGCTAAAACTGCAATAATAACGAAAATCCGAATGGTCCACTCCACGACGGACTGCGCAATCGGTACAATGGTGGGATCAATACGGGAGGAGCGCTGTGCTGCGCGACGTACCGTACGACTTGCGAAATTTGATAGCCACCAACCGATTACCAAGATCACGATGGCAATGACCACATTAATGACAAAGCTTTCTATCCACGGCAATGAATAAAATGGCTGTGAGAATTCCAAATCTGCTGACATTGAACACTCCAATGAAATTTGAGTCCAACAATCATAGCTGTTTTAGCCACTCATCTCATCTTTCATTTGCATAGCTTTTCAATTTTAGGCACTCATCGTTCACAAAATAACAGGTACCGTGCCCTCAACAAAGGTTTTCTATGAGCGAATTATACCCACTCTCCGTACTTGATTTAGCCCCAATTATTCAGGGAGGCAATGCTGAGCAGTCCTTTGCTACCACTGTAGAGCTGGCCAAGCTTTGCGACCGCTTGCGTTTTAATCGTTACTGGATGGCAGAGCATCATGGCATGATAGGCATTGCCAGTGCCGCCACCTCTATACTCATTGCTCATGTTGGGCATCATACCCAGCGAATTCGCATTGGCGCTGGAGGCATTATGTTACCCAACCACGCCCCATTGGTCATTGCCGAACAATTTGGCACCTTAGAAAGCCTATTTCCAGGCCGCATTGATCTCGGTCTGGGACGAGCTCCTGGCTCCGATCCACAAACCGCTCGTGCGCTCAGAAGAAACCTCAATACGGATCCCAACGCCTTTCCTCATGATGTCATGGAGTTACTTGATTATTTTTCTGAGCACCCCCAACAGCCCATCACAGCCGTTCCAGGAAAGGGCTTAAATGTTCCTATCTGGATTTTAGGCTCTAGTCTTTTCGGGGCCCAAGTGGCTGCTATGTTAGGCCTGCCCTATTCCTTTGCATCACATTTTGCACCTGCTCAGCTACATGAGGCCATCAGTGTTTACAGGCAACATTTCCGCCCCTCTCAATACCTCGATAAACCTTATGTGATGCTTGGCTATAATGTTTTTGCTGCAGATACCGATGCCGAAGCGCATTATCTCGCAAGTTCTTGGCAACAATCTTTCGTAAGCCTGCGTACTGGACAACCGATCCCACTCCCTCCACCAGTAGAGCACTACATGGAACAAGCCGGGGCACCCGCACAACATATTATGCGTCATGTGCTTTCATGTACGGCCATTGGCGGCCCAGATACCGTCAAAGCCCAGATACAAGCCTTTATCGATGCAACACAAGCAGACGAACTAATCATTGCTACCAATATGTATCATGCTGAACACCGACTGCACAGCTATGCCATTTTGGCAGACATTCAAGCGGATTTGATCGCCCCCAATAATTCAACTCTCGCACTCTAAACTGCGTGGCACGCACCTAGCCACGCACCTCTATTTACTGACAGCTTTATTACCAAACCCAATGAGTCAAGAGCAAGATTTTTCTGGCCACACTCCCATGATGCAACAATATTTGCGCTTGAAACAACAAGCCCAATCCTATCTATTGTTTTACCGCATGGGAGACTTCTACGAACTGTTTTATGAGGATGCTGAGAAAGGCGCCAAACTACTGAACCTCACGCTCACGCAGCGAGGACTATCTAATGGCCAACCAGTACCTATGGCTGGAGTTCCCTTCCATGCCGTAGAAGGATATTTAGCACGTTTGGTCGCACTCGGCGAGTCGGTCGCAATTTGTGAGCAAGTAGGGGACCCCAACAAAAGCCGCGGACCAGTAGAAAGAAAAATCGTACGTTATATCACCCCCGGCACGCTCACCGATGAGGCACTCCTGCCTCAGCGAGCAGATAAAAGCATTGCTGCTATCTACGCTCAGTCTCAACGTGGCACGCAGCGCTATGGGCTAGCTTGGATGAACCTAGCTAGTGGCCGCTTTCGTGTTGAAGAATGCGACGAGGCAATGCTTGATGCCTTGCTCAGCCGTATAGAGCCGGCTGAATTGCTGCATGCTGACAGTCAACCTTATACTGAAATATTGCCTCATATCACTCACTCAAGCACCGCAGACTGGTATTTTGAACGAGATAATGCACAGCATTTTTTACTCAAACACTTTCAAATTGATAGTTTATCTAGTTTTGGTATTCAAGACCTGCCATTAGCTATTTGTGCGGCGGGAGCATTACTCAGATATGTGACTGAGACACAATCCAGTGAGCTCAGCCACATACAGCATATCCAACAAGAGCACAGCTCAGAATTTGTTATTTTAGACAGTATTACCCGTAAAAACTTAGAGCTTACAAGCACCCTGAGTGGCGAGGACAGTCCTACTCTCTTTTCTGTCATTGATCACTGCTGCACCCCTATGGGCGCACGCTTATTGCGTCGCTGGGTTCACCACCCACTGCGTGACAATCAGATTATTTTTGAACGCCAAGAGCGCATCCAGGCCCTCATACAGCCCGCTGGTGAATTGGAATGGCCCTCTTTTGGCATTCATGATCTTCATGCTGCTCTGAAACACTTTCCTGATATTGAACGCATTGCGACCCGTATGGCCCTACTAACGGTTCGTCCCCGCGAGTTAGCTAGTTTACGTGAGGCCCTTGACGTACTTCCCACACTTTGGGAGCAATTACAGCAACATTTTGAACCCTCCCTCTTCCAGCCTTTAATTACATTATTAGATGTAGACCCTAAGCTCTCACAACTCTTACACGCAGCCATTGCTGAAACTCCGGCCGCAATGATTCGAGACGGAGGGGTGATTGCCGACGGCTATGATCACACCCTAGATGAGTTGCGCCAACTTTCCCATGATAGCGGCTCCTTTATTGCTCAACTTGAACAGCGCGAACGGGAGCGAACAGGAATTCAAACTCTAAAAGTTGAATATAACCGTGTTCATGGTTTTTTCATTGAGGTGAGCCGCACCCAAAGTGATCGGGTGCCCCAAGACTATCAACGACGCCAGACCTTAAAAAACGCAGAACGCTACATTATCCCAGAGCTTAAAGAATGGGAAGACAAAGTGCTGTCCGCCCAAGAACGTAGCCTTGCTCGAGAAAAGCAACTCTATGATGAGTTACTGCTCCAACTGAAACACTATGTAGGCGCCGTTTCAGGCGCTGCTCAAGCTTTGGCTGAGCTCGATGCCCTAGGCGCCTTAGCCTATCATGCGCATAAAAACAACTGGGTACGTCCCGAGCTGAGCCATTTGCCTGAAATAGACATTGTCCAAGGCCGTCACCCCGTCGTGGAACATACCATTGAGCCGTTTACTCCTAATGACTGCAGTATGCATCATGAGCGCCGCTTGCTCCTAATTACTGGCCCCAATATGGGCGGTAAGTCGACCTACATGCGCCAAACAGCCCTCATTGCTTTATTAGCCCGCATAGGTAGTTATGTCCCTGCCCAGTCGGCTCGTATCGGCCCTATTGATCGCATTTTCACCCGTATTGGTGCCGCTGATGATTTAGCAGGCGGCCGTTCAACCTTCATGGTTGAGATGACTGAAACCGCTGCTATTCTTGCTGCCGCCACTCCATACAGCTTAGTGCTTATGGATGAGGTAGGCAGAGGCACCTCTACTTATGATGGTTTGGCCTTAGCTTGGGCCATAGCTACGCGCTTGATTCAACACAATCAAAGTCTTACGCTTTTTGCCACACATTATTTTGAAATGACGCGCCTAGCTGAACAATTTAGTCAAGCAGTTAATGTGCACTTAGCTGCGGCAGAAACTCCCAATGGAGTGGTATTTCTACATGAAGTACGCACAGGACCTGCAAATCGTAGCTATGGCATTCAGGTTGCTCAACGTGCAGGCATACCCGCTGCGGTCATCCGCCAAGCCACACGCGAATTACTCAAGCTAGAAGAGCAAAACGAAGGCTTACCCCAGCTTGATCTCTTTGCAACGTCTTCAGAAAGCGCTCCTGTAACAGAGTCACACCATTCAGAGTCGACTTCCGCTGCACAGCACGATCCCCTGAGCCTTCTGCCCGAGTCCCAACAAGAAGTGCTCCATACGCTAAAGCAGCTCCCAGTTGATGAACTCTCCCCACGACAAGCTTTGGATTTACTCTACGAACTACAAGAAAAAGCTCGTAAGCCCACACAATAGCTCATAAGCATAAGAATAAAAAAGCGCCGAATAAGCTATTCGGCGCTCCTCATACATAAAACACCCTGCTCACAATGCTAACGGGGCGCTTGACCCATATGCTGCATGAGTACTTGAATAATGCGTCGCGCGGTATCCGTCTGCAACACCTGACCTTGGGCATCTAAGACTTGTACCATTGACTGCCCACCCTGCTCTCTGACCCGTATACGCAACTCTTCAGGAACAGAAGTATCGCGCCCACCAAAAAGACGGCCCAGAATATTTTGTTGCTCTATCTTAACGCCTGTATCGGCATCTAGATAACGAATAAAGAACTCGCCGGTGCTGCGATCTCGATCCTCAACAGAGAACCCAGCAGAATCAATCGCTAAACCAATCCGTCGCCAAGCACGATCAAAAGGCTCAGCAAGAGTCATATAGGCCTCACCTTGGTGTTCTTGAATCTGCACTTCAGGAGAGCGTTGCTGCTCTTCAGCCGCCTTGACTCGCTCACTGGCAGTCTGTTGATCACTGCCTAAAAATACCATTAAACGAGCCAGCATAGCCGCATTTAAGCCAGGATCCTCTTGACCATACACCCACTTAAAGGTAGTCCCATCTGGAGTCGGGGTCTCTTCCATGTGCTGATGGCTGATATAAATCTCTGTTGTATCACCCACCCGCTCTAAACGAGTTCGGAAGCGTTCGCGCTCCCCACTATCAAACACCTGATCAATAATGGTGCCCAGAGCACGGCGAATCCACCCCTCAGGAATTTTTGCTCTATTTTCTGCCCAGTGTGTTTGAATAATGCCGGTGCGTGGGTCCTCACTGTCTATAGTGAAGCCCTGCTGCCCCCAAAACTCAATAATACGCGGGTACAACTCTTCGGGAGGACGGTCCACCACCAACCAGCGCATGTCCCCATCACGCATGACACGCATTCCCTCTTGTTCAGGCAATACCGCACGCTGCCTACTTGCGGCACTGCGCTCTTGCTGAGAAGCCGCATAATGAGAGAATGTGGTCACCCCTTCAGGGGCCCGATACTGCGCATCAGCATGAGCCTGTGTGAGGTCAGGGGGAATGCTCAGCGGGTCACCCCGTACGGTGCTCTTGTAATCAACACTTTCTTCAGAACCAATCAGCTCTTGGACTGTGGAGCAGCCCGCTAAAACGCTCAGCCCTATAGCCAAGGCAATAGGGCTTAAACGCGCCTGAATTCGAAATTTCTTCATGCTAATAATCCTGCCTCTCGCAGCGCTTGACGGACACGCTCGTGATGTTGCTCGCTTAGAGGAGTCATCGGCAAGCGATAGCCTAACTGAATACGCCCCATCTCAGCCAATGCCCACTTAACAGGTATAGGATTGGCCTCAACAAACAACAGACGATTAAGGTCTGCCAGCATGCAATTATATTTGCGAACCTTGGCTAAGTCACCCTCTAAGGCAGCCTGACATAAATCGCTCATCAACCGAGGGGCTACATTAGCAGTTACGGAAATATTGCCCTTGCCCCCCAATAAAATTAAAGCCGCGGCCGTGGGATCATCCCCACTGATGACTAAAAAATCCTCTGGCACGTCTCGCAATAAAGCACCCAAGCGAGCAATATCTCCAGTCGCCTCTTTGGTGCCGATAATACCAGGTACCTGCGCCAAACGAACCACGGTTTCGTTGGCCATGTCGGCAGAAGTGCGACCAGGCACATTGTAGAGCAAGGTGGGCAGAGGCACCGTTTCAACTATTTTCTTAAAATGCTGGTACATCCCCTCCTGAGTCGGACGGTTGTAATACGGCACCACTGATAACCCAGCCTTGGCTCCGACATCATATGCATGCTGGGCTAACTCAATTGCCTCGCTTGTAGAATTCCCCCCAACCCCAGCAATGACAGGAATACGATCTCCTGCGTGCGTGACAGCCACCTCGATAAGCTCAGCATGCTCATCCATATTGACCGTAGGGGACTCTCCAGTGGTCCCAACCACAACAATCGCCTTGGTGCCCTCCTGGACATGCCAATCGATTAATTTTTTATAGGCTTCAAAGTCTAAACTGCCATCTGGAAACATGGGAGTCACAAGGGCAACCATGCTGCCCTCAAAATAGGGGGTCGCAATATCCGAAGTAGCCATTTTCAAATAGTCTCCTGGTAAGACAAATCTAAGCAAAAGATTGAAACCATCAGTTTAACGGATTCGTCCAAAAAATCATAAAAACCAGCCAAAAAAACGGTAGAAAAACCAAATTACAGGCTGGATTACAGCCCACAGTATCCCGCTAAATATTAACAGGAGCACAATCAGCATGCCATAAGGCTCAATACGCGCATACGGCTGCGCCCACTGGGTAGGCAATAGGCTGTAAACAATGCGCCCCCCATCTAAAGGAGGAATGGGTAATAAATTAAATACCATCAATACAATATTAATTTGTATGCCTGCAACTGCCATTTGTGCCCAAAACCCTGTGGCCGCAGCACCTGCCATAAGTACAAGCTTTAAAGCGAGGGTCCACAAAAAGGCCATCACGAAATTAGCCGCCGGCCCTGCTAAAGCCACCCATAGGATATCTTGTTTGGGTCTTTTTAGGCGTGACCAATTAACCGGAACCGGTTTGGCCCAGCCAAAAATAAACCCCGCTCCCCCCATGAGCTTGGCTGCTAAAAGCAAAAACAAGGGCACAGCAACCGTACCTACGGGATCAATATGGCGCACTGGGTTTAAACTAATACGCCCAGCTAAATCAGCTGTGGGATCGCCCAATAGGCGCGCCACATAGCCATGGGCAGCCTCATGCAGCGTGATTGCAAATAATACAGGTATAGCGACTACGGTAATAGTCTGTATGATGGAATCCATGCAACAGTGTTATAAAACAATAGAATTTTTAACAAGAAAAAAACTCAAGAGGCCCACCTAAACAGATTCAGATGATGAAATGGGTGAGCCCTTGAGTCTACGGGTTCAGTGATTCATCCACTAATGGCACAAGTTTACTCTAAACCTATCCGTTGTGGATCGCCCTGACCCCGGCGCAAAACAGTAGGCATCTCTGTAGTTAAGTCAATTACAGTAGTAGGCTCTAAGGGGCAAGCCCCTCCATCAATTACAGCAGCAATACGCCCTTTATATTGAGCAGCAATACGTTGTGCATCGTTTAAGGGCTCTTCTTCACCCTCAGGAATTAATGTGGTGGACAACAAGCTCGTCTCGGCATGCTCAATTAATACCTGCACAATGGGATTCTCAGGCACCCGAATACCAATGGTTTTTTTAGCGGGATGTGAGACACGGCGCGGGACCTGCTTGGTAGCCTCCAAAATAAATGTCCAAGGCCCCGGGGTAGCCAGTTTAAGCAAGCGATACTGAACATTATCAACCTTAGCAAAATGACTAATTTCTGCTAAATCCCGGCACAACAAAGTAAGATTGTGGCGTTCATCCAACCCTCTGAGTCGTCGCAACTCCTCAGCTGCCGCCCGATCATCGAGACGGGCAACCAACGCATAACTAGAATCAGTGGGTATGGCTACGACCTTGCCTTCGGCAATCATCTGCGCTGCCTGTGCCATCAAACGGGGTTGTGGATTTTCGGGGTGCACAACAAATAACTGCGTCATAATTGCTCCTTTGTTGGTGGTAATTAAGAGCGAAGTTCTTTATCGTTAGCTTAGCAAAAACATAGGGGGTGCACTTTTTTTATTTTTATGTTATAGTAATCTTTTATCGCAGATACAGTGGTGACTGTAGCTCAGTTGGTAGAGCCCCGGATTGTGATTCCGGTCGTCGTGGGTTCGAGTCCCATCAGTCACCCCAAATTTCCCTCGATTTTGTACGGGGGATTTTTTTTGCCTATTTTCTTCTTAAGCCTATCGGGCTACGCGCTACTCTTAGCTCAGTCTACTATTTATTTATTCCCACCTTTAAAAAAACCCTCTCCTTTAATACATAAAATACTATAAGACTGAGTATCAATGCTAAACTCTAGGTCTTAACCAAAACTCGGCCTCAAGGCCACATTAACCCTCATAGTGACCTTTAAATCATATGCACCTCGATCTAACGGAACTTCATCAGCTGTTACAGGGTTTTTTTAATGAATACTGGCCACATATAGCAGCTATATTAGGCCTATTAATGGGTGTAACAGCTGCCATCCATGCCGCTATGTCTAAAAATGATGTGCGCGCTGCCATCAGCTGGGTTGGGGTCATCATTATGTCCCCCATTTTGGGGCCCATTTTATACTTTGTCGCAGGCATCAATAGGATTAGAAAAACCCAAATCTCTGAAGAGCGCGATAAACAATTCAAATCTTTTGGTAATTATCAGTCCCCCCCAGTTTCTGAGCTGGCGCACCACATGGGCGAGCAATTTGAGCCGCTGCATATATTAGGGGATCGCATTAGCCACTTTCAGCTGCGGGCAGGCAATCATATTCAAATGCTCAATGGTGGCGATGAAGCCTACCCAAGTATGCTTCAAGCCATTGAAAATGCTCAAAAAACCATTGCTTTACAAACTTATATTTTTGACAATGATCGCATTGGCAGGCAGTTTGTCGAGGCGCTCAAACGGGCTCATGAGCGCGGCGTTACCATTCGTGTACTCATTGATGCTGTGGGCTCACGCTACTCACGCCCCCCTGTCATTCGCTTACTGCGCAAACACAAAATCCCTAGCGCCCTGTTTTTAACTAATCCTTTTGGCATTCGAATGCCGTACGCCAATCTGCGCAGTCACCGCAAAATTCTCATTGTAGATGGCAATAAAGGGTTTACCGGTGGCATGAATATTCGTGAGGGATTCTGCAGCGAATATACCAATAATAATCCCGATCACGACACTCACTTTAAAATACAAGGCCCCATTGTGGCGCAAATACTGTCTGCTTTTGCTCATGATTGGGAATTTACCACCAAAGAAGAGCTCGATCAGAATCTGTGGTTCGATGTCGATCTTAATAACGCTCCAGAGCCTCATGTGCCTGCGCGCTGTATACGCTCTGGACCTGATCGCTTTTTAGCCAGCACCCATAATATGTTATTGGGGGCCTTTGCTATTGCCAAACGACACATTCGCATTCAGTCCCCCTATTTTATTCCTGATTTGGTGCTCATTGGGGCCTTAAATACTGCAGCACGACGGGGGGTGCAAGTTGATATTGTAATTCCCAAAAAAAACAATCTTCGGCTGGTTAACTATGCCATGACCGCTCAACTAGACCAAATCATTTGTAGCGGTTGTCGTGTCTGGAGAGCTACTGGAAATTTTAATCATTCTAAATTGCTCACTATTGATGGAGCATGGAGCTATGTAGGCTCATCTAATATGGATGCACGCAGCCTCAGGCTTAACTTTGAACTTGACATTGAAGTCTATAGCCACAGCCTCGCTAAAGAAATAGAAAATAAAATAGACAGGGAAATAGAAAAGGCGGAACCCGTCACCCTACAAAGCCTAGAGCAGATCCCGTTTAGAAAGAAACTAAGAAATAGGATTATTTGGCTAGCTAGCCCCTATTTATAGTCGCACATAACATATATGGCGCGCCCGGCAGGATTCGAACCTGCGACCGACTGCTTAGAAGGCAGTTGCTCTATCCAGCTGAGCTACGGGCGCATGAAAATAAATAAGGAGCTATTATATACCAAGCTCTTATTCTATGCTAGGCATCCCTGCTTTTTTCCTCTCATAAAGCGCTACCAATAAACAGAACGCGACCGATCAGAGAGACGAGTCAATGTTTTTTGGTAAAAACGCAACAAATGGTTAGAACGAATAATACTCACTCGGGGCAGGGCAAATATATTATCATCTGGACGCGCCAAGCCTTTATGAGTCGCAACAGCCCAACTGTATCCAGCCTCTTGGACCGATTCAATGGCCTGTCTATCGAGATCCCCAAAAGGATAACAAAATGACTCTACTGCCACACCTAATAAGTCCTCTAGATACTCTTTTGAGCGCAATAACTCTTGCCGCTGCTCAGAAACAGGCAGTTGTGACAAATATACATGCTGGCATGTATGAGAACCTATTTCCAAACCCTCTTGGTGCCACTGTAGAATTTGCTCTTTATTCATAAGCTGCGCAGGCAACTTGCTCTTTGCTAGCATCCACTCATTCACCTTGCCTACAAGATCGGTAACGATAAAATTAGTAGCTGTAAAGCCCAAGCGGTTCAAAATAGGACGAGCGTTTAAAAAAACATTTTCATAGCCATCATCAAAGGTAATCACTACTACCTTGCCTTGCTTTTCCCCCCGAATATAAGGCATGCCTTCTTTTAGAGAAACCCCGCGATAGCCTAACCGTTTTAACAATAGCATTTGATTGGCAAACCGTCGGGGATGTACCGTTGCTCCCCTCAAATAAGCCCCACGAGCAGCTGGAATACCAATTTGGTGATACATTAAAATAGGAACCATAAATCCTCATTGTTTTAAAAAAATCACATTTTTAAGGCCTTTAAATTAGCCTACTTGCATTTTTATTTAAGCCTGCCTATAATACTATTTTTCGGGGCGTAGCGCAGCCTGGTAGCGCATCTGGTTTGGGACCAGAGGGTCGCGAGTTCGAATCCCGCCGCCCCGACCAAATTTTAGGCTCATGCAATTTATTTGCATGAGCCTTTTTAGTTTTTATCCCTTATTACACAACCTATGACATCACCAGCAAAACAGGCCAGTTTTCCTGGCCAATCTAAAAAATCTTAAGGGGCCACAGCAGCAGCCGTTTGTTGGCTATTTTCTAAAGCTTGTGCAACAAAGCCGTTGGCTTTCATTTCAGCAATAAAAGACTCCAAATAAGCTTGAGCAGTTTTGCGTCCTTTAGGAACGGCCATAGCCTGCTGAATACTGGTAAAACTATCTGCTAAGACCCTATAGCCCGGATGCTCAGCTGCATAAGCTTCTAAAGGCTGACGTACGCCCGCAGCACAGTCTGACTTCCCTTCAACAAATAAACGAATGGCATCAGCTGAAGTCGCTCCACGAACAATACGAGCATGCTGTAACTGCCGGGATAAAAACAAATCATATGCAGCCCCCTTGCCTACACTGATGCGCATCCCCTCCTGATCAAGCTCAGCAACGGACTGCCAGGGGTCCTCCTTTTTGACCATATAGGTCCCCTCGATTAATACGTATGGAGCGGTAAACTCAACGGCCTCTGCCCGATGAGGATCCACGGCCATAAAAGCCAAATCCCAAATACCATCAGACACCGCCTCAAACACTTTGCCCGCTGCATCAAAACTAATAAACCGAATGTCCAAACCTAATTGCTGGGCAAGGGCGCGAGCCAAATCGGCAGATACCCCGCGAGGCTCTGCTTTATCTGCTGATCGTTGAGCTAATACAGGATTGCCATAATTAATGGCCACACGCAACACCCCCGTAGGGGCCAAATCATTAATCACATCTCGAATATTGCTCATGCACTGCTCCTATGATTGTTCTGTTATTCATGATATGACTGGGCAAGCACTACCGCTAAGCTAGAGTACCTATCATACATTTATTTTTATTTTTCTACAGTGCATCTCCCCCTCCCCCTGAATTGAGGTTAGCCAAAACGGCCAGTAATGTATTCTTCTGTTTCTTTACGTGCAGGATTAACAAAAATCTGCTCAGTTTTGCCAAATTCTATCAGCTCGCCTAAATACATATAAGCAGTATAGTCGGAACAGCGAGCTGCTTGCTGCATATTATGGGTCACGATGACAACCGTATAATCGCTTTTAAGCTCTGCAATTAATTCCTCAATTTTTGCGGTAGAAATAGGGTCTAAAGCCGAACAAGGCTCATCAAGGAGCAAGACCTCAGGTTTTATGGCAATCCCTCTGGCAATGCATAAACGCTGCTGCTGCCCTCCTGATAAACCATGACCACTTTGATGAAGCTTATCCTTTACCTCATTCCATAAAGCAGCCTTGGTCAGTGCCCACTCTACACGCTCATCCATTTCTCCTTTACTCAAGCGTTCAAATAAACGCACGCCAAAAGCAATGTTGTCATAAATACTCATCGGGAACGGAGTTGGCTTTTGAAACACCATACCAACCTTGGCCCGAATGAGGGAAATATCTAACTTTGAAGTGAGTAAATCCTCACCATCTAGGAGAATTTGTCCTTCAGCGCGCTGACCAGGATACAGCTCAAACATACGGTTAAAGGTACGTAACAAAGTAGATTTGCCGCATCCAGATGGACCAATAAAGGCGGTCACCTTGTTTTCCTTGATCGACATATTGATATTCTTGAGGGCATGAAATTGACCATAATAAAAATTTAGGTCTTTAACCTCAATCTTGGTATGCGCTGAGTCCTGCTGAAGAGCCGACGAGGCATGCTTATTTTGAAATGAATTAATCATCCTTGTACCTTTACTGAACCGCTAAGCCAAAGCACCGCTTTGGGCATGTTATTTCTTTCTAAACCAGACGCGCGCCAAAATATTTAATAACAACACAAATAAGGTAATAAGCGCGGCCCCAGCCCAAGCCAATTGATTCCAATCCTTGAATGGGCTTGCTGCAAATTGGAAAATCACTACTGGCAAGTTTGCCATCGGCTCATTCATATTTAAAGTTAAAAACTGATTATTCAATGCTGTAAATAATAAAGGAGCTGTTTCACCCGCGATACGCGCAATAGCTAATAGAGCCCCGGTAATAATCCCCGAACGCGCCGCCCGATAGCAAATCATGGTCACAATACGCCATTGAGGACACCCTAAGGCAGCAGCCGCTTCGCGCAAACTATTCGGCACAAGCATCAGCATATTGTCAGTGGAGCGCACTACAACTGGAATCACAATAATGGCCAATGCAAAGGCCCCTGCCCACCCCGAATGGTGCCCCACCTGAACCACATAAACGGTATAAATAAATAAGCCAATGACAATAGAAGGAGCTGAAAGCAATACATCATTTAAAAAACGAGTGGTGGGTGCCAGCCATCCTCTATTCCCATATTCTGCTAAATACGTTCCTGCCAAAATGCCAATGGGCGTCCCCACTAAAGTGCCTACGCCAGACATCATTAAACTGCCTAAAATGGCATTTTTAAGCCCTCCAGCTGCTCCGGGAGGGGGAGTGGACTCTGTAAATAAAGTCCAAGACAATGCGGCCCCCCCCTTATAAAGCAGGGTTAAAATAATCCAAAACAACCAAAACAAACCAAATGCTACCGCCAAGGCTGCGATCAATAACATTAACTTATTTAACCGCTGACGCCGACGATAAATGGGGTTCGTTAATTGAATAGTATGAGTGTGAGTCGTTCTCATCGTAGCCCCGTCTTATACCTTAATGCCTTCTTGTTTGGCCAAGCGCAAAATCATCAGCTTAGACAATGCTAAAACCACAGCCGTAATTAAAAAGAGGATTAACCCTAACTCTAAAAGCGCCGCCTTTTGTAGCCCACCGGCCTCATTAAACTCATTAGCCAGAGCAGATGCAATAGAATTAGACGGGGAAAATAGCGAGCTCGGCAATTGGAAGGCATTACCAATCACAAAAGTCACCGCCATCGTTTCCCCTAAGGCACGCCCCAGGCCCAACATAATCCCCCCAATCACCCCATTGCGAGTAAAAGGCAACACCACCTTCCACATGACTTCCCAAGTAGTACTGCCTAATCCGTACGCAGACTCTTTGAGCATAGGCGGCACTGCCTCAAATACATCACGCATTACTGCCGTTATAAAAGGGGTAATCATAATAGAAAGAATTAACCCTGCAGTAAATAATCCAATACCAAAAGGAGGGCCTGAAAATATAGCCCCTAATACGGGGATACCCGAGGACCACTCGATAATATAAGGCTGCACATAACGCTGAAAAAGCGGCACAAATACAAATAACCCCCACATCCCATAAATAATGGAGGGAATAGCTGCTAACATCTCAATAGCAATACCTAGGGGACGTCGCAACCAAACAGGAGCCAGCTCAGTTAAAAACATCGCAATACCAAAAGAAGCAGGCACTGCAATAAGCAAAGCAATTAAAGATGTTAAGACGGTCCCCACCATTGGAACCAACGCCCCATAGCGATGATTGACCGGATCCCATTCATTGGTCCATAAAAAAGACAGGCCAAAGGTGGAGAGTGCCTCTCTGCTCTCATACAAGAGCGCAATGATAATGGCCAGTAATAGTAAAAACACAAAAAACGCAAAGGTGCGGGTTAGATTTTTAAAAAGAAAATCTAAAAAAGCATTTTGACTCGGATTCATTTGTACCAACGTTGGATAATGACATTATCTTAGGGCCATAACGCATCCCCTTGAGGGGTGCGCAAGTCGTTTCGCCAAGCCTCTTGAATTGTCGACACTAAAGGCTCAGGCAAAGGAATATAATGCAAATCTAAGGCGGTCTGACGCCCATGCTGGAATACCCAGTCAAAAAACGACAGTACAGCTTTGCCGCGCAAAGGGTTGCGTTGGATTTTTTTCATCAAAATAAATGAAGCAGCAGTAATTGGCCACGAATCTGCGCCTGCGGCATTTGTGAGCACTACCCCAAAGCCTGGTGTTGCCGCCCAATCTGCCTGTAAAGTGGCCGCTGTAAAACTATGCTCATTAGGGGCAACAAAGTACCCCTCTTTATTTTGAAGCTGTGTCCAGGACAACTGATTTTGAATGGCATAGGCATACTCTAAATAACCTATGGAATAGCTTAGTTGGCGAATATAAGCAGCTACCCCCTCATTGCCTTTGCCTCCTTGTCCGACAGGCCATTTGACGGCCTTACCCACCCCGACACGAGACTGCCATTCAGGGGATACCTTGGCTAAATAATCAGTCCAGTTAAAAGTGGTGCCTGAACCATCTGAACGATGTACCACGACTATAGAACGCGCTGGCAAGTTGAGATCGGGATTAATTGCCTGTATTGCCTCATCATCCCAACGGGTAATTTTGCCTAAATAAATATCTGCCAATATAGGCCCAGTAAGACGCAATGCCCCTGGCTCAATGCCTGGTAAATTAATTACTGGCACAATGCCGCCAATCACTGCAGGAAATTGCAATAGCCCCTCTTGCTGCAAGGCTGAACCAGACATCGGATCATCCGTTGCGCCGAAGGCTACCGTGCCTACAATAATTTGTTGCTGCCCGCCCCCAGAACCTATGGATTGATAATTTACTTTTTTTCCTGTTTCTTGATAGTACTCAGCAGCCCATTTGGCATATACCGGATAAGGCAAAGAGGCTCCTGCTCCAGTGATGTTCATCGCCCATGTTGCTGAGCTTAGAGAAAAAGAAAACGCTACCCATAAGGCCGCGATAAAGAAATTATAAATACGCATAAATAGTCACTCACTGCACAAAATCGCAGCGCATTAAACCACGCTGCCCATAGCATATAAAATAAATATGACAGTATGATGACAATGCCCTAAAAAATACACTGCCACAAAAAAAGCAGCCTATTTAATGGGCTGCTTGATCGAACGCATCAGCACTACAGGCCAAAATGCCTGCGGTACCGCTCATCTAAGTGCTCTAGGTCTAATAAGATGGGAAAATCGGCAGTATTAAAATCAGGATCCCAAGCGGGAGCACCACAAATAGCCGCTCCAAGATTAAGATACCCCTTAATCAAGGGAGGGATACGTGCGGGTAAAGTACTGCCGAGCTTTTCTACAGGATAACGATGAATGGGCTGCAAACGAGGCAAATGATAATTTTTAGCCATACTTTGCTGGGCATGCCTCCATACCTCTGCTGCAGTCACCCCGTCATCCCTCAAGCTCACACTGGCGCAACCGAGCAAATAACGATACCCTCCCACCCGCATTAATGCGGCAATGCCAGACCAGAGTAACATGATGACTCGACCTGTACGGTAATTTGCATGAATGCAGGAGCGCCCCACCTCAACAACACTTGAACGAATATCCTGCAATGGCCCTAGGTCAAACTCTTGCTCGGAATAGTACCCTCCTGCAGCCACTGCATTTTCTGGAGTTAATAGTCTATAAGTCCCTACTACTTGGCCTGTATTTCTATCAAGCACCATAAAGTGCTCACACCAACTATCGAAACGATCCCTATCTAAGCCTTGCTCAGAATCGGGAAATACTGCATGCAGCTCCTCGGTAAAAATATCATACCGCAGCCGTTGCACCGCCTGCAGATCTGCAGCGGTGGCAGCTAAGCGCAGTTGCAAGCCATCCTGATTATCGTCTTGCCACAAAGCTTGACTGCGTAAATCGGCAAAACGGGAAGGCGCTAATTCGAGCATGGCACAAACCTCTGTTTATTCTGCTTTTGCACACTACAAGCTAATAAGCCCTGATTCTCATATTACATTTTATTGGTTGCATCTAAAAGTGTACTCATTGCTTGTTTGAGCAAAGCGGTATCTTCTGCTTCAACCATAATACGTAACTTGGGCTCAGTGCCAGATGGACGAATCAAAACTCGGCCTTGTTCACCAAGTTGAGCTTCTACGCGCTCCTTTGCTTGTACCAATGGTGCGCACGTAGTCCAATCACGACCCTGCTCCCAGCTAATATTTTCCATATGTTGTGGATACATTGATAAATCAGCCACTAATTCGGCTAAGGTGCACTGATGGTGACGCAAGGCAGTCAAAATCTGTAATGCGGCAATAATACCATCCCCAGTGGTGTGATTATCCAAGCATAAAATATGCCCAGAGCTCTCACCTCCATAGTGCCAGTTGCGTTGTCTGAGCTGCTCGAGCACATAGCGATCCCCTACTTGAGCACGGACAAATTCGACCCCCAGCTCATTGAGTTTACGCTCTAGCCCTAAATTTGACATCAGCGTTCCCACAACACCAGGCACCTTTTGGCTCAGCATCCGATCCCGTACGATCATATAGAGCAACTCATCCCCATTATAAATACGCCCATCACGATCAACCATTTGCAGCCGATCCGCATCACCATCGAGCGCAATACCTAAATCTGCGCTGTATTTTTGTACCTCGGACAATAAATGCTGTGGATAAAGGGCACCGACTCCCTCATTGATATTAAAACCATTGGGCGCGCACCCTATTTCCACCACATCTGCCCCTAACTCACGAAACACATGCGGTGCAATGTGATAGGCCGCCCCATGCGCTGCATCAACTACAATTTTGAACCCTGATAGATTTAAATCATTAGGAAAGGTGCTCTTACAAAACTCTATATATCGACCAGCAGCATCAGTAATACGTGAGGCTCGTCCCAGCTTATCAGAAGCAACACAGCCAATAGGCTGATCCAAAAGCTCTTCAATAGCCAGCTCTACTGAATCGGGCAACTTCATCCCCTGAGCAGAGAAAAACTTAATGCCATTATCATAATAAGGATTATGGGACGCGCTGATGACAATGCCGGCACTCAACCTCAAGGTCCTCGTTAAATAAGCTACCGCAGGAGTCGGCACAGGACCTGCCAAAAGCACATCTACCCCAGCAGCGGATAGCCCAGCCTCAAGAGCGGACTCTAACATATATCCTGAAATACGGGTATCCTTTCCAATGACTACCGTTGGACGCGCCATCGTATGCTGCTCTTGGGCAAGTACTACCCCTGCAGCGTACCCCAAGCGTAGGGCAAATTCAGCATTAATCTGCTGCCCCCCCACAATACCACGGATGCCATCCGTACCAAAATATTTTTTTTTCGTCATAATTTTGAAGGGTCCTGAGTTGCTAACCAAACCTTGAGTGCATCATGAGCCGCAGCCACATCATGCATGCGTACCACAGCTGCCCCTCGGGCCACGGCTGCTAACATGCCCGCAATACTCCCTGCTAAACGCTCATCTACAGCACGTCCAGTCACTGCTCCGATCATGCTTTTGCGTGATAACGCAATTAACCAAGGCAAGCCATCA
Source organism: uncultured Alcaligenaceae bacterium (assembly GCA_937995985.1). Lineage (GTDB taxonomy): Bacteria > Pseudomonadota > Gammaproteobacteria > Burkholderiales > Burkholderiaceae_B > Paenalcaligenes. The sequence continues at coordinate 100,055 of CALKIR010000025.1, forward strand.
ATATCTAACTCTCTAAAATCGCGCAGCAAAGTGTAATTATGCTGCACTGTCTTGCCAAACAACCCTAAACCCGGATCCAGCATCATGCGCTCATCTTGAACCCCGAGGGCACGCAATGCTTGTACCTGCTCAAATAAAAAAGCCCGCACTTCTGCTTTTAAATCGTGATAGACAGGGTTATTTTGCATGGTCCGAGGCTCGCCTTTCATGTGCATAATGCATAAGCCGCAACGGCTTTGCGCAACGGCTTCCCGTGCTGCTGCAGAGCGAAAGCCAGTAATATCATTAATAATATCGGCACCCGCATCCAACACCGCACGCATCACCTCGGGTTTAAGGGTATCAATAGAAATAGGTACATCCAGATCTCTCAGTCCCTCAATCACAGGCAACAGGCGTTCAAGCTCAGTTTCTAGAGGAACTGGATCGGCTCCAGGACGGGTAGACTCACCGCCAATATCTAAAATATCCGCCCCTTGGGCAACCAAATTACGGGCATGTGCAATAGCGCGATCAGCAGCTAAGTATTGATGCCCATCAGAAAAAGAATCAGGGGTAACGTTGACGATACCCATGAGCAACGGGCGCTCGAGTGATAACTCGAAGCGCCCGCAAAGCCAATAGTTATTCATGCGTTGTACTACTCTCTAGCATAATTACACAGGTGAGGCCGCAGGCTTGTCATCTGCGGATTTTCCATCATCTGATTTTACCCCATCTGCGGGAGGTGTTCTATCAGCTTGATTATTGCCGCTATTATCAGAGTAGTCTTTAGGAGGACGAGGAGGACGGCCGGCCATAATATCATCGATCTGCTCTGCATCAATGGTCTCCCATTCAAGCAAGGCTTGAGCCATTGCCTCCATCTTATCGCGATTTTCTTCGATTAATTTTCGAGCCACATTATATTGCTCGTCAATAATACGACGAATCTCACGATCAACCTTTTGCATGGTGTCCTCAGAAAGAGTCGTGCTCTTGCCAATGCTGCGCCCTAGGAAGACCTCATCTTCGCTTTCAGCATAGACCATGGGCCCTAAGCTATCGGTCATTCCATAGCGGGTGACAATATCACGAGCTAATTGGGTTGCCCGCTCAAAGTCATTCGAAGCCCCTGTGGTCATCTGATTCATAAAGACCTCTTCGGCAATACGACCACCAAAGAGTACAGCGATCATATTGAGAAGGCGCTCTTTGTCCATGCTATAGCGGTCGGTTTCAGGTAATTGCATGGTGACCCCAAGAGCCCGACCCCGAGGAATAATAGTAACCTTGTGTACGGGATCTGTCTTAGGCAATAAGCGTGCTACTAATGCGTGACCCGCCTCATGATAGGCCGTATTACGACGCTCTTCTTCGGGCATAATGAGCGAACGACGCTCAGCACCCATGATGATCTTGTCTTTGGCCTGCTCAAAGTCTTGCATATCCACCGTTCGACCATTACGGCGCGCTGCAAATAATGCAGCCTCGTTGACTAAGTTAGCCAAATCAGCGCCAGAAAAACCAGGGGTTCCTCGAGCTAAGATATGGGCGTCTACATTAGGAGCCAAAGGCACTTTGCGCATATGAACGTGTAAAATTTGCTCACGTCCACGTATATCGGGCAAGCCCACTACCACCTGACGGTCAAAACGACCAGGACGCAATAAGGCTGGGTCGAGTACATCGGGACGGTTGGTCGCTGCAATGACCAGAACTCCTTGGCCGCTTTCAAATCCGTCCATCTCAACCAGTAGTTGATTCAGGGTCTGCTCCCGCTCATCGTTACCGCCTCCGAGGCCAGCCCCCCGCTGCCGTCCCACTGCATCGATCTCATCAATAAAGATAATGCATGGGGCGTGCTTTTTAGCCTGCTCGAACATATCACGTACACGAGCAGCCCCCACCCCGACAAACATCTCTACGAAGTCTGAACCGGAAATGGTGAAAAAAGGCACTTTAGCCTCACCAGCAATTGCGCGTGCTAACAAGGTTTTACCTGTCCCAGGAGGCCCAACCATGAGGGTTCCACGCGGGATACGTCCCCCTAATCGTTGGAAACGAGAGGGATCGCGCAAAAAGTCTACCAGCTCTTGAACATCTTCTTTGGCCTCATCGCAGCCCGCAACATCGGCAAAAGTAACATTGTTACTGTTTTCGTCGATCATACGTGCGCGAGACTTACCAAAGCTAAAGGCCCCCCCTTTGCCCCCACCTTGCATCTGCCGCATAAAGAAAATCCACACCCCAATAAGCAATAGCATGGGGAACCAGGAAATAAAAATACTGGTTAGAAAAGAGGGCTCTTCGCGGGCCTTTCCAGAAACTTGCACCCCTGATTTCACTAGCTCAGGGACCATCCAAAGATCACCGGGAGAGGTAATAGTATAAGGACGGCCTCCTTCTGGGGTAACGTGCAAGGTATCCCCTTGGATATCTACCTTGGTAATTTTACCCGCGCGGGCATCATCCATAAACTGTGTGTAGGTTACTGCATCGGTGGCCGCGGGACGCCCATCAAACTGTTTGAATACAGTAAAAAGCACCAACGCGATGACCATCCAAATAGCCACCTTTGAAAATGAGTTGTTCAACGCCAACCTCCTGCTAAGTCTAACTTGGCCAGTTTGAGCCTAAGTGCGTTATACAGCCATTCTACCTGAAAACCAGAGCGACGTTTTAAAACTTTTAGTTTCTTGGACTTTTCCCAATAAGAAAAGTCTCTGCCGAACTATCTCGTGAGGACTGTGGTTTACGCACTTGTACCTGCTTAAATTGCTGCTTAAAGGCCTCAACAATTTGTGCATAACCGCGACCATGAAAAGTCTTAAGTATTAGAGCCCCATTAGGACGTAAATGTTCCCGTGCAAAATCTAAGGCCAGCTCACATAAATGCTCAATGCGCGCGGCATCGGCAACGGCAATACCTGATAAATTGGGGGCCATATCCGATAACACAAGATCAACTTTTTGCCCACCTAAAGTGCGCTCAAGTTGTTCCAGTACCTCTTGCTCACGAAAATCGCCTAAAATAAAATCTACTCCCTCAATGGGATCCATGGGCAGAATATCCAGGGCCACAATACGGCCATTGATACGCCCACTATCTTCCATGAGCCGTTCACGTGCAACCTGTGACCAGCTGCCTGGAGCAGCCCCTAAATCAACAACAATGTTACCTTTATGCAACAAATTTTCTGCTGCCAGGATCTCAATTAATTTGAACGCAGCGCGTGCACGATAACCTTTTTGTTGCGCCATTTTCACATAAGGGTCATTGATGTGGCGCTGCATCCAAGCCCGAGAACTTTTTCGTCTACTCATAATATCTTTATTTTATACTTTTTTATGCCAAAACTCTCTATTCCTATCTCTGAACGCAATGAATATCGAGCCCGTGCACACCACTTAAAGCCTGTGGTGCTCATCGGAGACCAAGGGGTCACAGATGCGGTGCTAAAAGAAATTGATACGCATTTACACGCCCATCAACTTATCAAAATTAAGGTGCATCATGATGAGCGCAGTATCAGGCAGGCTTGCTTAAAGCAAATTTGTACCACTCTCGAGGCGGAGCCCATCCATCACCTCGGTAAAACCCTGATTATTTATAAGCGCAACCCGCTCAAACCGGCTCTGTTAGGCAGCGCTCCTGATAAAGAATTACATAATCCTTTGCGACGCGGGCGTAATGAGCCCTATACCCCAAAAAAATATGCCGCCCAAGGACTGAAAAAAACCAAATCCGGACGGCTACAAAGAAAAAAACGAAAATAAGCTATCCCAATTAGCCTATAACAGCCTAACGATAGCTCACCTCAATAATTTCAAACTCTCGGACCCCTCCGGGGGTTTGCACCTCGGTCACATCCCCTTCACTTTTACCAATCAGAGCTCGGGCAACCGGGCTCATTACTGATATTTTTCCCGCTTTGATATCCGACTCAACATCTCCAACGATTTGATACGTCACCTCCTCATCACTTTCTAAATCTAATAAAGTGACTGTGGCGCCAAATACAATGCGATCTCCCGCGTCTAACTCGGCAGGATCAATAATTTGCGCATTGGATAAGGTACCCTCAAGCTCGCGAATCTTGCCCTCTACAAAGGCTTGACGCTCTCGAGCGGCATCATACTCTGCATTTTCAGAAAGATCACCTTGGGCCCGTGCCTCGGCAATCGCATTAATCACTTGTGGGCGCTCTACTGTTTTCAAGCGCTCTAATTCTGCTTCAAGGCGCTTTGCACCATGCACGGTGATAGGAATAGAAGACATAGCGAACCTAACTAAACAAGTAAAAGCGCTCCTAAACTATTCAGGAGCGCTGAATTAATAAAACCCTTTGCTGCATACCGCAGCAAGTAGATGAAATTTTGGCTAAAACAGGAAAAGTCTAGGGCAGACCCCTCATAGCAGGGGCGCAAGTGAACGACCTTTTATATCTCTAATTCTAGCATAGCCACCCATAAAGCGCGTACTGCCAATTTTATTCATAATGAAAAAAACCTTATTTTTCGGAGCGTAAAGACAACAATGCGTGCAAAATTATGGCTCCAAAAGTAGCTGTACCAATGCCATCTAAACGCAGAAAACCAATTTCAAGACTAAAATTGCCCGCACCCAAAATTAAAGTTACTGCAGCCACCAATAGGTTTTTACTGCGACTAAAATCCACTTGGTTCACAACCCAAATGCGCGCCCCAGCAACAGTAATCAGACCAAAGACAACAATGGACATGCCTCCTAAAACCGGCCCTGGAATCATACGAATTATTTCACCAAACTTTGGTGAAAAACCTAAAAAAATGGCCATGCAGGCAGCCATGACAAATAATAAAGAGGAATAGATGCGTGTGGCTGCCATCACCCCAATATTCTCGGCATAAGTGGTCACTCCCGTCCCGCCCAATGACGCAGACACCATAGTAGCCACCCCATCGCCCATAAAAGCCGGGCCTAAATGTTTATCTAAATTTCGCCCAGTCATAGCACCTACCGCTTTAATATGGCCTAAGTTTTCAGCTACTAAAATAATTGCCACAGGCACAATCACAGACATGGCCTCTGGGGCAAACACTGGAGATGAAATACTTGGCACCCCAAACCAAGGGGCTGCGACCACCTTAGATATATCCAAAGGCGTACCCAAACCCAAACCATTGGTAAACAAAGCATATAACAAGCAGGAAATCACCAAGCCAGCCAAAATTAATAAACGCTGCATGACCCCACGGCTATACATGGCCACAGCCCCCACACATAATACGGTCATCAAAGCCATCAACGCCTCAAAGGTGCTGCCTCCCATAGCCCCTTGAGCAGCAATAGGCGCTAAATTCAGACCAATAACTGCCACTATAGCGCCCGTAACCACAGGAGGCATGAGACGGTTAATAACCGCGGCAGCGCGCCCTGTTTTTCTATCTGCTAGCCAGACAAAAAAACCAATGAGGGTATAGACTAGACCACATACAATAATGGCTCCTAATGCCACCCCAATATTGGGATTTGGCCCACTGCCCGCATAACCAGTTACCGCAATTACCCCACCAATAAAGGCAAAACTAGAACCTAAATAGCTCGGCACCCGACCTCGAACAAAAAGGAAAAAAATGAGCGTTCCCAAGCCAGACATTAAAATGGCTAAATTAGGATCAAACCCCATTAAAAGCGGCGCGAGTATGGTGGAACCAAACATCGCCACCACATGCTGCGCCGACATAGCAATGCTTTGTGGCAAAGGCAAATACTCTTCAGGCAAGACAACAGTATCAGCTGAGGTGCCAGAAACTCGCCGCCAACGCGGAAAAAATGACTGTGACATAGTGAACAACCTATTAGAAGAACATCAACCCAAGAATGCTTGAATGATGCGTGGCTTAAGCTAATATGAAAAGCGGCCATCATACAACACAAAACGCCCCACAGTTTAACCGTTTCATTGCAATGAAACCATGTTCATGGGAGCCTATTTGGCAATAGTTTTACTACTCTCTTACTTCATTCACTATCAATGACTAAAAAAACTGAATTCTGGATTATTCGCCACGGCGAAACCGCATGGAATGCTCAACAACGCTTGCAAGGCTGGGTTAATATTCCCCTCAATGAACGAGGGCGTGAGCAAGCACTTAATTTACAGCGCTATTTGCAGCATAGGCAGCTGTGCTCATTATTTGACATAGTTATTAGCAGCGATTTAGATCGGGCGCTAGAAACAGCTACCATCGCCCTGCAACACACCTCTCTCACCGTTCAGCAAGACAAACGTCTCCGTGAACGTAATTATGGCATCTACGAGGGCAAGCATTGGCGAGATTTGATGCGTCCAGTAGCTCCCCAGCAAGCCACCGATGCTACTCACACCGCTCCTAATTTGCGGGATCCAAGACAGGATGTCCCTCAGGGTGAAAGCCTCTTACAATTTCAGCAACGCATCGTAGCCGCCATCAACAGCCTGGCCAATGATTATCCTGGGAAACACATTGCTCTGTTTGCTCATGGGGGGGTTATTGATATTGTTTGGCGCCAAACACATGGACTTGACCTTTTTGCGCAACGTCCCCGCCCCATCCAAAATACCAGCATCAATCATTTCCAGGTAGATAGACTCAACCAGCAATGGTCCCCTATTGAATGGGAAATCACCGAACACCTATCCGCAGCATCTTCATAACTTTCAGCCTGTCCCCCATGATGCGGGCCGATCACCCGACAACGACAAAACAAACGCCCCCCAAAAGCAATGCTCTCGTGGGGGGCGTATTAAACGGCCTAATTTACCGCGTGACTATTTAAGCAGCGGTGTACATATCTTGCAAAGAATAAACACTTAACCCGTCTCCATGACGTAAATAGTGCAAGCCCTGTACAGCAGCCAATGCTCCGGCAATGGTTGTGTAATAGGCTAAATTCTCTGCTAAGGCATGCGTGCGAATAGTGCGCGAATCTGCAATTGCATTGCGCCGTTCTTCTACCGTATTGATCACAATTACGATTTCTCTATTCTTAATCATGTCTACAATATGCGGACGTCCTTCAGTCACTTTATTGACCTTTTGTACAGGTAATCCAGCCTCTGCAATCGCTGCAGCAGTCCCGCGAGTGGCGACCAGGTCAAAACCCAGCTCGACCAATGCTTTAGCAACCTGTACAGCCCGAGGTTTATCCGCATCACGCACACTTAAAAAAGCCTTGCCAGACTCGGGTAACTCAACTCCAGCCCCGATTTGAGACTTAACAAAAGCCTCTGCAAAGCTGCGCCCAACCCCCATCACCTCACCGGTAGACTTCATCTCAGGCCCTAAGATAGTATCTACGCCAGGGAATTTCACAAAGGGAAATACCGCCTCTTTGACTGAGAAGAAGCCAGGCCGTGCCATACTATTAAGATTAAGCGCACTCATTGGCTTACCTGCCATGACCTGTGCAGCCAATTTGGCTAACTGCAATCCTGTTGCCTTAGACACAAAGGGCACTGTACGCGATGCACGCGGATTGACTTCTAATACAAAAACCTCACCGTCCTGAATGGCAAACTGCACATTCATAAGCCCTTTTACATTGAGAGCTTTGGCCATTAAGGTTGTCTGACGCTGTATTTCCTCTACAACCTGCGCGGATAAGGAATAGGGAGGCAAAGAACATGCTGAATCACCAGAGTGCACCCCAGCTTGCTCAATATGCTCCATGACTCCACCTATATACACCTCTTCGCCATTCGAGATGCAGTCTACATCTACCTCAATAGCATTATTTAAGAAATGGTCTAGGAGCACGGGAGAGTCATTACTTACTTTAACTGCCTCACGCATATAACGCTCTAGCTCTGCCTGCTCATGGACTATCTCCATCGCTCGGCCACCCAGTACATAACTAGGCCGTACGACAATGGGATAACCAATTTCTGCAGCAAGGGCCAAAGCCTCCGCTTCTGTACGCGCGGTACGGTTAGGAGGTTGACGCAAGCCCAATTTGTTCAGCAGCTTTTGGAAGCGCTCACGGTCTTCCGCAATATCGATGGACTCAGGACTGGTACCAATAATGGGAACCCCATTTGCCTCTAGTTCGCGTGCAAGCTTAAGAGGAGTTTGCCCTCCATATTGCACAATCATTCCTACGGGCTTTTCTATAGCCACAATTTCGAGCACATCCTCTAAGGTGAGCGGCTCAAAATACAGGCGGTCTGAGGTATCGTAATCAGTAGAAACAGTCTCAGGGTTACAATTTACCATGATGGTTTCATAACCATCCTCTTTGAGTGCCAAGGCTGCATGAACACAGCAATAATCAAACTCAATCCCTTGGCCAATGCGGTTCGGCCCACCGCCCAAGACAATAATCTTTTTATTATCGGTGGGCTGAGCCTCACATTCTTGCTCATAGGTAGAATACAAATATGCCGTATCGGTGCCAAATTCCGCCGCACACGTATCAACGCGCTTATAGACAGGGCGAATACCAAACTTGTGACGGCGTCTGCGAACCTCAGATTCTACAGTATCAAGTAAAAAAGCCAGGCGTCGATCAGAGAAGCCCCGACGCTTTAACTCTAAAAGAGTTTGAGCATCTAATTCGGCCAAGGTGCGCTGCTCTAATGCCAGCTCAATATCAACAATTTCTTTGATCTGAGCTAAAAACCATGGGTCAATGCGGGTAATCTCATGCACCTGCTCCAAGGAGAAACCCTGAGCAAAGGCATCCCCAACGTACCAAATACGCTCTGGTCCCGGCTCGGCAAGCTCAACCTGCAGCACCTCCTTGTCGGTGGTCATTTGATTTAACCCATCAACCCCTACCTCTAAGCCGCGCAAGGCCTTTTGGAACGATTCTTGGAAAGTCCGCCCAATAGCCATCACCTCACCTACGGACTTCATCTGAGTGGTCAAACGTGAGTCAGCCTGAGGGAATTTTTCAAAGGCAAACCGAGGGATTTTCGTCACCACATAATCAATACTTGGCTCAAAAGCCGCAGGGGTGCGTCCCCCAGTAATTTCATTATCGAGCTCGTCTAAGGTATAACCCACCGCTAATAAAGCAGCTATCTTGGCAATAGGAAAGCCCGTAGCTTTGGAGGCTAAGGCCGATGAACGAGAAACACGCGGGTTCATCTCAATGACAATCATACGGCCATTGTCAGGGTTCACTGCAAACTGTACATTAGCCCCACCAGTCTCAACGCCAATCTCGCGCAATACCGCAAGCGAGGCCTGACGCATTAATTGATATTCCCTATCCGTCAAGGTTTGGGCGGGTGCAACAGTGATTGAATCCCCGGTATGAACCCCCATAGGATCGAGGTTTTCAATGGAGCACACAATAATGCAATTATCCGCACTATCACGCACCACCTCCATCTCGAACTCTTTCCACCCTAACAACGACTCTTCGATCAAAAGCTCGCTTGTGGGCGATGCCTCGAGTCCACGGCGACAAATGTCCTCAAACTCTTCGTAGTTATACGCGATTCCTCCCCCTGTTCCGCCTAAAGTGAAACTGGGACGAATAACGACTGGAAAGCCTGCTGTGCCTGCCTCACGAGCAATTGTCTTTTGTACCTCCCAGGCTTCTTCCATGCTATGGGCAATGCCAGACTTTGCCGATTCCAGACCGATTTTGGTCATGGCATCTTTGAATTTAAGCCGATCTTCTGCTTTATCAATAGCATCTGCATTGGCGCCAATCATTTCAACGCCATATTTTTCCAAGACGCCCTCACGATCCAAGTCTAAGGCGCAGTTAAGCGCCGTTTGCCCACCCATAGTCGGCAACAATGCGTCTGGACGCTCACGCTCTATAATTTTAGCAACGGCCTGCCAAGTAATAGGCTCCACATAGGTGACATCAGCCGTATCGGGATCGGTCATGATGGTGGCAGGATTACTATTTACTAAAATAGTGCGGTAGCCTGCCTTTTTCAGGGCTTTACAAGCCTGCGCCCCCGAATAATCAAACTCACATGCCTGCCCAATCACAATGGGCCCGGCTCCTATAATTAAAATGCTTTTAATATCTGTACGCTTTGGCATAATGCTGTTGACCTTTGGCTTAGGCGTTTTGGGATGGGGTCATCGAGTCAATAAACACATCAAAAAGAGCGGCAATATCCCGCGGCCCTGGGTTGGCCTCAGGATGCCCCTGAAAACCAAACACGGGCTGGGTCTTGTGCTTAAAGCCTTGCACACTCCCATCAAATAGAGAAATATGGGTCAGCTCCATATCTGCAGTGAAGCTATCGGCATCCAGCACATAATTGTGGTTTTGGCTAGTGATATACACTTTTTTAGTTGCCAACTCTTGAACAGGATGGTTGGAGCCATGATGCCCAGCGGGCAGCTTAATGCTCTTAGCTCCTAAGGCCAACCCCAAAATCTGATGCCCCAAACAAATCCCAAATAACGGTACACCGCTGGCAATCAATGCCCGCGCATTATCTATTGCCTCTGTGCAATGTGTGGGATTACCTGGACCATTAGACAATAAGACCCCATCTGGATTGAGGGCTTGGATGGCATCAGCTGTAGTTTGGGCGGGTACCACCGTTACATGGCAGCGACGCGCTACAAGTTGACGCAAAATACTTTCTTTGACCCCGAAATCCACTACAACCACGTGCCTTTCGGGAGCGTGCGCAGTTTCAAACCCCTGACCTAATACCCAAGGTCCTTGTGTCCACTCATAACTTTGTTTTGTGGTAACTTGGGTGGCGAACTCTTGATGCGCCTCAAGTGAGTAATGACGCGCTAACTCCACAGCTTTTTGCTCATCGGTGCCCACTAAGATGCACCCAGCCTGAGTACCCTTGTCTCGAATCAGTCGAGTCAAACTACGGGTATCTACCCCCGTAATTGCAACGATATTATTTTGTTGCAAATACTCCGCTAAACTCTGAGTAGCACGGAAATTAGACTGATGGGCCACATAGTCACGCACAATCAGTCCAGCAGCTTGTACCCGCTTGGACTCGGTGTCCTCGGGGTTTACCCCAGTGTTCCCTATGTGTGGGTACGTTAATGTAACGATTTGACCAAAATAACTTGGATCAGTGAGTATTTCTTGATATCCGGTCATTGAGGTATTAAAAACCACCTCTGCAACCGCATGGCCCTCAGCCCCAAAGGCATAGCCATGAAAAATAGAACCATCCGCCAATGCCAATATGGCAGGACGCGAATAATGCATTGTGTCGGGAAATATTGACGACAGCACGGTTAACCCCAGCTATTTAATTTAAATAAACTTGGAAATTATACCTTGAGTTGGCAGGAACCTAAACCAACCCCGTAAATTTAAAATACTCATCGCACCAAGAAACTATTAAAACATCACAAGGGATAGATACTCATGACACAGTCTTTACTCGATTCACTCCGTCAAGTTACTACCGTTGTCGCGGATACTGGCGATGTAGAGGCGATTAAACGCTACCGCCCAACCGACGCCACCACCAACCCTTCATTGGTGCTCAATACCTTGACCAAAGAGGAGTACCAACCGCTCCTGGCAAAGGTGGTCCGCGATCATCCTCACGCAAGTTTAAATGAGCTTAGCGATCGTTTAGTCGTTGCTCTTGGCTGCGAAATCTTGTCACTTATTCCTGGTCGTGTTTCCACAGAGGTTGATGCGCGCTTATCCTTTGATACCCAGGCTACCATTGAACGTGCCCGTCAAATTATCCAGCATTACAACGAGCAAGGCATTGACCGAGAGCGCGTATTAATTAAAATTGCCGCCACTTGGGAGGGCATCGAAGCGGCACGCCAGCTTCAAACTGAAGGCATCAATTGTAATCTGACGCTGCTCTTTTCCTTGACTCAAGCAGTGGCCTGCGCGCATGCCAAAGTAAAGCTGATCTCTCCTTTTGTTGGCCGTATTTATGACTGGCACAAAAACCATGCGGGTGCGCACTGGGATGAAGCAGCTCATGCCGGAGTCAATGATCCGGGCGTACGTTCTGTAGAAACAATCTATCACTACTACAAAACCTACGATATCAGCACAGAAATTATGGGGGCCAGCTTTAGAAATATTGGTCAGGTGCTGGCCTTGGCCGGCTGTGATTTACTCACCATCAGTCCTACCCTCTTGGCTCAACTAAAGGCTCAAACAGGCACACTCACACCACGCCTTAGCCCAGAACGTGCAAAACGCAACCCCGTTCCATGGATGCCCAATAACGAGGTGGTCTTTCGAACAGAGCTCAATAATAATGCCATGGCCACAGAAAAATTAGCCGAGGGCATACGCCTATTTATTCAGGACAGTAAGCGCCTCGATGAGCTCATACACCACACACAACATGGTAATTAGGTGCTTTTTCGCTCATGTAAGGCCCAAGCAATGGTGCTGGGATCAACATATTCCAGCTCACTTCCTGCGGGCACACCGCGTGCCAAACGGCTTAGCCGTACCCCTCGTGGCCGCAATAGCTCCGCCAGATGGTGCGCAGTTGTCTCCCCCTCTGAAGTAAAGTTGGTCGCTAAAATAACCTCTCGAACTTCAGGGGCAGCCACACGCGCCAACAGCTTTTCTATTTGTAAGGCCTCAGGACCGATACCATCAATTGGTGCTAATCGACCCATTAATACGTAGTAGAGCCCGTTATAACTATGGCTGGCCTCTATCATATTTTGATCAGCAGGCGTCTCTACCACGCAGAGCAATGAGGGATCGCGCTGAGGGCTCAAACATAGGGCGCATACCTCTGCCTCGCTGATACCATTACAGCGAGCGCAGCGCTGCAAATGATGCACCGCGCCCGCTAAAGCCTCAGAAAGCTCTTTGGCTCCTTGGATATCATGCTGCAAAAGATGATAAGCCATACGCCGCGCCGTACGCTCACCAACCCCCGGCAAGCGTTTAAGCGCTTCAATAAGTAAGCGCAAAGGCGCAGGTTCAGGAACAAAGCTACTCATTAAAAGGGTAAATTCATCCCAGGAGGTAAAGGCAGGCCGGCAGTAATGCTAGACATTTTTTCCTGAGCTGTTTTCTCAGCCTTACGTAAAGCATCATTAAAGGCCGCTGCAATTAAATCCTCGAGCATGTCCTTATCCTCTTCGAAAAGCTCTGGATCAATAGTGATGCGACGCACATCATTTTTACAACTCATGGTCACTTTGACCAAACCGCCGCCTGCAGCTCCTTCTACCTCAATTTCGGCAAGTTCTGCTTGGGCCTTTTTCATATCCTCTTGCATGCGCTGTGCCTGACGCATCAGACCGGCTAGCTGTCCTTTCATGGCAACATCCTTTATAAAATCTATTTACTACGATGATAAATGAGTTCGCGGCCGTATTGAGCCTGGGACGACTTGACCGCCAAACTGCTCTGTAAGTTGATGAATAAATGGGTCTGCAGCAACCGCCTGCTCTGCCTGCTGTTGTTGCGCTCGCAACTGGGCTTGATAAATGGCATCCGCTGTTTCTGCACCCGTACGGCCGTATTCTATTGTAAGTCGCAACGGTTGGCCAAAATATTCATTCAACACTGTATTAAGGTGTGTTTTGGCTTGCATATCATCTACGGAGCGCAACTCTAAACGCAACACAACTTCACCTTGCTCGTAACGCACCCACTCACTACGATGCGCTATCTGTGCGGCCCAGCCACTAAGCGGTAATTGGGTAGCCAGATGCGCCCACTGAGCCGCATCCATTTGCTCTGGAGTCAGGCGCTGTGTTGCTGTTTGGGCATCGTCGCCCCCTTCATCCAGCCAAGGCGGACTATCCTCTGTCTCTGCGTCCTGCTCGTGAGAGTCAACTGATTCTTTGGCCGTATCCGGAACTACTGGCTCTAAGGAGGCCGATTGCTCAGATGTGTTTGAGACAGGCTCTTGGCTCTGCTCAGCACGAGGCATTTGAGGCTGCTCAGAAGGAGGTAATAAAGTCAACATGCGCAAACAAGCCATCACAAACCCCGTATGCTCAGTAGGGGCTAAATGCAGCTCATGGCGACTATGTATGGCCACGGTATAAAATAACTGCAGGGCGTCGGCGCTAAATGCTTGTGCCCACTGTTTAATATGATCTTGATATATTAGGCTTGGATCCACAAATTCGGGCGCGCGCTGCGCAATGGCCACTGTCGATAATAACTCCGCCCAGTCAGCCAAAGTTTGTCCAAAAGAAAGCCCCTGCTGATGTAATTCATCAGCAGTGGCCAGTAATTGCTGCGCATCCTGTGCCACCAGCCCTTGCATAAGGCGGATTAGATAATTGCCATCGATGCTGCCGAGCATGGCCTGCACCGTTTCCAAGCGAATATCAGCACCACTAAATGCAATAGCTTGATCAGTCAGAGATAAGGCATCTCGCATCGAACCCGCAGCAGCCTGCCCCAGAGCAAGCAATGCTGAGGGCTCAAAAGCCACCTTTTCAATCGTTAATATCTGTTGTAAATGCTCTGCAATCACCGGAGGAGCAATAGGCTTGAGATTAAATTGCAAACAACGCGATAGCACCGTAGCCGGTATTTTTTGCGGGTCAGTGGTGGCCAGAATAAATTTCACATGGGCTGGGGGCTCTTCTAAAGTTTTCAACATGGCATTAAAAGCATGCCCAGTGAGCATATGCACCTCATCAATGGTATAAACCTTGAAACGCCCCGCCCCAGGTGCATAAACCGCTTGCTCAAGTAGCTGTGTCATTTCTTCGACACGCCGATTAGAAGCCGCATCTAGCTCAATATAATCAACAAAACGCCCTTCGTCTATTTCTACACATGCCTGACACGTCCCACAAGGTGTAGCGGTCACCCCATTGGCACAATTGAGGCATTTGGCCAAAATACGGGCTAATGTCGTTTTCCCTACACCACGCGTGCCAGTAAATAACCACGCATGATGCAGCCGTTGTTCTTCTAAGGCATGTGATAAGGCCTGCACGACATGCTCTTGTCCCACAAGGGAAGCAAAATTTCGGGGACGCCACTTACGGGCCAGTACTTGGTAACTCATGCAATTGGCAAAAAATAGACCTAAAGTTAGGCAAATCACTGATGCGCCAAGTGTTACTCAGAAATCACTTTCTTGAGCGCACCACACGAAAATCTTAGTGTAACGGATTCGCTGAAAAAATGGGAATGCCCTTTAGCGGGACTGAAACAATAGTAGCAAGGCTGAACAACTGACTCGCATGCGGAATCATTGGGCTGGGCGCGAATGCCCCAAGATAGGAAGTGGCGAGCCTGACTTCGGCACTGGCTCGAGACAGCTATGGCTGCTTCGTTCCCGACCTGACCAGGTTCACTGTTGAACCATGCGAAGGGACCCGCCACCAACTAATGTACCACAAAGCCGAATGTTTTTCACATCGGCCATTCATCTATCCACAGATCGATGCGAGGAAAATACAATGCTGCCCGCGCTGGGCGCCCGTCTAACGCACTCACATGACTACAGTACCGCTGTAATTGCTCGTGATGGTGTTGAATCATGCGCAGTGTAAATGACTCAATCGACTCATCAGCATGAGGCACTGTTGTTTTGTAATCGACCACTAACCAATGATCATGCTGATCAATAGCCAGATCAATAATAGAAACCCGTCCGCGATAATCCAATAAGCTCCACTCGCGCTGTGCTTGCGCAACGGTTAATAGCCATCGTCCTCGCTGACTATGCACTGTCTTGACTAAGGCCTCAAGCACCTCTGCCACCCCTTGCTCTAAGTAGTCTTTTGAGCAGCCGGCTCGCAGTAGTTGGCGCGCCATGGCCTCAGACATGGCCTGCAAGCGCTCTGCAGACCAAGACTCTATCCCGTCCCGAGCCATGCGCTCTAACCAAGCATGGGCAACCTGCCCTACCGCAGATTCATTGTGCGCGGGCATGACCCAGTGCCATACCTGATGAGCAGTCGTTGCGCGCTTACGTGCTGCGTTGAATTGGGCCAGTAAGTCTTTGCCGGCCCATACCTGCGGTGACAAACGCCGTATATAGTTCCCCCTGTCTAGGCTGCTCTCCTCTTGACTTGGCACAGATGCTTTAGATGGAATCTGAGGCCTTTGAAGATGTGCCTCTATTACGGACCATAAGCGATGTAATAGCGTATTAGAGGAAGGGACTCGAGGCGCCCCTGTCTTATCATCAACGGCCAAACTGGCAATTATATGCAACTCACTGCGCGCCCGTGTTAACGCAACATAGAGCAAACGACGCGACTCATATTCCGCTCGTTTTTTCTCGCGCACCTGCAGAAACCGAGCTACATCAGCGGTATGCTGCTCTGTGGCAATGGGCCCCACAATAATACCTGTCGGCCCGACCTCAAAACTAACCAAAGGCTGCCTATCAGCACGCTCCCTTTTATCTAAACCATACAAAATGACAGACTCAAACTCTAACCCCTTAGACTTATGAATAGTCATTATTTCTACTGCTGGACGCACATGACTAGGAGCAGCATACAAAGCATCAACCTGAGCCTCTAACTGTTTCAAATTTAAGTCCCCATAAGGAGCAATGTCATCTAATAATCTCAATACCTGCTCCACATCCTCTTGGTCTGTAGGCTCATGATAAATACCGGCACCTCCCAACTGTATCCAACATCTCTGCACCCAAGAAGCAAAGGTATCAGAACCATTAGCATTAGGATGTTGCGCTAATCCTGAAGCCAACCAGAGTAACCGCTCATACTCAGCAGTAGAAAAATGGGCCTGTTTTTCTGGTAATTGCTCTAAAAGCTCCGGAATAGGGGTCCTGCTATCCCCTAAGCGGCATAAGGTGTGCAAACTATTAAGCGTCACACCACACAAAGGGGAGCGCAATAATGATAGCCAGGCCATCCTATCCCCAGGGTGGGTCAGAGCGCGAACTAATTGGATAAGATCTTGCACTGCTGGACGAGTACTTAAAGGATCAAGCTCAACGGCTCGACAAGGCACTCCTGCGACCGTTAAGGCCCGCACCAACCCAGCAAGATGATTGCGACTGCGCACCAAAATCCCTACCGGACTTTTGCGCTCCCCATATTGGCTTAATGCCTGGCGACACAGCTCAATTACTCGTTGCTGTGCGCGCTGCTGTTGATACTCCTCCTCTTCGGGGTCCTCTCCTCTGCGCCAAATATCATGTATCTGAACCTTATTACCACTGCCAGAATGAAATGGCTGCGCAGCATTAAAGGCCACGGCTCCAAACTCACTATTGTTTTCATGTGCAAGCAAACTAGGACCTGCTTTATTCACCCACTCTACCAGGGATGGGTGAGAGCGAAAATTTTCCTTGAGTTGCAGCACCTCTAAAGGTACGGGACCCAGGCACTGCCGCTCTTTGATATCTAAAAACAAACCCACCTCAGCCTTGCGAAAGCGATAAATGGACTGCATGGGATCACCCACTAAGAATACGGTTCGTCCATCATCAGGCTGCCAACCAGAAACAATGCGCTCAAGAATTTGCATTTGCAATTGACTGGTATCTTGAAACTCGTCTACCAATAAATGCTGCACATTTCTATCAAGACGCAATAATAATTCCGTAGGATCATCTGCTTGCCCCAAGGCAGTGAGTGCCCGTTGCTCGATTTCATTAAAATCAACTGCTCGTTGCTCTGCAAATATGACCCACAAATAAGCAGCCGCCTGACGTAACACTTGAATCAGATGACCTAGGAGAGCACCTTGCTCATCTGTGTACCCACGCGGATAGCCCTGCAGCTCTGCTAACAAAGGCACCCATGAAGCAGACGGCTCTTGAGCTGTGAGCCAAGCGACTAATTGTTCTTTTTCTGCTGTTTTAGGAGCAAACCCATGGTTTTTATTAATTCCTCGAGGCTGTCGCAACCGCCCCTCTCTAGTTAATAAAAATTGACCTAAAGCCTGCCAACGTTCTAACTCATCTGCAACACAGCCCAAGGGCTCGCCCTGCCAATCATGTAATGCAACAAATGCGCACTCTTTACCTTCTGCCAACACATTTTCACAAGCAAAACGTACCAAAGGTGCGAGCTCAGTAGCCCACCCCAATGGCATGGCAGCCGATACCTTCTCTAAATCACGCTTAATCAGGTCATGTAAATTGTGTTCCAACTGTTTCACATCGGCAGAATCTACTAATAGAGGCAACCATTGCTCCCGCTTTTTAAGCATTTCTACAATTAACTGCTCTGCCCGCTGAAAAGACATATTTAAATGCCTCAATACCTGCCCAACGGCATTATCAGGGGTGGCCTGTAATAAAGTTTGCAGCGCTGCTTGTTGATAGAGCTCATCGGCATCCTCCGCAATGCCCGGCACCCCTCCTAACCCACTTGACCAGGGCATGGCCTGCACCAAATGAGCACATAAAGAATTAATGGTGCGTATGGCTAACCGTGCAGGATAATTTAATAAATCCCAACCCTGCTCTTGATCCCGCTTTAAAGCAGCACGCGCCAATACCCAGCTTTTGTATAAATGCGCTTCCTCAGGAGGATCCTGGCGTCCCGCAGCAAGCTTTTCTAGGACTCGTTGGTGCATTTCTGCGGCGGCTTTACGCGTAAAAGTAACAGCCACTATCTCTTCAGGCTTACGTACAATTGCCAACAAAGCCAATATCCGGTCAGTGAGCAATTCTGTTTTTCCTGAGCCTGCTGGCGCCTCGACCAAAAAGGAATGGGTTACTGAAATCGCTCGCTCACGAACCCGCTCATCACTCGGTCGTCTACTGCTCATAATATTCTCCCCGTTTGGTAATGCGTAAAAAAGGCAACGCATCGCAGTGCTCATAATCTTTAGGATCATGAATGATATTGTGTGCTGCCCCTGCTAGTAATTGCTGCCCCAACTGCTCTATATACTGTTGCCACTGGGCCAACTGAGCATCCCAATCCAAGGTATCATGCGCATACTCCTTGAAGCCGTGCTCTGCTACTTGCTCACCAATACCATCAAAACCCACCTTATCGGCACTGACTTTGGCAATTGCTAGCCCAGCCACTGTTCGTTGCTGCGCCTGTAATAAACTGGCATATAAAGGTAATTGCAGCTCAATGGGCTGCGGACGCAGCCACTCATTCACAGGTAATTTAGCAGAGCGACTGCTTTTATAGTCAATCAGCAATAGGCGGCCATCTGCCAATTCATCAATGCGATCAATACGCAAATTCAGCACCAACTCACCAATATGAAACTGCGCCTGCTGCTCGGCAGCAACACAATGAAAAGACTCATTACGCTGCGCCTCAACATGCATCCACTGCCACACTACTTGCTGCGTCCAGTGACCTATAAGATCCTGAATCGCACTAGGAAAGCCTGATAGCAATTCTAGTTTTAGTTGTTCAATAATGGCCGCAAGAGTTCGTTCGGCATAAGGACTTGCCAACCACTGTTGCACCCCCTTTAAACTTGGCTCGGGCAAGGTACGCCAAAGCTGCTCCAACGCACGATGAATCACACTACCAAGCACATGACTGCGACTAATACTGGCATAATCAACCAGCTTTTGAGCCTGCAAGCGAAAGCGCACAAAAGCCCATTGTTGGTTGCGGGCAAAAATCTCTAGCAATGAGGCCCCCCCGTGCAACGGCTCTTGCTGCAACTGTACTGCTGGGGCCTGCTTATCCTCAATCTGCTCAAGAGCAAACGGCATAAGCGTCTGTGCACTTACACAACGAGACTGTATGACACAATCACTGATTAGAGGGCTAGGACGTAAAGCCTCTTCACCGTCAAACATTGGAGCACTCAACCAAATTTGCGGTGCACTACACAATAATTGCTCAAAACTAATTTTTGCCCACTCAAACTCTCGCTCTGGAGTAGAACGTGGTGCGTGATGACGTGCTAAAGCACTAAAAGGAATAAAAGGATTGGGCTTGGGTGCCGCAGGAAATACCTGATCAGTAAGCCCTAATACCCATACGGCATCCCAGCGCCCCCCTTCAGCTTCGAGCATACCCAACACATCTAAACGCGCCTCAGGATCACGTTCTGGCTGAAACAGAACCTCTTGGCATAACCGCTTAAAAACATGCACAGCATGGGCAAAACTCATCTCCCCCAACGCTAAGCCATACTGAGCACATTGCAAAAAACGCTCTTCAAAGGCCTGTAACACCTGATAGGTCACACTATCGATATATTTCTGTCCCGGCAGCCCCAATGTAGCCAACCATTGACGCATGCGCCCAACCCATCCATCGGCAGTATCTAATTTAGGCGCTGCTTTGATCTGTGCCCACACCTCTTGCCACCGCTCAAAAAATGCTGGCGCATGCTGGGCCAATGCCTGTTGCCAGTCACGCAAACTAAGCTCCATCACTTCAGTTTGCCGCCAATGCACATCCAAACGCGGACCAACCCAACCCAAGGGTCCTGCAGGGCCACTTAATAAAGCAGGACCCAGTAATTCAGGCGCCACCATCGGCTGCTCAGGATGATACCGCCAAGCCTGCTGCCATACTTTGAGCACCTCTAACCAAGCTAACAGCTGCCGTACCTGAGGCCATTCACTCAAAGGACGCCCCACAGCCATATTCCAGCGCCCATCAAAATAATGATCCAACACTCGGCGTGCAAATGGCGCATATTTTTCTAACTCTACCGCTACAATGGCATAACGCCCATGAGGATTTTGAGTAAGTTGTTCTTGGGCCCACTGAGCTGCTAAACGCCATTCATGTTCTGCAGACTCTGCCTGCACTTGCCATTTTTCTTGGGCGGGAACAGCAGACCAAGACAATATATATTGACGCACTCCATAATGAGACAAAATCTGTTGCAAACGCTTCAAACGAGGTGAAAACTCATGAAAACCCACCCAAACGATATGTTGCGCTGTACAAGACATAACCCCCTGTTTCAAGGCAGCAATTATTCTGTTCATGCTGCGATTATCATCATCTAAGTCATGCTGCTGCAAATACTCCTCATAAGCTTGGCGCCAGACTAAAAAACGCTCGTGATCTAAGTTTTGCTCCAAATCTTGAACAGAAATCTCCCATTCATCTAATAAACGATCCGCCTCATACGCCAACTTAGCCGCCTGCACACTATCAATAAGCGGGCTTTCATCCGCATCGCAACGACGGATTACCTCCTCCCAGACCTGTACTGAGCTAAAATTATCAAGTACATAAGCAGCAGGCATCTGTTGGGCATTAATAATCAAATCCTCTTCACACCGACGCCACCAAGCGCTAAGAGGCAACACCTCTGCTATTGCCATAGCTTGCTGATCCGCTTTGAGATGCTGCTGAAAGAAACTCAGTACGCGTCGTGCAAAACGATTATTAACTGTTATGATTTGAGTGGTTTCTGGCGGTAACTCAAGTAGTGCATCATGATTGATGCGCGCTAATGATACTGCTGTCACAACTCCTCCTCACGCTTGATCATCTATGTCAGAATCTTTACCACCCATTGAACTAGCTGGATCCATTTGGTTTCATACGGGCTCTACCAATTGGGGCAACCCAAGACGGATGGCCTTACTTGCAGCCATTCAAGAACATGGCTCTATAGCTGCTGCAGCCCGGCATATTAACCTCAGCTATAAAGCAGCTTGGGATGCGGTCCATACAATTAATAGCCTAACCCCTGAGCCCCTCATTATATGCGCCGCAGGCGGAGCCCGGGGCGGTGGTGCCCACCTGAGTCCTAAGGCATTAGAAATATTAGCCCTATATCAACATATGCAACACCTGCATGAACAGTTTTTGCACCACTTGGCTCAACTGCAACCCGGACACCAAGACACGCTGGAGCTCTTACATAAAATGCTGCTTCATACCTCTGCCCGTAACACCTTCACTGGCACCATTCAAGCTATAGAAGAAGATGCGATTCATGCGCTCATTAGTCTGGATATTGGTCTGTCTGAACCAATCCATGCCGCCATTACACAAGAGAGTCGCCAGCAGCTGCAGCTAGAGCGCGGACAGGAAGCCCTCGCTTTTATCAAAGCCACCGCCATAGAACTATCCCCTCATCAACCCAGCGTCCATCCTATGAAGAGCAGTTTTTTGGCCCACCTCCAAGATACCCAAAGCAGTCCACGCTATACCCAAGCACGCTTAGCACTTAATAAAGTCCTCACACTCACTGCCATCTTGCCTAAAGAAGAGAGTCAAAACTGGCCTCGGCCCTGGCCCCAGCATCTTTGGGTGAGCATCAATGCGCAACATGTTTTAATTGGCCGCTCAGGGCTGCAATGAACAGCATTCCCCATCCACATAGCCTATAGCTGTCCATATAATGAGAAACCAAGGAGCAAATAAAGCCTACGCCCCTCATACTGAAAGCTCAAGCATCCACTAACTGTCGCCCCTTTGAATACGCATCGGCGCGACAATGAATAACAATATAGTTTGATATCACAGCTTGATACTGAGACTGAGGCCTCATAACTATGATGTCCGCACCTAAAGATGAAGTAATTATTGATGCATTTGTGCAAGCACTGTGGCTCGAGGAGGGACTCGCCCAAAATACGCTTGCAGCCTATCGTAGCGACCTACAATTACTCTCCTACTGGCTGGCCGAACAACGTGGCAGTCAGCTGCTTACCGCTCGGTCCGAGTGGCTTCAAGAGTGGCTCAGCGATCCCAAACTCGCCCCACGTGCCAGCACAGTCAATAGACGCCTTGCGAGTATCAGAAAGTTTTATCAATGGGCTGCACGCGAGCACTATGCCCCCGATGGCCTAACTGATCATCTCTATGCAGCCAAGAGTAGCCCGCGCCTCCCGCATAGTATTAGCCTAGAGCAAGTAGAGGCACTGCTCAATACCCCAGCAGTCCACACCACTCAAGGGGCTCGAGATAAAGCAATGCTTGAAACTCTTTATGCTACCGGCTTACGGGTCAGTGAACTGATTGCCATTCAGCTTCACCACTGTAACTTTGATGCCGGAGTCATTCATATTGAGCAGGGCAAAGGAGGCAAAGATCGCCTTGTCCCATTAGGAGAGCATGCCCAACAAAGCATTGCCTATTATTTACAGCATGCACGCCCACAATTACTAAGACAAACACACAGCCCTTATCTGTTTGTGACACGCTTAGGGCGCAGTATGAGCCGCCAAGCATTTTGGCAATTAGTGAAAAAATACGCCCTTCAAGCTGGCATCCAAGAACCGATCTCGCCGCATACATTGCGCCATGCCTTTGCAACCCACCTGCTCGAACATGGGGCCGACTTAAGAGCCGTGCAATTACTACTTGGCCATGCAGATATTTCAACTACTCAGATTTATACGCACGTCGCCCAGCATCGCCTCCAAGCCATTCATCAACATCACCACCCACGCGCTTAATAATTATGTTGCATACCTTTGGTTTAATTCTGCCCGATGTTTTATTAGTCCTCATCGGTTGGCTGCTCTTTCGCACCCAATGGCTCTCTAGAGAGTTTTTTAACCACACAGAAAAACTCGTTTATTATATTTTCTTTCCTGCTTTATTATTTTATTCAGTTACTCAAAACCCACTTAGCCTACAACAAATTACCACTCTAGGACTGGCCTCTTGGTTATTGGTATTAGGCGGCATCGCGGTATCATTTCTCGCATTTCCTATTTTGCGCCCTGCTGACCATAAATACCACTCTATTGCACAATGCTGCTATCGCTTTAATACCTATATTGCTTTATCTATTTCCATGGCTGTAGGCAGTCACGCAGGGCTTGGCATCATGGCTATTTATGTAGCCTTAACCGTACCTGTAGTAAATTTTGCCGCTGTCTATACCCTTGCTCAAAATAATCAAAGCCGCGTCTTATCAGCCGTACTTAAAAACCCCCTCATTATTTCTACCCTTGCAGGCTTTGCTTGGAATACCACAGGCATTGAATTGGCTGCCCCCATCAATACAACATTAAGCCGTCTGGGCGCAAGTGCCTTACCTTTAGGTCTCATCTGTGTAGGCGCATCCTTGTCTTTACAAGCGATTCATGGTGCTAAAATACTGATTAGCTGGGTCACAGCCACCCGCTTATTAGTCATGCCCATACTTGCGCTACTCATTAATCTATGGCTGCCCTTGGCTCCATTAGAAAAGCAAATGCTATTGCTTTTTGCTTGCGTTCCGCCTGCTACAGCGAGCTACGTGCTAGCCGTGCGCATGGGCGGTGACGGTCAACTGGTAGCGCTTACCTTATCCATAAGCACTGTCCTGGCTGCCTTGACCCTGCCTTTATGGATGATGATCAATTACCTATAAGGTCTTTGCAGGAGCCCAACTTTATGCCGCATACCATTTATCTTGAGGACGAATCAGCCACTGCTGCTTTTGCACAGCAATTAGCTCCTTATTTACAGCACCCTCCTCATAGCGGCGGGCGATTGTATCTGCACGGTGATTTGGGTGCCGGAAAAACCTCCTTTGTACGGGCCTTACTGCGCGCTCTAGGCGTAACTGGGCGTATTAAAAGCCCAAGTTATGCCTTAGCCGAGCATTATGCCCTGCCCGCACAAAATGCGTATCATTTGGACTTTTATCGTTTTGATGACCCGCGCGAATGGCTCGATGCAGGATTTAGAGAGATCGTGACAGAGCCCAATGCCATTGTGCTGATTGAATGGCCAGAAAAAGCTCAAGACCTGTTGCCTGATCCTGACTTAAGCCTATATTTACAGTATCAAAGTCTTGGACGCAGCTTACATATACACCCTCATAGTACAAAAGCCAAACAATGGATAAAGGCACTTGAACTTTGAAAGCCTACCCTGAACGATCCGCCCTCATGCGCAGAAGTTTAGCTTTTATTCACTTTGATACATTCCACTTAAGCAACGAACAAGCTATAATATTTCTAGAAACTAGAGCTACTGCATTGATAATAAAGGAACTTAACTGTCCTAATGCTCCCATTCAAGCCTCTCTGACACGCTCATTAAAGGGATTACCATGGCCAAAAAACAAAATTCTTATCACATACAGCCACCACGCCAGCCCCAAAGGCGAGGCTTTGTTGCTGCGGCCACAACCCTACTGCTTTTTCCTATTATCCCGCGTTTGGCTCATGCCGCTCAGGTTGTTGCCGTTCGTACTTGGCCGGCTGATGAATACACCCGCGTCACCCTTGAGTTAGGCTCTGAGCTCAAAACAGAACACTTCACCCTCACTAATCCCGACCGTTTAGTGGTGGATTTACATGGGGTGCAGCTAAATCATACCCTGCAGCAGCTCAATGGAATGGTACAGCCTAATGATCCATACATTGCAGGGGTTCGCGTGGGGCAAAATACTCCTGATGTGGTGCGACTTGTTTTGGACCTCAAGCAACCTATTGCGCCTCAGGTATTTACCCTCAAGCCAGTAGGAGAGTACCAATACCGCTTTGTTATTGATCTATATCCTTTGGTCGCACAAGATCCTATTCTTGCATTACAGCAGCAGTTTGACGATGACGATCCCTTAGCCGCTGTACTCGAAGAGTTGGCCATGAATCAAGCACCCAGCACTTCAGTACCCAAAGTACAGGGACAAAAGACTCCTCCTCCGCCCAAACCTGCTCCTAATGTGGCCAAAAAGCCTACCCCACCTCCTACCAAGAGCGCGCCGAGCCAGCGCCCCGTACTGATTGCCATCGATCCTGGGCATGGGGGGGAGGATCCTGGGGCTATTGGTCCCAGTGGCACACGCGAAAAAGATGTGGTTTTGCAAATTGCACGGCGCCTGCAAAAGCATATTGATGCACAACCTAATATGCGTGCCTACCTGACTCGTGATGGTGACTATTTTGTTCCCCTGCATGTACGGGTCCAAAAGGCACGACGAGTGCAGGCCGATCTATTTGTTTCCATTCATGCCGATGCTTGGATCAAACCAACTGCTCGGGGCTCCTCGGTCTACGCCCTCTCCCAAAATGGAGCCAGTAGCGCCGCAGCTCGCTGGTTGGCCAACAAAGAAAATGAGGCGGATTTAGTAGGCGGCATCAATGTCAAATCGCATGACAAGCACGTTGCCCAGGTATTGCTTGACCTCTCTACCGCAGCACAAATCAATGACTCACTCCGTGTGGGCACACAGGTGCTTAATAATCTAGGTAAAATCAACCGCCTGCACAAACGCCAGGTAGAGCGGGCCAATTTCGCTGTTTTGCGCTCTCCCGATATTCCCTCTATCTTGGTAGAAACAGCGTTTATCAGTAACCCCGAAGAGGAGCGCCTCTTGCGCAGCAGCGCACACCAAGAAAAGCTTGCCAAAGCTATCCTATCGGGCATCCAAGGCTATTTCCAATCGGGAGCAGCTTTAGCTCAGCGCACCTAAGAGCGCTGTGAGCGAGCCCATGCATGGCGCCCCAGGCGCCACAACACTCCCAGTAATACGGGAACCGCAGCGGCTCCTATTCCAACCAATACAATAGTATTGAGATGATCGCGAATAATGGGAATATGACCAAAGAAATAGCCCAAACTAATTAATCCGAAAATCCATAAACAGGCTCCAGAAATATTATAAAACTGGAACCAACCCCGATGCATCTGCCCCACTCCCGCTACAAAAGGAGCAAAGGTGCGAAACAACGGCAAAAAGCGCGACAGCACCAAGGTCTTTCCCCCATGCTTTTCATAAAAAGCATGAGTCTTGACCAAAGCCTTGCGGTCCAAAAAGCGTGACTCTTCGGTAAACACACGAGGCCCAATATAGCGCCCAATATGATAGTTAACTGTGTTTCCTAATATGGCAGCCACGACTAACAGCAGACTCAGCACCATGGGGTCCAACGATCCAGCAGCTGCAAACGCCCCCGCGATAAACAACAAAGAATCCCCGGGTAAAAAAGGAAAAATAACCAGCCCAGTTTCACTAAAAATGATGCAAAACAATATGAGATAAATCCATGCCCCATATTGCTCGACCCACAGACCCAGATACTGGTCTATTTGTAATAACATGGTAAGTATTTCTGGCATCAGGCTACCGCCTTTAAAAAATAATTGTTCTGATCTATGTTTTAATAATCAGCCTACTTAATGCTGTAAACCGTAAAGAATACTGTATTTTAACCCTTATGTCTGCATATCGCCCGATACACCCTCTCAGCCCTACTTTAGTCAACCAAATAGCAGCTGGAGAGGTCATTGAACGCCCTGCTTCTGTACTAAAAGAGTTAGTTGAAAACAGCATCGATGCCCATGCCACGCACATTGAGATTCGTTTGGATGGAGGGGGCATCCGCCGCATCGCAGTCAGTGATGACGGCCATGGTATTGCTGTTGATGATCTGCCCCTTGCCTTGCAAGCCCATGCCACCAGCAAAATTTCTTCACTCGCTGATTTAGAGCAGGTGGGCTCCATGGGCTTTAGGGGTGAGGCCCTACCTTCTATTGCCTCAGTGTCCTATCTTCATTTGAGCTCACGTACAGCAGATAGTGAGCATGCGTGGGCCATTACGGGCCCAGACCAAGCGCCCGAACCCACCAGCGGCCCCCCTGGAACCCGCGTCGAAGTACGAGCCCTATTTGATAAAGTGCCTGCACGTAGAAAATTTCTACGTACTGAGCGTACAGAATATGGTCATTGCTTACTCACCCTGAAAAGAATTGCCTTAGCGCACCCCCATATTCATTTTCGTTTAACACACAACCAAAAGCTTGTAGAAAATTGGCCCGCAGGTAATTTTGCGCAGCGCTTCAAAGACATCTTAGGCAAAGACTTTATCATGCACTCGGTGCCCTTAGAATGCGACCATGAGCATATTCAACTCTTTGGACGCATTATCCGTCCAGAACATGCCCACACTAAAGAACCACAATTACTCTACGTTAATGGACGCTTTGTGCGCGACTATCGGTTACAACATGCCATTCGGCAAGCATACCGCGACATTCTCCATGGAGATCGGCAACCTACCTTTGTGCTCTTTTTATATGTTGATCCCAAAGAGGTCGATGTAAACGTACACCCAGCCAAACATGAGGTGCGCTTTCGCAATGATGGGGCGGTGTACCGTTTTGTCCTCGATAATTTAACTCACACCTTAGCTCAATTACCTGTGGGCGAAGAGGCCGTGCTGCACACCCGCCCCGATCCCTCACCCTCGCCCGCTCCTGCCCCTCGTTCGCACCATCAATCTGCACTGCCTTTGTCTCCTCAACGCCACTCTGATCAGGCATGGCAAACATTATATGAGCCCTTACCTGCCCCTTCTCCCCAGGCAGCATACACCACAACTGATTCTGCTCTCCCTGATTCCCACACCCCCGATCTTCCCGCTGCCCCTAACGATGGCCCCTCCACCGAGGCAGACTATCCTCTTGGCATGGCCATTGCCCAATTACATGGGATTTATATCTTGTCTCAAACTCGAGATGGGCTTCTGCTCATCGATATGCATGCCGCTCATGAACGTGTTGTCTATGAGCGTATGAAACAAAAATACCAAGATGCAACCCTGATAAGCCAAGAGCTTCTGGTTCCCGTGGTCATGCAATTGAATGAAACAGAAATGGGCATTTTAGAAGAGCATCAAGAAACCCTTACCAAACTTGGCTTACGTATCAGCCCCAGTGGCCCCCAGCATATTAGTGTACGCTCCGTACCGGCCATGCTTAGTCAAGGCAATATTGAGCGCATGGTGCGCGAGGTATTGGTCGAGCTTAATGAGTTTGGACACAGCTCCTTAGTAGAAGAGCAGCACCACCAACTGCTCGCAACCATGGCCTGTCATGGCTCAGTCCGTGCACACCGACGCCTGAGCCTTGATGAAATGAATGCTCTATTACGCGATATGGAGCGCACAGACCGAGCAGGACTTTGTAATCATGGGCGTCCCACGTGGCATTTTTGGCATTTAAATGATTTAGATAAACTTTTTTTACGCGGACAATAATCCCACAACACAATGGATATGCACCCTGTAGTTTTTCTTATTGGCCCTACTGCTGCGGGCAAAAGCGCAGCAAGTCTTGCTCTGGCCAAGCACTGGCCAATTGAAATTATCGCCATGGATTCCGCGACCATCTACCGCGGCATGGATATTGGCACGGCTAAACCCAGTCTATCAGAGCGTCAAGCCATCCCGCATCACCTACTCGATATTGTGGATCCTGCAGAAAGCTATGATGTCGCTAGTTTTGTAGCAGATTGCGTACGCCTCGTGCATGCTATTCAACAACGCGGACATCGTGCAGTCATTTGCGGGGGAACCATGATGTATTACCATGCCTTAACCCGTGGCTTAAGCCCCGTACCAGCCAGCACAGAAGAGGTTCGCGCATCGGTGTCAGCCCAAGCCAAGCAATATGGTTGGCCTGCTCTACATCACCGCCTCACTCAATTGGATCCTGAGCTTGCACAGCGCATCGCCCCAAATGACAGCCAACGCATTGGCCGCGCTATAGAGGTGTATGAGCAAACGGGTATTCCGCTCTCTGTTTGGCAAAAAAAACCACGCCACCGCGAATTCCAATTTCCCTTTTTAACCCTCAGCATAGAGCCGCTACAAAGACAACACCTCCACCCACGTATTCGAGAGCGCTTTCTTAGCATGATGCAAGCGGGCTTTTTAGAAGAGGTGCAGCGCCTTTTTCAACGCGGAGATCTACACGACCAGCTGCCTTCTATACGCTCGGTCGGTTATCGGCAATTATGGCATCATCTGCTTGGCCATTACGATTTAGATACGGCTGTAGAAAAGGGGATTCATGCCACAGAACAATTGGCCAAAAGACAAATGACCTGGCTGCGCTCATTGCCAGAACGCCACTCTATTGACTGCCTCAGCAACGAGGTAGGCGATCAGGTTTTAAAACAGGTCCACGCACACTGGGCACACTAAGGTGCCCAGTGGTTATTTACACTATCTGCAGCCGCTGGGCCGCCTCTGTCGCGGGGTTATTCACTACCTGCCCCAGAGTGATCACCTGCTCGCCATTTTCCTGTAGCGTGCGAGAGACCGCATCCACATGCTCTTGAGGGACAATAACAACCATCCCAATGCCACAATTAAATACGCGGCGCATTTCCTCATCTGCTACCTGGCCCTGCTCCTGCAGCCATTGAAACAGCTCGGGCATCTGCCATGCTGCGCTTTCTATTTGGACGCCCAAGCCACTAGGCAGAATTCGTGGAATATTTTCACTCAGCCCCCCTCCGGTAATATGGGCCATACCTTTAATGGCACCAGGATGGGCTTTTAACGCCGCCAATAGCGAACGCACATAGATACGGGTTGGCGCCATGATTAAATCAGCTAAGGACTGTCCGTTGAGCTGATCCTCTGCAGTGGCCCCGACTCGCTCCAAAATCTTTCTAATCAGCGAATAACCATTGGAATGAGGTCCACTTGAGGACAAACCCAACACACTATCACCAGCCTGAATGTGCCGCCCATCGATAATGTCCTCTTTTTCTACGATGCCTACAGCAAAACCAGCTAAATCGTACTCGCCCTCGGGATACATCCCTGGCATTTCCGCTGTTTCACCGCCAATCAGCGCACAACCCGCTTGGGCACAGCCTTCGGCAATCCCAGCAATCACCTCAGTGGCCGTCTCAACAGATAGCACACCACAGGCAAAATAGTCTAAAAAGTACAACGGTTCTGCACCCTGCACTAGAATATCGTTGACACTCATCGCTACGAGGTCTATACCCACTGTACGATGACGCTGCCAGTCAAATGCCAGACGCAATTTGGTGCCCACCCCATCAGTACCTGAAACCAATACTGGTTGACGGTACCCAGCGGGAATCTCGAATAAGGCCCCAAACCCGCCTAGGCCTGACAGCACGCCCGGGCGCATGGTGCGCTCCACTAAGGGCTTAATACGTTGCACAAGGGCTTCGCCGGTATCAATATCAACACCAGCATCCCTGTAAGTTAAAGGTGTTTGAGATGTCACAGTTTTCTTTGTCATGAACTTTGCCACGGGATGTAAAAAAATACTAAGTTGGATAGAATTGTACGACACATGCACCAACAATTGATTCTGGATATCTCTCCAGCCCCTCAGCCGACCCTAGAAAATTATATTGTCGGCACTAACCAACAGGCTTTGGCCGCACTCCAAGAGTGCCGGCCTGGGCGTGCCATTTACCTTTGGGGGGTACAAGGCGTAGGCCGGACCCACTTGCTCAAAGCTATGGCTCATGCACGTCAGGGGCTTTACTTTAGTGCATTTACTCCCTCCGCGCAGCTGTTGCGTTTTGCCCAAGACGACACCCCCTTACCCCCTTTACTGGCCATTGATGATGTAGACCTACTCAACACGGCAGCCCAAAATGCACTGTTTGGTATTTACAACCGCTGGCGATTATTACAGGGCACCAAGCACGCATTTATTATCCTAACGGCAGGAGCCAAAGCGCCTCTCCATCTAACGCTGCGCGATGATCTCCGCACTCGATTGGCATGGGACTTGGTCTTTTACCTTGAACAACTCTCTGATGAGGCGCGTGCCCAAGCCATTCATAACCGCGCTCAAGCCCGTGGTTTACAATTAAGTCCTGAGGTGGTGCGTTGGATGCTAACTCACTACTCTCGTAATATGAGCCGCTTGAGCGCCTTGGTCGATGCCTTAGACCACCACTCGCTGGTGCACAAACGTGCTATTACCATTCCTTTTTTACGCCAATTATTGGCCAAACACACTGCTGCAAAACCTTATCATGACTAAATCAAACAATCTTGCTTTATTTGACTTGGATCACACCTTATTACCCTTAGATAGTGATTATCACTGGGCAGATTTTTTAGCGCGTTCCGGCCATGTTGGGGACCCCGATACTGCGTTGCGCCGTAATGATGAGCTCATGCAACGCTATAACGAGGGTAATTTAAGCGCCGAAGAGTCTTTTGAATTCATGTTAGGTCTTATCGCAAACCGTCCGCTTTCGGAGCTGCAACAGTGGCATGCTGAATATATGCGCACCATCATTTTGCCTGCTATAACCGAAGCAGCCACAAATTTACTCAAAACACACCAAGATAATGGAGATCTGTGCGCCATTGTCACGGCCACCAACGAGTTTGTAACCGCTCCTATTGCTGAAGCCTTAGGCGTTCCCCATTTAATTGCTACTATTCCTGAGCGCGCTGGCGACTTCTTTACTGGCCGCGTTGCTGGAGTAGCCAGTTATCAGGCAGGAAAAATCACCCGAGTGGATGAATGGCTACAAAGCTTAGGCCTACAACGTGATGATTTTGAGCGCATTTGGTTTTATAGTGATTCCATTAATGATCTCCCCTTGCTCGAGGCAGTCAGTGATCCCGTCGCCACAAACCCGTGCCCTCAATTGCGTGCGCATGCGACCGCAAAGGGGTGGACAATCCTTGACTTATTTTCTACGCAATAATTTGTTTCTCCTTGTTTTCTGTTGAGCGCCCTCAAAAATTATTTTATGTTGACCCGAAAAATAAAAAATTTCGTTCGACGTGTTTTGAAACCCACTGCCCCTACTCCTTTGCGTATTCCGGCTGAAGAACACAAAATTAATAAACGCCATGTTTCACGTCATGCCATCAAAGTATGTGAGGTATTACAGGCCCATGGCTTTGAGGCTTATGTAGTTGGCGGCGCCGTACGCGATCTGTTGGTGGGTATTCAACCTAAAGATTTCGATGTGGCAACTAACGCCACGCCAGAGCAAATCCGCCCGCTCTTTAGGCGGGCCTTTATTATTGGCCGTCGTTTCAAACTCGTGCATGTGGTATTTGGTCGAGAGGTTATAGAAACCTCTACCTTTCGCGCTGCGTCCAGCAAGGGCAACCATACTGATCAGCATGGGCGCATCCTAAGAGACAATGTCTACGGCAGCTTGCGCGATGATGCCACCCGCCGTGACTTTACTTTTAATGCTCTATATTATGACCCTCGCACAGAAGAGGTCATTGATTTCCATCGAGGCGTAGACGATCTCAGAAATCATGTGGTGCGCATCATTGGCGATCCTGAAACACGTTACCGCGAGGATCCCGTACGCATGCTACGCGCCGTTCGTTTCGCTGCTAAGCTCGAGGCGCGCATTGATCCTGCGACCCATGCCCCTATTAACAAGCTTGCTCATCTTGTCGACAATGTGCCCACTTCTCGGCGCTTTGATGAGGCCATCAAATTACTCAGTTGCGGCCAAGCTATGGACTGTTTAAAGCGTCTGGCTGACGAGGGGCTCGTTCATTATATTTTCCCCTCCTTTCCACAACTGTATGCACAGGCAGACAGCGCACGTTTTCTGGAGCTGGCTTTTGAGCGTACCGACCATCGCGTCCGCACTGGCCAATCCATCAGCCCGAGCTTTTTATTTGCGGCTTTACTGTGGCCTTTTGTACGCACACAGTGGCATAAAGAGCAAAGTGCAGGCACCCCTCCTATTCCTGCTATGGCCAATGCCTGTGCCCAAGTACTCGATACTCATGCTGCTGAGATGGCCATACAACGTCGGTTTCAATCAGATATGCGTGAAATATGGTTCATGCAGGCTCGTTTTCATCGCGTGAACAATCGCGCTATTTGGCGTATGATTGAGCAACCTCGCTTTAGGGCTGCTGTTGATTTCTTGCAATTACGTGCTGCAGCGCGTGAATGTGATAGTGTCGAGGCCCAATGGTGGATGGATCTAGCAGATAGCAACCATGAGGCACGTGCCGAACTGATCGCGCAGCGTGCCCCAGCCAGAAAGTCCGCCCGACGCCGCCCACGACGTCGTCGCGGACGTGCGGCAAAAAACAACCGATGAACACCAATTCATAATTCATGATCCCGCCCATGGTAACCGCCTACATTGCTCTTGGAGCCAATCTCGGAAACCCTTTGCAAACACTGCGCCAAGCCTGCCAAGACATTGCGACTTTGCCCAATTCACAGCCCATTGCTTATTCGCGCATTTATCGCAGCGCCCCGGTTGAGGCAAGCGGTCCTGATTTTTTTAATGCTGTACTGAGCATTCACACTCAATTACAGGCACACAGCTTGCTGCAGCATCTACAAGCCCTAGAAAATAAGTACGGACGACAAAGAAGTTATCACAACGCGCCCCGTACCTTAGATCTTGATTTATTATTGTATGGCAACGAATTAATACACACGCCCACACTTACTGTGCCACACCCACGGATGCATTTAAGGGCCTTTGTACTCATGCCTTTGGCTGATATCGCCCCTAATATGCGTTTAGCACAAGGCTCTATTGCACACTTGCTTACCCAGTGTAGTGACCAAGCCATAGAGCCTCTTGATGACCCTTTAACTTACCCTTAAGGAGCATTTATGCCCTCTCAACGAACTGCCTTTGTTACCGGCGGCCTGGGCTGTTTAGGCACAGCAATCGCAAGACACCTCCATGACCAAGGATGCCTCGTCCTCGTTGGTTACTACCCCTCTGAGGATGCCCTTGCCTGGCAACAGGCGCAAGCCAATGATAACTATCAGTTTATCTGCTATCCCGTAGATGTTGCTGATAGAACCTCAACGCAACAATGCGTTGAGGCCATACATGCTGATGGCCACCATATTGATATCTTGGTCAATAATGCGGGAATCACCCGCGATGCAACCCTACGCAAAATGACCCTACAGCAGTGGCAAGAGGTATTGCGCACTAATTTGGACTCTATGTTCAATATGACGCAACCGCTGCTAGAGCCCATGTTAAAAAAACAATGGGGCAGAATTATCAATATTTCCTCTGTTAATGGCAGCAAGGGGGCTTTTGGACAAACCAATTACTCAGCCGCCAAATCTGGAATTTATGGCTTTACCAAGGCCTTAGCTCTAGAAACCGCGCGCAAAGGCATCACTGTTAATGCCGTTTCCCCTGGCTACATTGACTCGCCCATGGTGGCTGAGGTGCCCCAAGAAACTCTAGAGAAGCATATTTTGACTGAAATTCCTATGGGACGCCTTGGACAACCCGAAGAAATTGCTGCTATGGTTGGCTTTTTAGCCAGCGACGCAGCTGCCTTCATCACCGGCGCTAACATGCCTGTCAATGGGGGGCAGCACCTATATTAAGTAATTCATTCATGAGTTAATTCACAAAAAAAGCCTAGCCTTAGAAAACCTGGCTAGGCTTTTTTATACCTATGTACTCACGCTC
>CALKIR010000026.1 GCA_937995985.1 uncultured Alcaligenaceae bacterium
TTAAGAATCCTCATTAGCAAAGGGCAGAGTCATGCTTATCGAGTTTAGCAATGTTGAAACACTCGGCTTAGCAGCCGTGTTTTTGGTGTTTGGGCATTTTATAAAAAATCGCATTCCTCTTTTAGAGCGTTATTTTATTCCTGCGCCGATTATAGGCGGGCTGTTGTTTTCTATTTTGATGTTGATTGGTCATCAGACGCAGGTGTTTGAGCTGGTGCTCAATGATGATATGCGAGACTTGTTGCTGATGCTATTTTTTACCACCATCGGGTTTACTGCCAGCTTGGAAATGCTTAAAAAAGGGGGCATTGCAGTTGCGGTTTTTTTGCTGGCCTGCACTATTTTGGTATTGATACAGAATATTGTAGGGGTGGGCTTGGCTACCGTATTAGGCACGAATCCCTTGATTGGCCTAGCCGTTGGCTCAGTGTCCTTGACGGGAGGGCACGGGACTTCGGCAGCTTTTGGGCCTTTGTTTGAGGAGTATGGGGCAGTAGGAGCGCTGCCTGCCGCCATAGCAGCAGCTACTTGGGGCTTGGTTGCTGGTTCTATTATTGGTGGGCCTGTGGGTTGGCGATTGCTGCGCCGTTATCAGCTCAAGGGGCCAGCTCATGAGGCAGAGGGGGCCAAGGGACAGGAGCTAGCACAGTCAGGAACAATAGCCCAGGGGCTGGGAGAGGATAGGCAGATAGGGTCACAAAGTCATAAGGACGATGCTCAGGATGGTCGTCAATTGCCCGTCTCTACCTTATCAATGGTGCTGTTATTTATCGCTGCAGGCTTAGGAGGGGCTTTGCTCAAATGGGTGCAGCAGTATGGGGTAACGGTGCCCGCTTATTTAGGCGCGATGATTATTGCCGCGTTGATTCGTAATTTATACGATTGGCGGCGTGGGGATTTTCCTGTCGCTGAAATGAATACCATTAGCATGGTCTCACTTAGCTTTTTCTTGGTATTAGCATTAATGAGTATGCGTTTATGGGAGTTGGCTCATGTTTTTGGACCAGTGTTAATAATTTTAATTGTTCAAACCATTATTGTATTTTTCTTTGCTTATTTTGTGACGTTTAGAATGATGGGCAAAGATTATGATGCAGCGACTTTAGCAGTTGGGCATTGTGGTGTTGGGTTGGGTGCAACGCCTAATGCAATGGCCAATATTCAGTCATTTACCAAGGCGAATGGCCCCTCTCCAAAAGCATTTTTCGTCATTCCCATTGTAGGCTCTTTATTTATTGATTTCATTAATGCAATTGTTATTACTGTTTTTATAAATATATTTGCTTAAAGCATTTTATAAAGGCTTTTTAGGCAATTTATTTAATAATTGAGAATCTGGATTTTGGGGTACCATAAATTTAATCATCCTAAGATTATGTAACTTATACTTAATTTTGTAGCCAACGGTTTCTTCGAGGTTTACTGCGCGTACGTGAGGCTGATCTCGGATACATTGTGCAGAAGTAGCGGGTGGAGTTGGTGCGCTGTTTTCTTTTTACAGGTGGCCATTGCATATGTTGAATCGGTTTCGGTTAACCCATCGTTTTTGGTTTGTGATGGGTATGTATTGGATAGTATTTGTCATTGCTGTTGGGGTAGGGTTGGCTGGGTTGAATATGGCCCGCGACAGTTTGCATGAGGTGTATGAAAATCGCATGAGTACCACCGCTCAGG
The DNA here is from genome assembly GCA_937995985.1 of uncultured Alcaligenaceae bacterium. Taxonomy (GTDB): domain Bacteria; phylum Pseudomonadota; class Gammaproteobacteria; order Burkholderiales; family Burkholderiaceae_B; genus Paenalcaligenes. The sequence goes on from CALKIR010000026.1 coordinate 1,675, forward strand.
TCGATCACATGTTGAATAATTTGTTTGAAAGCCGATTGAATATTTTGTTGGCATTTCAGCATGACCCCGACAGTCCGTTAGCGGTTTTGCATGATCATGATGTGGATACGCATCTCTTGCCCATAAAGACTATTCAGAAAACGAATGAGCAGCTGTATCAGCAGCTAGCAGCTCGGACTATGGATGAGCATGAGGCGGCTTTGTTGCAGGCTATTTTAGAGCGCCAAAAGCAATGGAATACGCAACTAGATAGTGCGGTGTCTGCTATAGAAGAGGGAGATTTTAGTGCTCAAACCATGCAATCTTTTCTATTAGCGGGACGTAATGAGGCAGGGCAGGTGCTTCAGGCTGTTACGGATTTTCAGCGCTATCAGGTGGAGCAGGCCAGTCAAGCAGCCGCTTTGGCAGAGCAGCGTTATGAGCTGGGGCTATTATTATTTGCTTTAATCGTCTTTGTTGGGGCGGTGCCAGCAACAGTGTTTATGGTTCTGGCTATGCGTCGCATGATGCGAGGTTTTGCATTAGCAAATAGTACAGCTACTCGCATCGCCCAGGGGGATTTAACACAGGTCATAGAGGTACAAGGGCAGGATGAGATCAGTCATTTGCTTGGACATATGCAAACGATGCAAAGGCATTTGGCTCATCTTGTAAGCAGTATTTATCAATCTACTTATACATTGGTAGAGGTATCCCAGCGTGTGGCTAACGGGGCTGCTTTATTGTCTGAGCGCACCGATCAGCAGGCTAGCTCATTACAAGAGACGTCGGCGGCGACTGAGGAGCTAAACAGTACGGTACACCAAAATGCGGCCAATGCGGCACAAGCAGAAAAAAGTGCGCAGGCGGCGGCTGCCGTCGCCCATCAAGGAGGGGCGGCAGTAGGGCAGGTGGTGCATACCATGCAAGCCATTCATGCTTCAGCAGAAAAAATAGCAGCCATCGTTAATATCATTGATGATATTGCTTTTCAAACTAATATATTGGCCCTTAACGCAGCTGTTGAGGCTGCTCGTGCGGGTGAACAAGGGCGTGGATTTGCAGTGGTGGCGGCTGAGGTTCGGGCATTGGCACAGCGCTCATCGGCGGCTGCAAATGAGGTCAAAGATTTGATCGAGTCTTCGGCGCGCATTGTTGAAGAGGGCAATCATCAAGTGGTGGATGCGGGAGCCCGCATGCAAGAGATTGTCAGCAATAATGAGCAAATTAATGTGCTTATTCAAGAAATTGCAACAGCAAGCCAAGAGCAGTCCATCGGGCTCAATCAGATTAATCAGGCCATTACATTAATGGATGAAACCACTCATCAGAATGTTACTCTGGTCGAAGATACTGTGGCAGCGGCGCAGGCATTACAAGAGCAGGTTGATGAGCTGCGCCGCTATGTCGCAGCATTTACGGTGTCTGAGTCGGCATAAATATAAATTATGCGGATGCAATCCCGCTTAAAGTGGCAAAGGCAGCGATGTATTCCATACTGCTATGGACTGCGATCAGGGCAGACTCAGGGCGGGATAGGGCTTCTGAGAGCACCGGCAGAATATCTGCCTCTGTGCGGATACGATAGCCAGCCATCTGATGTGCTTGAGCCAGTGTGACAAAATCCGGGTTATGCAATTGGGTGGCGCTTATTCGGTTTGGAAATTGCAGCTCTTGGTGTAAGCGAATAGTAGCTAGGCTTTTATTATCAGAGATAATCACTTTGATAGAGGCACCGTATTGTTGAGCAGTGGCCAGCTCATTGGCAGTCATCATAAAGCCGCCATCACCAGCAAAGACAATATGTTGTCGTTGGGGGTGGCGTAGGCTGCTCGCAATCGCAGCGGGCACAGCAGAGCCCATTGCGCCTGAAATAGTGGCCAAGAGGCGTCTTTGGCCAGTGAAATTAAAAATCCGCTGCACCCAGCTGCCAAAGTTACCAGAATCTAAGCTAATGATGGCGTCCTCTGCAGCCAGCTCATTGATGGCTGCCACTACGTTGCCAAATACTACCCCATCAGGAGCATATTGTGGTTGCCAGGCGTATAAAGCGTGTACATGTTCATGGGTATCCCGAACCCATTGGAGGCGCTCAGCGGGACCATGATAGGGCAAAGCGGCCAACTGAGTACAAAAAGCAGTGGGATCGGCCACTACCCCTAGTTTAGGGATAAAATTGCGTCCCAATTGATTGGGATCAGCATGGACATGAATCAGGTCGTGGTGAGCGCCAGGGAGGGTATAGCCTTGGGTCGTAACATCACCGAGCCGAGTGCCGATAGCCATAATCAAATCAGCCTGAGTAAGAATATCGACCAACCGCTTAGGAGTATTAAAAATAAGATGCCCAGCGTAGTTTGGATGATCATTAGGAAATAGATCCTGCTGTCTGAAACTAACTGCGACAGGGAGGTGATGCTGTGTGGCCAAAGCGTGTAAAGCCGCGCGCCCTTCGGGATGGTTGAGGCTTTGGCCAGCAATAATCAGAGGGCGTTTGGCTTGTGCCAACAAGGCATGTGCGGCCTGACTATGTTGGGGGTCGCAACCAGGCTGTTGGGGTGTGATGACTGTACGCGGCAAGCGCTTGGCAACGGGCTCCTCCAGCATGTCCTCGGGGAGGGAAATAATAACAGGGCCGGGGGTAGGTGATTGAGCCAGTTGAAAGGCTTTGTCCAGGACCGCGCTAAGTTGCTCAGCTTCGGTAACCTCCCATACCCATTTAGTGGCTCCTTTCCACATTGAAATATAGTCAATTTCTTGGAACGCATCCCGGCCTAATTCATTTCGAGCAACTTGCCCAACAAACATAATTAGAGGCAGGGCATCTTGTTGTGCAGCGTGTAGGGCAATGGCAGCGTTCATGGCTCCTGGACCACGACTGACCAAACAAATCCCGGGTCGAGGCCCCATCTTGGCCTCTGCTAAGGCCATAAAACCCGCTCCTCCTTCATGACGGGTGGTGACGACTTCAATAGCGGATTGATCAGTAAAGGCATCCAAGACAGATAGGTAACTTTCGCCAGGGACGCAAAAAACACGCTGTATACCTTGTTGTATCAGGGTGTCTACCAGTAGATCTGCGGCGCGATAGGTGTGCATTTTATTGTGTTTCTCTTGTAGGTTGGATAATAGGAGGGTGCACTGTATGAATAAGTTGTTTTCTTTTAGAAACACCCGATTAAAGTAAAAAGGTGAAACCTTTTTGTATATATTAGAGCTTTTTGTGTTGGCTGTAATCCAGAATAAGCGCAGTTGGGTAAATTTTGGTAGGGCGCTGAATTAGGTTTGGAGTAAATAGTCGTATTCTATGGTCAGAGGGGCGTGATCGCTAAAGCGTTCTTCTTTGTAAATAGAGGCTGTGCGTGCTTGGGCTGCAATTCCTGGAGTGGCAATATGATAATCAATACGCCAGCCGGTATTATTGGCCCAGGCCTGGCCACGGTAGCTCCACCAGGTGTAGGATTCGCCGGTCGTATCTGGGTGGAGTTGACGGTACACATCTACCCATCCTAATTCATCAAATACTTTAGTTAGCCAAGCGCGTTCCTCGGGTAAAAATCCTGAGTTTTTTTGGTTACTGCGCCAATTTTTTAAATCGATTTCTCGATGGGCAATATTCCAGTCTCCACAAATAATAAATTCTCGGCCTTCCTCTTTATGGGCGCGCATCATAGGGGCCAGCCAGGCTTCAAATTTATCTAAAAAGCGATATTTAGCTGCTTGTCGATCTTCTCCGCTTGTGCCTGAAGGTAGATAAGCGCTGATGACTGTTAGGTTGTTATAGTCTGCACGGATGATTCGGCCTTCGGGATCAAATTCTTTGCAGCCCATGCCTCGGGAAATATCGGCCTGATTATTTTTTAAATAGAATCCGACCCCGCTATATCCTTTTTTTTCTGCCAAATTAAAATGGCCTGTATAGTCCAATGGGTGGCGCATGGAGTCCTTGAGATCCGCATCATGAATGCGTACTTCTTGCATACAAAGGATATCTGGTTGCTCGGTCTCTAACCAGTGGATGAATCCTTTACGATAAGCGGCACGGATGCCGTTTAAGTTTAAAGAAGTGATTTTTAGCAATGCTCAACTCCTTTTTAGACTGCTGTATCAGTTAAACATATCCCTTAGGTGGGTTGGTAAAGCGCAACAAGTATAGCGTGTATTTTTTTAGAGCCAAAGGCAGCGGGGGAGCGGCCCAATTTTGGTTGCGGTGTGAGCAAGGGGGTGTGCTATTATTGCCATGCTTGGTCGGGTGCCTGAGGCACCAATTTTCAATCATGAGGTTGGCATGCAATCATTACGAAATCAGTTTGTGCAGTTTGCCCTCGAACAAGGGGTATTGAAATTTGGGCAGTTCAAGGTCAAATCTGGGCGTTTAAGCCCTTATTTTTTTAATGCAGGTCTATTTAATAATGGAGCCAGTGTGTTGCGGCTGGCGCAATTTTATGCACGGACATTGCTTGATGCACAGATTCCTTTTGATATGTTGTATGGTCCGGCTTATAAAGGTATTCCGCTGGTTACGGCCACTGCCATTGCATTGGCTCAAGAGGCTGAGCGAGCCGTTCCTTTTGCTTTTAATCGCAAAGAGGCTAAGGCTCATGGCGAAGGGGGGACATTAGTGGGGGCTCCCCTAAAGGGGCGTGTGGTTATTGTAGATGATGTGATTACTGCTGGGACTTCTGTCCGTGAGTCGGTGGATGTGATTCGTGCGCATGGGGCAGAGCCTGCAGCGGTACTAATTGCGCTCGATAGAATGGAGCGAGCAGGGACTGCGACGCAGGTCGACACTCATTCTGCAGTGCAGGCGGTTCAAGAGGAGTTTGGGATTCCTGTGGTAAGCATTGCTTCTTTGGCAGATATTATGTTTTTTTTAGAAAATACGCCCGAGCTAGCTGAGCATAAAACTCCTATTGCTGCTTATCGGCAGCGTTACGGGGTGTAAATTAAAACAGTGGATGGGCCTTCTTAGTGCCCAATCCACTGTCAGTCGGGCTAATTGCACACGCTTTGTAGGTTAGGCATCGAGTTTGCTGCGCAGGATTTCGGCTACCTGACGAGGGTTAGCCTGCCCCTTAGCAGCTTTCATAACTTGTCCAACCAGTGAGTTAAAGGCCCGATCGCGGCCTGCGCGGTATTGTTCCACAATGTCAGGATGAGCTGCAATGGCCTCTTCGACCATGGTTTCAATTGCGCCTGTGTCACTGATTTGCTTATAGCCTCGCTTTTCTATGATGCGGTCTGGGTCACCGTCCTCTTCGCCTTCCCACATGGCTGTAAAGACTTTGCGTGCCATGTTATTAGAAATTGTATTATCTGCAATGCGACGAATGAGTGCGGCGAGTTGCTCAGGACGAATATGCGCGTCCTCAATGCTTTGCTCTGTGCGGTTGAGCATGGCCGTAAGATCAGTCAGGATCCAGTTTGCAATGAGTTTAGGCTCTTGTCCATCTAGAGCCGCTAATGTCGCCTCAAAGTAATCCGTAATGGCGCGCTGACTGGTCAGCTGTATGGCATCGTAGTCAGTCAGCCCTAATTGCTCTTTAAATTGCTGTTGTTTTTCAGCGGGCAATGCGGGCATATCAGCACGAATCTTATCGATTAGTTCATCACTGATCTGCAGCGGCAGCAGATCAGGGTCAGGAAAATAACGATAATCATCGGCATCTTCTTTGGTGCGCATGCTGCGGGTTTCATCACGATCGGCGTCGTAGAGACGAGTTTCTTGGATGATGGTTCCGCCGTTTTCTAGTATGTCAATTTGGCGTTGTGCTTCGTAGTTGATGGCGCGCTCTAGAAAGCGAAAGGAGTTGATGTTTTTTAATTCACAGCGAGTGCCTAGGGTGCTTGCTCCCTTGCGTCGTACAGAAACGTTTGCATCTACTCTAAAGGAGCCTTCTTGCATATTGCCATCGCAGATGCCTAACCATACTACTAGGCGGTGCAAGGTGCGGGCAAACTCGGCGGCTTGGGCTGCACTGCGCAGCTCAGGTTCAGAGACAATTTCTAATAAAGGAGTGCCCGCTCTGTTGAGATCAATGCCTGAACTAGATTCTCCATGGGGGCCAATAAAGTTTTCATGCAGTGATTTACCGGCATCCTCTTCGAGGTGCGCGCGGGTCAGAGCAATGCGATATGTGTGCTCATCAAGTTCAAATACAATGGAGCCGCCTTCAAGGATGGGTAAGTCAAACTGACTGATTTGGTAGTTTTTAGGTAAATCAGGGTAAAAATAGTTTTTACGCGCAAATACAGAGGTTTGGTTAATGTGCGCGCCTACAGCCAAGCCAAACATGACAGCTTTTTCTGCGGCAGCACGATTAAATACAGGTAAGGTGCCGGGCAAAGCCATATCCACCTCATTTGCTTGGGTGTTTGGCGCGGCGCCAAAAGCTGTGCTGCTACTAGAAAAAATCTTGGAGGCTGTGGACAGCTGCACGTGTGTTTCCAAGCCAATGACAATTTCCCAATCCATGATTACAGCTCCGGTGTTCGTTGATGCCAGTCGGTGTGTGTTTGAAAGCAATCGGCAATGGCTAGGAGCTGACCCTCCTGAAAATAGTTGCCGATGAGTTGCATGCCAATGGGTAAGGGCTTTGTGTGACTACTGAATCCGCAAGGGATGCTCAGTGCGGGCAAGCCGGCTAAATTTACGCTTAAGGTATAGCGATCAGCACGCCAGTGATCGGTGGGTGCCCCCACTTTTTGGTCTAGGGCATGGGCTACTTGCGCACTAACAGGGGCAAACAGCACATCACATTGCGCTAAGGCCGATTGATAGTGTTCAAGAATCATGGCGCGCACACGCTGGGCTTGCAGAAAGAAGGTTTCATAATGTCCTTCACTGAGCACATAAGTGCCCGCAAGAATGCGCCGCTTGACCTCAGTGCCAAAGCCTTCGGAGCGGCTGCGCGCTATCATTTCATGAATATCGTTGTACTGTTGTGCACGATGGCCAAAGCGCACCCCATCAAAGCGTGCTAGGTTGCTTGATGCTTCGGCTGGACTAATGACGTAATAGGCAGCAGTGGCCATGTCAATGAGCGGCAGAGAAACGTCAACACGCACCGCCCCTAATTGTTCTAGGGTCTGCAGGGCTTCCTGGAGGCTCTTGGCTACTTCAGGCTGTAAATCATCTTCAAGAAATTCTTTGATGATACCGATACGCAGGCCTTTGAGAGGCTGTTCAGCATGATTTTGAAAATGCTGTTGCAGCGTCTCAAATTGTTGGCGAATGCGGGCGCCCTCATTGGGCTGGGTACCGCATTGAGGCAATGAAGTTGGGTCTCGCTCATCAAAGCCACTCATGGCCTCTAATAAGTACACTAAGTCGCGTGCATAGCGAGCCATTGGGCCAGCCTGATCCAAACTGGAGGCATAGGCGATCATGCCGTAACGAGATACGGTGCCGTAGGTGGGCTTGATGCCGCTAATGCCACAAAAGGCAGCGGGCTGGCGAATAGATCCCCCAGTATCCGAGCCTGTGGCCGCGAGTACCAAACCAGCAGCAACTGCTGCAGCAGAGCCACCCGAAGAGCCTCCAGGAGTATGGGCTGTATTCCAAGGGTTGCGTACGGGGCCAAAGAAAGAGGTTTGGCTATCTGAACCCATGGCAAATTCATCGCAATTTAGTTTGGCAAGGGTGACGGTACCGGCTGCTTGGAGCCGTTCGACAATGGTGGCATCAAAGGGGCTGCGATAGTGCTCCAGCATTTTACTGGCTGCAGTAGTGCGCCACTGACGGGTCACAAAAACATCTTTATGACCAATAGGGATGCCCGTTAGGGGGCCATGTTTTTGGTGAGCGCGTTGGGCATCGGCTGCTTGGGCCTGAGCCAGCGATGCCTCGACATTAATATCAATATGGGCGTTGAGCTCTTGATTCGCCTTGAGGGCAGATAAACAACTTTGAGTCAGCTCTAACGCGTTGATTTTCTTATTGTCAAAAGCCTCATTGAGGGCGTCAATTGTGGGAAAGGTGTTTAAAAGCATATGGGCAAGCCTATTCAATAACAGTCGGCACAAGGAACAGCCCGTCTTCTTGGGCTGGGGCATTGGCCATCAGGGCCTCACGTTGGGCAGCAGTGGAACAAGGGGCAGGCACATCGTCACGCAGACGTAAGGCAGAGTAGTTCATTGCCGTCAAGGGGCTAATCAAAGGGGTGACCCCAGTGGTATCCACCGCCTTGAGTTGCTTAATAAGGGTTAAGATATGGCTAAAATCATTTTTTGCTTGTTCACTTTGCGTTTCATCAAGCTCTAATTGAGCCAGCTCGGCAATGTGAGCAACTTCTTGTTTGGTGACAGTCATAATGTATTCCGGATAAGGTTCAATGACTAAAAAGTGATTGATGCAGCACTAAAATATACAATGTAGCCTGCTAAATGGGAAAATATACTGTTTTTGCCTCGAAAGTAGCAATTCAACGGTGAGTGAAGGCTAATTTGGTGGAAAATCGTTACAGGTTTTAACGAGGCGCTAAATCAGTCTTATTTTACTTTGATTATAAGTTATCATTAACAGTTTACTTCTTCAGTGTTTTTATGTTCGCTTGCGTGGGTGGCAGTTTTGCCTCGTAAAGTTTTTTTCAAGCGCTCGCACAGAACATTTTTTTCATCTTTTTTATCTACATTGCACACCCATGTTCGGATTCCTACGCAGTTATTTTTCTAGTGATATGGCCATTGACCTCGGGACGGCAAACACGCTTATTTACGTCCGAGGCAAGGGTATTGTGCTTGATGAGCCTTCAGTGGTGGCGATACGGCATGACGGTACGCCCAATGGGAAAAAAATTATTCAGGCAGTTGGTCAAGAGGCCAAGCAGATGCTTGGGCGGGTGCCGGGGAACATCGAGGCGATTCGCCCGATGAAAGACGGTGTCATTGCTGATTTCACAGTCACTGAGCAGATGCTCAAGCAGTTTATTCGTATGGTGCATCCTCGTAGCATGTTTGCACCGAGCCCGCGAATTATTGTTTGTGTCCCTTGTGGGTCGACTCAGGTAGAGCGGCGGGCCATACGTGAGTCCGCTCTCGGAGCCGGAGCCAGCCAGGTCTATTTGATCGAAGAGCCAATGGCTGCAGCCATTGGGGCTGGTTTATCCGTTTCAGACGCGAGTGGCTCCATGGTGGTGGACATCGGTGGGGGAACCACTGAGGTAGCTATTATTTCCTTAGGCGGGATGGTGTACAAGGGCTCAGTGCGCGTGGGCGGCGATAAGTTTGACGAAGCAATTATTAACTATATTCGTCGAAATTACGGTATGCTAATTGGTGAGCCTACCGCAGAGCGCATTAAACAAGAGATTGGTTCCGCATTTCCAGGGACGGAAATTCGTGAAATCGAAGTCAAAGGGCGCAATCTTTCTGAGGGGGTCCCACGCAGCTTTAACGTGTCTTCCAATGAAATTCTCGAGTCTTTGACCGACCCTCTTAATCAGATCGTTTCTGCTGTGAAAACAGCACTTGAGCAGACGCCTCCAGAGTTAGGTGCCGATATTACCGAAAAAGGGATCGCACTAACCGGAGGGGGGGCCTTGTTACATGATTTAGATCGACTGCTAGCCGAGGAGACTGGTTTACCTGTTGTGGTTGCCGAGGATCCGTTGACTTGTGTCGTGCGCGGTTGTGGCGAAGCACTAGAGCACTTGGAAAAACTAGGCTCTGTATTCATTTATGATTAAATACCGATTGATGTGCGGGCCTCTGCTGTCTCGAGGCCCAACCACTCCGAACACTGTCCATGCAATCACCCAGCTCAGTTCAGCTTTTCAAGCGGGGACCTTCTGCTGAAATTAGGTTGGTCCTGTATGTAGTTTTAGCCATCGTGCTGTTAGTTGTGGATGCTCGATGGTCGGTGCTGGAGCCAGCACGGCAAGGAATTTCAGTAGTGCTCTATCCTTTTCAGCGTGCCGTGCATGCACCAGGCGATGCTGCCCGATATTTGCGTACTTGGGCCGATGCGACTCAAGCAGTACGCATAGAAAAAGAGGCATTGCAGCGTCAGCGTATAGAATTGGCGCAGGTCACAACTACAGCGGCTCAACTCGCAAGTGAGAATGAGCAGTTACGGCGTTTATTACAAGTTGCCGATACGGTGAGCCAGCCAGTGGTTGCTGTGGAGGTGTTCTATGAGCCTCCTAATCCGTTTAATCGACGCTTAGTGTTCAATAAGGGCTCGGCAGCAGGCATTAAGCCAGGCATGCCTGTTATTGATGATGGGGGCATTGTTGGGCAGATTTTAAGGGTGACGCCGTATACGGCTGAAGCCGCTTTGCTGACTGATGAAAATGTATCCATTCCCGTGCAGGTGCTGCGCAATGGGTTGCGTTTGGTTGCCTTTGGAGGGCATGCCGAGTCAAAGATTGAGGTGCGCTATTTAACCTCAGAAGTTGATCTGCAGCCAGGAGACTTATTAATTACAAGTGGTATTGGGGGGCTATTTCCTGCCGGTTTACCAGTGGCACGCGTTGATTATATCGAGCATGATACGTCAACAGGATTTGGCAAGGCTGTGGCCAGTCCGATGTCTCGCCCTGAGCGGTACCGTCATTTTTTAGTGCTGCTGGTAGAGGATTCTGTACCCAGCTTAGAAGATGCAAAAAAGTTTTATGAGTAAAAAGCGCCCAGCTTCTCCGATGAGAACATCCATTAGTGCCTTGCAGCCTTTGGATACCAGTCCGTTTAAGCATCCTTCAAGCCCCTGGCTGATTTGGGGATCTATATTTTTAGTTTGGTTGGTGAGCCTCTTACCGTGGCGTATCTGGGTGCAAGCTCCTGATTTATTGATGTTAGTGTTGTGCTTTTGGGCCCTTCATGAGCCACGACGAGTCAATATGCTGTGGGGCTTTTTTTTGGGCGTGCTGATTGATGTGCACGATGGCTCATTATTAGGGGAGCATGCTTTAAGCTATGTGCTGGCCATTTATGGGGTTCATGTGCTGAGGCGGCGTTTATTATTATTTGGGGCTGGGGTACAGGCCATACATTTATTCCCGGTGTTTATTGTGGCAATGGCCGTGCCGCAGTTTGCTCATGCATGGTTAGCTGGCGAGTGGATTGGGTGGGGGTGGACCCTGTCTGCTGTGTTTGTGGCTTTATTATGGCCATTAGCTGATTTTCTGTTGTTTCTTCCTCAACGCCGTCTCGATGTCAGTGACGAAGAAGGGACTTAAGGGATAGGCGCCAGATGTTTGAGTTTAAAAAGACCTCCCATCTACTCAAGCGCAGAATATTAATTCGCTGTTTGGTGGCCGCTGTGGTGGTCATTGCTTTATTTTCTGTGCTGGGGGCGCGACTATGGTATTTGCAAGTGGTGCGTTATGAGGGTCTCGCTGCCCAGGCAGATCAGAATAGAATTGCTGTGATGCCGTTGCCTCCGCGTCGTGGGGAGGTGATGGATAGAAATGGCGAAATTATTGCTCGTAATTATAGGGATTATATTCTGACGGTGACCCCTGCTTATGCCCAGCGTGATTTAGACGGTTTACTCGATGAGCTTGGGACGGTGGTGTATCTAAGTCCGCGGGATAAACGGCTTTTTTTACAAGCGGTGCATCAGGGCAGTCGTTATCGTCCTCATTTATTACGTAAAAACCTAAATGAGGTTGAGGCATCTTGGTTTGCAGCCCAATCCTATCGTTTTCCAGGGGTCAATTTAGAGGCTCGTTGGGTGCGTGAGTATCCTCAAAAAGAAACTGCTGCGCATGTGATTGGATATGTTGGACGTATTTCGGCCGCAGATGAGGAACGGCTCGAAGAAGAAGGACGTTTAGGTAATTATCGCGGTACCTCAGTAATTGGAAAAAAAGGCATTGAGTTAACGTGGGAGGAAAAACTACACGGCCAAACGGGTCTTAAGGAAGTAGAGGTAACGGCCTCAGGACGCCCTGTGCGGGTATTAAATCGTATTGAGCCCGTGCCTGGATATGACTTACGCCTCTCTCTTGATCTAGGCTTGCAGCGCTTGGCAGAGCGTTTATTTGCAGGGTATCGTGGTGCTTTAGTGGCTATTGAGCCTGCTACGGGCGAAGTGTTGGCATTTGTTTCTTCGCCGTCTTTTGATCCTAATTTATTTATTGATGGGATTGATACAGAAAGTTGGCGCAAACTTAATGAATCTGAAGATCGACCCCTGATTAATCGTCCTTTGTTTGGGACCTATCCTATTGGTTCAACTTATAAGCCTTTTGTTGCATTAGCTGCTTTGGAGATGAATAAACGAGATCCCAAAGAGCGTATTTATGATCCAGGATATTTTGAGTTTGGGGGGCAGCGTTTTCGTAATGCTGGGGGTGCCTCCTATGGGTATACCGATATGCATCGGGCTATTGTGGTGTCCTCAGATACTTACTTTTATTCATTAGGGCCAGAGATAGGGGTCGACAATTTACATGATTTCAGCAAACAGTTTGGTTTTGGGCAGATTACTGGCATTGATTTAGACGGAGAGCGGCAAGGTATTTTGCCCTCCCGTGAGTGGAAGCGGCAGTATTTTTCCGAACCAGAACAGCAGCGTTGGTATGCTGGAGAGACCGTATCTGTTGCTGTGGGGCAGGGATATAACTCTTTTACGTTATTGCAATTGGCTCAAGCAACCGCTGTATTAGCCAATGATGGGGTCTATATGCCGCCCCATTTAGTGACGGCTTTAATAGACCCCCATACTGGTGAGGTGCAGCCCTTAGCACGGGAGCCCTCTCATACTATTGATTTAAAGCCAGAGCATTTAGAAGTGATTAAAAATGCCATGGTTGATGTGACTCGCAGCGGTACGGCTCGTGCTGCTTTTAGGGATGCGCCCTATCAAGCAGCAGGAAAAACAGGAACAGCACAGGTCTTTAGCTTGAGAGGAGCAAAGTATAAGGCTGAAGAAATAGAAGAACGCTTACGAGATCATGCGTTATTTATGGCCTATGCGCCTGCTGATGATCCACAAATAGCATTGGCATTATTAGTGGAAAATGCAGGGTGGGGGGCAACGGTTGCCGCGCCCATAGCACGCAAAATATTTGATTATTGGCTTTTAGAACGGCATTCCAAACCATGAGAAAATTGTGGCATGCGGCCGTGACCGCATTACTGGCATTTGACTGGCCTTTGCTAATTTTATTAGGCGTGATGGCCACTTTAGGTTTGACGGTCATGCAGTCAGCGGTCGGTCTTGATGATCACCGCTTCAGTGAGCAATATCGTAATTTTATTGTTGCTTTTTTTCTGATGTGGGGGGTGGCGCTGATTCCCATTGCATGGGTTAGGCGAATGGCCGTGGTTATCTATTTGATCGCTGTGGTCTTGTTATTAGGGGTGGAGTTTTTTGGGGAAACCAGCAAGGGAGCCACGCGTTGGTTAAATATCGGGGTGGCACGTATTCAGCCTTCAGAAGGATTAAAGTTGGCTGTGCCCATTATGCTGGCCTGGTATTTTCATAATCGAAAAAATCCTCAGATCAATTTTTTGGATCTCATCTTATCTATTATTTTGGTACTTATCCCATTCGTGCTGATAGTGCGGCAACCTGATTTGGGCACAGCATTATTGATTTTTGTGGTGGGGTTATGTGTTATCTATTTTGCCGGGCTGCCCTTTCGGTGGTTTGCTCCTGTGGTGCTGTTGCTGCTTGTAGGCATAGGGCTCATGCTGTATTACGAGGAAACCCTTTGTGCGCCAGATTTTGATTGGCGTATTTTACATAGTTATCAAAAGCACCGAGTGTGTACGTTATTTAATCCTAATTTGGATCCTCTAGGCAAAGGCTTTCATATCATTCAGTCTATGATTGCTGTGGGTTCAGGGGGAGTATATGGCAAAGGCTTTATGCAAGGCACCCAAGCACATTTAGATTTTATTCCGGAGCGCTCTACGGATTTTATTTTTGCCGTGTATGCAGAAGAGTTTGGTTTGTATGGCGGTATTGTGCTGTTGGTATTATATGGGCTTATTGTGTTGCGCGGTTTAGTGATTGCTGCCTCTGCACCGACACAGTTTGGTCGTTTGTTAGCAGGCGCCATGGCCATGATGATTGCCGTATATGTTTTTGTCAACATAGGTATGGTGACGGGGATTTTGCCGGTGGTTGGGGTGCCTTTGCCATTTTTAAGCTATGGGGGGACAGCATTAATGACATTGGCTGTAGCGTGTGGGTTATTGATGGCGATTAGTCGTGAGCGGGCTCCTGAGCAAGATTCATAATTGGGCGTAAAAGAGATGCCAATAGACGTTCAATGGGGGCAGGTAGGGCCTGCTGTGTATAGTGGTGGGCAGGAATCCAGAGTAAATCAGAAGAGGATGCACAGGGTAAGGTGCGTGGGTCTAGGGTTGGGGTGTGGAGCAACCAAGGATGGATCTCTAAGGCAAAATGAGTCAAGCGATGGCGAATGACTTCAAGAGGCTGAAGGCGGCGCTGTGGTGGCTTAATGGTTGAGCTATGACAAAAAGCACGGAGGGCGGCTCGGCTGGTAAATTCAGGCAGGGATACTAAGCCGCCCCAGATGCCCTGATTAGGGCGTCGTTGCAAAAGGAGTTGGTGATCGGCGCCAAGCCATATGAGCATATGACGGCGGCGAGTTGGGTAGGTGCGTGGCGGGTTGGGGACTGGGAGTTGCGGGACACACTGTTGTGTGTAGGCATAGCAGTGTGTGCGTACGGGACAGGCACTGCATTGTGCTTGGTGGCGCGTACAAAGTAGGGCGCCTAAATCCATTAAGCCTTGGGTATAGGCGGTCATATCCAGAGTATCAGGGGCTGCAGCAACGAATTGTTGCGCCATGGCCCATAATTCTTTTTCTGTTGCGCTGCGTTGGAGGGGAGCAAATACCCCTGCAAAGCGGGCCAGCACGCGTTTGACATTGCCATCTAGTATGGAAATGCGCTCTCCAAAGGCAAATGCTGCAATGGCAGCCGCAGTAGAGGGGCCAATGCCAGGTAAAGTTTTGAGCTGTGCCTGAGTACGGGGAAAAGCCCCTCCATATTCCGAGACAATAATTTGGGCGCAGCGGTGCAAATGGCGGGCTCGTGCATAGTAGCCTAATCCCGCCCAATAAGGCATGACCTCCTCTTGGGAGGCCTGAGCAAGACTGTATACATCGGGAAAGCGCTGTAAAAAGCGCTCGTAGTAACCTAAAACGGTGCGAACCTGTGTTTGCTGCAACATAATTTCCGCCAGCCAGATACGATAGGGATCACGATTATGTTGCCAAGGTAGGCCGTGGCGACCATGTTTTTTTTGCCATTGGGCAATAGAATGGGCAAACAGGGGAATGGCCTGCTTATCCAAGTGATGCATGACAGGATGTGACATAAACTAAAGACGAAATAAGGATCGACGACTCACAGACCAACGAGCAGCAAGCGCTGCAATCATGACTACCACCAAGAGGGCCAAAATAATGCTCGGCGCATCTGGCAAATGAAGGCGTAAATTAATATGGTAACTGGTAGCGATACGCATTAAGGCATCGGAGAATAAGTTTAGGGCAAGCGTTCCCATGAGCAGGGCTAATAGACTGGCTAAAAAGCCTATCAAAGCACCAAAGTACAGAAATGGGCGTCGGACAAAATCCTCTGTTGCGCCCACTAAACGGGCAACCGCAATTTCCTCTTGATGATTCAATGCCTGCAAGCGAATTGTATTAAATATGGTGCCGATAACAATAAGCATGACGCCCACACTTAAGAAAAACAGTACCTGGCGGGCAAAATCAAGGAGGGTATCTAGTTTTTGCAACCATTCAATATCGAGTAATACTTGCTCTACCGCTGGGATGGCCTCAAGGGCAGCCAGTAACTCTGTTCTATCCTCTTGGGTGTGCTGGCCAGTGGTACTGAGCTCGAGTATATACGCATCAGGCAGGGGATTGTCATCCAAGACAGTGAGGGCGTGCGCCCAGCTTGGGTCGTTTTTTAAATTATCCCAGGCTTGGGTACGGGAAATAAACCTAAACTCTTCGATCCAAGGGGAAAAGGTGTGCGTAAACTGCTCTTCTAGGGCATGGCGCTCATCATCTGTAGTGTCTGCGTGTAAAAACAAAGTGATTTCAGAGGCAATAGGGATTTGTTGGGCCAATGGCTGGGTAGAAAGTAACAAGCTCCAGACAATAAATGGAACTGCTAATGCCAAAGCTAATACCAAGATATTGGCCAGTGAAGAAAAGGGACGCGTAGCCAAGCGCACAGCAGCCACGCGCAGTGCATAACGATGTTGCCGTAGCCAGCGTATCATGAGGGTACTCCTGGTTGATCAATAAATCGCCCCGCGTCCAAAGTAAAAGTACGCCGTGCATAATTTTTCATCAAACGATGATCGTGAGAAGCAATTAAGGTGGTCACCCCTACTTGATTGAAATCTAAAAAAACATCCATGATTTTTTTAGCTGTATCTTCATCCAAGTTTGCGGTCGGCTCATCTGCAATCACAATGGCAGGGCGGTTGACAATCGCCCGCGCAATGGCGAGGCGCTGTTGCTCACCACCGGATAACTCAATGGGGTAGTGATCATATTTATTGCCCAGCCCTACTTTTTCAAGGGCAGCGCGGGCACGTTTGTGTGCGATTTGAGGGGCAATGCCCAGTACCTCGAGGGGGAGCATCACATTGTGTAAGGCACTGCGATCATTAAGTAGATGAATATCTTGGAGAATAAGGCCAATAGAACGACGCAAATAAGGCAGCCCACGCGCGGGCAATTGATCGACCCGATTGCCCTGTACCAAAACAGCCCCTCGTGAGGGAGCCTCTAAGCCACCTATAAGGCGTAACAAGGTGGACTTCCCAGCCCCAGAAGGCCCATTAATGAAAATAAATTCTCCAGCTTGAATGCGGAAATTAAGGTCGACCAAGATATTGGGGCTACGACCATAGGATTTAAAAACGTGTCTGAATTCAATCATGGTTGCTCAATGGAGTTTCCAGCATAGGTGTATTATGCCGCAGTAGAGTAATTTATGCTGTGTTTGGTGCTAGCATGACAGGGCACTTGAAGTAAAGCATGCATGAAATGACAAAGATCATTCATTGCATTCCATTGTGGCATGAACTGAACAAAATATATGTGAAATATGTTGCTGTTTTTTGGCCTTTTATCTGTTAAGGATTGAAAAAATTATGTTTCCTATCGTATTTCTCAGGTAAATTCGTATAGGAAATTAGTTTAGGGAGATTACACTCATGGGCTTGTTGCAATATAAAACTCGCTTTTTAGTCGCGGTTACCGCAGTCGCTTTGGTCACTGGCTGTGCGACTGGTGAAATGGGGCGTGGAGAGCATACCGCAATTGGTGCTGGTGCCGGTGCAGCAGTTGGTGCCGGGTTGGGGGCCTTGATTGGGGATAGCAGCAAAGCTACCTGGATTGGCGCAGGTATTGGCGCTTTGGCAGGTGGGGTAGCTGGTTATAACTGGTCAAATATTAAAAAAGATGTAGAGCAGTCAGGTGCTTCTGAGCTAGGGGTGAGCGTTACAGAAATGCCCGATGGCTCATTACGGGTTAATTTACCCAGTCATGTGTCATTTGCAGTGGGTCAAGCAAACCTAAGCCCACAGCTGTATCCTGTTTTAGATAGTGTGGCGCGGGCCATGCAGCAGCATCCTGATCTGCGCGCTATTGCTTTAGGGTATACCGATAGCACGGGCAGTGCCCAGGTCAATGAGCGTTTGTCACAACAACGAGCAGAAGCAGTGACACGTTATCTGAATCAGCACGGGGTGGCTAGTGGCCGTTTAATTGCTCAGGGTCGAGGGCCGAGCGATCCAATTGGTAATAATGCGACCGAGGAGGGACGGGCTCAAAACAGACGAGTCGAGTTGTACTTGTATATGCCGCAAAAATAAGAGCACAGCCATGCCGCAGTTCGTACATACTGCGGCATGAGTGCAGCAGGATAGGGATGTAGTTTTATTCTATTTTGTTGTTTTTAAGTGCCAAAAGCAGTCCATTAAGCGTGGCTTCCACGATGGCCTTATCACGCTCGCTGAGATTATTAATGTCTTCTGCCGAGAATGATTTAAATGGCCAGTGGGACGCGTCTGATGCAGTGGGTTCAGCAAGCTGAGGATAGGTAGGGGGAGTTTTGGGACCACGTCCTTCAGCCAGCCACAGAGGGGAAACATCAAGGGCTCGGGCTAGATTCAGCACTTCAATGGCGAGCGCCCGCGTGCCATTTTCGTAATTAGAAATAGCACTTTGTGACAGCCGACACATCATGGCTAGTTGCTTTTGCGACAAGCCGCGTCGTTGGCGTAGCTCTTTGAGACGTTTTGGAAATTCATGTGGCACATCTCTAATTAAACGACGCAATCGCATGACGTTGGTGATAAATTATTATCACAAGCGTAATATTTGGGCTGCTTTTTCTTAATTTTATGTTGAGGAAAGACGGATAATGTTGACAAAAATGAGTCCTTTGCTCTACTGGTACACCTTTCCCGAGGCACAGATTGGGGAGCCCTCCGCCAGCCAGCGTGTACAGGCGTTAGAAAATAGTGGGGTTCAGGCCTCGGTCTTGCATGATTTAATGGCTGTATACAGTTTGGCAGGTAATCAGCAGGAACAGACCCACCGTACCATTTTTGTTTTGCAAGGGATGCCGCATCAATTGTTTGCTGCGGTTTCTCGTTTACGTGCAATGAATCAAAATGTTGGCATCATTGTGTTAAGCCCTAATTTAGATGAGCAGTTCATTGTGCAGATCTTGCATACGGGAGTGGATGGGTATGCATTGAGCCATGTTTCAGATAGCTTTATTTTGGCTCTTGTGAATAATGTGTGGCGGCGCCTTTCACGTTCTGTTCACTTGGAGGATCACAGCAGTGCTCCGTGGACTTTGACTGCACGCGGATGGGTGTTGATGAGTCCTAAGGGGTTGCGTTTAGATTTAACTACTACCGAACGGCAGTTATTAATTGCTATTTTTACTCAACCTGGACGGCGTGCAGCACATCAGACCCTCTTAAAAGCATTGGATGAAACCAATTCTCGGCGGTCTGGGCAGAATCGCCTTGGGGTGATTATTAGTCGTTTGAAAAAGAAGGCTGAATCCAAAAATATAGAAATTCCATTGCGTTCCATACATCGTTGGGGGTATATGTTTACGGATGAAGTGCATATTGATGATGAGAGCATTCTCGAGGATTATAATGTGCAGCCTAATACAGAAAACGAGTAACTAGACTGAACGGTATGATCTGCTAGAGAATGGGGGGAGCGGAAGGGAGGGGGTGGCCCTCCCTCGGGTATGGTCTTGCAGTCGGCAATGAGCCCTACCAAAGATGTGTATCGGTTGGTTAGGGTAGCTCATTATGGCGACGCTCAAAGACCATATTGTCTCGGTGCATCAATTCTGCTGCGGGCATGGTGCCCAAAATTTGTGCAATCTTGGCGCTGGGCTGACCCATGATGCGGCGGGTATCGGTGCTTGAGTAGTTAATGAGTCCACGGCCGTATTCCACTCCGTGTTGGTCCACACAAGCGACAACATCGCCGCGTTCAAATTCGCCCTCTACGTGCGTAACGCCAATGGGAAGCAGGCTCTTATGTCCTTTGGTAAGGGCGTCTATGGCTCCTTGGTCTAAGGTAACGCGGCCCCGCACGCGCAGGTGGTCAACCAACCAGCGTTCTCGAGCTGAGCGTACAGGGAGGCGAGCCTGTAGTTCGGTACCAATTAGCTCGCCTGCGGCCAATCGAGTCAGTACGTCAGGGGTGCTGCCTGAGGCAATAACGGTGTGCCCACCACTGTTGGCCGCTCGTTTGGCTGCTAATACCTTGGTGAGCATACCTCCTGTCCCAATGGCACTGCCCGCACCGCCGGCCATCTGCTCTAGGCGTGGATCACCGGCCTGGGCGTGTTGAATGAGTTGGGCGTTGGGGTGGGTGCGTGGATCGGCGTCGTAGAGTCCTTGTTGATCAGTCAGGATAATTAGGACTTCTGCCTCGATTAGATTGGTGACCAGAGCGCCTAAGGTGTCATTATCACCAAAAGCAATTTCATCGGTGACTACCGTATCATTTTCATTCACTATAGGAACCACCCCAAGTTGTAATAAAGTAAATAGGGTGCTGCGGGCATTGAGGTAGCGCCGTCGGTCGGTGAGATCTTCGTGGGTAAGTAAAATCTGTGCGGTACGAATGCCATGTTGAGAAAAGGCCTGTTCGTAGGCTTGTACCAGTCCCATTTGGCCCACGGCTGCGGCTGCTTGCAGCTCATTCATGGCCGAGGGGCGACGCGTCCATCCTAGCCGGCTAATGCCTTCAGCAATGGCACCACTGGATACCAGAACGATTTGCTTATTTTGGCGGTGCAGTTGGGCAATTTGGCTGCTCCAACGGTTGACTGCTTCATGGTCCACGCCTTGTCCTTGGTTGGTCACCAAAGAGGAGCCGACTTTGACGACAAGGCGCGTGGCCTGTTGTACCACTGAATGATGATGTGTGGACATATGCTGCGATTATAAAGTGATTAAGAGTGAAATAAATAATCTATTTATGCATCGGTATCAGGGTCGACATTGTGCCGCGAGGGGTTAAAACGAGGATCCTTTTGATCGATTTCATCAGCTGCTGAGGGATGGACACCGCGTTGTTGATCCAGCCATTTTTGTATGTCGTACATGAGTTGTTGAGTGCCTTGGCCAGTCAATGCGGAAATGCCATAAATAGGGGCGTGCCAATCTAAGGCCTCACGAATGGCTTCTTGAAGGGCTGCGGCATCAGGAACCATATCTATTTTATTAAGTACCAGCCAGCGAGGTTTGTGATAGAGTTGCGGGTTGTAGTTACGCAATTCTTGTTCAATATCGCGTATATCCTGCACATTTTTTTTGACGGGATCAAGCGCTTCATCGTAGCCTTCAAAGGTGCTCACATCGACAATGTGTAAAAGCAGATTGGTGCGTGATAAATGACGTAAGAACTGATGCCCTAAGCCTACTCCGTCAGCTGCGCCGAGGATTAAGCCCGGTAAGTCAGCCAGTACAAAACTATGTGCTGGTGAGGTCCGTACCACTCCTAAATGAGGCTGTAGGGTAGTAAATGGGTAGTCTGCAATGCGTGGGCGGGCATTTGAAACCTTGTTGATGAGGGTGGATTTACCCGCATTAGGCAAGCCTAATAAACCAACATCAGCCAAGACTTTAAGCTCAAGGCGTAGTTTGCGGTGTTCTCCCTTTTCACCCACAGTGAATTGGCGTGGGGTGCGATTTGTGCTGCTTTTAAAGTTTAGGTTACCTAGGCCGCCGGCTCCTCCTTTAGCAAGGGTAACCTGTTGGCCATCTTCGGTAAGATCAAAGAGTAGTTCGCCTGTTTCTAGATCATAAATACTGGTTCCAACAGGCATGCGCAACACAATATCAGCGCCAGAGGCGCCAAATTGATCGCGACCACGACCGTGCTCTCCATTGGGTGCACGGTGAATGCGTGCATAACGAAAATCCATGAGGGTATTAATATTTCTATCCGCTACAGCATAGATGCTGCCGCCCCGGCCGCCATCACCGCCGTCCGGCCCTCCCTTGGGGATAAAGCGCTCGCGCCTAAAACTGGCTACCCCGTTGCCGCCGCTACCGGCGATTACTTCAATGGTGGTTTCATCAACAAATTTCATGGTGTTTTCCGCAACCAAAAGGTAAATGAGGAATCCTGCAATGAGGAGCCCTCATTGTAAAACAAAAAGCCCTGCCTGATGCGGCAGGGCTTTGACATCCAACTGAATGGGATAGCCTATTCGGATGCGATGACCGATACGGTGCGCTTGTTTTGAGGACCGCTGATGCTAAATTTGACGTGTCCATCAACAAGGGCATAAAGGGTATGATCTTTGCCCAAGCCAACATTGGTGCCAGGGTGAAATTTGGTCCCGCGCTGACGCACAATAATTGCGCCGGCAGAAATGCTTTGACCACCAAAGACCTTGACACCCAAGCGTTTCGCCTGTGAATCGCGTCCGTTTCGCGTAGAGCCGCCGCCTTTCTTTTGTGCCATGAGAGAGCTCCTATTTAATCAGAACACATTAAAGGGCCAATTTATTTAGGCCTCGACCGCGTCGATACGCAGCTCTGTGTAATTTTGGCGATGTCCTTGAGTGCGACGATAGCCTTTACGACGACGCATCTTGAATACTTTGATCTTTTTGTGCCGACCTTGTGCAAGAACGGTCGCCTTGACTACTGCACCCGAAACATAAGGGTTACCAATTTTAATGGTATCGCCTTCGCCAACGGATAGCACATGGTCTAGCGTGATCTCTTGCCCAATGTCTGCAGGTATCTGTTCTACTTTCAATTTCTGGCCGGGGCTAACGCGATACTGCTTACCCCCAGTTTTTATGACCGCATACATGGGTTGATTCCTTAAAAAAACTATAACTTAAGTCTAAAAGCAAACTAATAAACGCACTATTCTAACCCGTAACGCGCATAATTAGCAAGATAGGCGCTCAGGAGCGATAATCTGCATTAATGCTGACGTAATCGTGCGACATATCACAGGTATAAACGGTTTCGCTATGCTCGCCACGAGCTAAGGCCACACGGATGGTGATTTCGCTCTCTTGCATGACTCGTTTTCCTTCGGCCTCTATATAGCCGGGATGACGTCCTCCCTCAGTAGCAACTAGTACATCACCAAGCCAGAGTTTGATTTTGCTGACATCTAGGTCGTTAATGCCGGCATAGCCAATAGCACATAAGATGCGACCCAGGTTGGGATCGGAGGCATAAAAGGCTGTTTTGATTAAAGGGGAATGAGCAATAGCATAGGCAACCTGCAGGGCTTCTTGGCTGTCTTTGGCTTGTTCGACTTGGACAGTAATAAATTTGGTAGCTCCCTCGCCATCTCGAACAATTTTTTGGGCTAAGTCTAGTGCGGCCTTCTTTAAGGCGGCATAAACCTGGGCATAATAGGGACTGGCTACGGACTCAATATGCAGTCCTGATTGTCCTGTGGCCACGAGGATAAAGGAGTCGTTAGTAGAGGTGTCTCCATCTACTGTAATGCGGTTAAAGCTTTGGTTGGCGATAGAGCGAGTCATCTCGCGAAGTAATTTGGGGTGAATGCTGATATCAGTACATAAAAAGCCCAGCATGGTTGCCATATTAGGGCGAATCATGCCCGCGCCTTTACTAATGCCAGTAATTGTGCACACATGTCCGTTGAGCTCGAATTGAGTGGAGTAGATTTTGGGCTGTGTGTCAGTGGTCATAATGCTATGAGCAGCCTCAAACCAATTGTTCTCTTGGAGATCCTCTACTGCGTGGGGCAGAGCGCCTAGAATGTTCGCCATAGGCAGCGGTTCTAAAATGACTCCTGTAGAAAAGGGCAGTACCTGCGTGGGGCGCAAGGACATTAATTGAGCTAATTCTGTACAGGTTGTACGGGCGTCATTGAGACCAGGCTCGCCAGTGCCGGCATTTGCATTACCTGTGTTGATAACTAGGGCCCGAATATCTTGTTCGGTGCGCAGATGTTGCGCACAAATTTGCACGGGGGCAGCCCGAAAGCGGTTGGTAGTCAATACGCCCGCAACAGCGCTATTAGGGGCGAGGCGGAAAACAGTGATGTCGCGGTGCCCTGCTTTGCGAATGCCTGCTGAGGCAATGCCTATTTCTACCCCTTTAACTGGGTGGATATCTTTTTTATCTGGAATAATCAGATTGACTGCCATAGCACACCTATGAAAATCTATAAATCAAGAAAAGACTTAGCAGCGTGGAATACCTGCCCTTTAAGTCTCTATCATACCGTGAACCGCTCATTGGTGCGATGCTTTGGCAGTCGTTCGTACATCACAGGGTTGTGTCTAGGTGCGCTGGCTGCTTGCAAGGTGAGCCAGTGTTTTTAGCTGACCAAGCCCAGTTAATAAGTGCTCTTGGTTCGTTTGGGACAGGGGAGAGAAAAATCTGTCCACACTTTCTTGGTATACACGTGCAATGGCCTCATAGTGTGCTTTGCCTTTTGTAGTTAGAACGAGCACAGAGCTGCGGCGATCATGAGGCAGTTGTTGGCGCCGCACATATCCTTCTTTTTCCAGTTGATCGGTAATGCCAGTAATATTGCCATTGGTAACGAGCATATGACGAGACAGTTCGGTCATTTTCATCCCTTCGGGACGGCTAGCCAATTGGGCCATGAGCTCAAAACGAGGCAAGGTGGTATTGAATTCGCGTCGCAAACTGCTTCGCAATTCATTTTCTATTAATGTGGCACAGCTAAGCAGGCGGAGCCAGAGTCTGAGCGCCGATTGTTCATCTTGAGGCAGACGACTTTCTAGGTCAGGCGCATCAGTTAAAAAGGTGTTGCTTGGAATATCGTGTATTTTCATTGCGTGACCTTTGAATGACATATTTTGATGAGCCCATTCTAGCGAGGAGTCTCAAGAGGATGGTTGCGAATGATCAAAAGGTTGGGGATTCAATAGTACAGGTATTAAAAAAGCCCAGAGCACCTTGGGTAGGTGCTCTGGGCAATGTTATCAGGATGAGCCTGTGTTAAATTTGGGCAAAGGCGTGTTCTGCCGCTGTTAAGGTTTGCTCAATAATGCCCTCATCATGGGCTGCGGAAACAAAACATGCTTCAAAGGCTGAAGGAGCGAGGTAGACTCCTTGTTTGAGCATGGCATGAAAGAAGGCTTTGAATTGCTCTATGTTGCTTTGAGCAACATCATTCATGTTTTTGGGGAGGGTGGGGCTAAAGTAAAGGCCGAGCATGCCTCCTACATAGTCCGTGGTTAGAGTAATTCCTGCGGCTTGGGCGCGCTCTTGTAAGCCAAGCGCGAGTTGCTTGGTGCGTGTTTCAAGTTGGGTGTAAAAGTCTTGAGCCCCTACTGCTTTAAGGGTGGCTATGCCTGCTGCCATCGCTACAGGGTTGCCTGATAAGGTACCTGCTTGGTATACCCCACCTAGTGGTGCAATGGTATCCATGATTTCGGCCTTGCCTCCAAAAGCACCAACAGGCATTCCGCCTCCAATGACTTTGGCCAAGGTGGTGAGATCGGGGGTGATGCCACTGAGCCCTTGTACGCCTTGGGGGCCTGCTCTAAAGCCTGTCATTACCTCATCAAAAATAAGTACTGCACCGTGGGCACTGCACTGTTCACGTAAGGTTTCTAAAAAGCCTGCACGCGGCTTGATGAGATTCATGTTACCGGCGATGGGCTCGACAATAACACATGCAATTTCTGCGCCATGGGCGGCAAAGGCCTCTTTGACTCCTTGAATATCGTTAAAATCCAGTACTAAGGTGTGTTGGATGAATTCTGCAGGTACCCCAGATGAGGTAGGGTTACCAAAGGTCAACAGACCTGAACCAGCTTTAACTAATAGACTGTCGGCATGCCCATGGTAGCAGCCTTCGAATTTGATGATTTTATTACGTCCAGTATAGCCGCGTGCTAAGCGAATCGCACTCATGGTGGCCTCAGTGCCAGAGCTGACCAAACGCACTTTTTCAATAGACGGCAAGCGTTCTTTGATTAATTCTGCTAGGGTTACCTCTGCTTCGGTAGGGGCGCCAAAGGAGAGTCCTTTGGCTGCTGCGGCTTGTACGGCAGCCACTACATCTGGATGTGCATGACCCAAGATAGCTGGTCCCCAGGAGCCGACGTAGTCAATATATTGGTTGTCATTGGCATCCCATATCCATGGACCTTGAGCTTTTTCAATAAAAAGAGGGGTGCCCCCGACGGAACCAAAAGCGCGTACGGGTGAGTTGACCCCCCCGGGTATGGATTGACAGGCACGTTCAAAAAGAGAAATATTGCGATCCATAGTATTAGAAATCCTTGTCAATAACAAAAAAATAGGGGCATGCTAGTTGCCATAGTGCTCAAAGATGTGCACAAAGCGTTGCGCCTGTGCGGTAATGTCTGACGCCTCAAATAGGCTGGTGATGACGGCCACTGCATCGGCGCCAGCATGGAAGGCGTGGTGGGCATTATCAGGGGTAATCCCTCCTATGGCGACCACTGCGACGCGTTGTGTGCGCGCATGCGCCTCACAGTATTCACGGGCTTTGGAGAGCAATTGTAGCTCAGCACGTACGGCATTAGATTTTACTTGAGAAGGGAAAAGAGCTCCAAAAGCCACATAATTTGCACCATCGTGAATTGCTTGCTGTGCACGACTGAATTCGTTATAGCAGGAGGCGCCTAGCCATTGATGGGGATGTAAGTGTTGGCGAGCATGCACCAAGGAGCCATCACCTTTGCCTAGGTGTACGCCTGCGACAGGATGGTGTAAAGCGAGTTCAAGCTGATCATTGATGATTAAGGGCAGTGCCAACTCCTCACAAAGGGCGATGACCGCTTGAAGTTGAGTTTGAGCATGGGCTGCTGGGGCGAGTTTTCTACGCCATTGCAGGACACTCATCCCCCCTGCATGAGCTGCACGGATGGCAGCAAGCAGTCTATGGGTATCGTCCCATTCGGGGGTGATGCCATATAAACCCCGTGGAAAAGGGCGTGTGGGTTGGTAGGTAGTATTCATGGCTGTGGACTCAATGTTAAGGGTTGGAGAATACCTGCTTGATGGATCAAGCGATGCCCCATACCTGCTTGGAAAATATGTTGGCTGGCACGCTCAATATAGTGAACTGCCTGTTCGCAGGCAGTGGCTAATTCGAGTTGCCAAGCTAATTGAGTGGCACAAATACAGGCTAACATGCCTTCGGTGTCTTGGATACGGATAGGCAGTTTAGGCAGGGGCCATTGTCGGTATAAGCCTGGCTCCGTATAGAGTTGGTAATAATTACCCGCATCGCCACTTTGAGTGGTTGTATACAATACCGCTTGGGCGCCAAGGCGGATCAGCGTACGCGCTGGGTGCTGATCAGTGGGCAGATGATCGGCTGCTTGCCATTGCTGCAGCAGCAGTTGATCGGCCACTACAAGACGACAAAAGGGGAGTACTAAATCAAAGATAGCTTGGATGACCTCGTCGCTATCTTGTTCCTGGCCAATGTGTACGGAGTCCGGTATGGATTGCAAATGTAATACCACGGGCAGGTGCGGGTAGTCTGCCAAAATCTGTCCTAAAATACTGGCTTCTTCGACCGAATAGAGCGGACCAGCCTTGATTGCGCTAATGCTCAGGTCTTCAAGTAAGCAGCGCATTTGGTCATGGATCTGTTCAGGTGGGAGTAAGTTGATATGGTCCAGGGTGGTCGTATCTTGGATGTGCACTGCGGTAACCACAGTAGCAGGATGACACCCCGTTAACTGGCAGCTCAGGGCATCGGCTACCAGGTGTTGAGCTGAGGTAGGATCTAATGGCCCAAATAGCAATACCGACGGAGGGGCTGATACTGACAAATCTGCAGTCATTTATATTTAATGTCAAATAAAAAAGTAACGCGCTGTTTCAGCGCACAATGTAGTATTATTGTTCCATTTTAATGGATTGCCCCTCAAGGGGTATAGCATTTTAAAGAGTGTAATAATTATGCGTACTTGGATGTGTTTAATTTGTGGTTGGTTGTATGATGAAGAAGCTGGTGTTCCCGAAGAAGGTATTGCACCCGGTACCCGTTGGGAGGATGTACCGCCTAATTGGGTGTGCCCTGAGTGTGGAGCCCGCAAAGAAGACTTTGAAATGATCGAGGTCTAATCGCACTGTAAGATAAAACGACTCTAGGAGGTTTTCATATGAGCAAGGATTCTGCTTTTCATTCATCTTCGAGGGTCGATTTTTCACGTCAGTTGCTCGTCGCAATGCCCGGCATGGTGTCGGGCAGTTTAGCCGACACCGTTATTTTTATCTGCGAGCATAACGAGCACGGCGCTCTAGGTGTTGTGATCAATCGTCCTACTGATATGACGGTAGGCGATTTGCTCCAACGCATTGATTTAGAGCTGTCGTTGGAAATCGGCCTGACTCAGGATGCGCCAGTGTTTTTTGGCGGGCCCGTACAGACCGATAGAGGCTTTGTACTCCATGCCCCAGCAGGTTCATACAAGTCCAGTATTAATTTGGGCGAAATGGCATTGACCACTTCACGGGATGTATTACAAGAGGTGGCCCAAGGCAAAGGCCCTGAGGATTTATTAATTACTTTAGGGTACGCGGGCTGGGGACCTGGTCAGCTCGAAGATGAAATGGCGCAAAATGCTTGGTTGCATGTGCAGGCCAATCATGACATTTTGTTTGTTACCCCGGCTGCAGAGCGTTATAGTGCGGCGCTGGCGCAGTTAGGCATTGATCCCATTATGCTGACAGGAAGTGCCGGTCGTGCCTGAGTGTTTTGCCGAGCTTACTTTGTTAGGTTTTGACTTTGGTGCACAGCGTATCGGGGTTGCCATCGCTAATACAATTAGTCGTAGTGCACGTCCTTTATGCGTCATCCATGGCAAGTCACGGGCTCAACATCTAGAGCAGATTGCTTCCTTGATAGAGACTTGGCAGCCTCAGCGGTTGGTCGTGGGGCTGCCCTTGTTAACGGATGGGGGGGAGCAGTTGCAGACGCGTCAGGCGCGGCGTTTCGCTCGGCAATTACACGGTCGTTTTGGTCTCCCCGTTGATCTGGTCAATGAATGGGGGAGTACGCGACAGGCAAAATTATATGTCCCTGCTTACAAAGATGATGATCATGTTGCTGCGGCAATTATTCTGCAGCGTTGGCTTGATGATCCCGCCCAACAATTAAAATAATTCCCTATTCATTCTTTGGTTCAGGCACATGATGGCATTGGTGCGTTTTCTTTTCTTTGGTACGGTGTTGTTTTTTTGGGTGCTGTTAGGGCTGCTCATTATCGTCGGTTATTTCTCTTGGTGTGGCGTGCACAGAAAACAACCTGTTATTCGTTGGTGGTCTCGGCAGTTGCTGCGCTTATGTCGGGTTACTGTTGAGGTACACGGTGCACCTGCTCAACAAGGAACGGCTGCATTATGGGTCGCCAATCATGTATCGTGGTTAGATATCTTTGTAATTAATTCCATTCGTAGCACTCATTTTGTGGCCAAAAGTGAAATTCGTCGTTGGCCTGTGATTGGTTGGTTGGTAGCAGGGGCCGGCACAGTATTTATTGAGCGTCAACGACGGCATGCCATCAAGGCTGTGGCAGTGCAGCTGCAGGGACTTTTTCAGCAGGGGCAAGTCGTGGGGCTATTCCCTGAGGGCACTACCTCAGATGGCTTAGATGTACAGCGCTTTCATTCTAGTTTATTTGCGACGGCCATCGATGCTAATGTGCCCTTACAGGCCATTGCATTGCGTTTTTATGCAGGCCAAAAGCGCAGTACACGCTTTGCCTTTACAGGCGATCAAAGCTTAGTGGCCAATCTTTGGCATCTATTATCGAGTAGTGAGCCAGCACGGGTACAGTGTATTTTTGTTGATTCCTTAACCGCAGAACAATGTGCAGCAATGAATCGTGCGGCACTGAGCCAGTGGGCTTGGGAGTCTATTCGCCAAGAGGTTAAAAGGGCTTGAGCGGACGTTCTTGGGCGGGTACTTGTACGACCTGATGATCAGGGAGGCGCATTGCACTGAGTTGCCCCCCCCATAAGGCGCCGGTATCCAAAGCATATACCCCATGGTCTTGTAGTAAGCCCAAAGTAGACCAATGGCCAAAAACAATAGGGTTGGGTATTTGGCGTGGCAAGCAAAACCAAGGCAGCAGATGAGCGGGAGCTGCTTCAGGAGCGCTTTTGGTATCAAAGTCTAGGGCACCGTTACTGTGTACATAGCGGATGCGGGTGAGCACATTGATGCCATAACGCAATCGGTCATCCCCTTGTAATTTATCTGACCAAAGGGCTGGTTCATTGCCAAAAAGCCTGAGAATATGTTGGTGCCAATCATCGCTTTGGAGAACAGCCTCTATATCACGCGCTATGTGGCGTAATTCAGCCAAACTCCAACAAGGCGCAACCCCGGCATGCACAATGAGATGATCATCCGCTTCGATTAATAAGGGTTGATGGCGCAGCCAGTCTACCCAAAAATCTCGTTTGGGGCTGTTCAGAATATCATGAAAGCTATCATATTTATTGGCTTGTCGCACGCCAGCAGCAACACTAAGAAAATGAATATCATGGTTGCCAAGCACGCAGCGGGCTCGTTCCCCTAGGTCATGTATATAGTTTAGGACGCCCAAATTGTCTGGGCCTCGATTAATAAGATCGCCTGCAAATATAAAGTGGGCGTGGGGGTCGTTGTGCAGGACGGGGTGAGCCAGTAAGTGCTTGAGGCTATGTAAACAACCTTGGACATCCCCAATCACCCAGTAGTTAATGTGCGTGGTCATGATTGATGTGTTAGTTGGAACGACGGGGGCGGAACCAACGTCGGTTTTTATTTTCCAGAATTAATAGGGCCCCTAAAGCAATAATCAATGCACTGAGGTTGGGCAGTAGAGCCGTGACCCACGGAGACCATTGACTCAACATGCCGAGGTTTAGGGTCAGTTGATTCAGCATGAAAAATCCAACGCCTATGATAATGCCTAAGAAGATTTTAGAGCCTGCTCCTCCACGACGTGTTTGCATGAAACTAATGGGGGCTGCAATGGTGATCATGACTAATAAGCTAAAGGGGTAGGCAAATTTACGCCAGAGTGCTACCACTTGGCGTGTGGTATGTAATTGATTGCTTTCTAGGTAGTGGATGTAGTCCAATAAATCTGCTGCCGACATGCGTTCGGGCGTGAGTATGCGGGCCAACAGCCGCTCTGAATTTAGGGCGGTAGGCAAAATTGTAGAGGCCTCGGTGTTAATAGTCACCAAAGGCTCTTGGGGGGCTACCGGAGATTCTAAAAACTCTATCGCTTTAGGGTGAATAGAGGTAATCACACTATCATACAGGCGAAGCTCGTCATTTTTGAGTACACCTCGTTTGGCTTCCGTCATGGACTTAAGATTTAGGTGCTCATCTAATAGGTAAATAGTGATACCTTGCACTTGTCCTTGGCTTTGTAGGCGCTTGATATTGATAATGCGTACGGTGTTGTCCGCATTTTTCTCCCTAAACCAATACCCACTGGCCAAGCGTCCTCCTCCAGCGCGCCCCAGTATTTCTAGGCGTGCCTCATTAGCTTGTATTTCGGTGCGTGGTGCAATGTGTTCAGAAAGCAGCATGGCTAAGAGCATGAGTGGAATGGTGATGATCCATAACATCAGTAATAAGCGCATGCCACTAATGCCTGAGACGCGCAGAATAACTAGTTCGTTGCGTTGGGCTAAGCCAGCTAGTGCCAGGATGCTGCCAATGAGTAATCCAATGGGGAGCAGCTCATAGAGTTGGGTTGGCAGGCTCAGTGCCTCTAAGTAGAGTAGGTGTGCAATGCTAAAGGTAGCACTGAGTCGATCGAGCTCGTCTATTAAATTAAAAAAGGTAAATAGACCCATTAGGGCCATTAAGACAATTGCACTGGAGCGGTAAATTTCTGTAGCAAGGTAGCGAAGGGCAATGCTCATAATAGAATTAGGGTGTGTCTACCAAACGCATGCGCTGGGCAATAGTTTGGGTGCGTTGGCGTAAATAGGGTGTGCTCCCATGGGTATCGTAATACCGAGGATTAGGGAGCATGACGGCTAGTTGTGCTGCTTGTTGGGCAGTAAGGCGACTGGCCGAGGTATTAAAATAGCGTCGCGCTGCGGCTTCCGCGCCAAAGTGTCGGTGCCCCCACTGGGCTACATTGAGATAGAGTTCAATGATACGCTCTTTACTAAGTAAAAGCTCGATCATATAGGCCAAAATAAGTTCTTGGGCTTTGCGTAGATAACTGCGTTTGGGTGATAGAAAGAGGTTTTTTGCCAATTGTTGGGTAATGGTAGAGCCGCCGCGCCGTCGCGAGGAGCCTTTGCTCGCCTGGGCTCGATTATAATCCCAAGCATCACGAATGGCATCCCATTCAACCCCGTTGTGATACAGAAAATTGGCGTCCTCTGAGGCAATGACTGCACGTACGAGATGGGGGCTAATTTGTTGATAATCTACCCATTGATGCACAATACTGGCAGTGGGATCCTCGGCTCGTAATTCATGAATTGTTGCGCGCATAAACGAGCTTGCAGTAGGGTTGACATGCTGATACCAAGCGATTCGCAGTATAAAGCTTAGCTGATAGAGCACAAACACTAACACCAGCCCGGCCAATAGATAGCGTATCCATTGGCGGCGACTCCAGTTGGGCCAAGAGAAGGTACGTCGCATCATAAGGGGGCTATGCAGTCTGGATCTGAGTTCTAAGTTGGGAATAAAGGGTGTCGGTAGGGGGACGTTGACCAAACCAAATAGCAAAGCTGCTGGCCGCCTGCTCGATGAGCATGCCTAAGCCGTCGGCCGTGCGTTGTGCTCCTTGGGCCTGAGCTTGGAGCATAAAAGCGGTGGGCTGGGCACCATAAACCATGTCGTAGGCTAATGCATGAGGGGCATAGTTAATGGGAGCATGAGCCAGGCCTGAGGCTCCGAGGCTGGCAGAGGTGGCGTTAATCACTATATCCCACTGTCCAGAGGTGTCTTGCAAGTCGCCCGCACTGAGACGGCTTTGGTATTCGGGGAGGTGTTCGCTAAGATCATGGATGATTTGTTGCGCCCGTTCAGGGGTTCGGTTGATGATTTTTAAGCTATGTGCCCCTGCTTGGAGTAAAGGCAGAGCTACCCCTCGCGCTGCGCCGCCGGCACCAATGATTAAAATGCGTTGGGACTGCGGATCGGCTTGCAGCCGGCGTAAATCGTAGACCAAGCCTTCGCCATCAGTATTGCAGCCCATGAGTGTGTGATGTTCCATCCATAAGGTATTTACGGCTTTAGCCAAGCGGGCACGGGGACTGCATTGATTTGCCAATGCAAAAGCTTGCTCTTTGAATGGCACAGTAATGTTGAGGCCACGCCCCCCTTGTGTAAAAAACTCATGAACCTGTGTGGTAAAGCGCTGCTGCGCACCTAAGATGCGCTCATAACGTAGATTGAGGCCTAATTGTTTTGCAAAGGCCTGGTGGATATAGGGTGAGAGACTATGCGCAATAGGGTTTCCAATTACTGCGCAACGTGCAATAGCTAAGTCAGTCATGGTTGTTCTGTATCGGTACGAAGTTGTCCTTGTTCAAAATGCCAAGTGCGCGTGATGGCCAATATATCAGTTTGTTGAGCCATTTCTGGGCTAAAAGGCGCAAAGGGCGCAGCAAGATGGATAATACGCCGTGCGGCTAAATTAAATATTGGGTCCGTAGCCGGCTGATCAAATTCTATCTGCTCTATTTCCCCATGGCGGTTCATATACACTGTGATTTGCAACCGCGCAGAGGCTTTGCCTCGGGCTTGTTCAGGGTAGTGCTCGGTGCCAATGCGTTCTATTTTGGCCTGCCATGCTTGCACATAAGCGGCAAAGGGTGAAGCGAGGGTGCTCGGACCAATAAAAGTATAGCGCGGGCGCTGCTGAGCATGCTCAATTTGTAG
Source organism: uncultured Alcaligenaceae bacterium (assembly GCA_937995985.1). Taxonomy (GTDB): domain Bacteria; phylum Pseudomonadota; class Gammaproteobacteria; order Burkholderiales; family Burkholderiaceae_B; genus Paenalcaligenes. The sequence continues at coordinate 35,034 of CALKIR010000026.1, forward strand.
GGCGAGCTCAGTAAGACGTTTTTGGATTAGGCTCAGTGTATCATCACCCTGTTCTAGGCGTGGAGCAAGGGTGGGGGCCTCATCGGTATGGGCGGTGATGGTATGTTGAGTGGCTTGCTCTTTGAGCTGCTGCAGGAGCTCATAGTGCTGTTTTTCTAGCTCTTGTCGTTGACGTTGTAAGGCTTGCAAATAGAGGTTATCGATGCTGAGTGGGCCACTGCTTGGTAAAGGGCTGCTTGCTAGGCCTTGCTCAGCGGTACCGCCCCCTTGGGCATTCCACTGTGCCAAACGGTGGGCAAATTCGGGAGTTTCCAAGGTGTGATAATTGATGATCGTCGTTGGGTGCTGAGAGAGGCGCGGTACGAGGGCTTGCTCTTTAGATGCGAATAATCCTATTAGCGCGCCGTGCAGCAGCAGCGAGAGTGCTACTGCAGGCCATAAATAGTCTTTGGCGAGAATATTAGGGGTTATTCTGTGCATGGTTCATCAAGGGGGCGCACCTCAATGAGGCGACAGCCCATACTGAGATCGACCTCGTTGATGTCTACAACCTCTATCCACACCTCTTGGCCACGCTCTAATTCGGGCAGGCCGGGCACTGGGGTTACTAAAGGAACCTCGGTACAGCGTACTAAGTCATTGCGTATCACGTGAGCATGTAAGCGGGTTTTTTGTTGTTGTTGTATCCAGCGCAATGCCCAGTACCGTTCAATTTTATGCTGAAACTCATTCCAAGCGCTATATTGTTCTTCAAAGGCCGTGATGAGTGCAAATAAGTCTGGGTCCTTGGCTTGGTATGGGGCGACCAAGCGTGCTGATACTCCATGTTGAGCGGCAGCAATGATCTGGCGTTGATTAACGAGATCAATATAACGCCTTAAGGGAGAGGTGGCCCAGAGGTAATAGGGTACTCCAATACTTTTATGGGGCAGCGCATGGGTGGACATGCGTGTGCGCATATTTTGTTGCGAACGAAAGGCGGCTGTTAAGCCCCGCTGTTGCAGCAGTCCGGCCCATAGTTTATTGGCTAGAATCATCAACTCAGCAGTAATAATACCTAAAGGAGATTGGCGATTCCGAGGGATTAAATGCACAATACTATTAGGGTCATCGGCAGGTCCTTCTAATTGAAAAAGAAATTCTGGGCGGTCATTGTGTTCGGGCCAGCCGCGAGCCTCCTCACGTTGTTTACGCAGTATTTTGGCTACTGTCCAGAGAGGGCGTAAACAATCCCCATAGGGCAGGGGCTGTTCTGGGTCTTCGAGAGCAGTCGAATGAATGTGGGCATTTAGCTCGTCATGAAAGAGATTTTTAGTGACGCAAATGCGCTCGAGGCGTGTTTCTTCTGCCACGATCTCGCCGCGGATAGAATCAAAATCTACATATAGAGATAGGGCGGGTCGAAGGTGTTGTTCCAATAAGGAAAACTGCTCAACCAGTGCTTCGGGTAGCATAGGGATTTTTTGGCCAGGCATATATACGGTGGCCATGCGCTGACGTGCTTGCTCATCCCAGTAAGTATGGCGCTCTATGCCCAGTGCAGGAACGGCAATATGAATACCAATGCGCCACCGATGGTCATCGAGAGGACGCACCGAAAAGGCATCATCTATTTCTGTGGTGCCTCCATCATCAATGGAATAGGCTTCCACCTCGGCTAAGGGATAGTGTTGAAGGTCAAGGGAGCAGGGCTCGGGGGTACGCTCAAAAGCGGTGCCTCGGGGGAAGTACTCAGTAAAAAACCGATGGCGATGTAAGGCCAGCGGGCTGGACCATGCATTTAGTTCTAAAAGAAGGGCTTCAGGGCTGCATTTTTTGGCTTGGAGTACGGCTTGGAAGGCTTTCCACTCAGTGCTGTTTTTATCTGGTTGGGTGAGCAGTGTTTCAGCCTGTGCGGCAATATCCTCTGGGAGCTCTCCGCGTAGCATGGCCTCTGTTAATGCTTGTTGGCGCTCTTCCTCTTGGCGGCGGCGTTCAATGGCAGCAAGGGCTGCCTGTAAGGTTTCTGGAGGGGCGGGGCGGTATTTTCCTGCGCCGCGTCGATGAAAATAAGCAGGGGCTGCATGTAAAGCAAAAATAAGTGCTGCCTGTTGAATGGCTGTAGGCTGAGCGGTACCGAAATAGTCGGCAGCAAATTCTGCTGCATCAAACACCTCTTGGGGCGCACACTCCCATACAAAATTAATATCAATAGTGGCTGCAAGTTGTTCTGCTTGCGCTAAGAGCTGCTCGGGATCGGGTTGGGAAAATTCTAAAAAAACCCGATCAGTACGTATTTTGGAGCGTTTGCCTGTGGCGGACTCCACTTGTAAGCTGCGTTCAGCACGCGAAAAAACTTTTTCCGCCTTGAACTTATTGCTATCTTCGTAAAGGACATACATTGTTTTAAATAGGCCTAGTGGTGTGCAAAATTAAATAAGAGGGGGCACGAGGCGGAGGGTCGCTTATGACGCATCAACGTCCTCAAGAAAGGTAAATATACGCGGCAAATATTCTTCAAAATTGGTCAGACCATGGTCGCCACCGGGGATGATTTCTTGGTGGGCTCCCGCGTAGTGAGCGGTCATTTCACGCCAGTCTAAGAGCTCATCTCCTGTGGCCGCGATCAATAAATAGCGTTCTGGTCGGCTAATGCGTGCGATTTCAAATTGGGCCAAGGCAGCAACATCGGCGGCCGTAAATTCAAAAGGCGCGCCTGTATGATAATTGGTCAAGGGCCCAACGTAATGGGCCAGATCACGAGCGGCGTGAACGACTGGGTTAAGAACCACACAGCGGGCTTCTGGCCATTGTTCCGCAAGGTAGGTAGCATAAAATCCCCCTAATGATGAGCCCATGATGGTTAGGGCTGTGCCCGCACGATGGTGCTGTGTAATTAGGGTCATGCACTGTTGGATGGCTGCTTGGGGGTGTGTGTCAAGCTGCGGGCAGTGCCAGTCATCAGCCAAGCCTCGTGCCTGTAGAGCGCGGTGCATGATTTGTGATTTGGCAGACAAAGGGGAAGAGCGAAAACCGTGTAAGTATAGAAACATGGCAGATACTATTGAGGATTAGGGATCAAAGCGTGTTTTTAAAGCCTGTACAATTAGTTCATGGACATTACCAAAATGGCCGTTGCTCATGACGATAATTTTATCGGCAGGAGCGGCTTGCTGTGCAACTGCCTGAGCTAATTGGGCGTGGTCATAATGGACTTGGAGACGCGCACCTAGAGTAGCCAATACTTCTTGAGCATCCCATTTTAATGCATGTTTGCCTTTGGTTTCTTGGTAGCAAAAGACCAGATCGGCATGGGCTAGGGCAGCGGGTAAGTCTCCAATTAATGCGCCATCGCGCATGGTATTTGAGCGCGGCTCAAAAACAGCAATAATACGTCCTGTGGAGACTGAGGAATGAGACAGACTATTACGGACTCCTTGTAACGTGGTAGTAATGGCAGTGGGATGATGAGCAAAATCATCAAAGACCTCAATATTGGCTACACGTCCGCGTAATTCCAAGCGACGTTTGATGCCTTGGAAGGCACTTAGCGCGGCGCAGGCTGTGGCTATAGGCACACCAACTTGGTGGCTGGCAGCAATGGCTGCCAAAGCGTTTTGGGCATTATGTTCACCGTGCAGCTGCCACTGAATATGACCCCTTTCTGAGCCTGAGAAAATGCTCAATGAACCATCTGAATGCCACGCATAGCGCCAGCCCTCAGGAGTGTTTAAGTAGGTAACGGGGGTCCAGCAGCCTCGTGCCAGTACACGATCCAAGGCGGCACTATGGGCCGGACGCAGAATGGCCCCATGGGCCGGAATAGTGCGGACAAAGTGGTGAAACTGTGTTTCTATAGCGGCGAGATCAGGGAAAATATCCGCATGATCAAATTCTAGATTGTGCAAAATAGCTGTGCGGGCATGATAGTGCACGAATTTTGAGCGTTTATCAAAGAAAGCAGTGTCATATTCATCAGCTTCGATAACAAATAATTTGCCTTGTGGCTCAAAATGAGCCGATACTTGCAGATCGGGAGCAATGCCGCCAATGAGAAAATTGGGATGGTGTCCCGCGTAGCGTAAGATCCAAGCCAGCATAGAACTGGTCGTGGTTTTGCCATGGGTGCCAGCAACTGCTAATACATGTTGATGACGCAAAATATGAGTGCCCAGCCATTGTGGGCCGGATGTATAGGGCAAGCCTTGGTTAAGTATGGCCTCCATGAGGGGGTTGCCTCGTGTGATGACATTGCCAATTACAAATAAATCAGGCTTAAGGGCCAGCTGATCGGTGTCATACCCTTCGATGAGCTCGATGCCCTGTTCCTCTAACTGAGTACTCATGGGAGGGTATACTCCCGCATCACAACCTGTTACGCGGTAGCCTGCTGCACGTGCCAACAGAGCCAAGCCCCCCATAAATGTGCCACAAATTCCTAAAATATGAATATGCATCTGCTCTCCCAGCCCTTAAAATGAACCGTAATCATGCTGCTTGATAATAAAGCAAGGAAACTTAAATGCAAATGGCCAAATTAATGCAACGACGTCATTTTTTAACTTATTTAAGTGTAGGCGCAACATTAGCTTGGGCGGGACACTGGCCTGTTTACGCTCAGGAGCCTCATGAGGACCAGGCCTTTTTTCATCTTGATATGCCTGATTTGCATGGGGAGACAGTGAGTTTGGCGCAGTACACAGGCACGCCGCTGGTGGTCAATTTTTGGGCCAGTTGGTGTCCGCCTTGTGTAGAGGAAATGCCTGAATTGGAGCGGTTGAGTCAGGCGTATCCGGAGATACAGTTTTTAGGACTAGCAATTGATACACGACGCAATATCCAGAAATTTCTTCAGGAGGTGGCCGTTAGCTATGATCTGCTTATCCCGGGTTATTCTGGGGTTGAGGTGATGCGTGCTTTGGGTAATAGCAAAGGAGGGTTGCCTTATACGGTGCTGTTTGATGCGCAAGGTGCGCAGGTTAAGCACATATTGGGACAAATAGAAACAGAGTCTTTCAGTGCCGATTTAGATGCTTTGCGGGCAGGGACGATGTCGGCAGCAGAGCCATAAAATCTGCCCACAGGGACTGATTTTCACTGTATATTAGGTAATTAGCGCCTAATTAAAGATAGACAAAAGCAATAATTTGGCGTACAAATGCCATCTATTGATTTTGGTTTACTGAACCATGGCAAAAACAATTCTTGTGATACACGGTCCAAACCTCAACTTGCTTGGACAGCGCGAGCCAGATATTTACGGTGCAATAACGTTGAGCGCGATTAATCAGCGACTCACAGAAATTGCGCACCGTTATCATGCTCGTTGTTTATGTTTTCAAAGCAATAGCGAGGGGGCTTTAGTGGATCGTATCCATCAGGCTGCTACAGAAGGGGTCGACGCCATCGTTATTAACGCTGGTGCATATACGCATACCAGTATTGCTATTCGTGATGCATTGGCAGGGGTGGCGATTCCCTTTGTAGAGGTGCACCTTTCTAATGTCTACCAACGAGAGCCATTTCGACATCATTCTTATTTGTCTGCTCTGGCTCAGGGCGTTATAGTGGGGCTCGGTGCTTATGGATATGAGGCAGCGGTACAGTATGCCCTCGAAACTCTTAGCCATCGTTCAGTAAATAGTCCCTAATTTGTTGGCTGGCCATCGTGATGGTTTAGCAAAAGTACAAACGATTCAGGATGCATGCATGGATCTTAGAAAGCTTAAAACCCTAATTGATTTAGTTGCCGAGTCAGATATTTCTGAACTCGAGGTTACCGAAGGTGATGGCAAGGTGCGGATTGTTAAAACACCTCCTGCACCAGCACAACCCATGGTCTATGCTGCCCCGCCTGCTGAGACAACGGTAGTGGCGCCCGCAGCGCCTGCCGCTGCAGAGGCCGCCTCTGCTGAGGCAGCTGCGCCTGCAGAAGAGCAATACGAGGGGCATACCGTTTTGGCACCTATGGTGGGCACTTTTTATCGTGCGCCCAGCCCAGGGGCTGCTCCTTTTGTTGAGGTCGGTCAGACCGTCAAAGAAGGAGATGCCTTATGCATTGTTGAGGCGATGAAGCTTCTAAACGAAATTGAGGCCGACCGTGCAGGGGTAATCAAGGCAGTGTTAGTTGAAAATGGTGAGCCCGTAGAGTTTGGGCAGCCTTTGTTTGTGATCGGCTAATAATATGTTTGAAAAAATTCTTATCGCAAATCGTGGGGAGATTGCCCTGCGTATACAGCGTGCTTGCCGAGAACTAGGCATTAAAACCGTAGTGGTGCATTCTGAGGCTGACCGAGAGGCCAAATATGTGCGTTTGGCTGATGAGTCTGTATGTATTGGTCCGGCCTCTGTGCGTGATAGTTATTTAAATATGCCGGCAATTATTTCGGCTGCTGAGGTCACCGATGCAGAGGCCATTCACCCTGGTTATGGGTTCCTGGCCGAGAGTGCCGACTTTGCTGAGCGGGTCGAAAAAAGTGGTTTTGTTTTTATTGGTCCTCGTCCTGAAACCATCCGCTTGATGGGCGATAAAGTGACCGCTAAAAAAACCATGATAGAGGCCAAAGTGCCGGTGGTTCCGGGCTCAGAGGGGGCTTTACCCGATGATCCCGATGAGATTTTACGTATTGCACGTGATATTGGTTATCCCGTCATTGTCAAAGCGACTGGCGGGGGTGGGGGGCGCGGAATGCGCGTGGTATTTACCGAGGGAGCGTTGCTTACTGCAGTGGCTACAACGCGGGCAGAAGCTGAGGTGGCTTTTGGCAATCCCGAGGTCTATATGGAAAAATACCTCGAAAATCCACGCCATATAGAAATACAAATTTTGGCAGATGAGCACGGCAATGCTGTATGGCTAGGAGAGCGTGATTGCTCGATGCAGCGGCGCCACCAAAAAATTATCGAAGAGGCTCCTGCGCCTGGTATTCCCCGCAAATTAATAGAGCGTATCGGTGAGCGTTGTGTGCAAGCTTGCCGCAAGTTGAATTACAGAGGAGCCGGTACTTTTGAGTTCCTCTACGAAGACGGCGAGTTTTATTTCATTGAAATGAATACGCGGATTCAGGTAGAGCACACCATCACCGAAATGATCACAGGCTTAGACTTGGTACAAGAGCAAATTAAAATTGCCGCTGGCAACAAGTTAAGCATCCGCCAACGTGATGTGGTATTTCGCGGGCATTCCATTGAGTGTCGTATCAATGCCGAGGATCCCTACAAATTTTTACCCAGTCCTGGGCGGATTACCCAATGGCATATTCCTGGAGGGCCTGGGGTCAGAATGGATTCGCACGTTTTTTCCGGGTATACCGTACCTCCATACTATGATTCCATGATAGCCAAGCTAATCACCTATGGTGAAACACGTGAACAGGCCATTGCACGCATGGATATTGCATTGTCCGAAATGATTGTTGAAGGCGTGCATACCAATATTCCTTTGCATCGTGAGTTGATGCAAGATGAAGGATTTAAACAAGGTGGAGTCAGTATTCACTACCTTGAAGACAAGTTGGCTAACAAGCAGTAAATAAATTTCACTGATGAAAACAGGGTGCAAGCCCTGTTTTCTTCTATGGGGAGAGCGCATGCGCGAATTGGTTCTTTTTTGTGCTCAGGAACAGGCAGATATGCTCGCTGATTCCTTACTCGATTTTGGAGTGCTATCGGTAAGTGTCGAAGATGCTGATGTGGATACCGCAGATGAGCGCCCTTTATACGGGGAGCCTGGAATGGAGCCCGAGGTTTTTGGCTGGCGGCGTAATCGAGTGGTTGCCCTATTGCCTGATGAGCTCAATGAATATGAAATAGTAGATTATTTGAATTCTACTGGCATTATTGAGTTGGGTCCTGCTGATTGGGAATTGCGTCGCGTGCCCGATGAAGATTGGGTGCGGCATGTACAGGCACAATTTGGTCCGATAAATATTAATGATCGTATTTTAATTGTGCCAAGCTGGCGTCGCGAAGAGGTGCTCTCAGAGGTCTATCCTAAGGAAGAACAGGTTTTAATAGAGTTGGATCCCGGATTGGCTTTTGGTACAGGGAGCCATCCAACCACTCATTTATGTTTGGAGTGGTTGGCTGAGCATGTGCGTGCCGGTGATACGGTTTTGGATTATGGGTGTGGCTCAGGGGTATTGGCCATTGCCGCTAAAAAATTAGGGGCAGATCATGTTGATGCGGTTGATATCGATGCTCAAGCAGTACGTGCTGCACAGAGCAACGCACGCACCAATCAAGTACAGATAAGCGCCATGCATTCAGATGATTTACCCCAAGGGAGTAAGGGGCAGTATGATATTGTGGTGGCCAATATTTTGTCTAATCCCCTCAAGGTCTTGGCCCCGCTGCTGACTGCTTATGTCAAGCCCGGTGGGTTATTGGCCTTATCAGGGATTTTGGCTTGGCAAGCAGAAGAAATGCAAGCGGCCTATCAGGATTACCTATCTATCACCCCTTGGCGAGAGCGAGAGGGTTGGGTATGTATTGTCGGTCAACGCCCCAGAGCGTAATGGTACAGCTCTTGCTATAACCATGATCACACTCACGACACAGTGTCCTGAATGTCATACTCAATTTGATGTGGCCGCAGATGATTTGCGGCGCCGCAAAGGCTTGGTGCGCTGTATACAATGTCATGAGATTTTTGATGGTTATGAGGCGGTTGTTGAGGGCGCTGCCAAACAAACCATAGCAGATACCGTAGCAGCGGATACCGTTTCTGAGTCAGTTCATCCCCCTTTTATCGTGGCCGATACTCAGCCTGCAGCGCCTGATTTTTTTATTATTGACACACCTGCTGATCAGGAGCCGTTGGTAGGAGATGGGGCTGATTTGGCACCGCCCCTGTATGTTGAGCGCCGCATTGAGCCTGTAGTCTGGTCATGGCGTACAACGGTTAAAAAGTGGTTGGGGCTGCTCTTGTTATGGGGGCTGATACTGCTTGCCATCGCACAAGGTATGTATGTATACCGCGCACAGCTGGCCCTGCATGCACCGTTTATGCGCCCTGTTTTACAATCATTATGTGCTTCTATAGGGTGTCAGGTTCCTTATTTGCGGGCCATTAAAGCCATTGAGCTCACTTATAGTCGTTTGTCTTTCGAGGGAGCAGTAGGGGGAGAGCACTCTTATCTATTGCAGGTGGGGATGCGCAATAGCGCTGCTGTGCCTCAAGAATGGCCTTCCCTATTAATCACCCTGAGCGATGTGTCTGCAACTGTGTTGGCGCGGCTAGAGATTAAGCCTGAACAGTACTTGAGTGCAGCACAGAGTAAGGGGCCGTTTTTGCCCGGCCAAACAGTGGATATACGATTGCAGATAAAGGCGCAGGACACAAAAATTAACGGATTTAAAGTGGAAAAATTTTTCTCTTAAAGGTAAAAATGACAAAGCGAATATTAGTTTGTGGCTCGTTAGCCTTTGACTTTATTGCAGTATTTGAGGGGCGTTTTAAGGATCATATTTTGCCCGAACATGTGCCTAATCTGAGCGTATCGTTTTTTGTACCGGCCCTACGCAAAGAATTTGGAGGGTGTGCCGGGAATATTTCCTATAATTTGGCTTGGTTAGGCGCACAAGCAGTACCGGTAGGGGCGGTGGGTCATGATGCCGATGAATATCTTGAGCGCATGCGCGCTTTGGGTATTGATACGGGTATGATAAAGGTGATTGAGGATCAGTTTTCAGCGCAGTGCTTTATTACTACCGATTTGGATAGTAATCAAATTGCCTCTTTCCACCCCGGCGCCATGCAGTTTTCTTCACGTAATGATTTAACTGGCCAAGAGGCAGCGTGGGCAATTGTGGCTCCAGATGCCAAAGAGGCCATGTTGGCGCATGCAGAGCGGTTACATCAGGCTCATATTCCTTTTGTTTTTGACTTAGGCCAGGCCATGCCTTTATTTACTGGCGATGATTTACAAGCAATGATTGCCAAGGCAGATATTTTAACCGCCAATGATTATGAGGCCACCGTTATTGAAGAGCGTACAGGCATGTCTCTGGATGAGATTGCCACGCAGATGAAAGCAGTCATTGTGACTTATGGAGCCCAAGGGGCGGTATTATATCAGCATGGCAAGCAGCAGCGGATTGCCCCTGTTGCAGCCAAAGAGGTGCTTGACCCTACTGGTTGTGGTGATGCTCATCGCGCTGGTTTGTTATATGGTTTAACAGCAGGCTGGTCTTTGTATGAGGCTGCATGCTTAGGGAATATTATGGGCAGTATAAAAATTGCCTCCCAAGGGCCTCAAAATCATCAACCTAACCGAGAGCAGATTAATCGCCTCCTGCGCGAGGTGTATGAATTAGATGTGGCCGTGCCCACAAACGCTTAAACTTTCCTAAAAGGAGCATGTCATGACGACACAAAATACAAATCGTTGGCAGTTAATGCGCTGGGTTCAGCTCACTGCAGCAGCGATGGGGGCGGTGTTGCTCGTGTCGGGCTGTGCGCATCATAGCGCTTCAAGCCAAACTTATACCTATGGTCAAGCGCAGCGTGAACAGGTAGTGCGCTATGGCACAGTAGAGAATGTTCGTCCAATTACTATACAAAGCGATCGCTCTTCAGGTCTTGGCGCAGCCTCTGGAGCAGCTATAGGGGGCGTAGCGGGTAGCTCCATTGGTGGCGGTCGAGGTCAAATATTAGCCACCATAGGGGGGGCCCTATTAGGGGGGATTGCCGGGGAGCAAATTGAGCATCGCGTACAAAAGAGCGAAGGATTAGAAATTACAGTTCGGATGGATAATGGGGAGACTCGTGTGATTGCTCAAGAGGCTGATGTGCCGATTAGCCGGGGGCAGCGAGTACAGGTAATTAGTGGTTCTGGCCCCGTGCGAGTAAGCCCCCTTTAAACTCCTCTGCAGGCCGCCAATAAAGTACAAGCCCCTAGGATGGTCCTCCTGAGGGGCTTGTATATTAGGGATAAGAGGTTAGAGTGGGGGATAAAGCGCAATATTATTGCTTATGCTATGAATAAGCATGAGGAGGATCTGAATAATAATTAGCACAACCAAAGGGGAAAAATCTATTGCTCCGGTGCTTGGCATGCGGCTACGAATAGGATTGAGGATGGGATCGATTAGCGCATGGAGCAGAGGCGCAATAGGGGCTGCAGGATTAACCCAAGACAAGATGGCTTGAATAATAATGGCCCAGAACAGAGTGTTTAGCCACCATTTTAAGCCTATAAGCAGGGCTACGAAGATTTGTACAAGTGGGTTAAAAAGCGCAAGCCCAGAGAGTAAGAAGAGATAAATAAAGGCTGTGATCCAAACGACAATGATGCTGGGCCAATCAAAACGCCCCCGCGCAGCAATAAGACGTTGCATGGGTAGGCTGGCCCAATCGGTAAAGCGATAGATGGTCTGTGAGAAAGGGTTAAATGGGGGAATGCGAGAGGCATAAAACCAGGCGCGCAAAATAAAAGCAAACCCAATCAGTTGGATGATCAAGCTTAAAATCATTACGGTGATGCCCATAGTATTAATCGCCTAGTAGGGAGCCTATTCGGATTCTTCGGTAGGGTGAGTGGGATAGGGCCACGAGCCCGCAGGATTAGGAGTAGTTTTTACATAGGATGCTTGCTCATTATCATTATCGGGATATACCGTAGAGTCAGGATGTGGATTGCTGGCAGATGCCATAATCAAAATTCCTTTTTAAAAAAATGAACACAAAAAATACGTGCTACCCAAGTCTTATGGTGCACAGTTAGTAGTTTACCAAATTGTGGTTAAAATAATGAAAGTGCTCATATGTTTATTGAGTACTTATTGCTCACCCAATCATCTTTGTGCAAGGAAATATATGCTTGGTATGCCAACTAGACAGTCCCCTAAGCGACTCTCGGTATTGGGATGTATCCTCAGTGTAGGAGTATTAGTAAGTGCGTGCACTGGGCCTGTGCATGCTCCCCACGAACCCATGCCGCAGATCGTGACCCCTGCAGATTGTATGGCCCCAGCTGCTGATGAGGAGGTGATTGGTAATTGGTTGAATAAGCGCCAAGAAAAGGGGGTAACAGGCGAATTACGTACTTTATTTACCCTCAAGGCTGATGGCAGTATGTTGTTCACCGAGCAGCTTAAACGGCCCCGACAGCCATCCCAAGGGATTAACGAAAGTGGCTGCTGGGTGCGCACAGGAGATCAGATCATCTTGCATACTTATCAATCTAATGGGGTGCCTGTCGATATAGAGGATCCTATTTATACGAATCGGTATCGTATTATTTCAGTGGATGAGGAGTCCTTAGTATTGCAGTCTGAGGCTGGGCAGCAGTTAGCCACCCAGCGTACTTCCCCAGGTTACCGGTTGCCTTTTTAGGCTTTGAGGCTGTGTGCCAAGCGTGTGAGCACGCGTTCACGGCCCAATAGATGGAGCACTGCATCGATGGCTGGCGTCTGGCGCTGACCGGTTACGGCTATTCTCAAGGGGATCCCCAGCTGAGGCATGCGCGCGTTGTGTGCTTTGAGCACTTGCTGAATGGTGGCGCTTAGCTGCTCAGTGCTCCACTCTTCCAATGCCGCAGCGCGCTCGTAAAAGTCTTGGAGCAACAGTGTGGCCTCAGGGCTGTTTAATTGCTCTGCCTGCTCAGCACTTAAGGCTGGTCTGTTTTCTTGGCAGAATAATAAAGCCCCATCGGCAAGATCATTGAGGGTTTCAGCACGCGATTTTAACAGCTCCATTACAGCAGGTAGATCGACCTGCTCAGGGTTGCCCCCCCGTGCTTGAATACGTGGTGCTACGAGCTCAGCCAGTCGTTGATTGCTGCTGTTTTTAATATAGTGCGCATTGACCCAGCGCAGTTTTTTAGGATCCCATTGTGCAGGGGAGCGGCTTAAGTTGCGGGTATTAAACCATTGAATAAATTCTTCGCGACTAAATAGCTCGGCATCACCATGGCTCCATCCCAAACGTGCCAAATAATTGATCATGGCTTCGGGTAAAAAGCCCTCTTGTTCATATTCCAGAATGCTTACGGCACCATGTCGCTTGGAGAGCTTTTCTCCATCAGGACCGAGAATCATTGGCACATGACCATAAGTTGGGATATCTGCTCCGAGTGCTTCAAGTAAGGTAATTTGGCGGGCAGTGTTGTTTACATGATCATCGCCACGAATGACATGCGTGATATTCATATCCCAATCATCTACAACCACGCAAAAGTTATAAGTTGGGGTACCATCAGAGCGCGCAATGATTAAATCATCGAGCTCCTCGTTCGGGATAGAAATGGGGCCTTTGACCAGATCATTCCAGGTGGTGGCACCACTTTGGGGGCTTTTAAAGCGAACAACAGGTGATCTGTCTTGAGGAATAGGAGGCAGTGTTTTGCCTGGTTCAGGCCGCCAAGTGCCATCGTATCGAGGTTTTAGCCCTTGGGCGCGCGCTCGTTCGCGCATGGCCTCTACTTCTTCAGGTGTGCTATAGCAATAGTAGGCCGTGCCGTCTTTGAGCATTTGTTGGATGACTTCCTGATGACGGTCAATGCGCTGGCTTTGGTAAAATGGCCCTTCATCGGCCTCTAAGCCCAGCCACTTCATCCCATCCAATATAATTTGAACCGCTTCAGGAGTGGAGCGCTCACGGTCCGTATCCTCAATGCGAAGAACAAATTTACCTTGGTGATGACGGGCAAATGCCCAGGAAAATAAAGCAGTTCGGGCGCCTCCAAGGTGCAAGTCGCCAGTAGGTGAAGGCGCAAAACGAGTGCGGACGATGGTTTGAGAATTCATAGAAATTGCTGCTTGATTGGTTAATGACAATGAAATTGAGCAGAGGTTATTGTTTGGTAAGAACTGTGCGTAAAAAATGAGCAATGTCTCTGACCTCTTGGGGATGCACTGAGTGGGGCATAGGATAGGTATGCCACTCTACGTCATAGCCCAGAGTCTTTAATAGCTGATAGCTTTGCTCTCCTCGTTGCAAGGGCACAACGGGATCGTGGAGGCCATGAGCCATAAAGATTGGAGTATGCTGGTTGGCTGAGTGACGCTCTTGTTCGATGACTTCAGCCAAGGGCAGATAGCCAGAAAGACAGATCAAGCCTGCTAAAGCTTCATGCCAGCGCAGACCGGTCTGAAGAGTCATGGCACATCCTTGTGAAAATCCTGCCAGTACAATGCGCTCGCTAGGGATGCCGCGCTCAATTTCACGACGAATAAGCGCCTCAATCTGAGACTGAGAAGCACGTAAGCCTTTAGCATCCTCACGACGAACTAAATCAGCAACATAAATGTCGTACCAAGAACGCATGGGCATTCTCCCGTTAATGGTAACGGGTTGGATCGGAGCATGGGGGAAAATAAAACGAATATTTAAATCCTCTACCCCAAGCTCAGGCACAATAGGGACAAAGTCATTGCCATCTGCTCCTAGGCCATGTAACCAAATAACGGCATAATGGGCTTCTTGTTGTGGGTTGATTTCAATGCATTCTAATTGATCGCTCATTGTTGATTTCCCCTCATTGCAGTGTTTAAGGTTAGACTGTGTGCTGACGCATCATTGCGTTTTATCATATTTGCTTGGTCAACGGGCCATTTTGGCTGTTGCGGGGTGTTTCCGGTCTCATCTACAGAGTTTTAAAGAGTGAAGTAATGATTTCTAATTTACCTATTTCTGCAAACCAGCACTTTTTTTGTCAACTGGTAGAAGATGCGCTGGCTGAGGCCAAAAAGCTCGGTGCTACAGATGCGGTGGTGCAGGTATCCGAAAACCGTGGCTTATCTGTTTCGGTGCGTAAGCAAAAAACTGAAAATGTTGAGCAGGCGCGTGAGCGCTCGCTAAGCATAACGGTTTTTGATGGACAAAAGCGTGGTGCAGCGTCGACAGCTGATTTTACCCCACAGGCTATTCGTGAAACAGTCGCTGCTGCGTGGCATATTGCCCGTTTTACTGCTGAGGATCCTGCAGCAGGATTGCCCGATGATGCAGATTTGGCCTATGAGTACCCGGATTTGGCGCTATATCGACCCTGGGCTTTGAGCCCTGAGCAGGCGACGCACTGGGCGCTTCGTGCCGAGCAAGCAGCCTTATCTTACCACCCACAGATTACGAATAGTGAAGGGGCCAGCATTGATAGTTACGAGGGTCATTTTGTGTTGGGTAATAGTCGGGGTTTTTTAGGCGGTTATCCCTATAGCCGTCATAGCATCAGCGTTTCTCCTATTGCTGGCACGGGCACCAAAATGCAGCGAGACTATTGGTTCAGTGCTGCGCGTGCGGCCCATAAGCTAGATAGCCCCGAACAGGTAGGTCGTTATGCAGCACAACGCACCGTAGCACGTCTTGATGCACGCGTAGCAGCCACCGGTCATTATCCTGTTATTTTTGAGGCCCCTTTGGCCGCCGGTTTGCTGGGTGCTTTTGTGCGGGCGAATAGTGGGGGAGCTTTATACAGAAAGGCAAGTTTTTTAGTTGATGGATTGGGCCAAGAAATATTTGCTCCTCATATCAGTCTTGTAGAGCGGCCTCATATTAAAGGGGGATTAGGCAGTGCACCTTTTGATGGGGAGGGGGTGCGGACACAGGACCGAACAGTAGTGGACCGCGGGCGCTTAGAGGGGCATTTCTTATCCAGTTACACAGCGCGTAAGCTGGGCATGACTACCACAGGCAATGCGGCAGGGGCGCATAATTTGATCATGCGCTCGGAGACTACCACTGCAGATCTTGATTTAGCTGCCTTATTGAAAGAAATGGGGACGGGACTGTTGGTCACAGAGTTAATAGGCCAGGGGATTAATATGGTCACTGGTGATTATTCACGTGGGGCCTTTGGTTATTGGGTTGAAAATGGTGACATTCAATACCCCGTACAAGAAATCACTATTGCTGGCAATTTACGGGACATGTTCCGTCATATCGCTTTGGTAGGAAATGACACAGTGGTACGGGGGGGCCGTAAAACAGGTTCTCTTTTGATTGAACGGATGGCCATAGCTGGTCGTTAATAAATGGTATGGAATGAACGGCCAAATAGGCAGCCAAGAGGTTTGACAGCGGCTGCAGAATAATGGATATTGGCATGTTGTAACTTAAGTATTACGCGTTTGTTTTTCTAATCATTTGGACGCTAAGGAGGGTCTGCACAATGCAGCGTCGTTCATTTTTAAAAAAGGCAGGCTTAGGAGCTGTTGCGGGTACAGCAGCGGCAGTGGCTGCGCCCGCAATTGCTGAAAGTATGCCTAAATTAAATTGGAAGATGACTTCCACCTATGGACCATCTTTGCCGGCATTATTTAGTACCGCTGAGATGTTTACTAAAATGATTGCCGAGGCTACAGACGGTAATTTTTCTATTCGTTTGTATCCTGCTGGTGAGATAGTGCCAGGGTTTGAGGTCATGGATGCCGTGTCTGACGGTACTGTAGAGATGGGCCAAACCGCTTCGTATTATTACTATGGCAAGGACCCTTCTTTTTGCTTTGATACGGCTGTTCCGTTTGGTTTGAACGCGCGTCAAATGCAATCTTGGCTGTTTAAAGGAGGCGGCCTAGAGTTAATGCGCGAGCTGTTTGCAACGCGCAATATTGTCAACTTTCCCATGGGGGATACAGGGACCCAAATGGGGGGGTGGTACCGCCGAGAGATTAAATCAGTAGAAGATCTCAAGGGACTTAAAATGCGCACAGCTGGCTTTGCCGGTGAAGTATTGGCGCGCTTAGGGGTAGTACCCCAGCAGGTGCCGCCTGGTGATATTTATCCTTCCCTAGAAAAAGGGACCTTGGATGCTGTTGAGTTTGTCGGGCCTATGGATGATGAGCGCCTGGGTTTCCAAAAGGTTGCCAAGTATTACTACTACCCCGGTTGGTGGGAGGGAGCAGGTCAAGTTTCCCTGTATGTCAATCAGGATGCGTATGAGCAGCTGCCCAAGCAGTATCAGTCTTTGATTGCCACAGCATCTCGTGCAGCGGGGCAAAATATGCTGGCCACTTATGATGCTGAAAACCCAGCTGCCTTGCGTCGGTTAATTGCTAGTGGAGCAATATTAAAGCCGTTTCCTCGTGATGTGATGGATGCTGCTTTTGAGGCCTCTAATGAGGTGTATCAAGAGTTTTGCGAGGAAAATGAGCGCTTTAAGAAGATTTACGACAGCTATATGTCTTTCCGTGATGAGGCTGTGCCCTGGTTCCGAGTTGCTGAAGGAGCCTATGATAATTTCTTAGGCATTGCCTTGGCGCAACAACGTCAACGGGCTGGTTCTTAGGCTGGCTGTTGTTGTTTGGCTGCGTTTTTAATCCTTAATAAGAGGGCAGGCAGGGATTGGCTTGCCCTTTTTTATTTGGGTTTTTTTCGTGCTATACTTTAGTGCTTTGCGTACGGGCGAATAATAACGCCTTGGCGCGGTTTTATTATTTACTTATTTTAAAGGAACCATCATGAAAACCTTTGTGGCAAAGCCCAAGGAAGTACGACGTGAATGGTTTGTGGTTGATGCCAAGGACAAAGTCCTTGGACGTGTGGCCAGCGAAGTTGCACGGCGCTTACGCGGCAAGCACAAGCCAGAGTACACTCCTCACGTCGATACGGGCGACTATATCGTGGTGATTAATGCGGCGCACCTACGCGTGACCGGCAATAAGCACAAAAACAAAAAGTATTACCGTCATACTGGCTATGTCGGTGGCATTCGCGAGACCAACTTTGAGTCCATGCAGGCTCGCTTCCCTGGTCGTGCGCTAGAAAAAGCTGTCAAAGGCATGCTCCCCAAAGGTCCTTTGGGTTATGCCATGGCCAAGAAACTCAAGGTCTATGCAGGCGAGGAACACCCCCATACCGCCCAGCAGCCTAAACCACTAGACATCTAAGGATATCCTCATGATTGGTGATTGGAATTACGGCACCGGGCGGCGCAAAAGATCAGTCGCACGTGTGTTTTTGAAAAAAGGTAGTGGGCAGATCATTGTAAATGGTCGTCCTGTTGATGAATATTTTGCTCGTGAAACCGGGCGCATGATTGTCCGTCAGCCATTGGTGCTAACCGATAATCTTGAGACTTTTGATATCAAGGTCAATGTGCACGGCGGTGGTGAGAGCGGTCAAGCGGGTGCTATTCGTCATGGCATTACGCGAGCACTCATCCAATATGATGAGACTCTCAAGCCTCAATTGCGTCAAGCAGGCTTTGTGACCCGTGATGCCCGTTCTGTCGAGCGTAAAAAAGTGGGCTTGCACAAAGCACGTCGTCGCAAACAGTTCAGCAAGCGTTAATAATTGCTTTTTTTACTGCTTGTTTGCAACGCCCCGTCATGAACGGGGCGTTGTTGTTTCTGCATACTCAAGTAGCCTCCTTGTTAGGATAATTAACGCGCAAGGTAGGAATCCTCGCTACAATATAGATTGCTATTGAGCAATGAGCCTATGCTCATTGAGTTGATCATTTTTTAGAATCGAGGGGGTTATGACAGCTTCGACTTATCCAACTATACGCGCAGGGATTGTAGGCGCCACAGGGTATACCGGTGTAGAGCTTTTACGCTTATTGGGGGCGCATCCGGCGGTAGATATTCGAGCGGTGACATCACGCACCGAGCAAGGGATGCCCGTGGCTGAGATGTTTCCTAATTTGCGCGGTCATGTCGATGTATGCTTTCAAACTCCCGAAGAGGCGGCATTGCATGAGTGTGATGTAGTGTTTTTTGCTACCCCTCATGGGGTCGCCATGCAGCAGGCACGTGAATTAATTGACCAAGGGGTCAAGATTATTGATTTGGCTGCCGATTTTCGTTTGCAAGAAACAGCGGTATTTGAGCAGTGGTACAAGCACAAGCATGCATGTCCCGATGTATTATCTGAGGCGGTTTATGGTTTAGTGGAGCTGCATCGAGAGCGCATACGTCATGCTCGGGTAGTGGGTAATCCTGGTTGTTATCCTGTTACGGTATTACTGGGTTTGGCCCCATTATTGCAGCATGAGCGTCCGTTAATTGATTGCAGCCATATTATTGCTGATTGTAAATCTGGAGTATCTGGGGCGGGGCGCAAGGCAGCAGTAGGCTCATTATTTTCTGAGGCCAGTGATAATTTCAAGGCCTACGGTGTTGGTGGGCACCGTCATCATCCCGAAATCACTGAGCAGCTGCGTGCCCTGAATGGCGGCCAAGAGGTAGGTTTGACCTTTACGCCGCATTTGGTTCCTATGATTCGTGGCATGTTTTCCACATTATATGTGCGCATATTGCCAGAGGCTCTGGATACAGATTTTCAGGCTCTCTATGAGCAGCGCTATGCTGCAGAGCCTTTTGTGGACGTATTGCCTGCAGGAATGTGGCCTGAAACGCGTTCAGTCCGTGCCTCCAATATGTTACGTATTGCTGTGCAGCGTGGTAACCAAGAAGATATGCTGATTGTGATGGTGGTCCAAGATAACCTCGTAAAAGGGGCGGCTGGTCAGGCTGTGCAAAATATGAATATTATGTTTGGTTTGGATGAGCGCTTAGGTTTACAGCAAATAGCGGTTTTGCCCTAACAAGCACAATATTTTACCCATTATTTGAGTGTTCAAGCATCGAATGCGTTACAATGGGGTAAATGGATTTAAATGAAAGGAGTCATTTATGAGCATTTCTGAAAAAGTTGATCTACAGGCTCCGCCCGCTCCCTTAGCATTTAGTGACGCTGCTGTAGAAAAGGTGCGTGAGTTATTGCTTGATGAAGGTAATCCGGATCTTAAGTTGCGTGTCTTTGTTCAAGGGGGTGGCTGTTCTGGTTTTCAGTATGGGTTTACCTTTGATGAGGAGTGCAGCGAGGACGACACCGTCATTGAACGTGGTGGCGTACAATTGCTGATTGATCCCATGAGCTTCCAATATTTAGTAGGTGCCGAGATTGATTACAAGGACGATCTGGAGGGAGCTCAGTTTGTCATTCGCAACCCGAACGCCATGACCACTTGTGGTTGTGGATCGTCATTTGCTATTTAATTATTTATAGTAGCGGGCCCCCAAGCAGGTGGGGCGATGAGCGCCGGTTACTTGAGGGTAGCCGGCGTTTATTTTTTTATCATATGCAAAGGCCAGCCAGGCAAAGGCATAGGCCTCTATGTATTGCGGATGAATGCCAAACTCACTGCTGCTGTGGATGCTGGCTGTAAGCAGGTGGTTGGCTAAGTGTTGCAGTCGTTGCATGAGGTACGTGTTGTGCGCACCACCGCCGCAGATGATGATGTCTTGGGTATGCGGTGCCCAGCGGCAAAGGGCCTCAATAATGCTGCGGGCCGTGTATTCTAACAAGGTGGCTTGTATATCTGCAGCAGAGAGAGCTTGAAAGGCTGGGGCAGCTAAATTTTTTTGGAGCCAATCGAGATTAAATAGATCGCGGCCGGTAGATTTGGGCGGGCATAATTTGAGCCATGGTTCACTGAGCAAGGTGTCCAATAGTTTGTCGTGGCAGCGTCCACTGGCAGCCCATAGTCCTTGCTTATCAAAGGGCTGCTGCAAGTGGCGGGCACACCAGAGATCCATCAACACATTGCCTGGGCCGCAGTCAAAGCCGTAAAACGATGAGGGCTCTAATACAGTGATATTGGCCATGCCCCCGATATTGACTACTGCACGAGGGTGTGGGCTACCAAATAGATAGGCATGAAAAGGAGGGACTAAAGGAGCACCTTGGCCTCCTGCCGCAAGATCGCGGCTGCGAAAGTCGGCAATCACATCAATACCAGTTTGTTCGGCTAACAGAGCTGGGGCATTGATTTGGATGCTGATGCCTTCATCAGGCAGGTGGCGTACGGTTTGACCGTGGGCGCCGATAGCGGTGATATCGGTTGCCTTGAGTTGGCTTTCAGAAAGCAGTTGGTGGACAGCCTGACTATAATGTTTGACGAGTGCTTGGGCAGCGCGCGCAGCACGAAGTAGCTCATTTTCGCCTGCTTGATTGAGCGCTAATAGCTCGGCACTAAGCTCATCAGCCAAGGGCACGGATACCGCATGCTCAAAATGAGCGTGATACGCCGGTATCCAGGTGGACGCCTGAGAGGGGGAGGGGGTCTGGGCTGAGGGGGGGTCAAAGCGCGCTAAAACGGCATCAACCCCATCCATACTGGTGCCCGACATTAAGCCAATGTACCATGCCATGACCTGCCTCCTGCTGACTTAGTGAGCCAGGGCGAGCATGCGTTGGTCGGTGCGCTCTTTTAGTAAGGCGAGCTGCTTTTTATATTGTCCAGCCATGGCCTGTAGTTTTTTGACTTGATGGGGCTCTAAGGCCTGGGCCGCAGGCAGATCTACAGATAGGGGGTCAACAGGCTTGCCATTGATGCGGAATTCATAGTGCAAATGGGGGCCCGTCGCCCAGCCCGTCGCCCCAACATAACCAATGCGTTGCCCTTGTTGAACTTTGGAGCCTTTTTTAAGGCCTGGTTCAAAACGGCTTTGATGCGCATAGAGGGTGCTGTATCCACTATGGTGTTTGAGGATGATGACCTTGCCATAGCCTCGTTGGGTGCCAATAAATTCTACTACCCCATCCGCCGTTGCTTGGATGGGGGTTCCGTGGGGCGCTGCATAGTCAACACCATTGTGATTGCGCCAACTCCCATGAATGGGATGGCGGCGTTTACCAAAGGTAGAACTAATGCGTGAGAATTTGATGGCATTACGCAAAAAAGCTCCTTGGATGCTATTGCCCTGAAAATCGTAATAGCCTCCTCCATTGTCTGCCTCATCAAACCAGAGGGCTTGGTGCGTGGTGCCATTATTATCAAATTCGAGAGCCAAAATACGTCCTGCGGCAATGGGCTGACCTTGGCTATTGTAGTTTTCGTAAATCACACGAAAACGATCGCCAGTGCGAATATCTTTGAGAAAATCTATCTTGCTTCCTAATACCTCGGTCATGGCAAGGGCAATGGCATCCGGAATACCAGCCTGGTCTGTTGCCCCAAATAATGAGTGGGTGATGATGCCTTCGGCCATTTTAATCTCAGTGGAGGCCGCTACGGTATGCTCTTGGGCGATAAAGCTGCCCTGACCATCGGGGGTGACCTCTAGCCAGCGTGATACGACGGTGTTATTTTCTTTGTCTGCAGGGGTGTGGTTGTAGCGCAGCCAGACTAGCTGGTTGTGGGCATCAAGGGCAACTTGGATGGTGCGCCCCGGGTAGAGTTTGTAAATGGACCGCGCTGCCTCATCGTAGGTTAAAAAATGCTGTAAATCGGGTTCATTGATTTCCAGGCGCTTGAGAATGGCTGCTAAGGTATCACCTTGGCGAATGCTGGTTTGGTGGATAAAGGGGCCAACCTGATCGTGTAAACTTTTGATAACAGGGGGTTCCAATAGTTCACTAGTATGGTAGATTTCTGGTAAGGGCTTTTTCGCCGGGGGGACAACGGCGATAGCGCCGGCGCCAACAAATAATCCAAGCGCAATGGTGAGAAGTGTTTTTTGTACAATTTTGGGACGTTTGGGTGGTGTCATGGCGTATTTGGGTGGGGTTGAGTCAGTACATAGGATAAATGCTCGCAGACCTACCGCCGGCATGACCCAGCAGTAGGTTGAGATAATAAAAATAAGTAGTCACAGTCACAGACCCGTTTGGTGTGCGTTCGGTTGAGGCTGCTGCACGCCTCATTAGGCACCGAGTAAAAGCAGCTCGAAATAAAACGGGACGGTATTCTGACGTGCAAAATATGCTTTAGCAAGTTATCCTAACGCATTCAGAAGAAATATTCGAGTCCTTTTGTGTTACATTTGCTAGGTTAATTATGTCTTCATCAGAGTTACCTATTTCTGATGCGGTTCGCGCCGATTTAGAGATCGTGAAACGAGGCTGTGACGAGCTCATTGTCGAGTCCGAATTTGCACAGAAATTAGCCCGTAGTCATCAAACGGGTGCCCCATTGAGAATTAAGCTGGGTTTAGATCCGACTGCGCCTGATATTCATTTTGGGCACACAGTAGTGCTCAATAAAATGCGTCAGTTACAAGATTTGGGCCATGTCGTGATTTTTCTTATTGGGGATTTTACTTCTACAATTGGTGATCCCAGCGGTCGAGACACTACGCGTCCGCCGTTGACCCCCGAGGAGATCGAGTTTAACGCCAAGACTTATTATGAGCAGGCGAGCTTGATTCTCGATCCAGATAAGACCGAGGTTCAATATAATTCTCAATGGTGTGATAAGTTAGGGGCCCGCGGATTGATTCAATTAGCGTCACGTTATACGGTGGCGCGTATGTTAGAGCGTGATGATTTTACGAAGCGCTATCAGCAGCATTTGCCTATTGCGGTGCATGAGTTTATCTATCCCTTGTTGCAAGGTTATGATTCGGTGCAGCTTAAGGCCGATTTGGAATTAGGGGGCACCGATCAAAAATTCAATTTACTTGTTGGGCGCGAGTTACAAAAAGAATATGGTCAAGAGCCGCAATGTATTTTGACGATGCCCTTGCTCGAAGGGTTAGATGGCCATGAGAAAATGTCTAAGTCGCGCGGCAATTATATCGGGGTTACCGAGGCGCCAGAGAGCATGTTTGGTAAAATCATGTCTATCTCAGATGAGCTCATGTGGCGGTATTATGAGCTGCTATCATTTCGTTCAGGGGCAGAAATACAAAAGCTGCGCGATGAGGTTGCCCAAGGACGTAATCCTCGTGATATCAAGGTTGAGCTAGCTATAGAGCTGGTTACGCGTTTTCACAGCGCGCGGGCGGCACAACAAGCTCATGAAGGGTTTGAGGCACAGTTTCGTCGGGGTGAATTACCAGAAAATATGCCCGAGGTGCGTTTAAGTGGTGCGCCCAAGAACATTGTGCATGCCCTGCGTGAGTCAGGGTTAGTGAGCTCAGGTAGCGAAGGGCAGCGCAGTATTGCCCAGCGTGCCGTACGCGTAGACGGCGAGCGGATTGAAGATCGCACGATTGAGCTAGAGCCTGGCACTTATGTTTTACAAGTTGGCAAAAGGCGTTTTGCACGGGTTACACTAGAGCCCTAAGCCATTGAGCGGCTTCACGCATTTAAAAGGAGTGATGCATGAAATTACATAGTAATTCCTTTGCCGATCAGACTGCAATTCCCGAGCGGTATGCATTTTGTCGGCCTGATCCTGAGACCCACGCTACTTTAGGAGGCAATCTCAACCCTCATTTAGCATGGTCCGATGTGCCCGAAGGCACGCGTTCTTTTGTGGTTTTGTGCGAGGATCCTGATGTGCCAACTAAAATGGATGACATCAACCAAGACGATCGTGAGGTCCCAGCAGATTTGCCACGCACGCACTTTTATCACTGGGTATTGATTGACTTGCCTGCAGAGACCCGCGAAATTCCCGAAGGGGCTTATTCTGATGGAGTGACGCCACGGGGTAAAGCAGGTCCTCTTGCTTTGGACGGTACGCGTCAAGGTTTAAATGGCTACAGTCAATTTTTTGCCCATGACCGTGATATGAGCGGGGATTATTTTGGTTATGATGGGCCGTGTCCACCATGGAACGATTCCATTGTTCACCGCTATGTGTTTACGGTATATGCACTCGACATTGACGAGGTACCCGTAGAGGGTAAGTTTACCGGTGATGATGTGAAGCGAGCTATAGAGGGGCATATTCTCGGTCAAGCTTCTATTACCGGTACTTATACTCTGAACCCCCGTTTGCGAGACCAGGCATAGTGATCGGATTACTATGCGCTCAGTAGGAGTTGTGTGCCTGCTGAGTTGGTGGTATTGATAAGCCCAGCATGGTCTGGGCTTTTTTGTTGCTAAAAATGAGGAGCCTGAGTTTGTGCTTTGAGGGGCATAGACTAAAATTTAGCCAAATTATTGGATCCAAGCTAAAATAAGTAGCTATTTTCGATTTAGCCTACCTTCTCACTGTTAGGAACATATATGTTTGACCGTTCTCGTACCCTAGATGTGGTCGATCCCGAAATTTGGTCGGCCATTCAAAAAGAAGATATTCGCCAAGAGCAACACATTGAGCTTATTGCCTCGGAAAACTATGCGAGCCCTGCAGTCATGCAGGCGCAGGGCACTCAGCTCACCAACAAATATGCCGAGGGTTATCCTGGGCGCCGTTATTATGGTGGGTGTGAGCATGTAGATGTGGTAGAACAGCTCGCCATTGATCGCCTCAAGGAGCTGTTTGGTGCGCCTGCTGCTAATGTTCAGCCCAATTCTGGCTCGCAGGCAAATCAGGCCGTTTATCTCGCTACCCTTAAGCCAGGGGATACCGTTTTGGGGATGAGCTTGGCCGAAGGTGGGCATTTGACTCATGGTTCCCCAGTCAATGCGTCAGGTATTTTATATAACTTCGTTTCATACGGGCTGGATGAAAACGAGGAAATTGATTATGAGCAGCTTGAGCGTCTAGCCAAAGAGCATCGGCCCAAACTTATTGTCGGTGGGGCATCTGCCTATTCACTGAAAATTGATTTTGAGCGCATGGGGCGCATTGCCCGTGATAATGGGGCCTTATTTATGGTGGATATTGCGCATTATGCAGGTTTGGTCGCTGGGGGCGTGTATCCCAATCCCATGCCTTATGCAGACTTTGTGACCTCTACAACTCATAAGTCTTTGCGCGGTCCGCGTGGAGGCATCATTATGATGAAGCCGGAATATGAGCGTGCCATTAACTCAGCTATCTTCCCTGGATTACAGGGAGGGCCGCTAATGCATGTGATTGCTGCTAAGGCCGTTGCGTTTAAAGAGGCGCTTGAGCCTAGTTTTAAGGACTATGCACAGCAGATTGTTAACAATGCTGATGTCTTAGCCAAGACTCTAGTATCGCGCGGTCTGCGTATTGTTTCTGGTCGTACCGAGAGTCATGTGATGTTAGTAGACTTGCGCAGTAAGGGCATTACCGGTAAAGATGCCGAGGCTGCCTTAGGCAAGGCTCATATTACCGTTAACAAAAATGCCATTCCTAATGATCCCGAGTCGCCTTTTGTGACCAGTGGGATCCGCTTGGGAACTCCTGCAGTGACTACGCGCGGCTTTAAAGAGGCTGAGTGCGAGTTAACGGCAAATCTCATTGCCGATGTATTAGATGATCCGTTCAATGAGGAAAACCTGGCCCAGGTTCGTGCGCGTGTTAATGAGTTAACTGCACGTTTGCCTGTGTACGGGGGCTCTTCTCAATAGGTGAGCCCAAAGAGGGCTCGTGATACGATATGAAATGTCCTTTTTGTAATCACGAAGACACTCAGGTTTTAGATTCACGAGTCCTAGAGGACGGTGATGCCATTCGGCGTCGCCGTCGTTGTTTGTCGTGTGATCGTCGCTTTACAACTTATGAGCGGGCAGAGTTAATGATGCCAACGGTAGTCAAACGCGATGGCAGCCGGATGGCTTTTGATCCTGCCCGGATTCGTGCCAGTATGGATTTGGCCCTGCGCAAATTAACAGTGCCCAGCCAAGAGGTAGACGCAGCCATTGATCGCATACGTGAAAGCATTCTCTTAACAGGGGCGCGTGAGATTAATACCGAAGAAATTGGTGATCGCGTCTTAGAGGAATTACTGCAATTAGATCAGGTGGCTTATATTCGTTTTGCTTCCGTATATAAAAGTTTTAACGATATTGACGAGTTTGTGCAGGCCATTCATGAGATGCAACGTGATATTCAAGCCAATCATGAGCGTGCACCAGCAGCCAAGGAGCCTACAAAAAAGGTTATGACGCCTCAGCAAAAAAAACAAGGCAAGCCATCATGACCCCTGATCCATCATATGATGCGTACTGGATGGAGCGTGCCTTAGAGTGCGCACAACGATCGCTATTTTTAAGTGCCCCTAATCCTCGAGTGGGGTGCGTCCTGGTTTACAATAATCATGTGATTGCCCAAGGCTATACTCAGCAAGCAGGACAGGCGCATGCGGAGATCATGGCGCTTAATGAAGCGCAGAGACAGGGTTTTGGGGATTTGCGTCACAGCA
The DNA here is from genome assembly GCA_937995985.1 of uncultured Alcaligenaceae bacterium. GTDB lineage: Bacteria > Pseudomonadota > Gammaproteobacteria > Burkholderiales > Burkholderiaceae_B > Paenalcaligenes. Next base: position 61,908 of record CALKIR010000026.1, read on the forward strand.
CTATGTATGTGAGTTTGGAGCCCTGCAGTCATTATGGTCGTACCAAGCCTTGTGTAGACGCTATTATTGCCGCACAACCCAAAAGAGTTGTAATTGCCATGCCAGATCCCAATCCGCAGGTCAGTGGGCGTGGCATAGCCCAGTTAAGGGCGGCAGGGATTGAGGTACAAGTCGGGGTATTATTGGAGCAGGCCGCATGGTTAAATGTGGGCTTTGTTTCTCGGATGCTCGATAATAGGCCCTGGATTTGGCTCAAAATTGCTAGTTCTATGGATGGGTTTACTGCCTTGAGTGATGGCAGTTCACAGTGGATTACTTCTGCCGCTGCACGTGACCAGGGGCATGTGTGGCGGGCGCGCAGTGATTTGATCGTCACAGGCTCAGGGACGGTTTTGGCGGATAATCCCCAATTAACTGTACGTGCAGTGCCTACAGCGCGGCAGCCAATGCGGGGGGTCTTTAGTGGTGCTTTGTCTGTACCTGTGGCAGCTCGTTTTTTTCAGGATCCTCCGGTCATGGTTTGGACCACTGAGCGTAGTGCTCCAGAGCGTCGCGCTGCTTTTGAGCAGCAGGGCGTATATGTCTGCTGTTTGCCAGCTACCAAGCAGGGTCATGTTGATTTGCATGCATGGAAAGACTGGTTAAGTCAGCAAGAATTTAATGAAATTCATGTGGAGGCTGGGGGCCAGTTAAATGGGGCATTGGTACAGGCAGGGTTGGTCGATCAGGTGGTGACTTATTTGGCTCCAACTTATTTATTGCAGGGGCATCCTGCTATAGTAGGGAAGCCACCACAACAACTGAGTCAAGCTTGGCGCCTGAGTTTGGTGCAGGCTCAAACCGTGGGGGCAGACATCGAGCTTGTGCTACGCAATGAGGCGCGCTGGCAGGCTTTATTTACTCGATTACAACAACAGGTACAACGCGATAGTTAATTATGTTTACAGGCATTGTTCGGGCAGTAGGTGAAATAGTAGCCATTCAACCCCTTAAGGAAAACGATCAGCAGGCCGGGGTGCGTGTGACTGTTGATGCTGCGGATCTGGATCTCAGTCAGGTGCAAATAGGCGATTCTATCGCTATTCAAGGGGCTTGTATGACTGTTTTAAGTCATGAGGCCGGTCGGTTTGAGGTGGATATTTCCCAAGAAAGCTTAATGCGTACTACAGGATTAGATAAATTGGGTCCGGTCAATCTTGAACCAGCAATGCGTTTAGGAGATACGCTAGATGGGCATATGGTATTAGGCCATGTCGATGGAGTCGGGCGTATTGTGGCTTTTCAGCCTGTTGGCGAGTCTTATTTATTGCAAGTGCTGGCCCCTGAGCATTGTGCTAAATATTTGGCATTCAAGGGTTCAGTAACCATTAATGGGGTGAGTCTAACCATTAATGAAGTGCAGGATGGGCCTGAGGGCTGTACAATTAGCATTAACCTCATCCCTCATACCGTGGCAGTGACTACTTTTCGCCATGCACAAGTAGGTGATTACGTCAATATAGAAGTGGATGCCATTGCACGCTATGTGGAGCGCATGCTACAAAAAATCAACACTTGAGGTTCAGGATTATTTCTAGTATACTAGTCGTTTATTTTGGACAGGTGGCCGAGTGGTTGAAGGCGCACGCCTGGAAAGCGTGTATACGTTAATAGCGTATCGAGGGTTCGAATCCCTCCCTGTCCGCCAGGACGGTTTTTTGGCTCTTCATTGCGCGTTCTGCGCTTTTTTCCCCTTAGTTATTCTTTCATCATTCTACCAGGCAGAAGGGTAGCGGCTGCTACGACGAAAACGCCTGAGTGCATCTCTATTGAGTCGTTTGGCCTCTTCTTCGGCATAGATATCTTCGCCGACTTCATAAGGACCGCTATACATACATTCCTCAGGGTGTAAAGCACACTTCATACGTTGTGTTGCCAGAGAGGGGGATCGTGATAGGCTGCTGCCGTCATAATGAGCATGATTGGATGCACACGCGGTTAATGCGCCTATGATAGTGATAATGCTAAGGGGACGGAGTACAGATGATAGGTTCATAGCGACCCTGTTCGGTGAGCTGTTATTTAACGATATTAAATGGTTCTGAGTGTAGCAAAAATTGTTGTTGCATACATCCTACGGAAAAGTTAATGAAGGGTTAAGTGCAGAGGTTTCTAGGGTTTTCCCCTAGCTTTTACCTAGGGTTTACCCTAGAATACACACTGTAGTTCACGCAATTCAGCTCAAACTAAACTTAAATGGGTACCGATCGTGTTACGAGTAATTAGAAAATTGGATCGCAAAGCAGAAAGGTTTTTCAATGCACAGGCCGTTACTCGTGGTCGTCAAAGCGCCAAAACCCAGTGGGGGATGCAGCTGCAAGACGGCTTCCTGTAAAACTGTTCTATAGTATTAAAAAAGGTTCGGGTGGTGCCGAACCTTTTTTTATGGGCTGTCTTATGACCTGTACGCATTAGTTTAAGTGCTTATTAATTTCAAGTATAAATATAGATAACGATAACTACAGGCACAGTTTCTGCGCGTTGAGTCATTTATAGCCATTAGTCATGTCCGGAAAGCTCATGCATCCCTCTTCTCTGCACATCCGTTTACATCGTTTGAGAAAATTACATGCTGCAGCAACAAAGCCGCGTCGAACGGGCATGCCTCAACACCCCTCCCGTTGGTATGGGGTGCTTTTAGCGGCTCTGGTAGCGACGGTGGCAATGGGATTGGGGAATTGGTTGCCTACTGTTGGGGGGCCTGTATTTGCTATTTTATTGGGACTGTTGATTCGTAATACCGTTGGAGTGATGCCGCTTTATCAGCCGGGTCTTAATTTTGCTTCTAAGGTGGTGCTGCAGTGGTCCATTATTTTATTAGGCTTTGGATTAAGTTTTGGCCAAGTCGTTAGGGCTGGGATAGATTCATTATGGGTGACTGTACTGACTATTGCAGCCGCTTTTGTAACGGCTTATTTATTGGGACGTTGGCTTAGGGTAGAACATAAATTGCGCCATTTAATTGGGGTCGGGACAGCTATTTGTGGGGGCTCTGCTATTGCTGCCGTAGCACCGATTATTAAGCCTCAAGAGCATGAAATGGCTTTGGCCATTGCGACTATTTTTTTATTCAATGTGGCTGCTGTTTTGGTATTTCCATTCTTCGGTCATTTATTCAATATGACTGACATAGGTTTTGGGTTGTGGGCGGGGACGGCTATTAATGATACCTCTTCAGTAGTTGCTGCTGCCTATAGTTATAGTGATGAGGCAGGCAATTATGCCACTATTGTTAAGCTGACACGGGCTACCTTTATTATTCCTATTTGTGTGATCTATGTTTTGTTAGCCGTTTATCATCATCGGCAAGTGGGACATTCTGTACGCATCAGGCGCCTGATACCTTGGTTTATTATTTGGTTTGTAGGCGCTTCACTGGTGCGTTCTGCTGAAATAGTGCCGGTTGAGGTGCTGAGTATTTTGGCGCAGGCAGCCAAGTTTTTTATGGTGGTTGCATTGGCTGCCATAGGCTTATCAAGCAATATGCGCATGATGGCCAGAGCTGGCTGGCAACCCTTGGCCTTAGGGCTGGGGACTTGGTGTGCAGTCGCAGTGACGAGTCTGGTAGTGCAAAATATTAGCGGTGCTTGGTAGCACCGCGTCAGTGCGCTGGCTTTATGATTCACCCGCTCCTTGCCGTGCTTGGAGAGAGGTAATGGCCAACACATTAAAAATATCATCTGCGCTGCAGCCCCGAGACAGATCATTGGCAGGTTTGGCAAGACCTTGCAGCAGTGGGCCTAGGGCAATGGCTCCTCCTAAACGTTCAGCAATTTTGTAGCCAATATTACCCGCATTTAAATCAGGGAAGATAAATACATTGGCTTGGCCAGCTACTTTGGAGTCTTTGAGTTTGCGTGCAGCAATGGCAGGGATAATGGCAGCATCAAATTGTATGTCCCCATCGATTGCAACATCTGGTAACGCTGAGCGCACTAATTCAGTGGCCCGAACCACTTTAGTAACCAGTGGATGGTGGGCACTTTGCGCAGTAGAAAAACTCAGCATTGCCACTCGTGGTGGCTCAGGTAGGAGATGGCGGGCTGATTGCACGGCAGCGAGGGCAATGGAGGCCAGTTGCTGTTCATCGGGTTCAATAACCAGACCACAATCTGCAAAAATGACAGGACGCTGGCAAGGATGATGGGGTTGATTCAAAATCATGAGAAAAAAGCTTGACACCATCTTATGCTGGGGGGCTATGCCAATTAGTTGCAAAGCAGTACGCACCACATCTGCTGTGCTGTAGACTGCCCCAGATAAGACCCCTTGAACATAGTTACAGCGGACGAGCATATTGGCAAAAATCAGAGGGTCATTTAGCTCCTCGTGCGCTTTTTCAGGGGTCATACCACGGTGTTGGCGACAGGCCACTAATTCTTGCACTAAGGCTGCTTTTTTATCCGAGTGATGCGGGTCTTCTATAGTGAGCCCCTGAATATTCAGTCCCTGCTCTTGGGCTACGGTATGTATTTTTTCTGTGCTGCCCACTAAGGTGATGGTAGCCACTCCCTGTTGTTGGGCGCGTACTGCAGCAGTCAGTACACGAGGATCCTCGGCTTCAGAAACTGCAATATGGGCGGGGGCTTTTTGGGCTTCATTAATGAGATGTTCTAAGTAGTTCATGAGGGTCTCTTGTGTATAAAAAACGGAATGTTTATTCCTGTTACTTATAGATTTATCTGTAAAACAGGGAGCGGTCAATACCTTTTAAAGACTTTTAATAGGTAATTGCGGTTGATTTTTAATTTCTTTAAGAACCACTATGGTGCGCGTTTGTCGCACTGCGGGCAGATTAAAAAAGAAACGATGTAGAAATTGGTCGTATTGTTCGGGGCCGGGCACCACTATTTTTAATAAAAAATCAGCATCTCCGGTTACGGCATAGCAGGCAACAATCTCGGGCGCATCCATTACTGCTTGTATAAAATTTTCTACTCGATTTGCTGAGTGCCTATCCAAACTGATTTGGGCAAACATACAGCTTTGCAGCCCAACTTGATTTCTATCAACTGCTGCGTGATAGCCGGTAATTATTTTTTGTTGTTCTAAATTTTTAATTCTTCGCCAGACTGGCGCTACAGAAAGGCCTACCTGTTCAGAAATTTGTTGCGCAGAGGATTTAGCATTGTTTTGCAAACACTTTAATATTTTTAGATCTATTTTATCCATAACCCCTCCTAAAAGAAATAATTATTTCGTTAATTAGGGATTTTACGCAATAAAAAGGCAAAAAAATAGCGTGTAGAAAGCCGTATGATCAAAATAAAGGAGGTTATGATGCGCCGTGAGATAAATCAAAAGTATGAATTACAAGACAACCTAAAGCTTGAGTCTGGGCGTGTGTTTTTAACTGGAACTCAGGCGCTTGTGCGCATGCTTTTGAGTCAGGCACGCCGCGATAAAGCACGGGGACTCAATACCGCAGGTTTTGTGTCGGGTTATAGAGGCTCGCCACTTGGGGGAGTGGATGCCATGCTGTGGCGGCATCAAAAAGAATTACAGGCCGCTCATATTCATTTTCAGCCTGCTATTAATGAGGATTTAGCAGCCACCATGCTAATGGGCACCCAGCAATTGGATAATTACCCCAATAAAGAGGTAGATGGGGTATTTGGTATGTGGTATGGCAAAGGGCCTGGGGTAGATCGTTCAGGGGATGCTTTGTTGCATGGTCATGCTGCCGGGGCTAGCTCCCTTGGCGGCGTTTTGGTGGTAGTGGGGGATGATCATGCTGGGGTATCTTCCTCTATTCCTCATGGCAGCGAGCAGGTGTTACGTCATTTGCGCATGCCTATCGTGCATCCTACTTCGGTTGAGGAATACGAGTATTTTGGTTTATGGGGATGGGCGTTATCTCGGTATTCAGGTGCTTGGGTGGCTTTTAAAGCCATTACCGAGACAGTGGAAAGTGGGCGCAGTTTTGTGCTCCCTTCTGTGCCAGACTTTGATTTATCCCATACTCCTTCGAAGTATGCCCGAAGCTATGATGCCCGCCCGTTTTTAACCCCACAGATTGAGCATAATATCGAGTCGCGGTTGCGTGCAGTACAGGAGTTTGTGCGTGCTTACCCTTTAGACCGTTATTTAACCGCAGCTCCTGAGGCCCGTTTTGGCATAGTGAGCAGTGGCAAAAGTACTCTTGATGTGGTGCAGGCGCTGGACACATTAAGCGAGCATTGCAAGGGAGCATTGCCCCCAATACGGCATTATAAAGTGGGTCTGATTTGGCCTTTGGATGCCCAAGGCATACAAGAGTTTGCCCAAGGGTTAGAGCATATATTAGTGGTCGAAGAAAAGGGTGATTTTCTCGAAGGACAAATAAAAAATGTGTTATATGGTGCGTCATCACGACCTACAGTAAGTGGCAAACAAGGCAGGCAGCAAGAGCAACTCATTCCTTCCACGGGGCAATTGAGTCCCACTATTGTGCGTCAGGCCATTGTGCAGTGGTTATCACATAATCATGTGGATTTAGGCGCACATGCTGATGCAGCACAGGTGGTCACTACAGCGCCTATGCCGCACAGTTTTGGGCTTACACGACGTCCTTATTTTTGCTCAGGGTGCCCGCACAGCACTTCAACTCGAGTGCCTGACGGGAGCCGTGCTTTAGCAGGGGTGGGGTGTCATTACATGGCAGCCTGGATGGATAGAAATACCCAAGGGCTTACCCAAATGGGAGGCGAAGGTGTGGATTGGATTGGTGCATCAGCCTTTATGCAGGGGGCGCATGTTTTCCAAAATATGGGTGAGGGTACGTATTTTCACTCTGGTTATTTGGCCATTCGGCAGGCAGTAGCTGCTCAAGCCAATATTACGTATAAAATTTTATTTAATGATGCTGTCGCCATGACAGGTGGGCAGCCGGTGGATGGGCCTATTTCAGTCCCGCGTATTTGTCAGCAGGTCCTTGGGGAAGGAGTGGCTAAGGTAGTGGTGACCACTGATGAGCCCGAACGTTATAAAACGATTCGTTTGCCGGCTGGGGTAGCTGTGTATCATCGGCGTGAATTAGATTATGTGCAGCGCCAATTGCGTGAGACTCCAGGTGTAACGGTGCTGATTCATGATCAAACCTGCGCAGCAGAAAAGCGCCGACGTCGCAAAAAAAAGCAGTATCCTGAGCCGGTCCGTCGCATTTATATTCATCCAGAGGTGTGTGAGGGATGTGGGGACTGTGGCGTACAGTCTAATTGCTTGTCTATCGTACCGCTGGAAACAGAGTTGGGGCGCAAGCGCGCTGTAGATCAATCAAGTTGTAACCAGGACTATAGTTGTGTGGAGGGCTTTTGTCCGAGTTTTGTGTCTGTACTCAATGCTGCTCCCCGCAAGGCTGCTGGTTTAGAGGTGCGTGTACTGCATGAGCAACTAGAAGCGGTGCTTCAACAGGCCCCAACTCCCAATCCTATTGCTGCGCAGTGCAATCTTTTAGTCGCGGGGATTGGGGGCACAGGGGTAGTTACTATTGGCGCGATTGTAGCGATGGCTGCTCATTTAGAAAATCGTGCTGCTTCAGTCTTGGATAGTACGGGGTTGGCTCAAAAAGGGGGGACGGTGATCAGCCATGTGCGGTTCAGCGCAGGGGAGCACCTCAATCAACCCGTGCGCATTGATGAGCAGCAAGCCGATGTGGCTATTTGGTGTGATACCGTGGCAGCTACTCATCCTGAGGCAGCGCGTCGGGTACGCGCTGGTCATACCCAAGTATTTATCAACAGCTATTTAGCGCCAACAGCAGAGTTCACCGCTCAGCCTGATGTGGTAATGCCGCGGCAGGCACTGGTCGAGCAGCTGCGCACTCAGGTAGGGGCTGAGCATAGTTATATTGTAGACGCTTATGAGCTTGCTGAACGTCTATTGGGGGATAGTATTCTTGCAAATATGCTGATGTTGGGGGTGGCATGGCAAGCCCAAGCCATTCCTTTGCAGCTTGAGTCCATTTACCGTGCGATTGAATTAAATGGAGTGGCTGTAGAGGCCAATAAGCTGGCCTTTCAGGTAGGACGAGTATGGGCTTATGACCCCGATGCATTACGTACTCTGATGGCACAAGGGGAGGCCGTTACTCAGCAAGCAGTAGCACGTCCCCAAACGGTTTATGCCGCATTGCAGCTCTATGTACCGCGTTTAATAGCTTATCAAAACAAAGCGTATGCACAGCGGTTTCAGTCTGTAATTGAGGAACTATATCAGGCCGAGCAACGAGTTGCCCCCACTCAATACAGTTTAACGGTGCACGCTGCGCATAGTTTATATCGCTTAATGGCTTATAAAGATGAATATGAGGTTGCTCGGTTGTTGTCCGATCCTGCCTTTATGAAATCATTGACAGCACAATTTGAGCCTGGATTGACGCTTAATTTTCATTTGGCTCCTCCTATTGGGAAGCGTTTGGGCTCCGATGGGCGCCCTCAAAAACGTCGTTTTGGACCTTGGGCTGTACGTTTTATGTCGGTATTGGCACGAGCCAAGGTCGTGCGTGGAACCCCCTTTGATATTTTTGGTTATCAAGCTGAGCGCAAAATGGAGCGTGCTTTACGTGATGAGTTTATAGCGCAATTAAAGCATATAGCGACGCATTTAAATAAAGACAATTATGAATATTATTTGCAGCTTGTGCGTTTACCCCAGGAAATCCGAGGTTTTGGTCCGGTTAAAGAGGCTGCCGTCGCGCGTTATCGAGAGCGGGTACAGGCTGTGCAGGCTCAATATAAGAAAGAGTTGCAGGATGTAAAAAACATATAGCCATTATTTTGTCAAGGCGATGATGCGGAAACAGCGCTTTTTTGCTCACGATTTGCTGGCGCCTTAAGAATGAGTAAGAAATTTCTTTTATTTTCTTTTGATTAGCAAGGTTTGTTGCGTAAATGATACGTCCTGCCCTGAGGAATATAGCCCTTATAGGTTATTAGGGTTTTCCCCTAGACAAAACTTAGGGTTTTCCCTAGAATAGGAGCTGTTGTATGAAGAAAACAGTTCAACTTTTCTTTATAGGGTTATAAATCAATGATTGATTGCAACTTGGCTGCGTCTGCAGAGACTACCTTTGCCCAAGCATCAAGCACGCGCCAGTTGGTCGATGTAAAAGGGGGATGGATAAATAAAGTGTTACGTGTAATTGAGAAAATTGATCGTCATGCTGCAAAGTTTTTTACTGCACAAGCCGTAACACGAGGCCGTCAGCCGGCAAAGACCGAATGGGGTATGCAACTAGAAGAAGGGTTTCTCTAACAGGTCGCTTAGCAGACGCATTATGGTCGATTTTAAATAAGCGTATCTGATATATAGTAGTTGTTTGAGCCTGACTGAGTCAGGCTCTTTTTGTATCTATGCGCAAAGCATAGGCACCGATCATTGAGGCTGTTGAGGGGGCAGCAGTAGCAATTGTGGCTAATATTTTCTATAGTCATCTAAGGAGCTGCTTATTTTCTTTACTATTAATTAGATTTATTGTTGTGTAAAGGCATGACATCTTGGATTCAGCTCTGTCTATAATTAAAAGTACAGAATGGTTTAATTATCAGCATTGGGGAAGGTGGTCGTGACCCCCCTGCTTTTATTTAATATCAAATCGAGGATTTGATGGCATCGAAAACAAAAAGTATTAATTGGATTTATATCCTATTGGGGGCCTTTATTATACTTGGGGTAGGGGCCTGGTTCTGGCATGAGTACAGACAAACGACAGATCCGCGCTTTGCTGTTAGTAATGGCCGTTTAGAGGCGACTGAGATAGATGTGGCAACAAAAATGGCCGGCCGTATTGAGGAGATTTTTGTGCAGGAGGGAGATTTAGTCCAAGCAGATGAAATCATCGCTCAAATGGATAAAAAATCTCTCAATGCTCAATTAGCACAGGCGCAAGCACAAAAAGCACAAGCTGAAAGCGCAGCTGAGGCAGCGCGTGCTCAGGTCGCGCAGCGTAAAGCCGATGAGGCAATGGCTGAGGCCACACTTATTCAGCGTCAGTCTGAGTTAGCTTTAGCAGAAAAAACATGGCGACGGTCACAAAAATTAGTTGCAGAGCGTGCTATTTCTGCACAACAGCTTGATAATGACCATACTCGCTATTTAAATGCTGAGGCGATGCTGCAGGTCGCTAAGGCTCAGATTAATGCTATTCAAGCGGGCATACAGGCTGCAGAGGCTGAGGTTGCTCAGGCCGAGGCTAATATTCATGCGGCACAGGCAGTGATTGATAATTTGAGCAGCGAGCTTGAGGATTTGGTGTTGCGGGCACCGCGCACGGCACGTGTACAGCATCGTATTGCACAACCGGGTGAGGTGCTCGGTAACGGGGGCAAGGTAGTCAATTTAGTTGATTTGACAGATGTGTATATGACTGTCTTTTTGACTGAGCGTGAGGCAGGGCAGGTCGCTTTGGGAGCAGAGGCACGCATTATCTTGGATGCATTGCCACAATATGTGATTCCCGCTGAGGTCAGCTTTGTATCGAGTGTAGCTCAGTTTACGCCCAAAACAGTAGAAACTCGGGACGAGCGGCAAAAGCTTATGTTTCGTACCAAGGTCAGAATTGATCCCGAGTTGCTCAATCAATATGTTGAATATGTCAAGGCAGGAGTGCCAGGAGTCGCTTATATACGTTTAGACCCCGAGGCAGAGTGGCCTGCAGATTTGCAGGTCAGCTTGCCAGCATCAGCGTCAACAGAGATGAGTGCTAACTTTTAAAAGCGGTAATGCAAAAAGATTTTATTCCTGCGGTACGTGCCCAAAGCCTGACCCATCGTTATGGGGAAACCTTAGCACTCAATGAGGTGTCTTTGGATCTTTCTCAGGGACGTGTCACAGGGGTGATTGGTCCCGATGGGGTAGGCAAGTCCACCTTGTTAGGTTTAATTGCGGGGGCGCGTCAGATGCAACAAGGTGAGCTGAGTGTGCTCGGTGTTGATATGCGTGATCGCCGAGCGCGTGAGGCCAATTGCGCCCGCATTGCTTATATGCCGCAGGGGCTCGGACGCAATCTTTATCCCACACTATCTGTTTTTGAAAATATAGAGTTTTTTGCCCGTTTATTTGGGCAAAATAAGAAAGAGCGCCATGCCCGCATAAAAGAATTATTAGCCAGTACGGGGATGAGTGCTTTTGCAGACCGTCCAGCCCAAAAATTATCGGGGGGGATGAAGCAAAAATTAGGGCTTTGTTGTGCCTTAGTGAATGACCCTGATTTATTGATCCTTGATGAGCCCACTACGGGGGTCGATCCTTTAGCACGTCGACAGTTTTGGGAGCTAATCGCGCGTATCGGCGCTCATCGTCCTCAGATGAGTGTGTTGGTGGCCACAGCCTATATGGATGAGGCACAGGGCTTTGACTGGCTGGTTGCGATGGATGACGGGCAGGTCTTGGCAACCGGTACGCCACAGGAGCTATTACAGCGTACCCAAAGCCATTCATTGGAAACAGCATTTTTACGTTTATTGCCCGAAGAAAAAACACGTGGTCACCGAGAGGTAGTGATTCCTCCTTTAACTCAAAGCGATGAGGTTGTCATTGAGTCACATGGGCTGACTAAAAAGTTCGGCTCCTTTACTGCTGTGAATGATGTGAACCTCAAGGTGTTCAAAGGGGAGATTTTTGGCTTTTTAGGCTCTAATGGATGTGGCAAGTCCACTACCATGAAGATGCTCACGGGTTTGATTCCCCCTTCTGCCGGGACTGCAACTTTATTGGGCCAGCCTATTGATGCCAGTGACCTAGCAACCCGCCGTCGGGTGGGGTATATGTCTCAGAGCTTTTCTCTTTATGGCGAGCTGTCGGTCGCACAAAATCTGTATTTGCACGCGCGGTTATTTCATTTTCCCGCACAGATGCAAAAGCAGCGTGTGGATGAGCTAGCGGAGCGTTTTGAGCTTCAAGAGGTATTGCATCATTTGCCTAATGATTTGCCATTAGGCGTGCGGCAACGGTTGCAGTTGGCTGTGGCCGTATTGCATGAGCCTGAGGTACTGATTCTCGATGAGCCGACTTCCGGGGTAGATCCCGTGGCTCGAGATAAATTTTGGGAATTATTAGTTGATTTATCCCGACGGGATGGGGTGACTATCTTTTTGTCCACCCACTTTATGAATGAGGCTGAGCGCTGCGATCGCATGTCTATGATGCATGCTGGGGTTGTGCTCGATACGGGCACGCCTGCTGCCTTAGTGGAAAAGCGCGGGGCCAAAAATCTTGAAGATGCGTTTATTGGTTATTTAATTGAGGCCATGCAGGGGGACTCAAGTGCCGATGATGAGGCCGCTTCTGTAGATACAGAGCCAGAAAGTGCTACCACGGAGAAGGCTCCAGAGTTTGCTTCCAGTTTTGCCAGTTCCACACAGATGCCTGTTCATAAGCGCTTTAGTTTGCAGCGCTTGTTTAGTTATAGCATTCGTGAGTCCTTAGAGCTGCGACGCGATCCTGTGCGTTTGATGATGGCTCTATTAGGCAGTGTGCTATTAATGCTGGTGATGGGGTATGGCATTAATATGGATGTAGAGGATCTGAATTATGCTGTTTATGATTTGGATCAGTCTGCTGCCAGTCAAAATTATAATTTAAACATTGCTGGTTCCGCTTATTTTAGCGAGCAACCCCCGATCCAGAGCTATGCTGATCTCGAGCGCCGCATGCGTTCAGGTGAGGTTGCTTTAGTAGTAGAAATACCTCCTGGTTTTGGGCGTGATCTAGCCCGTGGTCATCAGCCAGAAATTGCCATGTGGATTGATGGAGGGATGCCACAGCGTGCAGAGACAATACGCAGTTATACATTGGGGATTCATCAGCATATTTTGAGCACTTGGGCTCAGGAAAAATTAGGGGTAGCCTTACGAGGTCCTACTTCGGTGGAAATTCGTTATCGTTATAACCCTGATTTGCGCAGCTTGGTAGCGATGGTGCCAGCAGTGATTCCTATGCTGCTCATTTTTATTCCCGCTATGCTGACGGCTCTAGGGGTGGTACGGGAAAAGGAATTAGGCTCTATATTAAATTTATATACCACACCTGTGACGCGCTTGGAGTTTTTATTAGGCAAGCAATTGCCTTATGTCGCCTTGGCCATGTTTAGTTTTGTGGCTTTGTTTTTAATGGCGCTGTTTTTATTTCAGGTGCCTTTTACAGGGCGTTTTAGTACCTTATTTTTAGGTACATTAATTTATGTTGTGGCGACCACGGGGGTGGGGCTATTAGCATCTACCTTGACCAATAGCCAGGTTGCCGCTTTGGCCGGTACCGCTTTAGGGACCCTTATTCCAGCCATTCAGTTCTCAGGCATGATGGATCCCGTCTCTTCTTTAGAAGGTCTGGGTGCTTGGATAGGGCAAATTTACCCTACGACTCATTATTTGACCATTAGTCGTGGAACTTTTGCTAAAGCATTAGATTGGGGAGCCTTAACAGACTCCTTTTATCCCTTATTGATTGCGGTTCCGGTATTGACCATTGCTTCAGTGGTGTTCCTGAAAAAACAGGCAAAATAAAATGAGCAAGCCATCCTCTTCCCCTCAGCGATTTAACGCCCAAGCAATACAGGATACTTGGTGGCGTCGGGTACAAACTGTATTCCATTTGGGTATCAAAGAATTTAGCAGCTTGGGGCGTGATACAGCATTATTGTTTTTAATTGTATTTATGTTTTCAGGGGTGATTTATTCTAATGCGAAGCAACGCCCTGATGCATTAAACAAAGCGGCTATTGCCATTGTGGATGAGGATCGTTCACAGCTATCAAAGCGCTTAATTGATTCCTTGCAAGAGCCTTATTTTTTGCCGCCGCGCATGATTTCTCGAGCAGAAATAGATCAGGGGATGGATGCGGGTCAGGATACTTTTGTATTAAATTTCCCCCCCGGTTTTCAGCGTGATTTAGAGGCTGGGCGTCAGCCTGTTGTACAGCTTAATGTCGATGCAACACGACAAAGTCAGGCCTTGGTTGGGGCTTCTTATATCCAAACAATTTTAGGTCAAGAAATACAAAAGCATTTAAATCGATATAGAGATAATCCTTTTGTGCTTGATATTTCATTAGTGCAACATACGTTATTTAACCCTAATGTTTATTCCGCTTGGTTTGGGGGGATAACAGGGTTAATTAATAATGTCACCTTATTATCCATTATTTTGACCGGGGCAGCGTTAATTCGGGAGCGTGAGCATGGCACCATTGAGCATTTATTGGTGATGCCCATTACGCCTTTACAAATTATGCTGTCAAAGGTATGGCCCATGGCTGTTGTGGTGCTGATTGGTAGTTTTTTTGCCCTACAGGTCATGATCCGAGGTGTGATTGGGGCCCAATTAGGTGGCTCAACAGCTTTATTTATGTTGGGGACCTTTATTTATCTCTTTGCGACCACTTCTATTGGTATCTATATGGGGACTTTGGCCCGTACGATGCCCCAATTTGGATTGATGGCTATTTTAGTGTTATTACCATTACAAATATTATCAGGGTCTATTACACCTCGTGAAAGTATGCCCGAGTTAGTACAGTCAATTATGTCTTTTACCCCAACCTTACACTTTGTATCTTATGCACAGGCGGTATTAATTCGGGGGGCCGACTTTACCATGATTTGGGGTGATTTTGCCATCATGTTTATTATTGGGCTGGTGTTCTTTGTCTTTGCCCACCGCCGATTGAGTCATACCATGGGCTCGATGGGCTAAATTTGGGAGTTCTTTGTTATGTCTGCGAATATTTTTCAACAGTTTTCTGAATATTGGCTAGATGCGCAACAGCGCAGTGCCCTCTTTTTAGATATTTTACGCCAGCGAGGAGATCAATTTATAGAGCATACCCGTGAGGGCAAGCCGCCTGTTCTTGTTTTTGAGCATGAATGTGTTTTAGATGGGCGGACGTTAGAGCAGCCAGTCAATTATTCATTATTGCGCATTTTGCCTCCTAAAGAACACCCTGTGGATCCTAATGCCAAGCCCTTTGTAATTATCGACCCACGTGCAGGTCACGGGCCCGGGGTTGCGGGCTCCAAATTATGTAGTGAAATTGGTGTGGTGACCGCTGCTGGTCATCCTTGCTATTTTGTTACCTTTGGGCCAGAGCCATGTGCCGGGCAAACTATTGAGGCCATTGTCAAGGCAGAAATCGCTTTTCTCAAGAAAGTAGCTGAGCTGCATAACCCTGAGCGAGTGGGCAAGCCCTTCATTATTGGTAATTGTCAGGGAGGTTGGGCTGCAGCCATATTAGCCAGTGTAGCGCCTCAGCTGACAGGGCCTTTGTTGTTAGCTGGCGCGCCATTGGCTTATTGGTCGGGTCGGGCGGGACAGAATCCAATGCGCTATACCGGCGGGATGGTAGGAGGATCTTGGCCGAGCTCCTTTATGAGTGATATACAAGGCGGGATTTTTGATGGGGCGTATTTAGTAGAAAACTTTGAGCAGCTGGATCCAGCTAATACCTATTGGAAAAAGCTCTATAACCTTTATGCCAATGCAGATACCGAGGAAGAGCGCTTTTTGCAATTTGAGCGCTGGTGGAGTGGCCACTTTTTGTTAACACGTGAAGAAATTGATTGGATTGTACAAAAACTATTTGTGGGCAATCAGCTGTCACGTGGTAAATTGCGAAATCCCGTTGGCGAAGGGTATGTGAATCTGCGCAATATCCGCAGTCCCATTATTATTTTTGCTTCTGAAGGAGATAATATTACTCCTCCACCCCAAGCATTAAACTGGATTTTAGACCTGTACCAGGATGTGGAAGATATTCGTGAGCATGAGCAAGTGATAGTGTATTGTCTCCACGAAAGGATTGGTCACTTGGGTATATTTGTGTCATCTAGTGTGGCTTCTCGCGAACATGAGGCATTAGTCGGCGCTTTGGATTTAATTGGGTTGTTGCCGCCTGGACTATATGAGGCCAAGATCGAAGACCTGCATCCAGATATGCCACATTCAGAATGGATTAAAGGACGCCACTTGGTGACCTTTGTGCCGCGTACCCTCGATGATATTCGGGCATTGGATGATGGACGTGCGGACGAGCAAGGCTTTGAGGTAGTTGGGCGTATTTCAGAGGTGAATCAGCATATTTATGATTTAGCGGTATCACCTGTGGTGCGTGCCCTCAGTAGCGGTTTTAGTGGCAAGTGGATGCGTGCCTTGCATCCTAATCGTTTAGAAAACTATCTGTGGTCGAGCCTAAACCCTTTGGCTTTATATGCTCATGCTGCAGCGCGAAATGCGCGTCAAGCACGTCAACCTGTTTCCAAAGACAATGTGTTTGTGGCTTGGGAGCGGTTTATGGGGCAGGCCATTATTAATGGCTGGAATGCCTATAGAGACATCCGTGATCAAACCATTGAAGCCACATTCCATGCATTGTATGACAATCCTTATATGCGTGCCTTGGTTGGTTTGGATGCCCCAAACCAACAAGAAAAGGTGGTGCAGTCTGATGAATCAGCACTACACGCCGAATTACGCGAGCTGCGCAGTGAATTAGCTGCCATGCAAATTGAGCAAGGGGGACCGTTAGAGGCCTTTGCGCGAGTATTGATTTATATGGCAGGGGAGCGTACCTTTATTGATGAGCGAGCCTTTAATATGTTGCAAAATTTGGCACAGCATAAACGTCAACAGGTTCGCTTACCCAGTCTCGAAGAGTTACGGCCTATTATGCGTCGTCAGTGGCGTATTGTACGTGCTTATCCTGAGCAAGCGATTAATGCCTTGCCAATCCTAGTCAAAGATCAGGCGATGCGGCAGTCTATTTGGGCGGCAGTTTCTAAGATTGCCGAATTAAGAGATGTGCTAAATGTAGACGAAGGGGTACATCAGCGCTTTGCCCATGTGGCACGTGTAATGGGCTTGACCAGTCACTGGTCGCCTGGGGTGCGTGAATCGCGTATTTGCCCGGAGGCAGTAGAGTTGCCTACCCCTCCTAAAAAAGTAGCTGCTGCCCATGGAACGCAGCAGACTGTTGCTCAGGTTGCTAAAAAAGCTTCTAAAAAGGCTTCTAAGCGCGCAGCCACTAAAAAATCAGCAGCTAAAAAAACATCTACAACTAAGTAGTACTGCCTTATGCCCCTAAGCCAGGGCCTTAACAAGCCTTGTGCTTAGGGAGTGGTATTGAGCTTGGCTTGTGCTGCCCAGCGCTCAAGGGGCAAAGGAGGATCAGCTCTATAGATGCGCTGTAATACCTGTTTAAGCTCGCTAAAGTCAGTAATGGTTGGCCAGCGATAGGGTAGGATTTGCTGCCAATGATCTTCCGCATCGAGCTCGGCAATGGCAAAACGAAAATTATTATTACCCGGGCCAACTCCCATGCGTAGATCTGTGATCACCAAGACCCCATCAGTTAGGTCATAGCGCACCCATCCACCGCTAAACCATTCGAGACGCTGGCGTTGCTTATGGTCTGCTACGACCTGAGCATAGTGACGTTGGTGTGGCAAGCATAGTGCCTCTTGTGGAGCAGTATCAAGTAGGCTAACAATAATTTCACAGTCCTCTTCAGCCTCTGTGCGAACAATTACACGCCACAGGAGGCTGTTGAGGGGCAGGGGTGTGCTGAATACATCAATTGGGCTGTGTTGTGCCAAAATAGGGTGAGAGAGAGCTCGCTCCTCAGCCCATAGCTTGGCACCTACCGTCCATCCTAAGTAGGCAGTGCTGAGGATTAGCCCCCAGCGCATGAGACTTTGTACTCTAGGGCTAGGACGACAGCATAAGCCGGCAATGGCACCAATACACAGGGGAAGCGTATAGAGGGGGTCAATAATAAATATACTTGACCATGCGGTAGGAATAGCTTGAGTAGGCCACCAAAGTTGTGTTCCAAAACTGGTAAAAGCATCTAATAATGGGTGCGTAATGAGGCATAACCATAGGGCCAGAAATAAGCGACGTGTACTGTATGCGGTATGGGGCTTAATGAGCCGCCAAAGGATGGTAAGTAATACTGCACAGGCACTGAGCACAAGCAAAGAATGTGTCCAGCCGCGATGATAGGTCATGCTGCTAATTGGATCCCCGTAGCGAATAAAAACATCTAAATCGGGAAGGGTGGCCAGCGCAGCACCTAGCACAATGGATTTGCGTCCTAAAAAACGATGGAGCGCAACCCCGGTAATACTGCCACCAAGAACAGCTTGGGTGATGGAGTCCATGAAAATGAGAGAGATTAATTAGGTGAATTAATAAAACAGCTCATTTGAGTATAGCGTGCATGTTTATTATCTTACTAGAATGATGGCATCGGACAGATTATTTGTTCGCATTTGGTGGCGGTTTCATTTAGGTGTCAGGGGATTATATGTAGTGCGGCGGCTGAGATTGTGGTGCAGATGCCCCATGCTATTGCCCCAAAGCACTTAAATAAGCGTATGATCGGTGAAGACTAAGGGACGCGTAGCGCGTAGTTATGCCTGGTAGCGTACTCTTGGGTCTTAGGATTTCTTTTAGTCGGTGTTGGCAAGGCTTTATTTATGTCCCAATATTTAATTGCAGCCCTGTATCATTTTGTTGAATTAGATGATTATGCGACATTACAGGCGCCTCTTTATGATTTTTGTGCACAGCATGATGTGATTGGTACCCTTTTGCTGGCTCGTGAAGGGATTAATGGCACCATTGCTGGCCCAGAGTCTGGGGTACGAGCAGTGTTAGATTATTTGCGTGCGGATCCTCGTTTGGCTGCTTTGGAGCACAAAGAGGCGTGGAGCGAGCAGGCGCCTTTTTATCGATTGAAAGTACGCCTTAAAAAAGAAATAGTGACCCTAGGGGTGCCCGATTTACGCACTGCTGAGTGGGTAGGTGAATATGTGCCGCCCCAAGAGTGGAATGATCTAATTCGGCGCCCTGATGTTGTGTTAGTGGATACGCGTAATGATTATGAGGTGCGTATTGGAACCTTTAAAGGGGCCATTAATCCATGTACAGAGGCCTTTGCTGATTTTCCTCAGTGGGTCCATGAGCAGCAACAACCTGGTGGGGTACTCGAAGGCAAACCACCAGTGGCGATGTTCTGCACAGGAGGCATTCGCTGTGAAAAATCAACGGCTTATTTACGTACCCAAGGGTTTACTGAGGTTTATCACCTAAAAGGGGGGATTTTGCAATATCTTGAAGATATCCCAGAAGATCAAAGTATGTGGGTGGGTGAGTGCTTCGTATTTGATGAGCGTGTATCAGTAGGACATGGACTAACCCGTGGTGACTATGAGTTTTGTCGTTCCTGTCGCATGCCAGTGAGCGCCCAAGAGCGTCACATGCCCCAATTTGAGCCTGGGGTTTCGTGTCCGTATTGCCATGGCACGCATAGCCCAGAGCGTATTGCTCGGTTACGTGAGCGAGAGCGGCAAATGCGCTTGGCTCAACAGCGTCAAATAGCGCATGTCGGGGCAGATTTAGAAGCACTAAAAGAGCAAAAGAAAAAGGCTCATGCGGCACGGGTTGCTGCACAGCAGAAATTACGTGCTGCCCAATAATAAGGGCCCTGTTTAAACAGGGCCCCAAATACCAATGTACGGACACGCATTATTCTGCCGTTGTATACATGCCCGGAGTGACGCTGAAAAAGCCAGCATCCACATGGGTAATTTCACCAGTAATGCCCGCTGCTAAGTCAGATAATAAAAAGGCCGCTGTGTTGCCTACGTCCTCGATGGTAACATTTCGGCGTAGAGGAGCATTAGCGGCTACAAAGTTTAGAATCTTGTTGAAGTCTTGAATGCCACTGGCTGCCAAGGTACGAACAGGACCGGCAGAAATTCCATTGGCGCGAATGCCGCGGGGTCCTAAAGAAGCTGCTAAATAGCGGACAGACGCCTCAAGTGAGGCTTTGGCAAGTCCCATTGTATTGTAGTGGGGAACAGCTTTTTCAGCTCCTAGGTAGGTCAATGTGAGCACTGAGCTAGGGCGACCTTCTAGAAGTGGCAAGGTCGCCTTGACTAGAGCTGGGAAGCTGTAGGCAGAAATTTCATGTGCAATGGTAAAGGCTTCACGGGAGAGTCCCTCGAGAAAGTCTCCGGCAATAGCCTCACGGGGGGCAAAACCAATTGAGTGTACCAGTCCATCGAGTCCTTCCCAATGGGCTTGGATATTGCTGCTTAAGGCATCAATTTGACTGTCCTCAGAGACATCTAAAGGCAATACAAAATCTGCCTCTAGCTCCTCAGCGAGCCCTTCGATACGTGATTGAAACCGTTCACCAACGTAGGTAAGGGCGATGTCTGCGCCTTGTTGTTTACAGGCTTGGGCAATGCCATAGGCAATAGAGCGATTAGAGATGACCCCAGTGATCAGGATCTTTTTCCCGCTTAAAAAAGCCATGGTGCTGTTTCCTTGAAAATTTGAATGATTATAACGATTGATTAGGTATGATAAGGCGCTTGCCAAGCGGAAGAGTGTGGCCGCGCAAATTATTTATTTTTTGTAGCTCTTGTACCGAGGTATTGAACCGACGCGCCAGGCTGTAGAGTGTGTCGCCGCGTTGTACGGTATGATGACGGATTTCAGTCTGTTCTCGGCGTGAAGGACGTCGTTCAACATCATGGGCACTATTGTCTTGTTGTACATCACGAGCCACCATGCGTTGTGCCGTCAGGGTGGCTTGACTAGTAGGGTATTGAGTGGTGGCTGACTCAAAGACAGGTAACTCTTCGAGTGAGGCAACTTGTATGCCAAGGTGAGTGGGGTTTAGGGTATCGGTGTGGTCTTGAGCAGCCACAAGCAGAACCTGTTGGTCAGTGACCAACTGAGTATTGTTAGCTAAGTGGTTAAGGTCACGAAGCTCATCTACCGTCATATTAAATTGACGCGCAATTTCAGCCAGACGCTCACCCGGACGGGGCTCATACACCTCCCAGCGGCTGAGTCGTCCTTGAAAGGTTTTTAGGTTTTCTGCAAAAAGACGGGCATTTTTTTTAGGGAGTAAAATAATAGGCCTATCCTGTGGAATAATATCTCGTTTATAAGCAGGATTCAGAAACATAAATTCCTCAAGGGGCATGTCAGCCAGGGCTGCAGCAACCTCTATATCCATATGGCTTGGCCCTCGGACAGTAGTGAAATAAGGCTCATTATCCACCTTGGGGAGCTGGATGTTGTAGGCCACAGGGTTATGAATAATATTTTTAATAGCCTGTAGTTTGGGCACATAGTTGCGGGTTTCTTCGGGCATTCGCAAAGAGAGATAATCTGTGCCAAGCCCCTGTTTTTCGTTTTTTTCTATGGCGCGTCGCACCGCTCCCTCCCCCCAATTATAAGAAGCCAAAGCCAGGTGCCAATCCCCTTGGTAGTCAAAGAGATAAGATAAATAATCCAAGGCTGCATGGGTTGAGGCAACAGGATCACGCCGTTCATCAAGCCAGTTATCTTGGCGTAGATTATAGTGCTTGCCCGTACTGGGAATAAACTGCCACAGTCCTGAGGCATGAGCCCGTGAATAAGCCGTTGGATTAAATGCACTTTCTACAAAAGGTAATAGAGCCAGCTCGGTGGGCATGCCTCGGCGCTCAAGCTCATCAACAATAAAGTACAAGTATTTGCTGGCGCGCTCACTCATGGTGAGTACAGAATGGGCATTTTGCGCATAATAGCGGGTCCAGTGATCGACTAAGGGTGTATTAAGGTTCGGAATGGCAAAGCCCCTACGAATTCGAACCCATACATCATCAGGGTCTTGAGTGAGATCAATGGTGACATGGGTGTCCACAGCTGCAACGAAATGATCCTTGTCCGCAGCAGGCTGTACCGCACAGGCCGAAAGAATGGCCACGCATATAAGAACTAAAAAACGATTAAGGAGTGGCATGGCAGTCAATGGTTATTTTTCCAATCTCTAAGGGCTGCAAAAACATCAGCCTCTTGGGTTAAAGGGGTCGGTGCATAGCGGCTAGCGGCAGCGATGATGCTGTGCTCACGGGTGCGTAAAAAAGGGTTTGCCTTAAGTTCTCGATCTAGGCGTGACGGCAGAGTAGGGAGATCACGGGCACGTTGTGCTGTAACTTGTTTATAGTACTCGTGTAGATGAGGGTTGTCGGGGTCGACAAGGCAGGCCCACTCGAGGTTGCTAAGTGTGTATTCATGAGCGCAACAAATCAGGGTGTGCGGTGGCAATGCAGCAATTTTATTTAATGAGGCCAGCATTTGTTCGGCCGTTCCTTCGAACAGGCGCCCGCAACCAATAGAAAACAAGGTATCGCCACAAAAGAGAAAAGGCTGTTGGCCATCTGGTCCGAGGCTAAAGTAGGCAATATGGCCCTTGGTATGGCCGGGCACATCCAGTACATGAAATTGTATCGGCAAAATAGAGAAGTCTATGTGCTCGCCGCCGTGGAGTTTATGGTCGCAGTGCGGTATGTTTTCCCGAGCAGGGCCGTATACTATAGCATTAGGGTAGATTTGTTTCAGGGCATCAATGCCTCCGACGTGGTCAGCATGATGGTGAGTAATTAGGATGGCATATAGATCCAAAGTATGTTCTTGTAGGTAGTGCAGGATGGGGGCAGCTTGGCCGGGATCGACGATCAGGGCATGGGTATCGTTATGTACTATCCAGATGTAATTATCCTTGAACGCACGTACCGCGCGTAGCTGTAGCCCTGTTAATGCTGATTCTTTTAATATGTTTATCATAGTCATGGAGGTTTTGTGACTGAATTGTGCAGCCTCACGACATGGCTGGAAACAGCCATTGGGCGCCATGTGCGCGCTTTAGAGCAGCGCCAAATTAATCGTTTGGTATCCAATGTTTTTGGGTATCATGCAGTGCAGGTCAGTTTGCCCCATTGGGATTTGCTGCGCACTAGCCGCATCATGCATAAATGGTATACCCAACAGCAGGTAAATCCAAGTGGTATCCGCACGGGTCTCGTTATTGCACAGCCCGAGGCCCTACCTTTTGATACCCAAAGCATTGATCTTATCCTACTTCCTCACGTATTAGAAAATGCTTACGATCCGCATCAGGTTTTAAGAGAGGTTGAGCGTGTTTTAGTGCCAGAGGGCCGCGTCATTATTACAGGGTTTAATCCTTTTAGCTTATGGGGGGTACGAGAGCGGATGGTAGGGATAGCGCCGCGGTTACCTGCGCCGGCAGCCCATTGGGTTTCTCCTTATCGGGTCAGTGATTGGCTAGAGTTATTATCTTTTGATATGGAGGAGTCTTTCCTGGGCGGGTATATTCCTTACTGTGAGCAATTGCGTTGGATTCGCCGTTGGCAGTTTATGGAGTATATGGGGCGTCGGTGGTGGCCGGTCGGTGGGGCAATTTATGTCATACGTGCTGTTAAACGGGTGGGCGGGATGCGTATGGTGGGTCTTAATTGGCGGCGCGTAGAACGTCGCCCACGCACGCGTTCTGTGGCGACGAACCGGTCGCAGCGCAGTTCATGAGGGATAAGCAATGAGTAAGATAGTAGAAATTTGGACCGATGGGGCTTGTAAAGGCAATCCCGGTGTAGGGGGCTGGGGGGCCGTATTAAAATACGGAGTGCATGAAAAGGAAATTTATGGCGGTGAGTTTGATACCACAAATAATAGAATGGAGTTGCGCGCTGTGATTGAGGCGCTGAGCCTGTTAAAGCGCCCGTGTACAGTGGTGGTGCATACCGATTCCCAGTATGTACAAAGGGGGATGACGGAGTGGCTAGAGGGGTGGAAGCTGCGCGGATGGCGGACCGCCAACAAACAAGCAGTAAAAAATGCAGATTTATGGCAAAAATTAGATATACTGGCTAGCCAGCACCAATTAACGTGGCAATGGGTGCGTGGTCATGCCGGTGATAAGGGTAATGAGCGCGCGGATGCACTGGCAAACAAAGGGGTTGAGTCCATTACTCAAGTATGAGAATGAAGAAAAAACACGTTTTAGGGGGACTGTTGGTCTTAGTTATTGGGCTCATAGCCTGGTATGGCTATGGTCGTTCTGAGCAGTCCGCCCCTGCTCAGACCGTTCACGAGCAGCATCGTCCCACCACTCAAGACCCTGAGGTCGATGTTGTGGCGGCCTTAGTCCAAGAGCTTAGTATTGAGGTGCAGGCAGTGGGCTCATTATGGGCGCGTGATGCAGTGATGCTGCGCTCTGAGATTACAGGCAAAATAGCCACTATTGATTTTCAAGAGGGGGAGGCCGTAGCACCGGGACAAATCCTACTAAAAATAGAGGATAGTTTATTACGTGCTGAGCTCGAGCAGGCACAAGCACAGTTACAGCTCAAGCAAAGTCATTATGCGCGGGCACGTCAGTTGAGCCAAGAGGGGTTTATCAGTGCTCAGGCTCGGGATGAGGTCAGCAGTGAGTTGGCAGTGGCGCAAGCACAGGTCAGCTTAGCTCAAGCTCAGTTAGCGAAAACCGTTATTCGTGCTCCTTTTGAAGGGGTGCTTGGTTTTAGAGAGGTGTCAGTAGGTGAATATGTAGCACCAGGGACCGATTTGGTTCGTATAGAGGCCATTGACCCCCTATTTGTAGAGTTTCAAATTCCTGAGCATTATCTGCCGTTAATTACCAAAGGTACCCCGGTAACTGTACGTTTTGATGCTTTAGCAGGGGAGTTTTTCCCGGGCCAAATTGATGTGATTGCGCCGTCCTTAGATGCTCAGGGGCGCTCCCTACGATTGCGTGCACGTATTCCTAATCCAGAAGGTCAATTGCGGCCTGGGATGTTTGCACGGGTGCAGGTACATCTTGAGCAGCATGAGGCTGTGATGGTTCCTGAGGCGGCTATAGCACCATCGGCAGGAGAGCAATATGTATTTGTATTGCGTGCAGATCAAACCGTGGCACGTCAGCGCGTCACAATTGGTATGCGTCGTGGGGGCTGGGTAGAGGTTCATGGTATTGAGCCGGGACAGCAGGTATTGATTACCGGGTTACAAAAGGTGCGCGACGGCGTTCAGGTACAGGCAAAAAGTCGTCCTATGACTTTTGAGTAAAGTGCTCTCTTATGCATATTTCAGAGTTTTGTATTCGGCGGCCCGTATTTGCCACCGTATTATCGTTACTGGTGGTTTTAATCGGCTTGGTGTCTTATGAACGGCTAAGCGTGCGTGAGTATCCCGCAATCGATGAGCCGGTGGTATCAGTCATTACCAACTACAAAGGGGCTTCTCCAGACGTTATTGAAAGTCAGGTCACTAAGCCACTAGAGGATCAGCTCTCAGGGATTGAGGGGGTGGATATCATGACCTCTCGGAGTCGCTCAGAGCGCAGCATTATTAATATCAAATTTGACCTCAGCCGTAGTCCTGATGCCGCTGCGGCAGATGTGCGCGATAAAGTTTCTCGGGCTCGACGGTTTTTGCCAGATGAGGTAGATGAGCCCATTATTAATAAAGTAGAGGCGGATTCTACCCCCATCATTTATGTGGGGGTGCATATGGGGGATTTAAGTCCTATTGAGGCCTCTGATTATATTAATCGGTATTTAAAAACCCGATTTTCCGTCTTGCCTGGAGCGGCAGAAATACGTGTGTTTGGCGAGCGTTTGCAGGCCATGCGGATTGATTTAGATAGGGCACGTATGGCGTCATTGGGCTTGACTGTGCAGGATGTAGAGCAGGCGCTTAGAGAGCAAAATGTATTAATTCCGGCGGGCCGAATAGAGTCTGTGGATAGGGAGTTTTCGGTAGTTTCTTCTACAGATTTGCAGACGCCCCAAGAATTTGCCGACATTGTGGTTAGTCACGTAGAGGGCTATCCTGTGCGCTTAGGGGATATGGCTAATATTTACCTAGGCCCAGAAGATGAGCGTGTAATGGCGCGTTTTAATGGCGCACCGAGCTTAACTATTGGGGTGACCAAGCAGTCTACAGCAAATCCTTTAACCCTATCAGCTGCGGTTCGTGCAGAAGTAGAAGAAATTAATAAAAACTTACCAGGAAATATGCAGTTGCATATTTCTTATGACAGTTCCGTATTTATTCAAGAATCCATTCGCTCGGTCTTTAATACCATCTTAGAGGCCACCTTCTTGGTAACGCTGGTAATTTTATTTTTCTTACGTAATTGGCGGGCCAGTATCATCCCTTTAGTGACTATTCCAGTGTCCTTGATCGGAGCGATGGGGCTCATGTATGCCTTTGGTTTTTCCATCAACACCCTGACTTTGCTCGCAATGGTACTGGCTATTGGGTTAGTGGTTGATGATGCCATTGTGGTTTTAGAAAATATATTTCGCCATATTGAGCGTGGGGTGCCTCGATTTCGTGCTGCTATTATCGGGATCAAGGAGATTACCGGGGCGGTAATTGCGATGACGTTGACCTTGGTTACCGTTTTTGCTCCGCTGGCCTTTGCTACGGGACGCACCGGGCGCTTATTCATTGAGTTTGCTTTGACCTTGGCAGGAGCGGTGTTGGTGTCTGGTTTTGTTGCATTGACTTTGACTCCGATGATGTGCGCTACGATGTTGCGCCCCATATCCCGCCCGGGTCGTTTTTACGTGCTTATAGAGCGTGGTTTGCATGCGGTGACGCGGAGTTATCGGCGGTGGCTGCTGCGGGCATTGCGTGTTCGGTTGGGGGTGATTCTGGCAGGTTTATTAGTGGCATTGGCTAGTGGTTACTTATTTACTTTGATTCCTAATGAGTTGGCTCCTACTGAAGATAGAGGGGTCATTTTTGGTATGGTTCGCGCTCCTGAAGGTTCAACATTAGAGTACACCTTAAAAAGCGTAGAACAAATAGAGGCTTTATATGAGGCGGTACCAGAAAAAGAAACCTATCAGGCTGTTATTGGCTTTCCTACTGTAACGGATTCTTTTGCTATTTTGCGCCTCAAGCATTGGAATGAGCGCGCGCGTTCACAACAAGAAATTACCCGCTCTTTGCAACCGCATTTTGCTGCTTTGCCTGGAGTGCGGGCTTTTCCTACTAATCCTCCCGCATTTGGGCAGCGTGCGACATCTAAGCCCGTACAGTTTGTCATCATGAGTCAGGCCCCGTATAACGAGTTGGCAGAGTGGGTGCAAATTTTTACAGAGCGTCTAAGTCAGTACGAAGGATTACACAATATCGATACTGATTTGCGGCTCAATACCCCTGAATTACGTGTAGAAATAGATAGGGATAAGCTTGCTGATGCGGGCATTGCTGTGGATGTAGTTGGGCGTACTTTAGAAAGTCTGCTGGGCGGCCGACAGGTGACACGTTTTGAAAGCGATGGGGAGCAATATGATGTGATTGTTCAGGTTGATAAGCAGTCACGAACGACGCCTGCTGATATCAGTGATATTTTTGTGCGCAATCGCGCTGGCAATATGGTGCCATTAGGTAGCTTTATTACTGTAAAAGAGACGGTGGCACCGCAATCACTGAACCATTTCAATCGGTTACGTGCCGTTATTGTTGAGGCGTCGGTGGCACCAGGGTATGCCTTGGGCGAGGTGCTTGATTATATGCAGCAGGTGGCAGATGAGGTGCTGCCTCCTTCAGTACAAACTGATTTAGACGGGCAGTCGCGAGAGTTTCGTGATTCCTCGGGGAGTATGTATTTTGTGTTTGCGATGGCATTAGTATTTATTTATTTGGTCATGGCAGCACAATTTGAAAGCTGGCGTAACCCATTTATCATTATGCTGTCTGTGCCCCTATCGATGACCGGTGCCTTATTTGCACTGTGGTACAGTGGGGGCACCCTGTCTATTTATAGTCAAATTGGTTTGATCACGTTGGTTGGGCTGATTACCAAACATGGTATTTTAATTGTTGAATTTGCCACTCAGTTGCGCGCTCAAGGACTCAATGCCTATGCTGCCGTGGTTCGGGCCAGTGAGATGCGTTTGCGGCCTATTTTAATGACTACTGGGGCAATGGTGTTGGGTGTGTTGCCGTTAGTTTATGCCAGTGGAGCAGGGGCAGAAAGCCGACAGCAAATTGGTTGGGTGTTGGTAGGGGGCTTATTGTTTGGTACGCTTCTTACTTTATTTGTGGTACCCGCTGCTTATACTTATATTGCTAGAGATCGGAGCCTGCCAGAAGGAGCAAACGAGCCTTAGCTCAGTATATTGCTTGGGCGTACAAGAAAAGAGAGAGTGAATATGCGTCAGGTCATACTGGATACGGAAACGACAGGTTTGGATCCTGCAGAAGGTCATCGTATCGTTGAATTTGGGGCGGTAGAGATCGATAAACGCCGGTTAACAGGCAATCATTTGCACCATTATGTCAATCCAGGGCGTGAGAGTGATCCAGAGGCCTTGGCGGTGCATGGCTTAACTACTGAGTTTTTATCTGCTTATCCGCCTTTTGAGGCCATTATCGAAGAAATTATAGCCTTTGTTCAAGGAGCCGAGGTAATTATTCACAATGCTCCTTTTGATGTACGGTTTTTAAATGCCGAGTTTGAGCGATGCGGGGCTCACCCCTTTGAACATTATTGTGGCAAGATTACAGATTCTCTTGCTTATGCGCGTGAGTTACACCCAGGCCGACGCAATAGCTTAGATGTATTATGTGAGCGCTATGGCATTTCTAATGAGCACCGCGTATTACACGGCGCTTTGTTGGATGCAGAGCTTTTGGCCGATGTTTGGCTAGCGATGACCCGCGGACAAGAAAGCTTGTTGATGGGTCTAAGCAGCGATACCGAGGAGGTGACCGAGATACAAGTGGCCTCACAAAGTGAGGCCCATTCCTTGCCGGTCATTCAGCCTAGTGCTGAGGCGTTGGAAGCACATCGCTTATATTTAGAGGGGTTGGAGCAGGAGGCGGGCCAGCCTCCTTTATGGAAAAAGTTATTTCCTAATTAATAAGCTTAGTAGGCGCCCACCGTTGGCATATATTTAAGAAGGCTTATTCTTGTTGGCCGCGACCGAGGACAAGGTAGTTACAAATGCGCCAAATGTGGTGGCTGCTGCGCTCTAGCCAACGGAGGGTTTCGGTTTTAGTGAGTATATTGCCCGTGGTGGATACCCGATCTGGATGCTTGAGGAGCTCGCGGCGACTTTCTGCAGTGATTGCGCGAATTTTATTGGCGTTAGCTTCGATGCTGGCTACCCAATGTTCATCAGCAGTTTGCGCATCATAGCTGAGCGCCTCTTGAATCAGTGGGAGGGAATACTCAGTGGCTAAGTTTAAGGCAGCTGGATCGATGGTTTCTTGGCGATCAAACACACTCAGGGTGCGTGCGTTGAGGCGCAATAAGTGATCGACAGCATGAAGTTGAGCAATGCGCTGCTGACTCAAGCGCTCATCAGATACATCTACTTGGTTGCGTGAGATAAAGCTAAATAGATCCTCTAAGGATTGATGCATATGAGTGAAAAAGTTGGGCTGAATCGTGACGGGAGCCTGTTGGAGGATGCGCTGATGCATCTCAAATAGTACCTGAGCCATGTGTTCCAAGCTGCGCTGTGAGGCCTCTAGAGCAATATCTGGCATACCCAGCAAACTGCTATCGAGGTGCTGCATTTTGAAGGATTCTTTTTCTGGCAAGAGGCGTTCAACCAGTTGGGCAAACCTACGTGTAAAGGGTAAAAAAATCAGTGCTCCAACCATAATAAAAAAAGTATGGAAAGCGGCCAATACTATCGCACTTGGTTGAATGCCTAATAGCTGTACTGATTGATTGACTACAAATAAAAAAGCGGGCATTAATAAGATGGCAATGAGCCCGGTAATGAGATTAAAGAGTATATAAGCCAAGGCTGTGCGTTTGGCTGCAGTAGTCGCTCCAATGGTTATAAGGGCGCTGGTCAAGGTGGTACCAATGGCAGCGCCTACTACGACTGCGGCCCCTTGTTCAAGGTTAATCGCTCCGGCATCAAAGGCAGTTAATGTCGTGGCAATGGCTGCCGCTGAGGACTGTAAGACGGTGCTAAGCAAAAGTCCAAGGAGCATAATCAAAAAATGAGCGCCCAAGCTTCCTACTGGTAACGCAGCAAGGTTAAACTGATTTGCCCCTTCGGCCATACTATGCTGCAGGGTACTGAGACCAAGGAATAAAATCCCAAAACCAGATAGAAAGAGTCCTAAATCGGGCCACCGCCCACGCCCTAATAGTTGTAGGAGCGCTCCGATGCCAATTAAAGGCAGAGTATAAAAACTCAGGTTTACCTTAAGAGCCAATCCTGATACCACCCAACCAGCCACTGTATTACCCAAACTGGCACCAATCACTACTCCAATAGCCTGAACAAAAGGGATGAGGCCTGCACTGACAAAGCCAATCAAGGTGACTGTGGTGGCTGTGGACGATTGCATCATGGCAGTCAAAATGGCCCCTGAGCCAAAGGCACGCCACGGGGTGCCCGTAAAGCGTACCAACACATTTTTAAGAGACTGTCCGGCAAAAGCAACCAGTCCCTTAGAAAGTAGCATCATGCCCACTAGAAATAGCCCAACGCCCCCAAGCATGGGGAATAGAACATCGGTCATAGACAGCAAAGAGGAATAAAAAAGAAGGGTAATGCTAGATTCTATCAGAGTCGACTGTATTTCGCCGCAAGCCTTGAAATATAAGGGTTTATACGGGTTTTAGGGAGAAATTGTTGAAATGGATAGAACTGCCGTTCTAACATGAAGTAGTGGTGCTTGCTCTATTATTACAACAATGAGGAGGAACTATGGCACATCATATTCTGATAGTTGGTGGAGGGATTGGTGGGACGATGACCGCCAATCATTTAGTCACAAAATTATATCCAGAAATTCGCCAAGGCAAGGTGCGTATTACCATGCTTTCAAATTCGCCTTGGCATTATTACAAACCGGCCTTTATGTATGTGGCCTTTAATCGTTTTTTCCTCGATGAGCTCCGGCGTCCCCAGCAGAGTTTACTGCGCCCAGAAATTGATTTTCATGTTGAAGAGGTGGTTCATTTTGATTTTGCTGAGCAACATGTGGTATGCAAAAGTGGACGTCGTGTTGGTTATGACCACTTGGTGATTGCCACCGGTTGTGTACCTGCTCCCCATAAGATAGAGGGGTTGGCTGAGGCAGGCAATCACTTTTATCAGTATCAGCCAGCGCGTGCGCTCGCACAAAAACTCACTACTATTGAAAAAGGGCGCATTTTTATTACTGTGTCATTCCCCAAAACGCACAATGTCCCTCACCAATGTGGGATTGCGCCTATTGAAACCACGCTGATGCTCGACGAATTGCTTAGGCAGCGCGGGGTTCGTGATCAAGTAGAAATTGTCTATACCTACCCTACATTAGCCCAATTACTGCGCAATTGCCTATTCATGCAAGAGGAAACGTGTGAGGTCTTACCCACAATCTTCGAAGAGCGGGGCATCCAATATCAGCGCGGCTTTACGCTTGAGCGGGTAGATCCAGAGAAAAAGATTGCGTATTCAGCCGAAGGAGCTGAGGAGCCTTTTGACATTTTAATGTCCACCCCCCCTATTGAGGCTGTGGAGGCTGTTAAAAGCACAGGTATTTCCCAAGCTGCTGATGATGAGGGATGGCTGCCTACGGATCATGAAACCCTGCAGGTGCTTGGATTAGAAAATGTTTATGTGCTGGGCGATACCGTGGATCTTCCCATCTCTAAGGCAGGTGGCTCCTGCCACAATCAGTCTCCAGTGGTGGTGAATAATATTGCTGCAGAAATTCGATTTGGCACCACGTGTGATGCGTATGATGGAAGGGTGGTGGCCATTGCCCAAATGGGACTCGAGAATGGAATGCCACTGTGGTATGACTATCATGAAAATGTTCAGCCTACCCCGCCAAATAAAATTGGGGGACTAATGCGCAAGGGGTTTAATCGAGGGGTGTATTGGGCTGTAGCCCGAGGTCTCATTTAAAGGGAGGGAGTCACATGAATGAGCAGACAGAAAAAAACTTTATTTCTTTAGAGGAGCAGTCAAGCGGTTTGCCTAAGGACCTTGATGCTTTGATTCATGATGATGCCACCTTAGTTGGCTTACAAGAGCTGATAGATAAATTAGAGCCGTTGATTGCTGGGGGGCGTTTGCATCGCTTGGTCGACATAATGTCTATTGCAGCCGACTTGGTTGATATGAGCGATAAATATATGGTGGAAAAGCTTGCCAAGGCGGGTGAGGAGCTGATAGGTGGAACTTGGGCGGTAGGTAATGCAGCACGTATGGCAAGTACTCAGCTACGCGCCATGGAACAGACCCCAAGTCTATTGGGGCTATTGCGCTTGGCTCGAGAGCCAGAGGTACGGCGTGGGCTCACCTTTTTATTATTATTTGCTGGGGTGATTGGCACAACACACCGTTATCAAGACCTCGACTATACTGCTGAATAAAAGGTAGTGAGCGGTCGTTGCTCCCTACGCAAGGGGTAGGGAGCGCGCATCAGAGCTCTGAATGCAGGTGTAGATTATTTGTGCTTAGGTTTATTCTGCAAGGATTGGGTCAAGCGATCGAGGAGCATGGCAAGAATCACCACTGCAATGCCAGCGACAAAACCATCACCAGGACGCAATCGTTGAATGGCTCGCCATACTTCGCTACCCAAGCCATCCGCTCCAATCATGGCTGCAATCACAACCATTGAGAGGGCCAGCATAATGGTTTGGTTGATACCGGCCATAATGGTAGAGAGTGCGATGGGCAGCTGCACCTTAAAGAGCTTTTGGCGGCGTGAGGCCCCATAGGCATCTGCCGCTTCAATAAGATCCGTAGGCACTTGGCGAATGCCTAAAATAGTGAGCCGAATGGCTGGTGGCATCGAGAAAATTACCGTTGCAAAAATTGCCGATACGGAACCAATACCAAAAAAAGGAATTGCTGGTATGAGGTATACAAAGGCGGGCATGGTTTGCATAAAATCTAGCAAAGGCATGACCACACGGTACATGCTTTGCGACAGCGCAGCAATAATGCCGACCGGAATGGCAATGATGATGGCAACCAGAGTGGCCAAAACCACTAAGGTCAGGGTCTGAATGGTGGCTGTCCATAGGCCCAAATTCCATATTAATCCCAGTCCTAAGAGCGCGCCCACAGCGAGTCGCCAGCTTGAGACACGCCAGCATAGGGCTGCAAATAGAACAATAAATAGCCATTCTGGAATAAATAATAGGGCATCATTAAGGATATCAATGCCGCTTTCTGTCACCCGTGCGATACCGCGGGTAATGCCCGAGTATTGCCGAGTGAGTAGATTCAGCCCATTTTCAATCCAGTGTGCGAGAGGGAGACTGGGTATTGAATTCATGCGGATGCTCCCGTTTTGTTGATAGCATCAGTGGGCTGTTCTCCAGCTTTAGCAAGCTCTTCGAGTACTGCTCCTTTGACAATAACGCCTTTTAATTTTTTAGTGTCATCAATAACCCCTAATGGTAGGCTGCGTTCATCAAAGAGGCCAAAGACCTCATTTAAGGGCTTGTCTGCAGAAATAGTGGGTGGGTTTTTATCGACATAGTCCGCAATGCTGCTGGCATTATCACGTAATGCCTGTTTGAGCTGTTGTGCGGAAATCAGGCCCACTAGGGTTCGATCACGTTGCAGCACATACATCATATCAAGATCATTATCGCGCATCCGCCGTGCCGTAGTACGTGGCCCATCAGTAGGGCGTGCAGTGGCTCGAGCAGGGCGCATGGCGCAACTAGCTGTCAGTACACGTGTTTTATCTACTCCCTCGATGAATCGGGCCACATAATCATCAGCAGGTTGAGTAAGAATTTCTTCAGGGGTGCCATCTTGAACAATTTCGCCATCCTTAAGCAGGATGATTCTATCTCCAATGTTGAGGGCTTCGTCTAAATCATGAGTAATAAATATGGTAGTTTTTTGAGTGCTAAATTGCAGCTCTTGAATTTCTTGTTGCATGTCTTTTCTAATGAGCGGGTCGAGAGCAGAAAAGGCTTCATCCATAAGCAAGACACTGCCATCAGTTGCCAAGGCGCGTGCTAACCCAACGCGTTGTTGCATGCCGCCTGAAAGTTGATGAGGATAGGCGTCCTCCCATCCTTTTAGGCCCACCTGCTCAAGTGCTTCGCGGGCGAGCGCTGTGCGTTGTGCCTTAGGCATATGTTGGATTTCTAGGCCAAATTGTGCATTTTCTAAAACAGTGCGATGAGGAAAGAGAGCAAAGTTTTGAAATACCATCGAAAAGTATTTTCTACGACGTTCCAGCAATTGTTGCTCTGAAATTTTGGTCAAATCCTCACCATTCACCAGAATTTGCCCCTCGGTGGGCTCTACCAAGCGATTCAGGCAGCGAATCAAAGTTGATTTGCCCGATCCAGAAAGCCCCATAATGACCAATAGCTCGCCGTCGTAGACATCAAAATTAATATTAGATAGGGCGAGTGTTTGCCCTGTTTTAGAAAAAATTTCTTGGCGACCCAGCCCTTGGTCACGCAGCTTTAATGCTTGTTGTGGATGGTTACCAAAGACTTTGCTTAAATTACGTACTTTTATTTTTATCCGTCTATCGGAAGTCATGTAAATATGATTTATTTTTAAAAGTGATAGGATGCGGCTGCACGGTTGCAGCGCATCCAAATAAGAAGAATAGAATCACATGATGAATCGGCAATCATTATTGTCCGAGCCATTGTTTGACTTTATCGGGGTTATCAGCCAACCATTTTTTAGCATTTTCGTAGGGATCGCTGCCAGGCTGTTCGTTAAGCAGCATGACCTCTTCCATGTCAGCAGGTGTCCACTCAAAGCGTTCCAAAATGGCATACGCCTCGGGGTTGTCTTCTTTGAAGCCGGTACGGGTAATGGTATGAATCTGTTCTGCGCCCCCGTAGACTCCCTTGGGATCATCTAAATACTTCAGGTCCCAGCGTGCAAATTTCCAATGAGGGGTCCAAGCAGTGATCACTATGGGCTCATTATTATTAATGGCATTGGCTAAGGCAGCGGTCATGGTGGCATCACTGCCATCACGCAGGCGCAGGGTAAGGCCATAGTCCTTGACTACCTCTTCGGTTAGGCCTTGTAAGCCTGCTCCTGGATCAATGCCAATAATCTCCTTATTGAATAATGCCGCCGCATCATTGAGTTCAGTAATAGAGTCTATTTCTACATAAGTGGGTACTGCTAAGCCTAATTGAGTGCCATCTAGGTTTACTCCGACATCAACAATATCCTCTTTGAGCCGCTCGTAATAGTCTTGGTGTGTGGTAGGCAACCAAGCTGCTAGGGTTGCATCTGCATCCCCGGAGGCAACTGCTTGCCACATGGCTGCGGCAGACAGGGCACTGGTTTTAACGTCAAAGCCAGCCTCTTCTAGGAGGGCACGCATCACATTAGCAGAGGCCACCTCAGAAGACCATTCAACATAAGCTAAATGCACGGTACCTTTGCTGTCGTCTTCAGCAACGGCAGGTGCTCCAACCATAAGGCTGAGGCCAGCGAAAGCCGTTACGGTTAAACGTTTAAAGTTGCGCCAGAAAGGATTAGTGTGCTGCATATTTTGTCCTGTAATAATTAGTCACCGAAATGATTTCAAGACCAACCATAACATGGGCAGCATAAGAAAAAAAGGCGGATCCCCCCTAATGGAGTAGGGGTTAGTTACAAATATATGATTATTAATCAGTGGGTTAGCTGGTTATGTTAAATTTTGGTAACTATTAATTCAGGCGGGGGAGCAGCGCTCCCACTGCAATAAGTGCTGTTTGCGCTTGAGTCCCCCAGAGTAGCCGCCTAAGGCTCCTGTTTGAGTGATGACGCGATGACAAGGGATCAGGATCAGGCAGGGGTTTTTGCCACAGGCAGAGGCAACTGCCCGGACTGCACGCGGGTGCCCACAGCGCCTCGCTAGTTCGGAGTAGGAAATAGTCTGTCCTGGCGGTATGCTGCACAGGGCATGCCAGACTTTTTTTTGAAAGGGGGTGCCTGCTAGGGGCTCGATACAAATAGGGGGTGGGGGCAGGGAGGCAGGAGTTTTGAAATAGTGGTCTAACCAGTGCAGCACATCGTTAAAATAGGCTCTTTGAGGGGTCGCAGGTGTGACAAGGGTTGAGGTATGATGACCCTGCTCAAGGGCGTGCTCCTCAGAGTGAAAATATACCGCGAATACGGCATGAGCGTGTGCGTGCAGGCGCACTGCTCCTAAAGGACTTGCATAATCTAAGTAATAGGTTGGGTGAGCAAGATTCATCAGACGTGGCTGAGATTTGTGAGTACTATTAAATCGTAGCACCATTTAGGTGTTTGTTTACAAGATTATTGGGCTGGGGTCATTCATTATGTTGGAAACTGCTTTGGTAGCTGCTCGAGATAGAGCGCGTTTAACTGAGATAGCGAGCATTCTTTTTCGTTTTGGGGTGGATGGCCTGGTTGAGCAACTTGGGTTGCGCAAGCTCATTCCGCATGGTCATAAACAGACTCAAGATAGACGCAATGAGTCTTCACTGCCCGAGCGCTTACGTCTGGCACTTGAGGCATTAGGGCCAACGTTTATTAAATTAGGCCAAATTATGGCCACACGTCATGATTTATTGTCATCTGAATGGACCAGTGAATTAGCGAAGCTGCACGCCCATGTCCAGCCTTTGCCCTGGGATGTTGTGTTAGCTGAGTTTAAGAAACACGTTGGCGCAGCCCCAGAAGAGGTATTTGCTTATTTTGATCAGACCCCATTAGCTGCCGCTTCTATTGCCCAGGTACATCGAGCACGTTTAGACAGTGGCCAGGAGGTGGTGGTCAAGATACAGCGCCCCCATCTTGAGCAAACCATTGATGCAGATCTGCGTTTATTGAGTCATATTGCTCATTTATTAGAGGAAAATAGCACGCAATGGGCGCGTTTTAAACCAGTGAGTATCGTAGATTATTTGGCTCGAGCCATGAAGCATGAGCTCGATTTCACTAATGAGGGGCGCAATTGTGAACGCATTGGAGCCCAATTTGCTGAGGATCCCACCGTTGTTATTCCCAAAATTTATTGGCAGTGGAGCAATCGTTATGTGCTGGTCCAAGAATATATCTCGGGGTGGGAGCCTCATAGTGCCAAGGCTTTAATTGCCCAAGGCATTCATCCAGATAAGGTTGCCTTGCATGGGGCACAGGCCATGTTGAAAATGATCCTTGATGAAGGGGAATATCATGCTGATCCTCATCCTGGTAATCTTATTGCGATGAGTGGCGATCGTGTTGCCTTCATTGATTTTGGATTGGTTGGGCGCCTATCCAAAAAGCGCAAAAATCAGTTGCTTGTGCTGTTACGTGCTTTACAAACTGGGCAGACAGAGGGGGTGACAGCGATGTTGCTAGAGTGGTCTGCCTCTTTTGATGCGGATCCCATAGAAATTTCTATTGCTGTAGAGCGCTTTTTAACAGAGCATCGGTTGCCCCCATTAAAAATTAGTTTGGTGCTCACTGATTTTATGGCTTTAGCCCGACATTTAAAGATTACGTTGCCCCCAGATTTAAGTTTATTGTTTAAAACATTAATAACAGCTGATGGTGTGCTTAAGGGAATTTCTAAGGAAATAGATCTTATCACCCTAGCTCAACCTATGATTGAAGAGCAGTTGCGCCTGTATTACTCGCCTCGGGCCATGCGGCAAAGAGCGTTGTATGTGACCTCCGAGTTATATGATTTAGCAGGTGAGGCGCCAGGTTTTGTACGTTTGCTCATGCACCGTATTCGACATGGGCGTATCGGCGTTGATGTGGATTTGCGCCATATTGAGCAATTAAACGAGGCTTTAGAGCGGGCCGCCTCTCGATTATGTGTGGCATTGGTTACCGCAGCCTTTGCTTTAGGCTTAGCGCCGCATTTAATGGATTTGGGCCCAATGGTGTTGGGGCTACCTTTATTTGTGTGGTTGGGCTTGGGAGCGACGTTATCAGGCAGTTTATTATTACTGTATTGGTTATTTAAGCGTTAGCGCGGGTTCGGCAAGAGGGTATACCCAAACTGACTGTATAGGTAATTTTGCGTTATCATAAAGAGAATAAATAAAAAAAGTCACATAGAGATGCAATGTGATTCAACG
The DNA here is from genome assembly GCA_937995985.1 of uncultured Alcaligenaceae bacterium. GTDB lineage: Bacteria > Pseudomonadota > Gammaproteobacteria > Burkholderiales > Burkholderiaceae_B > Paenalcaligenes. The sequence goes on from CALKIR010000026.1 coordinate 99,802, forward strand.
GTTTGGCTTGGATAAGCTGGGCCATTTGGCTTTTGCTATAGGAGACAAATATATGCGCATTAAAAAATGGATTTCCGGCATTGCAGCAGCAGCGATGGTTGTGGTGGCTGCACCGGCTTTAGCACAAAAAACGCAGTTTATTAACATCTTAACAGGAGGACAGAGCGGGGTTTTCTACCCATTAGGGGTTGCGATGGCACAAATGTATGCCGAGGAAATCCCCAATGTACGGGCCACCGCTCAAGTAACTAAGGCATCTGCAGAAAATATGAACCTTTTGCAGGCAGGTCGTGGCGAGTTGGCTTGGTCATTGGCGGACTCTGTATCGGATGCCTGGGAGGGTAACGAAGAGGCGGGTTTTAAAAACAAACTAGATAAGCTGCGGGGCGTCACACGTACTTATAACAACTATATTCAAATTGTAGCGAATGCGGATTCAGGGATTAAAACCCTCGAAGATCTAAAGGGCAAGAGAATCTCTGTGGGTGCTGCACGTTCCGGGACAGAGCTCAATGCGCGGGCAATTTTTAAGGCTGCCGGCATGGATTATAAGGACTTTGCCAAGGTTGAATATCTTTCCTTTGGTGAGTCTGTGGAGTTGATGAAAAATCGCCAGATTGATGCCACGTTACAATCGGCCGGATTGGGTGTGTCGTCGATACGCGATTTAGCAACTGCCATTGATATTGAGGTCATTCCTATTCCTGCTGAAATAGTAGAAAAGGTCGGTAGCCCTGCTTATATTCCCGCCACCATTCCTGCCAATACTTATGAGGGACAAGACAGTGAGGTGCCGACAGCAGCCATACCTATCTTCTTGGTCACCCACGAAGATGTTCCTGAGGATTTGGTCTATGAAATGACCAAGGTCTTTTATGACAATTTAGATTCCTTACAGTCCACCCACAGTGTGGTTCAAACAGTATCTATTGAAAACGCCCTCGAGGGGATGCCTGTGCCCGTTCATCCTGGGGCAGAGCGTTACTTCAAAGAGGTAGGAATTATTCAAGAGTAAGTGCGTCGCTCTCGAGTGTATGCCCCGCCTAACTTCTCTCTTAGGCGGGGGAGAGTTGTGCGCGGTTAATACGGAATCACGTTATGAGCTTGTTAGAAGAACGTCCCGTGGTCCAGCTGCCTAAAGCTATTTTTTGGGTAGCGGTGCTGTTTTCCTCTTATCAAATCTATACTGCTGCGTTTAGCCCTATGTCCAGTCAGGTCATTCGGGCTATTCACGTGGGGTTTGTGATTTGGTTGGTATATTTATTGCATCCTAATTTTTTCGGTCGCCGTATTCCTTGGTTGGGGTGGGTGCTTGGGCTGCTTGGTTTTGCCATTAGTTTTTATCATTGGATTTTTGAGTCTGATTTGACTGCCCGAGCCGGAGAAATGACGGACGCAGACATGGTCATTGGGATTATGACCATTCTCTTAGTATTCGATGTCACCCGCAGAATCATGGGTTGGGCCTTACCCATCATTTGTGGTTTGTTTCTATTGTATGGCTTGTTTGGTGAATATGTGCCCGGACCATTTATGCACCGAGGTTATGGTTTTGATCAAATAGTTGGGACCTTAGCTTTTGGTACTGAGGGTATTTACGGCACTCCCGTGTATGTCTCAGCCACTTATATTTTCTTATTTATTTTATTTGGCTCATTTCTTGAACGTGCCGGGATGATTGATCTATTTAGCGATTTTGCTATGGGCACGGTGGGGCATCATCGGGGCGGTCCTGCCAAAGTCTCGGTAGTCAGTTCGGGTTTGATGGGGACTATTAATGGTTCTGGCGTTGCAAATGTCGTGACCACGGGACAGTTCACTATCCCTTTGATGAAGCGGTTTGGTTACTCATCCTCTTTTGCCGGTGGCGTAGAGTCTACTTCGAGCATGGGGGGGCAAATCATGCCTCCTGTGATGGGGGCGGTGGCCTTTATTATGGCGGAAACCATCAATGTACCCTATATAGAAATCGTTAAGGCGGCGATTATTCCAGCTTTGTTGTACTTTTTTACTGTATTTGTAACGGTGCATTTAGAGGCGGGACGAAAGGGTTTAGATGGTTTGCCCAAGGATCAATGTCCTAATCCTTGGGAGGCAGTACGTAAAAGATGGTATTTATTGATCCCGTTGCTAGGTTTAGTGGCCTTGCTGTTTTCAGGCTATACCCCATTGTTTTCAGGCACTGTTGGTTTGGGTTTAACTGTGATTTTGATTTTTGGGGCGGCTATCATGCAAGGGGTGTCCCAAATCGCCCTTAGATATTTATTTTGGGTCTTATTAGGTTTTGCCTGTCTAGGATTTGTACAGTTTGGGGTGATTACTTTTTTTGCCATTGTCGCAGTACTGATAGCGCTGATTTTAATTAGCCGTCGCAATACCAATGTGCTTGGTGAGGCATTGCGTTCGCTAGCCGAAGGGGCGCGTCACGCGTTGCCCGTAGCCGTGGCTTGTGCTTTGGTTGGAGTGATTATCGGGATCATTAACCTTACAGGTGTGGCCGCAGAGTTTGGGGGACAGGTTATTTCTATAGGGCGTGATAATTTATTTTTGGCTCTGTTTTTAACAATGGTGACCTGTTTGGTATTAGGAATGGGCATTCCCACTATTCCTAATTACATCATTACTAGTTCTTTAGCTGCGCCCATTTTGCTCAAATTAGGCGTGCCTTTAGTGGTATCGCATATGTTTGTGTTTTATTTTGGCATTATGGCTGATTTAACGCCGCCGGTGGCGTTGGCCTGTTTTGCTGCGGCCCCTATTGCTCGCAGTAGCGGGTTGATGATTAGCTTTCAGGCTATTCGGGTTGCTATTGCTGGCTTTGTCGTGCCCTACATGGCGGTTTATGCACCTGCTTTGATGTTGCAAAATTATAGCCATTGGGGTGAGGTGTTTTTAGTGGTTTTTAAGGCAATAGTGGCCATTATTTTGTGGGGAGCGGGCGCCACAGGATTTTTATTGGGACGTCTTAATCTTTTTGAGCGTATCTATGTTGTGGGTGCTGCAGCATTATTAGTATGGGCGAATGAGACTTCTGATTTAATTGGCGCAGCAGCCACTTTGGTGTTTTTATTCTGGCATTTGTGGCAGATACGCCGTCAACGCAATCAGTGGACGCCTTCCACAGTCTAAGGATGGGACACGCTGGAGCATTTATTAGTAACGGCAGTAATGGTAATGGGTAGTGCAGCTCTGGTATTAGGGGTGTGTTTACAGCTGGCCGCCAGCAATAGTGCTCACGGCATCTTTGTGCCGACTGAGCAATTTACTTTAGCTTGGGATCACAGTATTGAAAAAATACGTTGGGAAGAAGACTATGCTGTGGTGCTCGGCTCTTCTGGACAGCCAGTGCTACAGGCGCAGCAGGCGCGGATCAAGGGGTCTGGATCGGGTATGGAGCCGCCTGCAGATGCGGTGTATCGAGAGGGTGCTTTTTATTACACGCCTGTGATGCATTCACCTGAGTTATTGCGGTTAACGCGCTCGGAATTTGTTCCTGATTATCAATGGTGTGATGCACAGGGCTGCCGACCATTATCTGCCATCATTCCACGAGATGGGGGCGTGACCATGCTTAGGCCGTGTGCACGGCCTAGAGCGCCTTAAGTTAGTACAAGCCTTTGTCTTTAGCTGCTTGAATGCGCTGTAACATAAAAATGTAGTCTTGCAGTTCACGTTCTTGTTGGGGGGTCAGATTTTCAAAGCGACACCCTAGGAGATAGGTCTCTTTTTGATTGAGCGTGAATAGCTGTGTGCGCACCACTGTCATATCTACAATTAAGGTGCCAAAATTAGGTAGTTCGAGAATGTTTTTAGATAAAAAATAGGGCGGTTCAACATCAAGTCTCGCCTCTAGAGAGGTCAGAGCGATGCCGGTGGTGCTGATGTTTTCAATCAAGAGTTCTAATCTCAGGGCTGAGGTATTGATACGGCATAGGGCAGGGGGAATTTTAGGAGGGGTAACGCGGAAGCTCTCTCGCCGTTGAATGCGACGCATGGTTGTCGGGACAGGGCAGGACAAAAAAGCTTGTCCTCTGTGGTAGGCCAATTGTAGTTGCGAGACCCTAAATTCAAAAGGGATGCGGTGTAGTTGTGTGGAAAGGGTAGCGGTATTAGTTTCTATGAGTCTATGATTGGTGCCCTCATCCTGGCTGGCATCCAAAAAAAGCTGATTATTGGATTCATCTAAATCTAAGAGGGTGGTTAAAAAGCTTTCTTGGGTGGTAGGGTTATAGAGCCGCATCAAGGGCTGTTGCTGCACCATTTGGCGCAGCCATTGGAGTATTTCTAAAGGAGCAGTAAGGGTGAAAGGATCTAAGGACGGGCGCATAACGGTGATTAGGATACATGGTGGTGCATGACAGAATATCTAAGTATTTATTTTATATGATTTTGTAACATTATTTAATATAGTGAGCGGAGGCGCGTTCGATAGTGTGCGCGTCATAAGAAAAAACCTGTGCTCCAAATTGCAGCACAGGTTTTTATATGAGTTGCTACGCTTTATAGCCCTTAGCTTTGCTGGCTCTTGGCAATGGCTTGCTCAAGATCAGCAATAATGTCGTCAATGTGCTCAATACCAATAGACAGGCGGACCAAATCCGAGCTGACTCCAGCGGCAGCTAATTCTTCGTCATTGAGTTGACGGTGTGTGGTGGTAGCGGGGTGGCAGGCCAATGATTTGGCATCACCAATGTTGACTAGGCGAGTAATAAGTTGCAGGTTATCGATAAATCGTGCTCCTGCCTCACGTCCCCCTTTAATTCCAAAACTCAAAATAGAGGCTGGTTTGCCATTAAAATATTTTTTGGCTAATTCATAGTCAGCATGTGAGGGCAAGCCTGCATAGTGCACCCAGGCGACATGCGGATGGTTTTCAAGGTACTGAGCGACTTGTAGTGCATTGTCACAATGCCTTTCCATACGCAGGGCAAGGGTTTCAATGCCTTGTAAAATGAGAAAGGAATTAAAAGGAGACAGGGCTGCGCCAGTGTTTCTCAAAGGACCAACGCGACAGCGGCCGATAAAGGCAGCCGGGCCAAGGGCTTCTGTAAAGACCGTACCATGATAAGAAGGATCGGGTTCATTCAACATAGGAAAGCGGTCCTTATGTTTGACCCAGTCAAATTTTCCAGAGTCTACAATCGCACCGGCAATGGTGGTGCCGTGTCCCCCCATGTATTTGGTCAAGGAATGCACTACAATGGCAGCACCGTAATCAAAGGGACGGCACAGCGCCGGGGAGGCTACGGTATTGTCAACAATGACTGGTACGCCATGACGCTCAGCTAGGGCCGTAAGTTTTTCTAGGTCAACAATATTGCCAGCGGGGTTACCAATTGTTTCACAGAAAATAGCACGGGTTTGGTCATCGATGAGAGCCTCAATAGCGGCTAAGTCATCATAAGGAGCAAATTTGACTTCAATGCCTTGGCGCGGCAAGGTATGTGCAAAGAGGTTGTAAGTCCCCCCATAAAGTTTACTTACCGAAACAATGTTATTCCCTACTTCGGTAATGGTTTGGATAGCATAGAGAATGGCAGCCATACCAGAAGACACGGCAAGTGCAGCAATCCCCCCTTCTAGTGCTGCGACACGCTCCTCGAGTACAGCATTAGTGGGATTGGTAATGCGGGTGTAGATGTTGCCGGGCACTTTTAAATCAAAAAGATCGGCGCCGTGTTGGGTGTTATCAAATGCGTAGGATGTGGTTTGGTAAATGGGTACGGCCACGGCCTTAGTTGTGGGCTCAGGCGTGTACCCAGCATGAACTGCCAGGGTTTCAAATTTCATGATTGCCCTCATGTATTAAATAATGAAGAGAGATGCCGAGAATAAACGGTTATCCTTATACTAATCTTTATTCATGATGTATACACGGAATAACCCCTTATTTCAAAGATTAAATGGCTATAAGTTTAGTCTTAAGGAGTCGTATGCTCCGGTTGTCTTGAAGCATACAGGGGGTACGCGTATTATCAGGCACTCTATTTTTTATGGTGGGCAATTCAGCAGTTGAGGCTTTAATGAGCAAATGGATTAAACGAATAATATTTGCGGTAATTACGCTGCTGATTCTTTCAATCGTAGGTATTGCCGTTTTTTTTCTAACCTTTGACCCCAATGCGTATAAAGATAAATTACAAGAGTTTGTCTATGAGCGCTATGAGCGTCACTTAGAAATACAAGGCGATATACAGCTGTCTTTATTTCCGCGTATAGGGCTTGCCGTGCAGGGAGTGCAGTTATCCGAACGAGGCAGTGAGGTGCCTTTTGCTGCTGTTGATAACATGCGCTTTTCTGTGGCAGTGTGGCCTTTGCTTTGGAATCATTTAGTAGTGGATCATTTGTTTCTAGAGGGGGTGCAGGCTTGGGTTGAGGTGCCTGGGCTCTTTCTTGACGCAGAGGTGGTCGAGGAGGAGAGGGATCATGGGGGAGCGCATGTACAGATTATGGTGCCCGCCGATGCAAGGGAGTATGCAGACACTGGTGGGTGGATGAACACTCTACTTGCTCCTGCTCAGGCACAGGCATTAGAGGATACAGTGCGGCCTCGTGTACAACGCTCAGAGTTTCAAATCGATATTGCCGGGGCTGAGGTGCGCCAGGCTACTATTTACTTTTTTGATCCCCAGCAGCGCTGGCATGCCGCATTACAGGACCTGTCTTTAAATACTGGGCGCATTACTTTTGGGCAGCCCTTTGATGTATCAATGAAAGGGCGCTTGTCGAGCGAAGCGCTCCGTACTGATCTGCGTTTAGATGGTCAGGGAGTATTACAGGTTGAGTCTATGGCGCAGCGCTTGTTAGTGCATCGCTCAAGCTTACAGGCTACAGGAGTAGCGGGTTCATTCAAGATAGACAGCGCAGAGGTGCAGGGGGCTGCAGAATATTCTTATGGGCAGGAGTTGGTACTTAAGCAATTAGACATGCTGGCGCAGGGACGTTGGATGCATGAGGCACAGGAGCACGATACGGCGCTTCACTTTTCTGCCCATTCCATGGGGATGCATTGGGAGCAAGCGCAATTTGGGTGGGAGAAGGTGAATTTGCGCGTCAATATCAAAGGGGAGCAAGAAAAGGCCGAATTAGGATTGCGTTCGGATCAATTTTGGATGAGTCCTGAGCAGGCTCACGGCACGCCTATCGTAGCCAGTTTTAAACAAGCTCGGGATCGAGAGGTCACCGGCCTGGCGCTGACTTTTGATGGCTATAGCTCGGGATGGCGCGAGTTTCGGGTTGATACAGTGCAACTTAAAGGGCGTCATCAAACCGCTGAGCAGCATTGGGAGCTGCAGTTTGATAGCGCTTTGTTGTGGTCTCATGCGGATGCACAGCTCATGTTTACTGATGGGCATGGGTTGTTATCGCTCCATGACCCAGCCTTGGTTGATGGTCTCACGCAAAGAGTGCTCAAGGGTGATTTTTATATTGAGCCTTTTAATGGGCATGCTGCAGGGGCCTTTGAAGGGTATGTGGGAGAGGCTCAAGAGGCTACGGATACGGTCAATGAGCGATTGAATTGGTTTTTTTGGTTTGACCGTGTCAATACCCCTCCTCAGTTAATTACACACTTAGAAGCAGAGCATATTGATCTGAACCAGTGGATACCTTCTTTTTCTCTACAGAAACGCACTTTAGAGGCAGCCTCCGCATCCTCCTCTGTACAAGCAGAAACAGCACCTGTACCAGAGTATGCAGAATTAAATTGGGTGTCGTTGCCTTTTGAGTGGTCTTGGCGGGTTGAGGCCAAAGAGCTGCGTGCAGAGAGCGTTTGGTTGCAAGATTTTAATGCGGATGGCAAATGGCAGAAAAAGGGGTTTGAGCTCTCAGATTTGCAGGCCAGGTTGTATGGAGGACAGATGCGTGCCCATGCAGCGTGGCTTGATAATGAGCAGTTTTATGGCTATTTAGGACTAGATGAGGTCAATACCTCAGCTGTATTGGCAGCTTTAAAATGGCCGGCTTTGATACAGGGGCAGGGTAGTTTAGAAGCGACATGGCAGACCTGGGGGAGTACATTGCCTGCTTGGCGCGCTGGGCTCAATGCGCATATACAGGCGCATATAGAGCAAGGAGCCTTGCTTGGCTTTTCTGCTTGGGAGCAATTAGATGCTGCCAATCATGTTTTGCGGCAGCTGTTTTCAGGTCACGTGCCTCCTATGCCAGAGGCCTATAATGAACACTCCTTGATGACTTTTGATACGGCGCGCTTTGAGTTAAAAGGAGAGTATGGGCAGCTTCAATTTGTTGATTTATTCATGCAAGGGCCTGAATATACGCTTACTTTGGGGGAGCCGGCTTGGATAGATATAGTGAATGAGCAGCTTGATGTGACGGTCATCTTTGATTTGGATTTGCCTTCTCAAGAGGCAGAGCAGTCTACGGAGGACTCGGCTAAACCGCCCAAATTCGCAGCCTATCATTATGGATTTGCTCAGGCTCCTATTCCTTTTCGTATTACAGGGCCCTTAGAGGCACCAGTAATTCGTATACAGTGGGCCGATATGCGTCATCGTTTTGTACAAGAGGCCATACAACAAGGCTTATTAGATGTGCTAGGAATGTCTCTTTATGGAGCATTGCTGACCCAAGAGGCTGCACCATCTAAAAAGTCGACTATGGGGGCTTTGGTAGAAGATACAGCTAAATATTTTGGTGCTACCTTAAAGGAGTTTTTAAAGAGAAAATGACGTGTGCAACAGTGTTGGTTTATGCGCCTGCTGTTCAGGATGAGCGGGCCAAATCCTATCAGCATCAGTGGTTTTTATGTGATGAGCAGCGTCACCTAATACCTGCGACCGAGTTGGCACAATTAGCATTGCTAGAGCCTACTTTTTATCTTGGTCGATTGCGGTTACGGGCTGCAGGGATGTTGCCTTTAGAGCTGTTATTGGATGTGATAGAAGATGATGACAGTGTGCGGTGCACTGCATTTGTGGGCGCACAGCCGATTGCCGCCATCGATGAAGGCGAGCTGGCTCATACTTGGTTTAGCCAGTTTTTAGGGCGCCCAGTGTTGTGCTTAAAGGTTGACCCCAATGTTGAGCAAACTATAGATTGGCCTGCTATAACTTAGGTTATGAGGTGAGGCGAATATATTTTTGCATGAGTTGCTCCTGAGTTTCCTGATGCTCAGGGTGGACCTCAATGCATTCCACTGGGCAGACGACTTGACACTGAGGTTCATCAAAGTGCCCCACACATTCAGTGCAGCGGTTGGGATCAATTTCATAAATTTCGGGCCCCATGTAGATAGCCTCATTAGGGCATTGGGGCTCGCAAACATCGCAGTTAATGCATTCTTCGGTGATGTGTAACGCCATAAGAGTTGTAGTCAGTTAGTGAATGATGCTTTCAGTGTACCGCAAAGCACGGTCTGAGCATTAATTACCCTTGTGCTCTTGCTGCATTTGTCTGTAGCTTTGGGCCTTTTTGACTAGCCAACGCTCAACAGAGGGGAAGACAAATTTGCTCACATCGCCCCCTAATATAGCGATTTCACGCACAATGGTGCCGGAAATAAACTGATACTGATCGGAAGGAGTCATAAACAGAGTTTCTACCTCAGGGAGCAGATAGCGGTTCATCCCTGCCATTTGAAACTCATATTCAAAATCTGATACCGCGCGTAAGCCGCGTACAATGACACGAGCATTTTCTTGGCGTACAAAGTCTTTTAGTAATCCACCAAAGCTTTTTACTTGGACGTTTGGATAGTGTCCCAAGACCTCGCGCGCAATCTCCACCCGCTCTTCAACAGTAAAAAAGGGTTTTTTAGCTTGGCTATGTGCGACCCCAACAACGACTTGGTCAAAAAGGTTGGCCGCACGCCGGACGAGATCCTCGTGCCCACGAGTTAAGGGGTCGAATGTTCCTGGATAGACTGCTGTAATCATAACGTTGGTGTTAGCAAGATAAAATAAAATATATCCCTTAGCTTAAGGGCGAACTAACAGCATTATTGTCTTTTTTTGAGAGGGCATCAAACTTTAAAAGTTGATAATGAACATGTCCTGCTTTTTGTTGGCGTAAACTATGGTACTGGGCAGGGATTTGTAATGCATGCTCCGCCTCGACATAGATTAGCGCATTAGGTGCTAATACATTGGGCAAAACAGGCCACAAGCGCTCAAACCATCCCTGTTTAAAGGGAGGGTCTAGGCATACTAGGTCATAATGATGGGTAGAGCGCTCGAGCACGTGCATGGCATCGCCATGATGAATGCGGACGTGATGAGCAAGACCAAGCTTGTTGCGAAATTGTCTCAGTGCTTGTACTGCTTTGGGGTTATGTTCGACTAGTTGTACAAAAGCAGCACCTCGAGAGACGGCTTCAAATCCCAAGGCTCCTGTGCCAGCAAAGAGATCGAGCACATGTTTTTGGCTAAAATCACTACCCCAGAAATAATTTAACCAGTTAAATAGGGTTTCTCGGATCCGGTTGGGTGTCGGTCGCAAATCCAAGCTATGAATAACTGGGATGGGGGTGCGTCGAAATTGCCCGCCAATGATGCGAACCGAATGTTGTGTCATTGCAATAGAACCCTTTAACAATTGATTGATTGGCTGCTTATTGTAGACCCTCGGAGCCAATTCTTGTTTGAATCATATGCCGAGACAATCCAAAGCCATTATTTTATTACTGCAGAAAGATTATGTTTAGTTTTTTTAGACGTAGAAAAAAACAAGAGCAACCTCAAGAACAGCAGGTCCGCCCACAGGAGGCAGACAGTGAGCAGCTTGAATCGGCCACGACCGATGACGTTGCCGCACCATCCGTCGATGCGGAACCCGTATCTGCTGCAGCTACAGCAACGTCAGAGCCACCTTTAGCGGCTGAGTCAGAGCCTGCTCAGGAAACTCCAGAGGCTTCTGAGCCTGCTCCAACGGCTGCTCCTGACGAAACTAAAGAACAGACTCCAAAACGTTCTTGGTTTAAACGGTTACGCTCAGGTTTGGCTCGCACGGGGCAGAGCTTAAGCAGTATTTTTGTAGGGGTTCCCGTTGATGAGGCGTTGTTTGAGGAGTTAGAGACAGCTTTAATTATGGCCGATGCGGGGATGGAGGCTACGGATGCGCTTTTGACTCAGTTGCGCGCCCGAGTGCGTAAAGAGCGTTTAACTGATGCTGAGCAGGTGAAACACGCCTTACAAGCGATCTTAGCGGAGCATTTAGCACCGCTGGAAAAGCCTTTTCCTTTGCGTGCCAATCAGCCGCTGGTAGTCATGATTGCTGGGGTAAATGGCGCTGGAAAAACCACTTCTATTGGTAAGTTAGCCAAAGCCTTCCAATCGCAAGGAGCTTCTGTGCTTTTGGCAGCCGGTGATACATTCCGGGCGGCTGCACGAGAACAGCTTATTGAATGGGGGGCACGAAACCAAGTAACTGTTATTGCCCAAGAGGGGGGCGATCCTGCAGCGGTTGCCTTTGATGCGGTCAATGCGGCACGCGCGCGCAATATTGATGTCGTCATGGTGGATACGGCAGGTCGATTGCCAACGCAATTGCACTTAATGGATGAGCTGAAGAAAATCCGTCGTGTGGTGGGTAAGGCTTATGAAGGGGCGCCGCATGAGGTGTTGCTTGTGGTAGACGGTAATACCGGTCAAAATGCTTTAGCACAGATTCGGGCCTTTGATGCGGCCATTGAGCTGACAGGGTTAATTGTGACCAAATTAGATGGCACCGCCAAAGGAGGGATCTTGGCTGCAGTTGCTTCAGGAACCCAAGGGGTGCGCCCGATTCCCGTTTATTGGATCGGGGTGGGAGAGGGAGTGGATGATTTACAACCTTTTGTGGCTCAGGAGTTTGCTGCTGCGTTGCTTGCCGATGATTGATGATCGGATAAGCGTAACATGCCATAATATAGAGCTACCCATTTGAAGAGTTAGGATGGTTAGGGTTTAAGCACAGCATCACATATGAAAAGGGCATCACACATGAATGAGTCTACAGCTTCCACGCACGACACAGAGTTGAGCGGTATTTCCCCTATCTCGGAGATTATTACCGAGATACGGGAAGGCCGGATGGTGATTCTTGTCGATGAGGAAGACCGCGAAAACGAAGGCGATTTACTGATGGCCGCCGAGTTTGTCACTGCCAAAGACATTAACTTCATGGTGACGCATGGGCGCGGCTTAGTCTGTCTGACCCTCACAGAAGAGCGCTGTCAGCAGCTTGATTTGCCCTTGATGGCCACGCGTAACGGCACGCGTTTTGGGACTAATTTCACTGTCTCCATTGAGGCGGCTGAGGGGGTAGAAACAGGGATTTCTGCTGCGGATCGTGCGCGCACAATCCAAGCGGCGGTGGCTCGTGATGCAAAACCTACCGATTTGGTGCAGCCCGGTCATATTTTTCCTCTTAAGGCTGCCCGAGGGGGAGTATTAGTGCGTGCTGGCCATACGGAGGCAGGTTGTGACCTTACTACGTTGGCAGGGTTAACGCCTGCCGCTGTTATCTGTGAGATACTCAATCCTGATGGAACCATGGCCCGTTTACCCGACCTAATAAAGTTTGCTCGGGAGCATGGCTTAAAAATTGGTACCATTGCGGATTTAATTCAGTATCGCAGTACCCACGAGTCTATGATAGAGCGCCTGTTTGAGCGTGATACCACGACCCCATGGGGGCGTTTCAAGGCGGTTGGATATCGTGATTTGTCATCAGGAGCACCGCATATTGCTTTGGTGCATGGTGACATACGACCGGATACAGAAACTTTGGTTCGTGTACATGAGCCCACCACAGTACTGGATTTGCTTTGTGGTGATTCAAATGATCATAGCTGGAGCATTCCTGCTGCACTCAAGGTAATCAGTCAGTCTGCTGCAGGAGTGTGTGTATTAATGAATTGCCAAGGCAATCAGGAAAAGATTTTCGAGCAGTTTGATTTGCGTCGTACAGGAGAGTCTCCTGTAACAAGCGCTGCAGACAAAGGCTCAGCACCTTATCGTTATGATTTGCGTACTTATGGCATTGGTGCGCAAATTTTACGTGATCTGAATGTCGGGCAAGCCCGTTTGCTGGCGCGTCCCCGCAAAATGCCTAGTATGGCAGGATTTGCCCTGACAGTGACCGGTTATTTAAGCGAAGATGATAGTACAACCTAAACGGAGCCATCAGTTATGACGACCCCTTATGTAATTACTCCTGATCTTAATGGCGAAGGGCTGCAAATTGGTATTGTCCGCGCCCGTTTCAATGAACACATTGGACTTGCCCAAGAAAAAGCGTGTGTGGCACAGCTGATAGAGCTTGGGGTATCACCAGCCGATATTACGTTGGTCTCGGTTCCCGGCGCTCTAGAGCTAGGCATTGCCTTACAACAAATGGCAGAGTCTGCTGATTTTGATGCGCTTATCGCACTGGGTGCAGTGATTCGTGGTGAAACTTATCATTTTGAAGTAGTCAGCAATGAAAGTGCAGCTGCGATTTCCAGAGTGAGTATGGATACAGGGGTTCCTGTAGCCAATGGCGTTCTGACTACTGAAAATGAAGAGCAGGCTTTGGCTCGTGCAGAGGAAAAGGGCCAGGATTGCGCAGAGGCCGCTGTTGAAATGGCCAACTTAGTAGATTATCTCGAGCCTGATTACTCAGAAGGTTTTGATGACGAAGATGACGACTTCGAAAGTGAGGAAGACTTTGACGACTGATGCTGAGTCTTTGACAAAGAATATACGTGGGGCGCGCCGTAAGGCGCGCGAATTTGCTCTGCAAGGCATTTACAGTTGGATCATCCAAGGAGCCAACGGGGTACATGATGCCATGCAGATTGATGCCCATATCCGCCAAGAGCCAGGCTTTCATGAGGCCGATTTTGATTGGTACTACACGCTACTCCATGGAGTCATGCGTGAGTCAGATCATTTGCAAGAGCATTTTATGGCTTTTGTCAATCGGCCGATTAATGATCTTTCTCCAGTGGAACGTGCCGCATTATTGTTGGGGACGTATGAATTAGTCCATCATACCGAAGTACCTTATCGAGCCACTATTAACGAAGCCGTTGAGCTTGCCAAGTTTTTTGGCGGCGCAGAAGGTTACCGTTTTGTGAATGGTGTGCTGGATAAGGTCGCTGCTAAGGTGCGCCCATTAGAGTTTAAGGCTTATAGAAAGCGCCACTCATAATCCTAAGCTCAAGGAGGTGGCCGTGTCCGCGCTCGACCCAAATTCCTTGTCTGAGTTTGATCTGATTGCCCGTTTTTTTTCTCCTCCTGCCACTGCAGGCGTGGTTGGGGTTGGAGATGATTGCGGCATTTTGTCTATACGGCCAGGTCATCAATTAGCAGTGAGCACCGATACGCTCATAGAGGGGCGGCATTTTTTTTCTGATGCGGATCCGACTGCTGTTGGTCATAAGGCGCTGGCAGTGAATTTGTCTGATTTAGCCGCTACTGGGGCGCTGCCGCGCGCCTGTTTATTATCTTTATCCCTGCCGCAGGTGGATACCTCTTGGCTGGAGCTCTTTAGCCGAGGATTTTTGGAGTTAGCCCAACATCATCATTGTTTACTTATTGGTGGCGATACCACACGCAGTCATCGCAATATTATCATTGGGGTGACGGTGCTGGGTGAGGTTCCAGCAGGTCAAGCATTATTGCGCAGTGGTGCGCAGCCGAATGATGATATTTGGGTAACAGGGGCTTTAGGGGCTCCTCATATGGCATTACAGTTGCGTTTAGGTCATTGGCAGGCGCCTCAGGCAGTTGAGCACGCCGCCATGTCACGCTTGCTATGGCCCAATCCTCCTGTGCGGTGGGCTGCGCAGTTATTAGGTCATGCCCATGCAGCTATAGATATTTCTGATGGGCTGCTTCAAGATTTACAGCATATTTTGACGGCTAGTCGAGTAGGGGCGCGGTTATACGCTGCCGATATTCCCCAGCATTCTGCCTTAGCTGCTCTTTCTGCAGATCAGCGCCTCGAAGCTCTGCTTGCCGGGGGGGATGAGTTTGAGCTGTGTTTTACGGCCCCAGCCTCACAACGGGCCTATATTTTAGAGCGTGCCGCGCAATTTCAAATCGCTGTTCATCGTATTGGTGTGGTGACCGCTGAGCCGCAGACCCAGGTTTTTGACTTTGATGGACAGTTATTATCCCGTCCCCTTTCTGGTTACGATCATTTCAATAGGTCCTAAATGCAATTTAAGGCTACTTCAAAACGTGATTTTCCGCCAGCACGTTGGGTGTTTTCCTCGCTATGGCGTTTATTGGCCTTTGGGCTTGGGACAGGATTAATACGTCCTGGGCCAGGGACTTGGGGCACTGCATTGGCTTGGCTTATGTGGTGGGCCGGGTTGTCTGCTTTATCGACCGCACACGCTTTGGTTTTGGTTGGGGTGAGTTTTATTTTTGGATGCTGGTTATGTGAGCGCGTGGGCACAGAAATTGGTGTTGCCGATCACAGTGGCATCAATTGGGATGAGTGGGTTGCTTTTCTTTTAGTCTTGGCTTGCATTCCTGCAGGCTGGGGATGGCAAGCACTGGGTTTTATACTGTTTCGTTTTTTTGATATTGTTAAACCTACGCCAATAGGCTATTTGGATCGCCGTCTTAAGGGGGGCGTGGGCGTGATGACTGACGATATGGTTGCCGCGCTCTATGCATTGCTTGGCGTGTGGCTGGTTCACTTTATTATTCAGGGTAGCATTTAATCATTAGGGATAATCTAATATGAAAGAGGCCTATAAAGTCAAGCAGTTAGGATTGTGCTTACAGCGTTTACAGGCACGTATGGCGTGTGCAGAGTCTTGTACAGGGGGGCTGCTGGCTGCTGCTTTGACCCACATAGCTGGGGCAAGTCGGTGGTTTGAGGGGGGCTACATTACTTATAGCAATGAGGCCAAGCAAAGTGATTTAGGCGTGTCGGCTGAAACATTAAAGCGTTATGGTGCTGTGAGCGAGGAAACAGCGATTGAGATGGCGAACGGCGTATTAGAGCGTTTGGTGCAGGCCCAGTATGCCGTATCTATCACTGGTGTGGCTGGGCCTGATGGAGGGACTGAGAGCAAGCCGGTAGGGATGGTTTGTTTTGCTTTTGCTCAACGATTAGAGAATGGGGGTGTTCATAGTGATGCTGTGACGCGTCACTTTACTGGCGATCGGGAGCAAATACGTGAGCAGGCTGTGTCATTTGTTTTGGATCAGTGGCTGCTGCGCTTGGGTCCTGCAACTGAGGACCCAAGCATTGCTGAGCCCTAAGAGCAGATTGATTATGATTGTGCGCTTGCTTGAAGGGCGTGTTGAATGGCTTGGTGCGTTTGCTGTGCCACCTTTTGAGCTGCGTGTAGCCAATCTTCTTGGTTGCTGGCATATAAAATAGCGCGGGCAGAGTTAATAAACATGCCCAGACCTTGGCTGTTTATGCCAGCTGCAACCGTTTGTTCTATGTTGCCTCCTTGCGCCCCAATGCCTGGAATGAGCAGGGGCATATCTCCTACCTCTTGGCGGATGCGGGCAATTTCATTGGGAAAGGTCGCACCGACTACTAAGCCGCATTGGTTGTGCCGGTCCCACTGCTGGGCAATCATGCGTGCAACATGCAGATAGAGCGGTGTGCCATCGGCGAGATTCAAAAACTGCAGATCAGATCCGCCGGCATTAGAGGTGCGACATAAAATAAAAATCCCTTTGTCAGACCATTCCAAAAAAGGTGCCACACTGTCATAACCCATATAGGGGTTGACGGTTACCGCATCCGCCTGAAAGCGTTCAAATGCTTCGCGCGCATAATGTTCGGCTGTGGTGCCAATATCACCGCGTTTGGCATCGAGTATCAGAAGATGATCAGGATACCGCTCTTTGATATAAGCACAGATTGCTTGTAATTGGGCTTCAGCAGCAGCGGATGAAAAGTAGGCAATTTGTGGTTTAAATGCACAGGTATAAGGGGCACAAGCATCTACCATTTGTCGGCAGAACTCATATAGTGCATCGGGATGCCCCTGTAGGTGAGTAGGAAAACGTTTGGGATCGGGATCTAAGCCCAAGGTGAGCATAGATTGGTTCAATGCCCAGCTGCGAGCAATTTTTTCAGTAAAAGAAGCCATAGTGCCGTTACAAATAGTTAGGAATGAGTACTGCCGCCCAAATGCAGAGAGCTACCATAAAGCTAAGCAATACAGCAGCGCTGCCAAGATCTTTGGCGCGACCCAGCAAGGGATGATAGTCGGGCTGTATGGCGTCTGCCAGAGCCTCTAGAGCCGAATTGATTAGCTCAATGATGAGTATAAATATCAGGCTAGCAATTAAGATAAAGAATTGCCGCCAATCTTTGCTTAGCCAGTAAGCAATTGGTATGGCAATGGTGCACAGCAGCAATTCTTGTCTAAAGGCTGCCTCATGGAGTGCGGCAGATTTAAGCCCTTGCCACGAGTAGCCAAAGGCTTTCACGATGCGTTGAATGCCACCGCGACTCTTATAGGGGGAGTGGGGAGCGCGTTTCATGCTTTTATATATAGCAAAAAACCCTGCTAGGTTAAACCCAGCAGGGTTGGCTAAGGCACCCCAGAGTCTGACTCTGGGGCTTATATCGGCTAGGGTTAATTTAGAAACCGCCCATGCCACCCATACCGCCCATGCCACCCATATCGGGCATGCCGTGAGCATCGCCTTTTTCTTCGACGATTTCAGCAATGGCTACTTCGGTGGTTAGCAACAAGCTAGCGATAGAAGCAGCATTTTGGAGTGCAGTACGGGTTACCTTGGTGGGATCCAGTACACCTTGCTCAACTAGGTCACCAAACTCGCCAGTAGCGGCGTTGTAGCCGTAGTTGCCTTCTTTTTCAGCAACTTGGTTGACAATGACGCTGGGCTCTTCGCCGGCGTTGCTGACAATAGTGCGCAAGGGAGCCTCGATAGCACGTAAGATGAGCTTGATACCGGCCTCTTGATCAAGGTTGTCAGCCTTGAGCTTGGCTACTGCATCGCGGGTACGCAACAATGCTACCCCACCACCGGGAACAATACCCTCTTCAACAGCGGCGCGGGTTGCGTGTAAGGCGTCCTCAACGCGATCTTTCTTTTCCTTCATCTCAACTTCGGTGGCAGCACCTACGCGGATGACAGCAACCCCACCAGCTAACTTAGCCACACGCTCTTGCAGTTTTTCGCGGTCGTAATCGGAGGTAGCTTCCTCGATTTGTGCGCGGATCTGCTTGACGCGGGCTTCGATAGAAGCACTGTCCCCAGCACCATCAATGATGGTGGTGTCTTCTTTGCGTACTTCTACGCGCTTGGCTTGACCCAAATGCTCGATGGTTGCGTTCTCGAGGGTCATACCGGTTTCTTCGGAAATGACGGTACCGCCGGTCAGGATAGCAATGTCCTCGAGCATGGCCTTGCGACGGTCACCAAAGCCAGGAGCCTTAACTGCAGTGGCCTTGAGGATACCGCGGATGTTGTTGACGACCAGGGTAGCGAGGGCTTCGCCTTCCACATCTTCGGCAATGATCAATAGAGGACGATTGGACTTGGCTACCTGTTCTAGGATGGGTAGCAAGTCACGGATGTTGCTGATCTTTTTGTCGTAGATCAGGATGTAGGGCTCATCGAGCTCAGCAGCTTGCTTTTCAGGTGCGGTGATGAAGTAAGGAGAGAGGTAACCGCGGTCAAATTGCATCCCCTCAACTACATCGAGTTCGTTTTCAAGGGATTGACCGTCCTCAACAGTAATGACTCCTTCTTTGCCAACTTTTTCCATGGCGTCAGCAATGATCTGACCGATAGACTGATCGGAGTTGGCAGAAATAGCACCAACTTGAGCAATTTCTTTGCTGGTGGTGCAGGGACGAGACAGAGCGCGTAGCTGCTCAACGGCAGTATCTACAGCCTTGTCGATACCGCGCTTTAGATCCATGGGGTTAATGCCAGCAGCAACGTACTTGAGCCCTTCTTCTACGATTGCTTGGGCGAGTACGGTTGCAGTGGTGGTTCCATCACCAGCGTTATCAGCAGTTTTAGAAGCAACTTCTTTGACTAACTGAGCACCAATGTTTTCAAATTTGTCTTTGAGTTCTATTTCTTTCGCTACGGAAACACCGTCTTTAGTCACGGTGGGGGCGCCAAAAGAGCGATCTAAGACCACGTTGCGCCCTTTGGGGCCCATGGTGGTTTTTACCGCATTTGCGAGAGTGTTGACACCACGTACAATGCTGGTACGTGCCTTATCACCAAAAAATACTTGCTTTGCAGCCATTGTGTTTAATCCTTAAGATTTCTGAATGATTTACTCGACAATTGCCAGGATTTCTTCTTCGCGGATAACGAGTAACTCTTCGCCATCAACTTTTACAGTCTGCCCAGCATATTTGCCAAACAAGACTTTGTCGCCTGCTTTGACATCGAGTGGAAGCACCTTGCCGTCATCAGTGCGCTTGCCAGGACCAACTGCGATAACCTCGCCTTGATCAGGCTTTTCTGCAGCGCTATCAGGAATGACAATACCTGATTCAGTGGTGCGCTCGTTTTCCAAGCGCTTGACGATCACTCGATCGTTCAAAGGACGCAGTGCCATAGTTACACTCCTGTATAAAAGAGAATTGATGTTCGTAAATTGCTATTGTTAGCACTCTCAGCTTACGAGTGCTAATTATAAAGATAGTTAAAGTTTTTTCAAGTGCTAAACCGCAACTCAGGGGGGCCACTTTATAATAAAAGGCTCGCCGCCTGCCTTGCTTTCACTTACACTAAGTGGGGTCAATAAAAACCTTTTCAAGAGTCAGAACGCAGGCAAATTGTAAATAATGGTTACTGCGGAATGGGTCGCCTCAAATCGTCACAGAGATAGTAATGAGTACAGAAAATTTGTTGGTTATTAATGCCGGTAGTTCCAGTTTAAAGTTTCACTTATATCAGGTGCGTGATTTTCAACATGCTGATTATCAAGATTTATCCTTGCTTTATGCTGGCAATTTATCAGGCATTGGTACTGATATTGCTCACTTGCGTATTCAGGATGCAGCGGGTCAGCCTGTGTTGGATCGTCGGGCAGAGGCAGGTGAGGCAGGTAATTTGGGTGAGGCCCAAGCATTTTTAGCTCAGTGGTTTCAGCAGCATGTGGATAAGGCTCCTGTGGCCGTTGGCCATCGTATCGTTCATGGCGGTGCTGAAATGCACGGCAGTGTCGTGATTGATGACAAGGTGTTGGATTATCTTGAGGGTCTGACTCCTTTAGCACCGCTGCATCAGCATAATAATTTAGCACCTGTATATGTGATTCGTCAGCATTGGCCAGAATTATTACAGGTCGCTTGTTTTGACACTGCTTTTCATCATAGCCATAGTGACATGATTACGCGCTATGCAGTACCTGCGCAGTTTTATGAGCAGGGGGTGCGTCGCTATGGTTTTCATGGGTTGTCCTATCAATATATTGCCCATTATTTACAAAATCATTTGCCTGAGCTGTATCCTCAGCGAGTCGTAGTGGCTCATCTAGGGTCGGGTGCGTCGGCGTGTATGATGCAGCATGGGCGTAGTTTAGACACGACGATGGGCTTTACTGCCTTAGAAGGATTACCGATGGGGACTCGTCCTGGGCGCCTAGATGCAGGGGTTGTTTTATGGTGGATGCAAGAGGCCAAGTATTCCGCCGATGAAATTCAAGATTTTCTCTATAACTGCTCTGGGATGAAGGGGTTATCGGGTATTAGTGCAGATATGCGCATCTTATTAGAAAGTGAGGATTTACGCGCTAAATTAGCATTAGATTATTATGCGCATCATTCTGCAGAGTGCTTGGTCGGCTTGGGTGTAATCGCACAGGGCATTGATGCCATTATTTTTACTGCAGGGGTCGGGGAAAATAGTGCGCCTATTCGAGCCATGATAGCAGAGCGATTAAGCTGGTTAGGAGCAGAAATTGATCAGGAAGCAAATGAAAATAATGAGCTTTGCATTTCTACTCCATCAAGTAAAATCTCTTTATGGGTTATTCCAACTAATGAAGAATTGATGATTGCTCGGGATACCTTAATGCTGGCTCAGCGTCAATTGTATCTGGCACATCAAGAAGGCTAATAGTGAGCTTGTGTGCGAGTCAGTAAAAAGTAGGGGACTTATTAGGGGCTTAAACAAATGAATAATATTTGTGCCGCCCCTATTCAAGCACGGGGGGTTTGTTCTATACTGAGTACGCTTATGAGCATGCTACAGGCAGCACTCAATCAGAATTTTGCGGCGTCTGTCTGATTGCATAGGCGATAGCTAAATGCTATTAGAATTATAAAAATAATCAATTTTACAAATCGCGTGCTGCTCCCTATAATGAAATTACAGTGATTCATTCAACGACTAAACGGAGATAGCAAATATGTCTTTGATCAACACACAGATTTTGCCTTTTAAGGCCATGGCTTACCACAATGGTGAGTTTGTTGAGTTTACCAACGAGAGCATTGCAGGTAAGTGGTCTGTATTTGTGTTTTACCCTGCTGATTTCACCTTCGTATGCCCCACAGAGCTCGAAGATTTGGCTGACCACTACGAGGAGTTCCAAAAGTTGGGCGTAGAGGTATTCTCTGTATCCACTGATACACACTTTACGCATAAGGCATGGCACGATAGCTCCCCAGCTATTGGCAAGGTTAAGTACCCCATGCTTGCTGACCCCACCCATCAGTTATCCAGAAACTTCCAGGTCTTGATCGAGGAAGAGGGGGTAGCACTGCGCGGTACCTTTATTGTTAGCCCTGAGGGCACGATTAAAGCCTACGAGGTGCACGATAACGGCATCGGCCGTGATGCACGCGAGTTGCTCCGCAAGGTTCGTGCTGCTCAGTACATCGCTAAGAACCCTGGTGAGGTGTGCCCTGCCAAGTGGGAAGAGGGTGCAGAAACACTCAAGCCTTCTTTAGATTTAGTAGGCAAGATCTAATTCGGGCATAGCTGTCTAAGGTATTTATGACCCCTTAGTCAAAGCGCCCAACTATGAGTTGGGCGCTTTTTTTCCGCCAATTATGCCAAATCACGCCAATTAAGCATCATTTTTTATAGCCATAAGGGAATACAAGATGTTAGACGCCGATTTAAAAGCTCAATTGAAAGAATACCTAACACGTCTGTCTCAGCCCATTCAGCTCATCGCTTCTTTGGATGATGGGGCAAAATCTGCAGAGCTGAAGCAGTTATTAGAAGATATTGCTGCACTCAATGAGAAGATTAGCTACCAAGAGGATGCCTCATTAATTGAACGGAAACCTGCTTTTCGTATTCAGCGCGCAGAGAGCAATATTTATGTAGATTTTGCAGGTATTCCACTGGGGCATGAATTTACCTCATTGGTGCTGGCGCTTTTGCAGGTTGGTGGGTATGAAATTAAGGTGGATCCGCAAGTAGCCGAGCAGATCCGTAATTTGCCTGGTGAGTACCTCTTTGAAACCTATTTTTCATTGAGTTGTCAAAATTGCCCTGATGTGGTGCAGGCTTTAAATGCTATGTCGATACTCAATCCTAATATCCGTCATATTTCTATTGACGGTGCATTATTCCAGGATGAGGTGCAAGAGCGACAAGTTATGTCGGTGCCTGCAGTATTTATGAATGGCTCTGCTTTCCACTTTGGCCGTGCAAATATAGAAGAGTTGTTGGCTAAAATGGGGGTTGGTGACAGTGAAGAGCAAATCCAAGCCTTAAATGCTAAAGAGCCTTTTGATGTATTGGTGGTCGGTGGTGGGCCTGCTGGAGCCGCAGCAGCTGTATATGCAGCGCGCAAAGGTATCCGTACAGGAGTGGTGGCCGAGCGCTTTGGTGGACAGGTTTTGGATACTTTGGCAATAGAAAACTTTATTTCTGTTAAATATACCGAAGGGCCACAATTTGCAACTGCGCTTGAAGAGCATGTGCGTGATTACGATGTAGATATTATGAATGTGCAAGTTGCAGAGGAGTTAATCCCAGGCACAGAGCATCAGCTTAAATTGGCCAATGGTGCGACGTTAAAGGCTCGTACTGTTATATTAGCCACTGGGGCACGTTGGCGTGAGCTTGGGGTGCCCGGCGAGCAAGAATATCGCAATCGCGGAGTGGCCTATTGTCCTCATTGTGATGGGCCGTTATACAAGGGTAAAGCTATTGCGGTGGTCGGTGGGGGTAATTCCGGAGTCGAAGCTGCCATTGATTTGGCAGGCTTAGTAAAACATGTCACATTAATTGAGTTTGGCACAGAGTTGCGAGCCGATGAGGTCTTGCAGCGTAAACTAAAGAGCCTGCCTAATGTAACTATTATTACCCAAGCAGAAACTACCGAAATTCTAGGCGATGGCAATAAGGTAACTGGTTTGCGCTATAAGAATCGCGCTGATGGGTCCATGCACGATATTGACTTAGAAGGGGTATTTGTGCAGATTGGACTGTTGCCTAATACAGACTGGTTAAAGGATACAGTGGCACGCAATCAGTTTGGTGAGATAGAGGTAGATGAGCGTGGCGCCACTTCAGTACCAGGAGTATTTGCAGCGGGTGATGCCACCACTGTGCCTTATAAGCAGATTATTATCGCTGCAGGTCAAGGTGCGGCGGCTGCATTATCTGCTTTTGATTATATTATCCGCTCTGGAGAAGAATAAACTACTTCAGCGGCAAGGAAGGGGCCTACGGGCCCCTTTTTGTTTTTTATGGCGGAGAAAATGTGTGTCGAGAAGCACAGTTTTGCGTTATATTGTTTTTTTGCTTTGAGAGCAGTACAAGCAGTAGTAAGTTTTAGACCGCAGATGCCTGTAGTCTGTTGATAAGTGCACAGGAGGTAGGGTGTTTGAACAATGGGGGGTCGTGCATTTAGGCACTTATTTAGTAGGGCTATTTTTGATTATTGTGCTACCTGGGCCTAATTCTCTCTTTGTCCTCACGACTAGTGCGGCTCGTGGCGTTTCTGCAGGGTATCGCGCTGCGTGTGGGGTATTTTTAGGCGATACGGTGTTGGTGATATTAACTGCAGCCGGAGCAAGTACCTTGCTGCAGCAATATCCTGTCTTATTTTTTACGCTTAAGGCTGCTGGTGCGGCCTATTTATTTTATATTGGTGCGCATATTGTGTATGCATTCGTACGGCCACAACCAACCACCCAAGCCCAGGCCGTTGCTGTAGGAGAGGGGGGCTATTTTCGCCGTGCTTTATTACTTAGTTTGTTGAATCCTAAAGCAATTTTATTCTTAGTATCATTTTTTGTGCAATTTGTGGACCCAACCAAAGGTCATCCATGGTTGGCCTTTATGGTCCTTGGGGCATTTTTGCAGCTCTTTAGCTTTACTTATTTATCAATTTTAATTTTTGGCGGTGCTAAGCTCGCTGCGGGCTTTAGGCGTTATCGTCGGCTCAGTAAGATAGCTAATTTAGCTGTAGCTATTTTGTTTATTGGGTTTGCATTCCGCATGCTATTTGAATCTCAATAAGGTTAAATTATGAGTGCTTCTATTCGTATTGGTATTTTGGGGTATGGGAATTTAGGTCGAGGGGTGGAAAGTGCCCTGCAACAAAACCCGGACATGCATTTAGTCGGTGTGTTTACTCGTCGTGACCCTGCCCAGCTCACGCCTTTATATGCACAGACGGCTGTCTTTGCAATGGATGAATTGCTTTCTTTTCAAGACAAAATAGATGTATTAATACTGTGTGGGGGGTCTAAGGATGATCTGCCCGTCCAAGGTCCACAGTGGGCTGCCCATTTTAATACCGTTGATAGTTTTGATACTCATGCGCGTATTCCAGAGTATTTTCGGCGAGTAGATGAGGTGGCGCAGGCCAATCAGCATGCTGCAGTCATAGCAATGGGTTGGGATCCCGGTTTATTTTCTTTGCATAGAATGATGAGTGAGGCGGTATTGCCAGATGGGCAGACAGATACCTTTTGGGGCAAGGGACTGAGCCAAGGCCATTCGGATGCTGTACGTCGTGTGCCAGGGGTGCAGGCTGCAGTGCAATACACTATTCCAATGAACGAGGCTATGGAGTTGGTGCGCAGCGGAGCGCGTCCTCAGTTGACTGCGCGGCAAAAGCATCGTCGTGAATGTTATGTGGTGCTAGAAGAAGGAGCCGATGCCGCGCAAGTAGAGGAGGCGATTGTCAGCATGCCGGATTATTTTGCTGACTACGATACAACGGTACATTTTATTGATCAAGACACCCTACAACGAGAGCATCGGGCCATGCCCCATGGTGGTTTTGTGATACGCAGTGCTCATTCTGAGCAAGGCTCTAAGCAGACTTATGAGTTTTCATTACAGCTGGACTCTAATCCAGAGTTTACCTCTAGTGTATTAGTAGCTTATGCCCGTGCTGCACATCGTTTGGCTCAGCAGCAACAATTTGGGGCGTTTACTATTTTCGATATTCCACCGGCATTTATTTCCCCGCATACGCCTGAGGATCTACGCGCTCGTTTATTATAATTATCGTGCACGGCGCTTTCTTGGCTGATTTTTTAAGCCAAGAAAGCTGCCGATAAAGTTATTCACTACTCGTAGTCCCTACAGGGCTGGAATCAGTGGGCATGGGCGCGGGCGATAAGCCGCACACCAAAGCGATGCCAGCGGATGGTTAACAACAAGGCTACTACAGACAAGCCAATAATAAATCCTAACCACACGCCGGTGCCTTGGAGTTGGAGGCCAAAGGCTAAAAAAGCACCAATGGGCACACCCAATACCCAATAGCCAATAAGAGCCAGCACCATGGGCGTACGAGTATCATAAAGCCCTCTAAGCATACCTGCCGCAACAGCTTGGGCCCCATCGGCTATTTGAAAGAGCGCGGCCAAGATTAAAAAATGTGCGGCTAAATGCAATACAGCTAGGTTTTCAGGAGAGTCGCCACGAATAAATAATGTGGCTAATTGCTCTGGGAAGAGCCACATGATGACCGCTGCCAATCCCATAAACCCTACACCTAGAGCGTAGGATACCCATCCTGATTGTACGGCTGCTTTGAGTTTCATGCGCCCATATGAGAGACCTACTCGGATCGTGGCTACTTGGCTAAAGCCAAGGGGAATCATATAGGTAACAGCACAAATTTGCATGGCAATTGCGTGGGCTGCCAGGGCAGTATCACTAATTAGACCCATCATTATTACCCCTGCATAAAAAACTAAGGTTTCAAGGGCAAAGGTAATGGCAATGGGAACTCCCAGTAGCCATAGTTGGCGCAGCATGGGCCATTCGAAGCGCCACCAGTTACCAAAGCAGTGATAGCGGCGAAAGGGCTGCTTTGTGTGGACTAGGATTGCCATGCCGATAAACATAAAGGTGCTGGTTAACGTGGCGGATAAGCCCCCACCAGTAAGTCCCAATGCGGGGATGCCCCAAGCGCCAAAAATTAATAGGCGGCCCAATAGCGCATTGAATAAAATTCCCAGGCATGCAATTAAAAAAGTCCAAAGAGGGCGTTCTAAGGCAGCTAAAAAAGAGCGCAAGACGATATACCATAAATAAGGCAATAAGCCCCATTGAAGGGTATGCATATAGGGAAGGGCGCGTTGTACAGTATCAGGCTGTTGGCCGAGGCTAAGAAGCACGCTATCGGCATTCCATAAAAGGACCCAAAAGGGCAGAACAATCAAAACTGCCGAAAGTAAGCCATGTCTTAAGATACGACGAACCTGACGAATGTTGCTGCGTCGTTGTCCGAGAGCATTGGCCAGCATGGGTACAGTTGCAGACACAAGTCCCAGACTAAAAATCATAGTAACTTGGTAGAGACTAGCTGCCAATGAGGCTGCAGCTAATTCGGCCTTTCCTAGTTGTCCAAAATAAATAGTGTTGGTGGTTAAAATTGCAATTTGCGCTAAGTTAGTCAGAATTAGCGGATAGCCTAGTTTGATAGAGGCTCGGATTTCTTTAAACCACATAGTGATGGGCCTGTGATAGAAAAGCCACTAAGAGAAGCAGACAAGACCGATATGGTCTTGTCTCATGATACGAATCTTATTGGAAGAGTTCTAAACGGCTGCGTGCGGTTTCTGCGGCCTGAGAATCTGGGTATTCGTTAACAATACGTTGTAAAGTCTTGTGCGCGCTAGTGAGGTCGTTGGTTTCAACCTGGCTAGAGGCAATGACCATGAGTGCATCGGGTGCTCGAGGGCTGGCGGGGTATTGCTCAATCATGCCTTGTAGGCGTTGGATTGCAGCAGAAAAACGTTTGCTCGCAAATAAACTGCTGCCCTCGTAAAAACGTGCTTCATCGCCATAAGCACTGTCGGGGTAAGCATCGACAAAAGCGTTTAAAGCGCTGGCAGCTTCTGGGTATTGGCCATTGCGGTAAAGCTCCATAGCCGTTTCGAAGGCTACCTGTTCTTGTGGATCGGCAAAGGCATGGGTGGCAATTTGTAGGCCATCATCTGCTTGGCGACCGCTTTGCCAGCTGAGTTTTTCCACCTCTCCGCGCAGTTGCATGACTTCTTGACGCAGTATTTCTATCTGATCCGCAAGCATGAGGCGGGTTTGTTGGTTGTGCTCATTCATTTGGCGTATTTGTTGGCGCAAATCCAGAATAGCTCGTCTGGCTTCATCATCAGAAAAAGACCAAGCTGTCGTGCTGATCCCAAGGCCAAGAGACAGGGTTGCGCAAAGTAATACGTATTGTTTGAGCTTTGCCAGAGAGAACATAGTTTTCACCTATTGAAAAGAAACGCCGCAGCAAAAGGCTACGGCGTTAATAAAGCGCATTGAGCAAGAAGAGCATCTGCATCATGATGCAGATGACTCGATTAGTTAACGCTGATATTCAATGTCAGCGCGGCGGTTTTCTGCGTAATCCGCCTCAGTATTTCCTAATGCGCGTGGGCGTTCTTTACCAAAACTAATGGTTTCGATTTGATCTCTATTAACGCCAAGGAGATTCATCATTCGAGCCACCGCCTCAGAGCGACGTTGGCCGAGTGCTAAGTTATATTCGGTGCCACCGCGTTCGTCCGCATGCCCTTCTATACGTACCTGCTGCTGTGGGTGGTCACGCAGATAGTTAGAGTGCATTTCGACTAAATCACGGTATTGGTCGGCAACCACATAGCTATCGAAATCAAAATAAACAGAACGGTCTTGGGACAAAGGACTGGCAGGATCAAAGGGATCCATGATCACGCCTGTACTTGGGCCACCTGTGCCATGCGCACCAGTACCTGTGCCTTGGGACTCATCAAGTGGAACCGAACTACAAGCAGCTAATACAAGTGCCAATGTCGCAAAAGTGAAACCTCTATATATACGCGAGCTCATTAGTTTTCCTTGCTAAAAAAGGTCAACACAAAAGTTAATCGGTAAACGGGCCCCACGTGGGCTCACGTACAGTACCGTTCAAAGCGGAAAGTGTTTGGCGGACCCGTCCATCGACAGAAGTCACTGCTAAGACACTCTTACCGCCTTGTACTGTACTATACAGTATTTGCTGCCCGTTCGGCGCAAAACTAGGAGATTGGTCATCAGGACCGTTGGTAATAAGCTCCTCCTGCTGGGTATTAAGATTTAATATAGCCACTCGGAAGGCGCCATCTCTACGGGTAACATAAACAAGGTTTTCACCGTCAGGAGAAACTTGTGGTGAAATGTTGTAACTACCATTAAAGGTTACTCGTTGCGCTTCACCCCCATTTACCGGCACGCGATAGATTTGTGGGCTACCACCGCGGTCGCTTGTAAAGAGTAACCAATTTCCATCTGGAGAATAGCTGGGTTCGGTATCAATTAAAGGGGAGCGCATGACGCGACGTAAGCCGGAGCCATCGGCATTAATCGTATAGAGTTGAGAAATGCCGTCTTTGGAAAGGGCAACGGCGAGCTGATTACCATCTGGAGACCACGCTGGCGCACTGTTATTACCTTTAAAATTTGCTACAGGTTCGCGCTCAGCTGTACGTAAGTTTTGTACATAAACAACAGGTTTGTCAAGTTCAAAGCTTACGTAGGCAATTTTATCGCCTGCAGGAGACCAAGCTGGTGAGATGATGGGCTGCTTGGAGCGCAGCATGACTTGTGGGTTTTGGCCGTCTGCATCTGCAACTTGTAGCTCATAGGTGTCGCCGGTATGAAGGACATAGGCGATTTTAGTGGAGAATACGCCGCGCATGCCAGTAATGGCCTCGTAGATACGATCTGCGATGCGATGTGAGAGACGGCGCAGCTCATCTTCGCTGCCTGCAAAAGCAACCGCGTCCATCTCCGCATTGGTTACCGTATCGAGGAGCCGATAATGGATGGTGTAGTGTCCTCCTTGGTCTTGGACGGAGCCATAGGCCAAGTAATCTGCGCCACGGTTGCGCCAATAGGTATCATCGATGGCGCTGTCTATATTGAGACGTGCCCCAGAGGTGCTGATTAATTGAAATAAGCCCGTGCGGCTCAGATCGGCGCGAATTACTTCTGCAATATTGACAGCACTTGGGGTGTTGCTGAAATCAGCAATGGCAATGGGGTATTGCGTGGCGCCCACCCCAGAAATGTCAACACGCAATTGAGCTCGGGCATGGGCACCGAATAATATTAGCAAGGCAAGGGTGATAAAAAGGGCTCTAATAAGTTGCCCCCCTTGTCGTGCAAAGTGCGTTGCGGTCATAGGTGCGTTCTCCTGTTAATCATACATTCTGTATTCGCCACCAAATTTGCTAGGAAACTTGCCACTAGGTGGTGTAGGCAGTGGCGAACATTTTCGAATTCCTTCTCTGACAGCCTCATCAAACTGACGGTTACCAGATGATTTTACTATAGTCACATTGAGTACTCGTCCTTGACTATCTAGAGAGGCTTCATAGTGTAGTGTAGGGTTAATATTCCCTCGACGGGGCGGAGTATTAAAGATTACTCGTGGTTTAATACAGCTACGGACGCGAGCTGAATAGCCGTCGTCTCCGCCGCCGCCTGTTTGGTTGCGGCTTGCAGTGCCTCCGGCAATGCCAGCAGCTTCGCGGCCAGCTGCCTGCATGGCCTCACGAAGTTTTCTCTTGCGTTCTTCCTCTTCTTTGGCTTTGCGCTCAGCTTCTGCTTTGGCCTTACGTTCGGCTTCCTCACGGGCTTTGCGCTC
>CALKIR010000027.1 GCA_937995985.1 uncultured Alcaligenaceae bacterium
ATTTATGACAAAATATCCTATACCACAACAAATCGTGTCATAATCCTTTTCTATAGTGGTAAAAATTTTTATTCATCCCCCTTATTTACCCCCCCTAAGGAGTTCAGGAAATGCGTAGATTAAAAATGTTTTCTGTAGCAGTGGCATTGTCGCTGCTCGCACCATTGGCACAGGCTGCTGAGTATCCACAAAAAAATAAGCCTATCAAAATAGTGGTGCCTTATACCGCTGGTGGTTCTTCGGATTTTGTGGCGCGAACAGTTGCCAAGAAGCTCGGTGAAAATTTAAATCACACGGTCATTGTAGAGAATAAGCCAGGCGCTGGAACCATTATTGCTGCAGACTATGTGGCCCAGTCTGTCCCCGATGGGTATACCCTGTTGTTGATGGGCGAGTTGACTCATTCGGCCTTGCCTGCTTTGCACAAAGAGTTGCCTTTTGATCCCATCGAGTCCTTTACCCCTATTACTAATTTAGTGGGTTCACCTTTGGTGGCGGTGGTGCCTGCGAGTTTGCCAGTGGAGACTTTTCAAGAGTTTATTGAGTACGCCAAAGAGCGTCCCGGTCAATTGACCTACGGTTCGGCGGGATTGGGCAATACATTGCATTTGGCTGGTGAGGGTTTTCAAACTGCAACCGGAACTGAGTTGGTGCATATTCCCTATAAGGGGGCCTCTCAAGCGTTGGTTGATCTCTTGGCAGGTCGTATTGATGTGATGTTTGATTTGCCCCAAACGCCCATGAGCCAGATTAAGGAGGGCAAGCTTAAAGGGTTGGCTATTACCAGTCCTGAGCGTCTTGCTGAGTTGCCCGATGTGCCGACTACGGCCGAGGCTGGGGTGCCCGAGTTTAATTTTAGTACCTATATTGGTTTGGGTGCGCCTGCAGGGGTGCCGGATGAGGTGATTGAGTTTTTGTTTAATGAGTTGCGCACTGTGATGGCCGATCCCGAGGTGCAGGAAAACATGGCCACAATGTCTATGTTTGTCAAAACCAGTGCGTCTCCGGAGGAGTTTCAGCAGGCTTTTGTAGAGCGTATTGCCGAAATTGGCGAAACTTTAGCAAATGCCGGCGTGCAACCTGAATAATATTTTTAATACATAGAAAGTGATAGTGGTATGAATAAATTATCCCGTTTTTTTGCCGCCGTGCAGGGCGATCCGGTGGATCGCCCGCCCGTTACTTCATGGGTGCATTTTCAATCTGATCATTTAGAGGCACATGAGGTGGCGCAGTTACATCTTCGTTTTCTTGAGGCTTATGATTGGGATATCCTCAAGGTGATGAATGATTTTCGTTATCCTGTTCCCGCAGGGGTGGCGGATCTGAGTCAGGCTCAGGTGTTTGAGCACTATGCTCCGTTGGGGATGGATGAGCCTTGCTTTGCTACTCAGTTGCAGTGTTTGCGCCAAATTGTCGATCAGGTGGGCGATCAGGTGCCTGTTTTAGAGACTTTGTTTGAACCTTGTCAGCAGATTGTGCGCAATATTGGCTTTGATCAGGTAGAGCAGCTGTTTACTTATCCGTCTGCGGCCCTACCAGCCCTTGAGGCGGTTACCGAGACCATGTGTCGGTATGTGGAGGAGGTGCGTCAAACAGGGGTGCAAGGGATTTTTCTATCTATTAATGGCGCCATCCCTGCTCATCGTGCACGCGGTATGACCGATGAGCAGCATGAGCATTTCTATAAAAAATATACCGTAGAGGTGCTCAAGGCTGCTGAGGGGATGGTGCGTGTGGTGCATGTGCATGGGGATCATCTGCAAATGGATCGGGTGTTGGATTATCCCTGTGAGGTTTTTAGTGTTTCGGATCGGCTCAGTGGTAATCCCAGTCTTGCTCAATTGCGCCAAATGACAGATAAGTGTCTCATGGGGGGCATTGATGAAAGTAAGATCACCGAGCACTGTTTGCCTGCTCTTAAAGCGGAGATTGATGATGCTTTGGCTCAGGCAGGACGCGAGCGTTTTATCTTGGCTCCTGGCTGCACCATTCCTTCTTTTACCGCTAAGCGCTCCTTAGATTTCCTTCGCACTTATACCCAAACCATTTAATCATGCCACTAAACCAATGGGCCATAGCGGCCATCGATGCTATTGAGCGCGACTTTACGCGCTCAGCAGATACTCATTTGCTCCCTTTTTCTGTGTCCGGCAAAAGCGCAATACGTCTCTATATTAAGGATGAATCAACGCATCCTACGGGTAGTTTAAAGCACCGTTTGGCGCGTTCTTTGTTCTTATATGCGTTATGTAATGGCAGTATTCAAGAAGGTATGACCATTACCGAGGCGTCTTCGGGCAGTACGGCGGTATCGGAGGCGTATTTTGCTCAGATGCTGGGGCTGCCTTTTGTGGCGGTTATGCCGCGTTCTACGGCCAAGGCCAAAATAGAAAAAATAGAATTCTATGGCGGGCGGTGTCATTTTGTAGATCATGCCGATGAGGTGTATCACGAGGCGCAGCGTTTGGCCGATGAATGCGGGGGGTATTATATGGATCAATTTACCTATGCGGAGCGAGCCACCGATTGGCGCGGCAATAATAATATTGCCGAATCCATTTTTAACCAAATGCGAGCCGAGATGCATGCCGAGCCGCATTGGGTGGTGATCGGGGCCGGTACCGGAGGGACCTCGGCCACTATTGGACGCTATATTCGTTATCGCAAGCTTGCCACTCAGCTATGTGTGGTGGATCCAGAGCATTCTATTTTTATGCAGTACTACCAAAGTGGGGATAAGCAGCTCACCACTGAGCACAGTTCGCGCATTGAGGGCATTGGTCGGCCTCGTGTGGAGCCGTCTTTTGTGCGTACTGTAATTGATAGGATGATACGTATTCCTGATGCCGATTCTATGGCTGCTATCCACTATATCAAGCAGGTGTTAGGCTGTGCCTTTGGCCCGTCTACAGGGACGGCGTTTTGTGGGGCCTTGGCCTTGGCTCAGGAGATGCAAGCTGCCCAGCAAGCAGGCTCCTTGGTCATCATAGCCGGAGATGCCGGTAACCGTTATGAGGATACTTGCTACGATCCGCAGTGGCTCCAGGCTCAGGGCTATGATCTCAGCTCTTCTATGCGCCGCATCGCCACGCAGGCCGAGCAGGTTTTTTAATCAGGGGCTCTTGCGGGGTCGATGGGCTCGGCTGATCACCATGATATATAAAGAGCAATAAAATAATGCTGACATTAGGGTGTAGGCTGCTACGGCATACAAGGGGTTGCGGTAGACCACGGCTCCTAAGGCCAGGGCAGCCACCCGCAGGCTGGTAAATAGTATTTCCAATACCAAAAACCATCCCTGCATGCCCAGCACTGGGATGGTGGCCACAACGGGACGAGCAGCCAGAGAAAATAATAACCACAAGGCTACCCACTGCGCATACTGGCCGGCGGTATACCATTGGGCACCAAAGACAAAGGCAAAAATAGGGGCGCCCCAGATCATAATGATGCCAAAGGGAATCAAGGCTAAGGCAAAGGCACCAAAGGTGGCTTGATTTAAATAAGGAAGGGGATTTTTGCCGTGGTTGACTGCCTCGGCAATTTGAGCAAAAAAAACATTGCCTACAGATTGGCCAAGTAGCTGCGCCGGAGCCGCCATCACGCTGCGACTCAGGGTATAAAATCCAGCAATAGAGGGCCCAAAAAAACTGGCCAGCAGTAATACAGGCAGGCCTTGGGCAAAGGCGTTGATAATAATTTGCGGGGCTCTAAACAGGGGAAAATCACGGTACTGCAGGGCCAGCTGTTTGGGGTGTGGCAGGGGCTGCTGCGGGCGGAGAATGGAGTCCTGAGGCGGGGTCCAGCGGCGGGCGCCCAACCATAGCTGCAGCGCATACAGTGCCTGACCCAAGGTGGTCAGCACAATGAGGCTGGCTCCTGTCGGATGTATCCAGCCCAGGCCCGTTTTGCTGATATTTAAAATCAAGGACTGTGAAATGGCTACCCGCGCCGTTACCTTGAACTGCTTTTTTCTAATTAGCCATTGCTGCATGATTTGCTGCAGCACGTTTAAAAACATGGCCAACGGGATAAATAATAACAATCCCGCAATGGGCTCTAAATCAAATAGTTGTGCACAGGGTGCACCCGCCACAATTACTATCAAGGCGATAATAAGACTGATGCCCAAGGCCAAAAACAGACTCAAGCGTGCAATGCCCCGACTGTCATCATCCGACTGAGGCAAAACTATAGCAATGGGATAGGCCAAGGCAGCAATGGGCATGGCTATAGAAAGCACTGCACTAAAGGTGCCCAGTACACCATAAGCCTCAGGGCCATATAAACGGGTAATGAGCGGTGAAAACGCAAGTGTAATGGCTTGGGCACCCGCCGTTCCCATAGCAACGAGCACAATATTGCGGACAAACCGACTCTGAATCAGACGCTGTATCATCATAGGAGCACC
>CALKIR010000028.1 GCA_937995985.1 uncultured Alcaligenaceae bacterium
AACATTGCTAAACTCGATAAGCATGACTCTGCCCTTTGCTAATGAGGATTCTTAAATTATCTGTCTCGCTCAACAGCAAATCGACACATACTGCGCAATGCCTCAGTACACTCAGAGGGAGGAAAGTGCCGCAATGCCTCGAGGGCATAGTCAATTTCTTTATGGGCAGCAAGACGTGTGTATTCCACTGCATCTGTATTTGCAATTGCTCGAGCTACGGCATCAAAATCGGCATCGCCCGTCTCAATTGCCTGACGAATAAGGGACTGTTCCGCAGCAGTTCCCACCTCCATCACACGAATCAAAGGTAAGGTAGGCTTGCCCTCACGCAAATCATCCCCGACATTTTTACCCAAAGCCTCAGCATCACCGCTGTAATCTAGCACATCGTCAATGAGTTGAAACGCAGTTCCTAAATGACGACCTAATGCAGCAGCAGCTTCTTGAAGCGCAGAATCAGCCTGGCCCAAAATCGCCCCGACCTCAGTGGCTGCTTCAAAGAGCTTGGCAGTCTTATAGCGTACCACCTGCATATACCGCTCTTCGGAAACATCCGGATCGTGAACGTTGAGCAATTGCAACACCTCACCCTCGGCAATTACCGTAGTGGCCGCAGAAAGTACTGCCATGGCCTCCATAGAACGGGTCTCAACCATCATTTCAAAGGAGCGGGAATACAGATAATCACCGACGAGTACGCTGGCTGCATTACCAAAAACAGCATTGGCAGTACTCTTACCACGGCGCATATCCGACTCATCAACCACATCGTCATGGAGTAACGTTGCCGTATGAATAAACTCAACAACTGCCGCTAATAAGTGATGATCAGTACCTTGGTAACCTAAGGCCTTAGCGACCAGCATTAACACTGCAGGGCGCAAACGCTTGCCCCCTGCGCTGACAATGTACTCACCAATGGTACGAATAAGCACTACCTCTGAATCCAAGCGCTTGCGAATTACTGCATCAAGCGCCTTCATATCGGCAGCAATAGGGACGAACAAATCAGATAAGCTCAAGATAATGTCCAGAAAAAATTTAACAAAGCTGTGAGGAAGTATAGATTATACGGTGTTGCACCCATTAGCTAAACCCTCTCGCGCAGAGGACCCGTATACTGAACAATCATTATTTTATAGGTATTATTAATAAATTTATGATTGATGCTTTGGAGAGAACACATTGACCCAATACGATCTGAGCCAATTAATTGAACGAGCAGAGCGCGTATTAGCACAACTTGAGGCCTGGTTGCCTCCAGTTCCCCCTACTACCGATTGGTCGGCCTTAGCGTACCGCTGGCGCAAACAAGGCGCACGGGGCTGGCTTGAATCCATACATCATATTGCTCACATCGCACCCTCGGATCTATTGCATGTCGAGGAGCAAAAGGCCATACTCGCACGCAACACCGAACATTTTGTCCAAGGTAAGCCTGCTAATAATGTCCTCATGACTGGCTCTCGAGGCACCGGTAAAAGCTCCTTAGTCCGCGCCATGCTCCATACCTATGCCAAAGATGGGCTACGTTTAATTGAGGTAGACAAAGAAGACCTAGCCGATCTGAATGACATCATCAGACAACTGGACGGCCGTACAGAGCGTTTTATTATTTTTTGTGATGATCTGTCCTTTGATGCCGGCGAACCGGGCTACAAAGAATTAAAATCCGTACTTGATGGGTCTGTCGCCGCTCCTAGCGAGAATGTATTAATCTATGCTACCTCTAATCGCCGCCACTTGATGCCAGAATATATGCATGAAAATCTGGACCCCAATACCCAAGCAGGGGAGATTCACCCCAGCGAAGCTATTGAAGAAAAGGTCTCTTTATCTGAGCGATTTGGCATCTGGCTCTCTTTCTACCCCTTTAGTCAACAGCACTATCTAAGCATTGTGGACTACTGGCTCCAACAGCTTGGCTGTGCTCCCGAACATACAGCAGCCGCCCATAAAGAAGCCCTCCAATGGGCCTTACAACGGGGCTCACGTTCTGGACGGGTCGCACGCCAATTTGCACAAGATTGGGCGGCTAAGCATGTCTAACACTGCAGCAGTACGGGTAGCAGTTGGTATTTTGCGCCATGATGATGGACGCATCCTGCTAGCCAGCCGCCCTGCCGATAAGCCTTGGCCCTACTGGTGGGAATTACCTGGTGGCAAAATTGAACCTCAAGAAGCACCTATGGACGCGGTTGCGCGCGAGCTGCGAGAAGAGCTGGGCATCGCTATTGATCCCCAACACACGCATCATTGGCATACCCTTACCCACCATTACCCAAAGGGCACGGTTATTCTCGAGCTATTTATCATTCGTGCCTGGGCAGGCCGGCCCCAACCTCTAGAAGGGCAACATCTGGCTTGGACCCACCCTGCTCAACTCGAGCATATTGGCCCTATCTTACCTGCCAGCCTCCCCATTCTGCGTTGGCTACAACTGCCTCAATACTATTTAATTAGTAGTGCTTACGCACATCCCGAACGCTGGCTACGCCGTTTGGAGCACACCCTTCAAACTGGTACGTATTGGGTGCAATTCCGCGAGCCAGAATGGCAACAACACGCCCATCATGACCCGCACGCGGCCCAAGCGCTGCAACACTGTTTTATCCAAACCCTAAAAATATGTGCCCGCTACCGTACCCGCTGCTTGGTCAACAGCGTGCATCCACGCAATTGGTGGCGGCGCGCTCACGGTGTGCATGTACGCAGCAGCGATGCAGCGGCCCTTACCACTCTTACCAACAAGGGTCTATATAGCCTACACGCACATTTTGGCCTATCTGCTGATCACTTTATCGGCATCTCTGCCCACAATCGTGTGGAATTACACCAAGCATTCGAGCTGCACGCTGATTTTGCCGTGCTGGGGCATGTATTACCCACCCCCTCCCATCCTCACACCCCTGCGCTTGGCTGGGAGCGCTTTGCCACACTGTGCCAGACCGTCGCCTTGCCCGTCTATGCTCTAGGTGGTCAACGGCCCGATACCCTGTCCACCGCTCTGAGTCTAGGCGGACAAGGCATTGCTGGCATGCGCCAACTACTCTTACCCTAAAAATTATTTAATTAATCACTCATCACGGACTATTATGACTGCGTCTTCCTCCTGTTCCTATCCTCGTGTACGCACCGAAGATCATGGCGAACTCCGTTATATGTACTTAGATAGCCCTTGGATTCAAGGGGCCATGAGCTTAAAAGCCCCCCATATTTTGGTTCATGATTATGCGCAACGAATGATGCTAGGGCTGCTATTTGATGCACACCCCCAGCGCATCGCTCAATGTGGCTTAGGAGCTGGGGCACTCACACGATTTTGTGCACACTATTTCCCTCAGGCGCATATTGATGTGCTCGAACCCAATCCAAATGTTATTGCCGCCGCGCATGAGCATTTTTTTATCCCCGCCCATCATCCACAACTCCATATTCACCGCCAATGCGCCCAAGCATTTCTCTCCCAATGCCCCGATGCCCATTATGACTTAATCCAAGTCGATGCCTATGGTGCTGAAGCCACTGAGCCTGCGCTGGGTGGCATAGATTTTTATACTCACTGCGCCCGCAGCCTCACCCAACATGGCCTATTAACCATCAATCTACTGGGTACCCCAACAGTTATTCATGACCATATTCATGAGCTGAATCAATGCTTTGAAGCAACGGCCTGGCTCCCTGAAACAGAAGATGGCAACCTCATTGCCATTGCTTTTAAAACCGCTCCCACTATAGCCTTTGATGACTTATACCAACGCGCCCAACATATTGAGCGCCACTATCAGCTCCCGGCCCGTGAATGGGTGCGTGCCTTACACGAGTGGATGCATCAAGCCTAATCCCCTGCAGCTTAATGCGCTGCTGATGCCTCTGCTTGCCACCCGCCCCCTAAGGCCGTAAACAAACGCACCGCTGTTAGCAATTGCTCATTTTTTAAATTAAGCATTGCCTGTTCTGTATGCAGCGTATTGGTTTCTACCTGAGCCAAGCTCAAATAATCCACCATACCCAATTCATATTGCTCCGTCATGGAACGCAGCGCATTGCGCGCTGCGGCCAAGGCACGCTCTTGACTCTGCACCTCTTTTTGCAAGCTGAACCAATCCGCAAATAAATCTTCGACCTCTTGAAGAGCAGTCAAAACTGTTTCACGATATTGGGCAACCGTCTCATCATATTGTGCCTGCATCTGTTCCACACGCGCCCGCCGTGCTCCCCCATCAAAAATGCTCAGAGCCAGAGCAGGCCCCAAGGACCAAAAACGTGCTGGCGTGCTGATCCAATCTGCCCAACTGCTGCTTCTGTAGCCCCCCTGTACACTAAAACTAAACTCTGGAAACCAAGCCGTCTGCGCCACCCCAATTTCAGCATTGGCAGCCGCCACCCGTCGCTCTGCCGCTACAATATCTGGGCGACGCTCTAATAACGCACTTGGAAGCAAATGAGGAGGCTCAGGATAATGAAAATCACGCAAGGGTGCACTAAAGTCTCGCACTCCGGGGGCCTCTCCTAATAAAACGGCCAAAGCATGGCGTAATTGTGCTCGCTGTCGCAAAGCATTTTGCCGCTGTACCCGCGCATTTTCTAACTGTGCAATAGCACTATCTACATCACTACGCGCCACCATCCCAGCAGCATAGCGATTCTCCGTAATGGCTAATGTCTGCTCATAAATAGCTAAGGTACGCTCATAAAGATCTAATAACTGCAAATTAAGCTGATATTGAAAATAAGTCTGCAAAAATGTAGCAATCAAACTCAGCTTAACCCCCTCTAAGTCAGCCGCAGAGGCTTGCTGCTGTGCCTGACTGCTGCTTACCTGCTGCCGTACACGCCCCCAAACATCCACTTCCCAAGACACATTAGCGTTGAGAT
Source organism: uncultured Alcaligenaceae bacterium (assembly GCA_937995985.1). Classification (GTDB taxonomy): domain Bacteria; phylum Pseudomonadota; class Gammaproteobacteria; order Burkholderiales; family Burkholderiaceae_B; genus Paenalcaligenes. The sequence continues at coordinate 4,879 of CALKIR010000028.1, forward strand.
TATATTGCTTTGTTGGCGATCGCATTCCATCCCCACTCCGTTGCATACTGCTGTGCACGCCCAATTGGGGCCAAAACCCGGAACGCGCCCCCTGCAGCGCTGCTTGAGCCATACGATAACGCGCCTCGGCCTGTTCTAAACGGGCATTGTTCTGCTCTAACTCCTCTAACCATACCCCTAATTGAGGATCACCGAATACGCGCCACCAATCCTTTTGCACCGTTTTAGGTTGACTGGGTCGCCAACCCGGCTGCCCCTCTTTGGTGCTTAACTGCTGAAACTCCGCCCCCACATTTATCTCAGGCACTTGATAATTAGGGCCTACGGCACAGGCAGTCAGAACTGCCAACCCCCCTGCTAACAAACTAAAGCGCCCACCCAGACGCATCGTGCGCCTCCCACACCCAATGATGCTCATAAATTTGATCCCTTATGAAGTACCCAAACGTGGACGCTGCCCAAAAAATCGATTGCGCACATTTTCTAAAAACAAATACAACACTGGGGTGGTATACAAAGTCAATATCTGACTGACTACCAACCCACCAACTATAGTGAGACCCAAGGGCTGACGCATTTCTACCCCAGCCCCCGTAGCCACAATCAGCGGCACTGCCCCTAAAATTGCTGAAAGAGTCGTCATCATAATTGGCCGAAAACGGACCAAACACGCCTCATAAATAGCGGTTTGCGCACTGACTTGCTGCTCCCGCTGACGCATCAACGCATAATCCACCATCATAATGGCATTCTTTTTAACAATACCAATCAATAAAAATAAGCCTATCATGGCGATAACAGTAAACTCTTCGCCAACAGCCATCAACGTTAATAAGGCCCCAATTCCTGCCGAAGGCAAAGTGGATAAAATAGTAATAGGATGCAAATAGCTCTCATACAGCATCCCCAACACCACATACATTGTGAGCAAAGCCGCCAACAGCAGCCATGGCTGCTGTGTAATGGCATCGCGCATGAGACGCGCCGTGCCATCATAGCTGAGCTGAATTTTATCTGTAGGCAACTGAATGCGTGCCATAGCCTCCTCTATAGCAGCCATAGCCTGATCTAAACTCACCCCTTCGGCCAAGCCAAAAGAAATATTTTCAGCAATAAATAAACCATGATGACTGACACTTAATGGAGCATTACCCGGCACAAACTCAGTAAAAGCGGTGATCGGAACACGCTGCCCCTCACGCGTCACAATTTCTAACTGCTTAAGCGCAGCAACATCCTGGGTAAAACGCTCCTCCAGGCCCATCACTACATGATATTGATTTAATTGACCGTAAATTACTGAAACCTGACGCTGACTAAAAGCGTTATTTAAAGTAGAGGCAATTACAGACATTTCGATGCCGAGCTGTCGGGCTTGCTCGCGATCAATGCGCAGCTCAATACGCTGCCCTTGATCATCAGAATCTGTATCCACATCCACCAACTCAGGCAATGCTGCCATGGCACGCTGTACCCGAGGCTGCCACGTTTTAAGCACCTCAAAATCACTGGCTAATAAAGTCAATTGCTGCGCACCCGAACGCCCCAGCCCACCCCCCACAAAAATATCCTGCTGTGGGGTTAAAAACAAACGAGCCCCAGGCACAGATTGCAGCTGCCCCCGTAAACGAGCCACCACCTGATTTGCTGAAACATCGCGCTCCTCTAAGGGCACTAACTCAATTAAAATCATGGAAGAATTGCTGCCCCCTCGTCCCCCAGCAAACACCGCCACACTGCGTACAGCAGGATCGTTTAATAAGACCTGACGAAAGTAATCAAGCTTAGGACTCATAGCATGAAAAGAAGTCCCCCTATCGACTCGGAAAAAACCCATCAATTGACCAGTATCCTGCTGTGGAAATAACCCCTTAGGAATATTAATGAACAAATACCCATTTAATATAATGGCTGCCACTAACGATAAAAGCGTCAAGCGCCGATACCTTAAGGCCCACCCCAAAGTCGCAGCATAGGCACGCAACAACCCCTGCCCAAGAGCGGCAAGCCCCCTATTCAAATATCGCCACAAAATAGAGGCTGAAGGCTGCTGATGCCCCTTGGCTTGTAAAAGATGAGCAGACATCATCGGCGTTAATATTAAAGAAACCAGCAAAGACAGCAGCACTGCCACAGATAAGGTCACGGCAAATTCTTTGAACAATCGCCCAACCAATCCCCCTACCAACCACATCGGGATAAAAACAGCCACCAAAGAAAAACTCATCGCAGTGACAGTGAAACTTACCTCTCGAAGACCCCGCACTGCCGCTCGAATAGGACTGAGCCCGCGCTCTAAATGCCGAATAATACTCTCTAATACCACGATGGCATCATCAACCACAAAACCGGTTGCTACAATAAGCGCCATTAAAGAAATGGTATTGAGCGTAAAGCCAAAGGCATACATAAAAGCAAAACTGCTTATCAATGAAGCCGGTACTGCCACCGCAGGAATTAAGGCCGCACGCCAATTACGTAAAAACAGTAATACCACCCCTACCACTAAAAAAACGGCAATAATCAACGTTTTTTGCGCCTCATGCAACGAGGCACGAATACTAGGCGTGCGGTCTTGGGCCACCTGCAAATGCACCTCTGCAGGTAACATTGCCTCTAAATCAGGCAAACGCTCCCGAATAGACTCCACTGTTTCAATGATATTGGCATCAGCTTGCCGGCGTACCATTAATAAAACAGCGCGCTCCTCATTTAAGTAGCCCAGATTGTATAAATCCTCTACCGAATCCTCCACCTGAGCCACATCACGCACACGCAATACGCCCTGCTCATCCCAGCGAATCACCAACGGAGCAATTTGCTCGGCGGCATCCATTTGCCCTCCCGTACTGAGCCATAATTGCTCCTCCCCTTCTGCTAAATAACCCAAGGGCAATAATGCATTCTCAGCGGACAGCATTTGGCGCACCTGATCCAAAGATACACCCGCACTGGCCAAAGCCTGGGGATCCAAGCTCACCCGCACAGCAGGTAATGACCCCCCACCTACATCCACATCCCCAACCCCTTTAATTTGGGCCAATTTTTGCGCCACAATGGTAGTCGCCAAATCATATAGCTCTGCCTGACTGGCAGTAGGTGAAGTCATGGCCAACACCATGATGGGCGCGGCTGAAGGATTAATTTTGTGATAAGTAGGTAACCGACGCATCCCCGAAGGCAACATCGGCTGCGCTTGATTAATTGCAGCTTGCACATCACGAGCCGCATTATTAATATCGCGATCTAACTCAAACATTAATGAAATCCGTGTTGAGCCCTCTGAACTGCGCGAAGTCATCTGCGCCAATCCTGAAATCGCCCCTAATGACTGCTCTAAAGGGGTGGCCACACTCGAAGCCATCGTTTCTGGGCTGGCCCCTGGTAAGCTGGCGGTGACTGTAATCATGGGAAAATCCATTTGCGGCAAAGGGGCGACTGGCAAAAACCGCATGGCCAGCACCCCCATAGCCATCATCGCCACACAAATTAAGGTGCTGGCTACCGGTCTAAAAATGAAAATAGTGAATAGTCTCACTGTGATTGCCCTTTCAACCCATATTGACGAGGCCGAGTCCAGCGATCAAAAAACAAATAGACCACGGGGGTGGTGTATAAAGTGAGCAACTGACTGCATAACAATCCGCCCACCATGACCAAACCAAGGGGACGACGTAATTCTGCTCCAGCACCCACCGCGAACATTAAAGGCAAAGCGCTGAATAAAGCAGCAAAAGTGGTCATCAAAATAGGCCTGAAACGCACCATAGCCGCTGAAAAAATCGCCTCTCGAGCTGTTTGATGCTCCTGCCGCTGAGCAACCAAAGCAAAATCAATCATCATGATGGCATTTTTCTTGACAATGCCAATAAGCAGCACAATACCAATCACCCCAACCATATCGAGCTCCTGCCCAGTCAACAAAAGCGCTCCCAACGCTCCAATTGTGGCTGACGGTAACGTTGATAAAATAGTAATGGGATGAATATAGCTTTCATACAAAATGCCCAACACGATGTACATGGTCATGACCGCTGCCAACAGCAACCACAACGAAGTGGATAAAGAGGCCTCAAATGCATGGGCAGCTCCTAATAAATGCAACTCACTCGAATGCGGCATTTGGGCTGCAGTCAAACTATGCTCTATTGCTTGCACGGCCTCAGATAACGACACCCCAGGAGCCAAGGAAAAGGACACATGTGCAGCAGGGAACTGATCTAAACGCTCCACAGACAAGCTCATGGGCTGTAACTCAGGCGTAACCAATACAGACAAGGGCACCAAAACCCCATCACGTCCTGGCACATACAGCAGCTCTAGATCTTCAGGACGACGGCGAAACTCAGGAGCAACCTCAAGCACCACCCGATACTGAGCCGACTGAGTATAAATAGTAGAAATTAATCGCTGCCCATAGGCATCATAAAGAGCTTCATCAATGGTTGCCTTGCTAATACCCAAACGCGCTGCAGCATCCCTATCAATAGTAAGCAACAATTGATGCCCTTTGTCCTGCATATTAGTGGTCACCTCATCAAGCTCGGGCAACTGCTCCAATACCTCTAACCACTGTGGCAGCCAACGCTGTACTGTCTCATAATCAGGATCTGAAATAGCTAATTGATAAGGCAAACGACTAATTTGATCCTCTACAGTGAGCTCTTGTACAGGCTGCAAAAATACTTGCATCTCAGGCACCAAATCAAAACTTGCCCCTATCCGTTTTGCCACCTCATCTGCTGTGCTTTGACGCTCATTAAAAGGCTTTAATACAACCTGCATCTGCCCGGTATTTAAAGTTGTGTTATTACCGTCTACACCCACAAAAGAAGTTACTGCCGCCACATCAGGGTCCTGCATAATATGCTCTGCTGCCTGTTGCTGCAAACGCTGCATCGTCGCAAAAGAAGCACTCTGGGGCCCTTGGGTAATGACTTGCACCAACCCCACATCCTGTTGAGGAAAAAACCCCTTGGGCACTAACCAATACAGTCCTACCGTCAGTAATAAAGTCGCCAATGTTAACAATAAGGTCACGCGCTGATGCGCCAAAACAACCTCTAAAGAGCGCTCATAAAAGCGATACACCTTATTGAGCAGATACTCGGCCAGCGCAATATAATAGCGCCCCCAACGTGGCTTGATAGACTGCTCATGGGCCTTATCCTGCTCGGTTTTAGCCTGCGGGGCACGGAGCAAACGAGCACACATCATAGGGGTTAAGGTCAACGATATAAGCAAAGACAACAAAATAGCTACCGCCAAAGTCACTGCAAACTCACGAAACAATCGACCTATAACATCCCCCATAAACAATAAGGGAATGAGCACAGCAACCAAAGACAATGTCAAGGAAACCAGAGTAAAAGCTATTTGTTGCGCCCCTTTCAGCGCTGCCTGCAACGGCTTCATCCCCTGCTCAATATGGCGGGCAATATTCTCAATCATCACAATGGCATCATCCACCACAAATCCAGTGGCAATGGTCAAAGCCATTAAAGTCAAATTATTGATGCTAAACCCAAGGGCATACATCACAGCAAAAGTGCCCACTAAAGACAAGGGCACCACAACGCTAGGAATAAAAGTTGCAGTCCACGTCCGTAAAAACGTGAAAGTCACCACCACAACCAAAAAAATAGCCAGCCCTAACTCTATCTGTACTTGCTCAATAGAGGCCCGAATTGTTTGAGTGCGATCACTGGCAACCTGTATGTCCACTCCAGCGGGCAGACTGGCCTGAAAGCTTGGCAGTAGCTCTTTGACGCGATCCGCTACCTCAATCACATTGGCACCGGGCTGACGCTGCACATTCAGCAAAATAGCAGGCACGCTGCCTATCCATGCGGACTGATAAACATCCTCGGCCCCCTGCACCACACGCGCCACATCTTTAAGTCTTAGAGGCGCCCCTTCCTGATAACGAATAATGAGTTGCTCATAATCCTCCACAGAACGCAACTGCTCATTGGCACTAATAGTTGTGGAGCGTTTGGGCCCGTCTAAATTTCCCTTAGGCTGATGCACATTTGCATTGGTCACCGCTTGACGAATTTCAGCCAAGCTGACCCCGTAAGCAATGAGCACCTCTGGATTTACCTGTATGCGCACAGCAGGACGCTGCCCCCCCGCGATGCTCACTAACCCCACCCCCGATACTTGAGCGATTTTCTGTGCCACGCGTAAATCAATTAAATCTCGCACATCAGGCAAAGGCAAAGTAGGCGAGGTCACAGCCAACGTCAAAACAGGCGTATCTGCAGGATTCACCTTGTTGTATACTGGTGGACTCGGTAGATCTGCAGGCAGCATATTCGCCGCCGCATTCATTGCCGCCTGTACTTCTTGCTCTGCAATATCTAAAGGCAGCCCTAAGTCAAATTGCAAAATAATACGCGATGCGCCCCCTGAGCTCGTGGAGCTCATTTGTACCAACCCAGCCATTTGCCCAAACTGCCGCTCCAAGGGAGATGTAACCAAAGCAGCCATCGCCTCAGGGCTCGCCCCAGGATAAATAGTCTCTACTTGAATAGTAGGATAATCTACCTGTGGTAAGGCCGATACAGGCAGCCATCGATACCCAATAAAACCGGCCATCAATAAAGCCAGCATCGCCAAGGTAGTGGCCACTGGACGCAGGATAAATGGTCGCGAAATATTCACGCTTGCCCCTATTTATCAGTACCTGTTATCGGCTCAACCACCGTACCCGAGCGCAAACGATCCGTTCCTTCGGTAACGACCTGCTCTCCCTTTTCTAACCCCTCTAACACTAATACCTGACCCGCTGCCCGCAATCCTGGCTCAATCACTCGAGGCTGTACGGTATTCTGCTCATCCACCACATACACATACGTACCACGTGCCCCAGTTTGTACGGCCTCTTCAGGTATGACCAACCCTTTTTGAGTGCCCAATAGCACACTAATACGAGCAAATTGATTGGGATACAATGCATTATCCTCATTAGGCAAACTGGCCTTGATACGTACCGTACCCGTATTGAGATCAATTTGATTATCAACAGCTAATAACCCGCCGGTACCCAATAGTTTGTCATGCCGATCAAATACCTCTACCGGCAACATTTCCTCGAGATGCAAACGCTCAAGCAGCTGATGCAGATCTTGTTCGGGCACAGAAAAAGTAACGGCAATAGGCTGTGTTTGGGTAATGGTAACCAGTCCATCCGCACTACCAGGAGCAATGAGGTTACCAACATCTAACTGCTTAAACCCTAATTTGCCAGTAATGGGCGCTAAAATACGGGTATAAGTAAGCTGTAATTCCGCCTCACGAATACTGGCCAAAGCACTTTGCACCGCTCCCTCAAGCTGTGCCACCAACGCCTCTTGGGCCTCTAAGGTCTGCTTGGCCAAAGAATCCTGTTGATACAAAGTCCTGAATCGACGCAAATCAGTTTGGGCAATATCAAGCTGAGATTTACTTTGTTTGTACTGCCCTTTGGCTTGTTCAACCCGTAACTCATAGGGTGCGGGGTCAACCAAAGCCAACACATCACCAGCCTCAACAAACTGCCCGTCTTGAAAATAAATTTCTAATAGCTCGCCTTCTACTCGGCTGCGCACGGTCACAATATTAAATGCCTCAACGGTGCCAATCGCACGCAAGCGTTCCTGCAGCTCGCCCTCTGACACGAAGGCTGTTCGTACAGGCACTTTAGGAATCATCATTGCGGGCCGAGTAACCGTTTGTTGACCGCCCCGCCCGGTCCAAAAATACCAAGCGCCTGCACCGATCAGTACTATCAGCACAAGCGCTATCACCCAACCACGACGTGTGACACTATTGTTTTGAGGCTGTGAATACGCCATGCAATTGTTCTCCAGAGAGCATAATAAACCAAGGTATGCGCCTATTATACGTAGCTATCGGTGAACAAAACATGAACTGATGGCTTAACCTATTGCACAATAGGCCAATTGAAAAGGAATATCTTTTTTTAACATTTGCGGCTTGCCTTGGTCACAATGCTGAGCAAAACGCACCCATATGACGTATTTATTTGCACTCATCTCGGGAAAGACACGCAACCGCTTGGGCACCCACACCCGCAATAGATGAAAGCTTTTTCCACCCAACATTTCCTGATACGCCCCCTCTCGGGCCACTCTATCAACCGCATTAGCCGCGCCCCGCAATAATCGCAACAACAAGGCAATAGCCTGCTGCACAGGCACCAAAGAGCTCATCCACTGCTGTATATCTGCCTGCCGCTCAGCTGCGGACTTGTGCTGCCAACAATAATACGAAGGCACATCAATCTGCGCAAAGCACCCTGGCACCGTCAACCGCCCTCTTAAACTCTGCAACCACTCATTTTCTCTTAGATCCTCTGCAATACGCCCCTGTCCTGCCAAGGGCTCAGCCACCTGCTGCAAATGACGACACATGGCCTCCAACGCCTCAGCAGAAACTCCTGGATGCTCCCGTAACGCCTGCATGGCATTTCTTTGCCGCTCAATATCTTGTAAAACCATGCCACGCAAATCTACTCTTTCAGTCAGCTCTAGCACATCGAAAAGAGTAGTAACCGCAACCTGATGGTGCAAAGGATGCCCTCCTTGGGCAAAAAAAGACAAGCGTTCAAATAAATGCTCTACTCGCAAAAAAATTCGTACTCGCTCGTTGCAAGGATATTCGTAAAGTATCACGCAGTTAAAACCTTAAATGATGCAATCGCGAACCAAAAACCCTAATTACGGGCACACCAAAGTTGATGCAACCGTTGTACTTGCTGCTCTAGGGTGGCTAAATCCATATGCCCCCCATTATCAATTACCTGATCAGCAACCTGTAAACGCTCGTGTCGGCTTGCCTGAGCGCGCATAATTTGCCGAATCTGTTCGACAGACAACCCATTGCGGCGTTGCACCCGCTCAATCTGAGTCGACTCATCGCAATCCACGACACAAATTTCATCAAAAAAATCCACCCAGCGCCCGGACTCTACTAGCAAAGGGATAACGACCACAACATACACCCCCTGTGCTGCCGCTACTTGCGCTAAAGTTTGCGCGCGAATTAAAGGATGCAAAATCGCCTCAAGCTGATGGCGGGCCTCAGGATCATCAAATACCAAAGCACGCATCTGCGCCCTATCCAGAGCCCCCTCTGCATTAATCACGGTGGGACCAAAAGCTTGCTGAATAGCTGGGATGGCCAGCCCACCCGCAGCAGTAAGCTGATGGGATACCTCATCTGTGTCAATTACCGTAGCCCCCCACTGTTCTAACCAGCGGGCAACCATCGACTTGCCAGACCCGATACCCCCCGTAAGACCAATCTTTAGCATTATCTGGGTTAATACCTTGAATTAATAAAACAATCCATACTGTACTGCAGGATGCACCCACTTTGTGACCCACCATCCTAAAATCAGATGGGGCCCCAAAGCCCCATAGCCTCGGGGCAACCAGCGACGCTGCTGCCATCCATGATAGAGCCAACAGAAAGCGGCTGCATAAACCCACATTAACACAATTTGACTCTTGGAGAGCCAAAACAATGCAGCACATAGAAATTTTATATCACCTGCCCCCAACCATTGAAACACCCGCTGCACCCATCGCTGCATCACAACACCCTGCAACAACCACGTGCCTCCCCACACCCACAAACCAAACCCACCCCACCCAAGCACAGCCTCCCACCACATCCAATGCCCCAAACATAGCGCCTGAATTGCCCCCAGACCTGCCCACATAATAATTAACGGATCGGGCAATAAATACACCCGCGCATCAATACGTGCCAAGCCAATTAAAACCCCAGGCACCGCTAATAAACACAACCAATAAAAAAACCTATTACTTTCAAGCGCCGGTCCCTCCCACCACAATGCCCAATGTACCCCACATACCGCCCATACACTTAGGGCCCACCACAGCACAGCCTGACAAGGTGGACTATAACAACGCCAACGCCACGCCTGCCACAAGGTTTCCTGAGTAGCAGGCCATCCGCGCTCAATCAGCTCACTATAACAAGTGCCCCAACGCCATACCTGTTGCACTGACCAAACCAAAACAATGCTCGATAGCACTATAGCCATGTCTGCCCCCTTCTGGCCTCAGCCCTGCTATTCCTGCCACAGTTGCGTATAATTTAAGTTCTGCCCATGCTTAATCATAGAGACTCATGATGAACACAACGACAAAACTCACCCTCGCTGTATGCGCCCTACTTGGTTTAGCCGGCTGTGCTCAATCCCCTGGCGTGACTCCCTCTGAGCCGCAGCCCCGAGCCCATAGTTATAGTGATACCCTAGACCATGTTCGCGGCCGCGGCAGTATTCATGCCCCTGCACAAATACAAATTGGAATGGGCCCCCAAACGACTACCCCTCGCAAAACACAAGATCAAGAGCTCATTGAATCCAGAGAGGTACGCGAGCTCCTAGAGCCACGCACTTTTCTGGGCACTATTCCCTGTCCTCCTGGGGATTTAAGCTGCCACCCTATCCGAGTCAGTGTGACCTTTGCACCTGCGGGCATATGGCGCCTACGGGCTCATAATGCCGCCACAACTCGCGATAGTGAGCATTATGCCCAGGGCTGTTGGTACCGTATTGGCACCGATCCCACCCGCATCGCCCTAGTTTCTGAACGCGACACCATTGTGGGTGATTTCAGTTTTATGACCGATCGCCAAATCAAAGTTAACCGCTTTAACCAATATCAGCCCGTACTGTCCACCAGTCTCACCCGCCAACGCGATATTGACCCCATCGAAGCCCTTGATAATCAGCCCGTCCCGCACTGTCGCGGCTTGAGTGAGGCTGAGTTTTCACAAATGAAAGACGAGCTGATCATTCCAGAGCCCGAACAAATCAGGCAATAGCGCGCCCGTGACTAGCGACCGCCTCCAATTTTTTTATCCTTAACATGAAATAAAATAGGTTCCATGGCTGTTGCCGAAGCATGACGGTAATCGGCACTGTATTCAGGGATTAATTGCAGCACCCCAAACTGCGTTTGAGGGTGCTTTTTTTCTTCTTGTAATCTACGGATATAACGCCGTAAATGATAAGCCTCTGCCCCCTTTAATAAATACGCCATTTGAGTACTGTTTCTCGCCCCCATTTTTCTCAGTATTTGCCCACGCTGCCGTTCTACCGTATTGGCCATTACGTGCAATCGCTCTGCAATAGTTGCGGTATCATCGCCGGTGCACACATAAGCCATCACCTCTCGCTCACGCTCGGATAGGGTGCTCAATAACAAAGCAATTGCAGCAATATGATGCTGTTCAGAATCTATTCCGAAACCTTGCATTGATCCTCCTTTTTTGGCAGTGAACCTACAAATATTATTACAAACACTTTTTTATTATTTCATTTTAACTGATTGTCAAATCTTTGTGAGCAATCAATACAAAAAGGCCCCGGATCCAAAGATCCGAGGCCCTAGCCGTACTGCTTTGCTTTCCCTATCCCGTACCCCATCACTTATAAGTGCTTACTAAACACCCCACAAGTAATGAGACACCACAGGGTGCCCACCCTCTAAGACCAAAACTCTAAATTATCAATTAATCGGGCACTTTTTAAATGCGCAGCACCCAGCACCACCAAAGGCTCTTGACGCTCCACCTCTTGCGGAGTAGGCGGATGTAAATCACGCTGCCGACGAAAAGCCATATAATCCACACGCCAACCTGTGGCGCTTAGCGCAGCGGCCGCGTCTTTTTCTATGCGAGATAAATCGCGCTCACCCGCCAATACCCTATCACGCATCACACACAGCTGTTGATAGAGTTGAGGCGCCATAGCACGCTCCTCATCCGTCAACATCCGATTACGTGAAGACATCGCCAAGCCATCAGCTTCCCGCACAGTTTCATGGGCCAGGATTTCCACAGGCAGCTGGAACTGCTGACACATTTGGCGGATGATCATTAACTGTTGATAATCTTTTTTACCAAATACCGCTACCCGTGGCTGCACACACGAAAAAAGCTTAAGAACCACCGTGCTCACGCCCACAAAAAAATCAGGACGAAAAGCGCCCTCAAGAATATTACCTAGATCATGCGGGGGCTGCACGCGGAAATTCTGTGGCACAGGATACATTTCACGCTCAGAAGGTGCAAAAAGCACATATACGTCACGATTGGCTTCTAGCTTTTCAATATCCTCTGCTAAAGTGCGTGGATAACGATCAAAATCCTCATTAGGACCAAATTGCAATGGATTCACAAAAATGCTGGCAACCACCGGGTCACCATGCTGGCGCGCCATTTTCATCAACGAAAGATGCGCCTCGTGCAAATTACCCATTGTCGGCACAAAAGCGATACGCAATTGCCCCTGTAACTGGTCGCGTAATTCTTGTATGGTGTGCACAACCTTCACAATAACACTCCAAACTGGAAAAAACTAAACAAACCGACCCTCAGTCCTCATAGGACAGACGTACATAAATAGGCGCATAGGGTTCGGTCTGAGTGACTTGAATCAAGGCTTCGCGAGCAAGCTCAAGGATAGCCAAAAAATGCACCACCACGATAGCGGGTGGATCACCCTGTGCTAAATTATGCTCAAAAAGCTCTGTAAACAGCACTACTTTTTTTTGCTGCAAATGCCGCAGGATCTGACTCATGTGATCCCGCACGGACAACGCCTCTTGAATGACTGCGTGATCGCGATTTAATTCAGCACGTTTTAATAGGCCCCGCCAAGCCTCTATTAAATCTTCGGGATAAACCTCTGGCAATACCTGCTCTACCTTTATATCAGCGGGTACAAGCGGCCGCCAAAAATCCCGTCCGCGCCACTCATATTCGTCGAGCTGTTCCGCCCCTTTTTTAATCTGTTCATAGTCAAGCAAACGCCGAAGTAACTCAGCACGTGGGTCCTCTTCCTCTTCGTCCGTGGCGCTCTTGGGCACAGGCAACAACATCCGTGACTTAATCTCTATTAAGACCGCAGCCATCAATAAATATTCACCAGCCAACTCAAAGCTGCTTTGCTCTAAGCCCTGCACATAGCTCAAATACTGCTCCGTAAGCAGTGCCATGGGAATATCTAACACATTAAAATTTTGCTTGCGGATCAAATAAAGCAAAAGATCGAGCGGACCCTCAAAGGCCTCTAAAAAGACCTCTAAAGCATCGGGAGGAATATAAAGCTCTTGGGGAATAGAGAACAGCGGCTCACCATACAAACGAGCGTAAACCTGGCCTGTTGACTCATCCTGCGTAGTAGAAGAAAGAGAAGTAGACGCCTCGCTCATCAGGATAACGGCTACCTCGTAAAGCGAACAGTAGCCGTACAGTCAGCATCCTTAGTTGTCCTGGTAATAAACATAGGGCTGCTGCGGCACTTTGGCTGCCTTAAAGCCCTCCTGAAGCTCGGGATCAATATACTTATCCCAAAGCCGCGCCCGTCCCTCACGCTGACGCTGCTCAGTATCAGGATGCTGCTTTTTATAGTTTCTCAAAAACTCAGTAATATCAGATTCGTAGCCTTTGGACATAAGCACCTTTAAATATTAAAGCCCTCTAAAGATAAGGCACACTGCTAGTACCCTAGCATGCTCCACTCTACCTACAATCCTTTGATTATAGTGCAAATTCATTGCAAAAGCCCATTGGTCCTGTAAAACAATCGCTTTTAAAAATAACTGCTTAGTCTGGCTCTCTCTCCCTTTCTAAAGCAAACAAGGAATTAGCAAAAAAACAAGGTTTTAGTTTATGATCCCAGAATGAGTAGGTCTAATTTTTTGAAATTTTAAGAGCACAGCAAATATGTCTGCTACCTCACCACACACCGACCCGTTTACCCTTGCTGGCAAAACCTATAGCTCTCGACTCTTGGTAGGCACAGGAAAATATGCCTCCCTCGAGGAAACCCAGCAGGCCATTGAGGCCAGTGGAGCTGAAATCATTACGGTAGCCATCCGCCGTACAAACATTGGGCAATCCCCCAATGAACCCAACTTATTGGATGTGCTCTCCCCGGAAAAATATACCATCTTGCCCAATACAGCTGGATGCTATACCGCCGAAGACGCCATCCGTACCCTGCGTCTGGCACGCGAGTTACTCGATGGCCACAGCCTCGTTAAACTAGAAGTGCTAGGCGATCCCAAAAACCTTTTTCCCAATATGCCCGAAACGCTCAAAGCAGCCAAACAGCTTGTAGCCGAGGGCTTTCAGGTCATGGTGTATTGCGCAGATGACCCCGTGCAATGCAAAATGCTCGAAGATATTGGCTGCGTCGCTATCATGCCTTTGGCCTCTTTGATTGGCTCAGGCATGGGTATTCTTAACCCCTGGAACCTGCGTCTGATCATTGATCAAGCCTCGGTTCCGGTATTGGTAGATGCAGGCGTGGGAACCGCCTCAGATGCCGCAATTGCCATGGAACTTGGCTGTGATGGGGTGCTAATGAACACCGCCATTGCAGAGGCCAAACACCCTGTGCTCATGGCCGAAGCCATGCGCCATGCGGTACGCGCTGGCCGTCAAGCCTATTTAGCGGGACGCATCCCCAGACGTTATTACGATGCGGACCCAAGCTCTCCAACCGAAGGACTGATTGAACCTCGCTCTTCTATTACTAAATCATGAGTATTCCTAGCGTTGTTACCATTGCGGGGGTTGATCCCTCTGGAGGGGCCGGAGTACTGGCAGATGTTAAGGCCATGAGTGCGCTTGGTGCTTATGCAAATGCTATTATTGCCGCCCTCACAGCTCAAAACACCCAAGCTGTTACGGATATTTTTCCAGTGGATCCCGCCTTCATAGAAAAGCAAATTGATACCTTATTTGCTGATGTACGTATTGATGCCGCTAAAATTGGCATGCTCGGCCAACGACCGGTCATTATTGCAGTGGCTGATGCATTATCTCGTTGGCCCCTTCCTCACTTGGTACTTGATCCAGTGATGGTGGCTAAAAGCGGCGATCACCTGCTTGAGCGATCCGCCACCGAAGCCCTTATCGAGGCCTTAGTTCCAATGTGTACGGTCCTCACCCCTAATCTCCCCGAAGCCGCCGTATTAACCAGCGGGCGTCCTGCTGAAAATGTTCGTGAGATGTATCAGCAGGCAGAAAAACTGCGCCGTCTCATGAACGATGAGGGACAACGTTGGGTCTTTCTCAAAGGGGGACATTTGCCCGGCTCAGACTGTGTAGATTTGTTTTTTGATGGCGATGTGATGCATGAGCTACCCGCCACACGTATTCAAACACAGCATACCCACGGCACAGGCTGCACTCTATCAGCAGCCTTAGCAGCGCTCCTGCCTCAGCACGAGGATGCTGTACACGCTGCTCGCGCAGCAAAAGAATACCTCTACAAAGCCATTGCTCGTGCTGATGAACTAAACATTGGCAAGGGTCATGGCCCGGTTCATCACTTTCATGCCTGGTGGCCTCCTGCATCATGAACAAGCACCCTACACTTACTGGCATTATTGTAGCGATGGATGAGGAGCTGTCCGTCATCCAACAAGATCTGCAACAGAGTCAACGCATACTGCGGGCACAAATGGAATTTCACCGCGGGCTATATTTTGGCCATCCAGTAGTGGCCGTGGTCTGCGGCGTGGGCAAGGTCAATGCCGCTCTCTGCACCCAAATATTGATTTCTGAATTTCACGTACAACGCATCATTAACATTGGCAGTGCAGGAGGAATTGCCCCTGAGTTACAACCAGGGGATGTGGTCATTGCGGATACGCTCATTCAACATGATATGGATGTGAGCCCCTTAGGTCTGCCCTTAGGGCAAATCTACCGCTGCCCCTATTTTGACTTCCCTACTGATGAGCAATTGCGCCAACAAGCACTTGCTGCTGCCCCAAAGCTAGTAAATAGACAAATCTTAGTAGGGCGCATTGCCACTGGTGACCAATTTATCGCTGATCCACAGCAAGCGCGCTTTATTCACGAACATTTTCAAGCTCTCGCCTGTGAAATGGAAAGCGCCAGTATTGCCCAAGTATGTGCTCTCAATGAGCGCCCCTTTATCTGTGTTCGCTCTATATCGGATAATGCCAATAGCGGAGCACATATGGACTTTGAGGAGTTTCTGCCAATAGCTGTCAAGAACGCATCCATTCTGCTCGAGACCCTGTTTCGCTCCTGAGATGCTCTATAATGTCTTTATAAAATAATTTCGTTTTTTTGTTTTTGCGGGAATGGTATGAACATTCACTCACTATCCAGTGTAGAACGCGCTCGCTACAACATGGTCGAGCAGCAAATACGACCTTGGCATGTAGAGGACGAACAAGTACTACAAACCCTATTTGATGTCCAACGAGAGCGCTTTGTGCCTGCCGGCATGGAGTCAATGGCATTTTCTGATACTGAGCTGCCCTTAATTATCGACTCAGTAGACACCAATGAAACCATGCTGCGCCCTATCATCGAGGCACGCTTCACCCAAGAGCTGCAGCTCAAACCCACAGATGCTGTATTAGAAATCGGCACTGGCTCAGGCTACCAAGCTGCTCTATTAAGTCGTTTGGCACAACAGGTCACATCAGTAGAAATCAACCGCACCCTGGCTACTTTTGCCATTGAAAATCTTGAAAAAAATGGCATCACCAACGTCAAAGTAGAAACGGGCGATGCCCACGCAGGCTGGGGGACCACTGAGTTTGACGCCATTTTACTCACTGGTTCAGTCCCTACTGTACCTGATGCCCTCAAGTATCAACTTAGCATTGGAGGGCGTTTAGTAGCAGCAGTAGGACAATACCCTGTCATGACCGTACTGCGTATTACGCGGACCAGTGCAGCCAGCTTTGAAACCACCTCCCTCTTTGATACGGTTATTAAGCCATTACGGGGCACACGAGTATCTAATTTTCATTTTGCCCTATGATAACTTTGCGCGGGCGAGGTCGCGTCTCTCTACTCATTATTCTGGGACTATACCTGAGCACTTTGGGCCTGCGTGTCCACGCTCTTGACCTTTGGACGGCCTGGCAGTTTGCCCAACAACGTGATCCTATTTATGCCGCTGCCCAGGCCAGCAGTGCTGCCGATCAACACTTAATTGCCCAGGCCCGCGCACAACTCTTACCACAAATCTACGCCAATGCAGGCTTAGAGCATCATGATCGGCGCAATGTAAAAAACTTTAACAATGCGCGCAGCAGCCATAATAATCTTTGGGCATTCACCCTCACCCAACCACTGTTCAATCGCCATAGCCTGCGACTATACGAATATGCACAATATGTCGCTGCGATGGCTATTGTAGATGAGGAAAATGCCCGTGCAGAACTTATGCTGCGCCTCAGTCAAGCTTATTTTGATGCCCTCAGCGCTCAGGACACCCTAGAATCTCTACGAGCCCAGCTCCACGCCACGGAGCACCAGCACCGTGCTGCACTACGCGCCTTTGAGCTAGGCAGTGCAACCATCACTGATGCTCAAGAAGCACAATCCCGCTTAGACTTATTACGGGCCCAAATCATTACTGCAGAACATACACAACAGCAGCATTATTATGCCTTAGAACGCATCATTGGAGAGTTTCCTCAAAATTTGGCTACACTCAAAGCAACTGCTCATTTACCCACACCGGAGCCCAATGACCCCCAACAGTGGCAAAAACAAGCCAGCGCGCATAACTTAGCAGTCACACGAGCGGATTTAGCATTACAGGCTCAAGAACACTATTTACAATCCCGCAAAAGCCGTCATGACCCCACCTTGCAGCTGCATGCCCGTACCGGCAGCCACCAACGCAACAATGCTTTTGCCCCCCGCCAATCCCCACGCTCTATGGACAGCAGCATCGGTATTGAGCTCAGCATCCCTATTTTTACGGGAGGTGAAATTTCTGCCCAAGTCAAAGAAGAAAGCGAGCGCCTACGCCAACGCCATTTTGAACGAGAAAATGCCCGCCGCGCTGCCATCGAGGCAGCCCAGCGATTATTTTCCGGCCTTACCTCAGGTCTACTTGAGGTGCGCTCCCTCGAAGAAGCAGTACGCTCTAGCCAAGCGGCTTTAGAAGCCAATCAACGAGCTTATGAAATAGGAGTGCGTACCTTGGTTGACGTACTCAATGCACAACAACAATTTTATGAAACCCGGCGCGCTCTCTATCAGGCACGCTACCGCGTCCTACTCCATAGCCTACAACTGAAACACGCTGCCGGAACCCTCTCGGATGATGATATTTGGGCCATCAATCAACTGCTGACCCCCCAACCCTAATCCCTATTTTTGGCTCGCACGTATTTTCTCTACCAAATCTGTAGTAGAACGTTGATGTACAATAGGGATGGCTCGCGCCGCGCCGCCCCAACTGCGCACCAAGGCCGTTTCTGGCAACACCTCCATATCGTAGTCTCCCCCCTTAACAATTATGTCAGGACGCAAACGCTCAATCAAAGCCTCTGGGGTAGACTCCTCAAACCACGTTACCACAGTGGTTGAGGCCAGTGCAGCCAACAACGCCAAACGATCAGCTAAAGGGTTAAAAGGTCTATCTGCGCCTTTATTTAACTGCCGTACCGATGCATCAGTATTAACCGCAACAATTAAAGAGGCACCCAGCTGCGCAGCCTGATCTAAATAACTCACATGCCCACGATGCACAATATCAAACACCCCGTTTGTAAACACTAAGGGACGCGGCCAACGACCCTGAGCCAACTGCTCCTCAAGTACCTCGGGAGCCACTATTTTTTGCTCAAAAGTAGGGGGCAGCAAGGAATCACAAACCATATAAAAACATCCCGATCAAAACAATGAGAACAGCCACCAACAGCGCGCACAACAACATATTAGTACGCCGTATGTGCCGATTTAATTGCCCTAATTGACGTTCAATAGCCGCCCCATACTGAGGATGCTTTAAGCGCTCATAAGTTAACCGAGGCAGCTGCGGCATAATCTGTGCCCATTGCCCGCCCTCCTTTTTTAACTGCTCTATCAAACCCTGCACCCCAATACGCTGACGCATCCAGTTTTCTAAATAGGGTTTGGCGGTATCCCATAAATCCAACTCAGGATCTAGCTCACGGCCCATGCCTTCAACATTTAATAAAGTTTTTTGTAGCAAAACCAACTGCGGTTGTATTTCCACATTAAATCGACGCGAAGTTTGAAATAAGCGCATCAAAACCTGAGCAAGAGAAATTTGCGATAAGGGCCGATCAAAATAAGGCTCACACACCGCACGGATGGCCCCCTCAAGCTCCTCTTCGCGAGTATTAGCAGGAACCCACCCCGACTCTATATGCAGTTGGGCCACACGACGGTAATCACGCTGAAAAAAAGCAAGGAAATTTTGTGCTAAATAATTTTTATCAAACTCCGACAACGTGCCCATAATGCCGAAATCAAGAGCAATATACTGACCAAAAGTATGGGGCTCAATTGATACATAAATGTTGCCTGGATGCATATCAGCATGGAAAAAACCGTCTCCAAACACCTGACTAAAAAATATCTCTACCCCTTTGCGTGCCAAGTCATGCAAATCTACCCCAGCCTCAACCAAAGCCTGTACTTTACTGATTTGCAC
The DNA here is from genome assembly GCA_937995985.1 of uncultured Alcaligenaceae bacterium. Lineage (GTDB taxonomy): Bacteria > Pseudomonadota > Gammaproteobacteria > Burkholderiales > Burkholderiaceae_B > Paenalcaligenes. Next base: position 24,401 of record CALKIR010000028.1, read on the forward strand.
CCCACGCATACGCTCCATAGTAAATACCTCAGGCGCGCAATAATCCCAAAATACCTCAGGCACCAGTAATAGATTTGCGCGTTGCTCATCGCGACTAAAATTGCGCCGCAACTGACTGCAATTAGAAGCCTCACGAATAAGGTCTAACTCATCATTAAGGTATTTATCAAACTCAGCCACTACCTCTTTAGGGCGCAACCGTCGGCCATCGGGACTCACCCACTCAACCAAAGCGGCCAAAACCCGCATCAGCCCTACGTCCTTATTAATGATTTTGCGCATCCCAGGACGCAATACCTTGACCGCAACCTCACGGCCATTATGCAGCACAGCAAAATGTACCTGTGCAATAGAGGCAGAAGCAACGGGCTCAATCTCAAACTCTTTGAACAGCTCCTGTGGTCGAGCCCCGAGGGAGCGCTCGATAATGGCTATAGCCTGTTCTGATGGAAAAGGGGGCACCCGATCCTGTAAATAAGCCAACTCATCTGCAATATCGGCAGGAATAATATCGCGTCGCGTCGACAGCACCTGCCCAAACTTGACAAATACCGGCCCTAAAGCCTCTAAGGCCAAACGCAAACGCTCCCCTCGAGGCGTGCGCGCACGCGTCCCAAAACGACACACCCGCAATAAAAAAGCAGCTATGGGATGGCGGATGCTAGTCAGCAACAGCTCATCTAATCGGTATCTAAAACCAATATAGAAAATAAATAAAAAACGCCCCAAACTTGGCATATAACCGCCCTAGACTGAGTCTGACTCTAAACGATGTAATCGCTCTTCAACACGGTCCAACTGTGCATGTAAGGCTTGTTGACGTGTCTCCCAAACAACCAAATAGCGCCGATGAGTAAGCAGCTCACTTTCATGGCCTAAATATTCAGCACAATTTTGTCGTACATGCTCGGCCACCCGCTGCACCCACCACCACCCACCCTGAATGGCACGCATCATTCGAACAGCGATGATATCCCCAGTGAATTGAGCCACATCCGCCTCAACATCCCAACGCAGCTCACCAGCCAACTCAGCTAACGTGCGCGCAAAGCCCACATCCCCCTCAATGCGCAACTGCTCAGCAAACTGTTCGGGCTGCTGTTGTATTAAGGCGCTGCCCAAGCTCCATAGTTGCTGCTCGGCAATGATCAAGCGCACCTCTGCAGCCTGCGTCTGCCCTTCTAAGGCTGCCAATAGACCAGCCTCAGTGACCACAAACTGAAAATACTGCGCCCCCCACTCTATAGACAAACACCGCCCTGCGTAGGGAATCAAACGACGGATAGCCCAAGGGTTGCGCAACAATAAAAAATTGACCCCCTTAGCAACCACGGCTTGTGGTTGCAAAAAAGGCGGCAACAACGCTCTGATGCGACTCAATACTGCGTTCATCACAAAGCACTCATCTGTGAACAAGAACGCCCCGCAATGTCCTACACTACGGGGCAGATCAAAACCTTGACAGCAACCACTCGAATCGAGCGTATTAATTGTCTGGCATCTGCTGAATACCAGCGACTAACCAGCCCGTACCCTCGGCCTTGAGAAGGTTCCATACCTCCTCGAAACGGGTTGCCTCGGGATTGCTCCCCTCACGCAGCATGCCTGAATAACGCACACTTGCTAGATAGCCATCCTCAAGTTTTTCTATGCCCATTAATTCTGCATTTAACAACACAATCTCCGTTTTATTGGTCTGTGACTGTGCATTAGCCAATACCGCGGGCTGCAACTCTTTAAATAAATCATCCGTTAAAAACTGCTGCAACCCTGAGGCATCCCCTTTATCCCACAGGGACTGAATATGGGCAAATTGTTTTTTAGCATTATCCAAGAAAGCAGGGACATCAAAGTCCTGAGGAATAAACCAGCTGCTGTCTTGTTCTACATCCTCAACCGTGCGAGCCTGCCCTTCTAGAACCACTGGATGGGGAGCAGTTGAAGTATGCGTCCCCGCATCAGCTACAGGTGCACTGTGACGATAACTGTGATTTTCCTGAGTGCTGCGCTGAGAATATAAGCCTCCAGAGGCACCGCGTGCAGCAGTTGCCGGCTGAGCCCCACCACGGCGCATCAGGCGGAATAACCAACGGGCAATAACAATCACCGCGACAATGAGTATCAAACTCGAAATCAGTTCTAAAAACGCGCCAGATAAGCCCAAGCTAGATAATAAGGCAGCAATCCCCAACCCCGCTGCAATCCCCGCAATGGGGCCTAAAAAGCGTGAAAATCCACTGCGTGCGGCTGCATTTTGCGCCCCTGCCTGCTGCTGCCGTGCACCAGCCGTTGACCCCTGTTGCTGACGCGCTGAAGGAGCCGCCACAGGAGGCTGAACCGCCTGACGCTGTTTCATAATGTTAGAGGACTGACGCCCAAAGCTACGCATTCCACCACCAAAACGCTGTGCATGCGCATCAAACGAAATAGCGATAAACATTAGCGTAGTAACTACCAGTGCAAATAGCAGCACAGCACGTGATAAATGCCTTGAAACCATAAAGAACTCCTATGCATAAAGCCTGGTTTTGTTCACACTTGGGGACAGCCTCACTGTCCCTCACAAGCCAACAAGATATTCTGCTTTAATTAATTTTAACTGCTTTAGGGAGCATTTAAACGCACTCCCTCGTGTAATGCGACCACCCCAGCAGTAAGATTGAAGTAGTGTACACGCTCAAACCCTACATCGCGCATCATATCAGCCAAAGTTTCTTGGTCTGGATGCATTCGTATTGACTCTGCCAAATAACGATAACTGTCCTCATCACCAGCCACAAGGCGTCCTAAACGAGGCAGCACATTAAATGAATACCAGTCATAAGCAGGGGCCAAAGGCGGCGCGACCTGTGAAAACTCAAGTACCAATAACCGCCCACCGGGCTTTAATACACGATACATTTCACTCAACGCGACCTCTTTGTGCGTCATGTTGCGCAACCCAAAGGCTACTGTTACCCGATCAAAATAAGCCGTGGGAAAAGGCAACCGCTCGGCATCGCATACCGCTGTAGGAACCACCAGCCCTTGATCCAGCAAACGATCCCGCCCCACTGCCAACATAGAGGAATTAATATCGGTGAGCCACACTTGCCCCTGTGCCCCGACACGAGGTGCAAAGGCACGAGCTAAATCCCCTGTACCCCCAGCGATATCTAACACGCGCATCCCTGGGCGCACAGCGGCACGCTCGATAGTAAAGCGCTTCCATAGACGATGCAAACCGCCAGACATGAGATCATTCATCACATCATAGCGCTGTGCCACAGAATGAAATACCTGCGCCACCTCACGCGCCTTTTGTGATGCCTCAACCGTTTTAAAGCCAAAATGCGTCTTTTCCGTAGGGGCGGTATGCGCATTTATGTCGTGGGGCTGTTGTATATTGTTATCCATAATGTTTATCGTACCCTAATTTTGATACCCAAGGGGTACCGAATACTTATTGATGTCTTGAAGACTCAACCTGTGGTGAGCATCACCTTTTATGTTAAACGAAAAAAAGCCGCCTGACATAAAAATGCAACAAACTTGTTCTACACTATCGCTGCCCTTCAGCACATCTTCGCTGAAAATAAAAGGTTTTTGGTGTACTATCCGAGCTGTGAACCACTGGGCAGGTTTGCCATCATTATTACAGCTTATTCAATAAGCTCTCACACACTATGAACACTACTATATTGGTTGTCGAGGACGAGCCCGCAATTCAAGAACTGATTGCGGTAAATCTTCGCCTAGCAGGCTTTGAAGTGCAGCTAGCAGATACCGCCGAACAGGCCCAATGCTTGATTCAACAAGCCTTACCCGATCTAATCATCTTGGACTGGATGCTTCCAGGCATGGCCGGCATTCACTATGCAAAAGAGCTCCGCGCCGAAAGTCGGACTCGCCACATTCCCATTATTATGCTCACCGCCAAAGGTGCCGAAGAAGACCGGGTGTCAGGGCTAGAGGCCGGTGCGGATGACTACATTACCAAACCTTTTTCACCTAAAGAACTTCGTGCCCGCATTAATGCGGTTTTACGCCGTGCCGCCCCACAATTGGCTGAGGAACAAGTTACCATCGGTACGCTAAGCCTTGATCCAAGCACTCACCGCGTTCATGCTAACGGTCATAACGTACGACTTGGGCCAACAGAATTTCGTTTATTGCATTTTTTTATGGTTCATCCCGAACGGGTCTTTAGTCGCACCCAATTGCTTGATAATATTTGGGGCGATCATGTGTTTATCGAAGAGCGCACCGTAGATGTGCACATCCGCCGCCTACGCAAAGCCCTGTCTACCACCGGCCATGATAAGCACATAGAAACTGTTCGAGGGGCAGGCTATCGCTTTGCCACACGGCCTTAATCCATAGCACATCCAGCAAAGATGAATAAAACCCATAGCACCCTACTGATACTGGCCTTAGTGGCCTGGCTCATTGGGTTGTGGCTCGGCCCAGCCAGTGGCTGGGCACTTTTTGCCTTAGGACTATTAGTCATGGTTCTCATCAGCGGCCATCAACTCCAACAAATTAACCGTTGGGTGCGTAATGTACACCAACCTCCCCCTGCAAGTGTTGGCCCATGGGATCATATTTTGGCTCCCATCTATAGGCAGCTCAAACAAAACCGCTTGCAAATCCATCATCTAAAAAGCCAAGTAGATGCCATTATTATGGCTGCAGAGGCCTTACCGGACGGAACCATCACTTTGGATCAAAACTTTCGTATCCAATGGTGCAACCAAACTGCAAGCAACCACTTAGGCCTAAACCTGGCCACTGATCGCAACCATCCTATTTTCAATATTGTGCGCCACCCTGAATTTATTCAGTATGTACAAAGTAAAAAATGGGATGAGCCATTACTCTTACAAAATCACCAACCGGGCCTGCGCCGCTCTTTACTTATTCATATCTCTCAATATGGTATTGGCCAATACATCATTGTTAGCCGTGACATTACGCAACTAGAACGACTCGAGCGAGCCCGTAAAGATTTTGTTGCCAATGTGTCTCATGAACTACGCACCCCACTTACTGTCCTGTATGGCTTTATAGAGACCCTACACGAAACCCCCTTAAGCGAGTTAAATCAAGAGCAACGTCAAGAATACCTGCGCCTTATGATGGTTCAGGCAGAACACATGCGTGCCCTAGTCTCTGACCTACTGACCCTCTCCTCCTTAGAGTCTACCCCAGGAGATGGCCATGAGCCCCTTGCCGCGGCCCCCATTATTCATCAAGCGATTAAACAAGGGCAGGCCCTCTCTCAAGGGGCACATCATTTCCAAATTGATCTCGATGATGATCTCAGCATCATGGGTGCAGAAACAGAACTTAGCTCTGCTTTCAGCAACCTCATTAATAATGCCGTGCGTTATACCCCTAAGGGCGGTAAAATCAATATTAGTTGGAAACGTACCGCCAAAGGCGAAGCGCTCTTTGCGGTACAAGACTCGGGCATCGGTATTGCCGAGGAGGACATCCCGCGCCTTACCGAACGATTTTATCGTGTGGATAGAGCCCGCTCACGCGCGACTGGTGGGACGGGGCTCGGACTGGCCATTGCCAAACATGTTGCAGCACGACATCAGGCCCAGCTTCAAATCCAGAGCCAGCTCAACCGAGGGAGTACTTTTAGTCTGCTCTTTCCCGCCCACAGCGTTGCTCAGGCCACACAAACCGCCTATCCGTCCTCTTCTATTGATTAAACTAATTTTCGGAATTATCCATGAGCACTGCCCAAACCCTCCCCCCTTTTCATCTTGCCTTCCCTGTCCGTTGCCTTGATGAGGCGCGTGCCTTTTACGGAACACTCCTTGGCTGCTCCGAAGGCCGCTCAAGCCCTGAGTGGATAGATTTTAATTTTTATGGCCATCAAATTGTGGCCCACCTTGCCCCGGCAGAATGCCAACCGGCACAAACCAGTGAGGTAGATAATGAGCACGTCCCCGTGCGTCATTTTGGGGTCGTCTTAGATATGGAGAGCTGGAAAGAACTGGCCCAACGACTTCACGAACAAAATTGTGACTTTATTATTGAGCCAACGATTCGTTTTCAAGGCCAAGCAGGAGAGCAAGCCACCCTATTTATACGGGATCCCTCCGGAAACGCCTTAGAGTTCAAAGCCTTTCATGATCTCAACGCTTTATTTGCCAAATAGCCCTATCCCATTTACACAGCAGGCCTCAGCTGAGTGCCTGCTGTGAATTGGTTCAAATTATTATAAAAACATCTTATAAGCAGGGTTATTGGTTTCATTCCAATACGGATACCCCAGCTCATTTAAAAACTGCTTAAACTCTTTTTTATCACTTGGCGGGACCTGAATGCCGACTAAAGTACGTGCATAATCCCCTCCGTAATTTCGGTACTGGAACAGACTAATATTCCAGGCCGGATGCATGCAGCTTAAAAACCGTCGTAACGCACCGGGACGCTCAGGAAACACAAAACGGAATAGCTCCTCATGCTCCGCCAATTCGGAACGCCCTCCCACCATATAACGCAAGTGACTCTTGGCCATCTCATTATCGGTCAGGTTAATGGTAGGAAAGCCCTGATTAATAAAATTTTCTTCTAAGGCCGCAATTTCTGCCTCAGACTGTATCTGCAGCCCAACAAATACATGAGCCGTATGCGGATCTGAAATCCGATAATTAAACTCAGTCACGGAGCGCTCACCTAATGCCTCACACAGCTTTAAAAAACTGCCTCGCTCCTCAGGTAAAGTCACGGCAAACAAGGCCTCACGCGCTAACCCCACATCTGCTCGCTCCGCTACAAAACGCAGCCGATCGAAATTCATATTCGCTCCCGAGGTTATGGCCACAAAAGTGCGTCCATGACAGCCCTGTTCGCGAATATATTTTTTAGCTCCTGCTAAGGCCAACGCCCCTGCTGGCTCTAATACACTACGGGTATCTTGAAATACATCTTTGATGGCGGCACACACAGCATCCGTATCCACAAGTACAAAATCATCTACGTACTTGCGCACTAATTTGAAGGTCTTTACCCCTACCTCCTTAACTGCCGTCCCATCGGAAAATAATCCTACATCTTTAAGGACGACCCGACGCTTTGCCTGCACACTCCGTTGCATGGCATTGGAATCCTCGGTTTGGACCCCAATAATTTTTATTTCTGGACGCAACTGTTTGATATACGCCGCCACTCCAGCAATCAACCCACCTCCCCCTATCGGTACAAAAACAGCATCAATAGGCTCAGGATGTTGATGGAGAATTTCCATTCCAATAGTGCCTTGCCCCGCAATCACATCCTCATCATCAAAAGGATGAACAAAGGTAAGGCCCTCTTCCTTTTCTAACACCAAAGCATGCTCATATGCATCAGTAAAGCTATCGCCAACGAGCACCACCTCACCGCCTAAATTGCGTACCGCATCAATTTTTAATTGTGGCGTCGTAACCGGCATCACAATCACTGCGCGTACCCCCAACCGATGGGCCGAATAAGCCACCCCTTGGGCATGATTGCCTGCGGAGGCTGCAATCACCCCACGCTTGAGATCTTCAGCGGGCATATTGGCCATTTTGTTGTATGCACCCCGCAACTTAAAGCTAAACACAGACAAATGATCTTCGCGCTTTAATAAAATACGATTATTAAGACGCGCAGAGGCCAACGGAGCAAGCTCCAGGGGGGTTTCAGTAGCGACATCATATACTTTGGATGTCAAAATACGTTTCAAATAGTCATTAGACATAATGGGTCAAACCAAGCACGGAAAACTTCTTGAACAATTTTCTAAAAAGCGACAGCAAAGTAAAAAAGAATAACACAGGCATCCAAGGTGCCCCAATTATCTCTAGGCAATGTACACTCTAGCCTTGTCCCTGCGCACTTTATTTTTTAACACACTCACATGATTGAAACTTGGGTCCAAGACCTAGTTAATTGGATTTTAGTCACCTTTGCATTACCTAAAGTAGGGTTAAGCGCCATTTTTGTAGTGAGCTTTGTCTCCGCAACCTTATTACCCCTTGGCTCTGAACCTGCTGTATTTGGCTATGTGTCGCTTGCGCCCAACATGTTTTGGCCTGCAGTGTTCGTAGCAACTATTGGTAATACGTTAGGTGGTCTGACCAGTTACTGGACAGGTCTAATTGCACAAAAAGGTTATCAACGCTGGCGCGAGCATCATCCTCACGAGGATGCGGACAGCGATTATGGCAAAAAAACTGCTGGACGGTGGCATGCCCTAATTAATCGCTGGTTAGAACGTTTTGGTCCGCCAGCCTTATTGCTTTCTTGGTTACCGGTTGTAGGCGATCCGTTATGCGCCCTAGCCGGATGGCTGCGCTTACCCTTAGCGGCCAGTACTTTTTATATGGCCATTGGCAAATTCTTGCGTTATGTCTTGATGACTGCTTTTTTACTATGGATAGCCCCTCATTTAGGCCTTCAGCTAAACACTGATTTTTAAGTAGCACATGGCTTATGCCTTATCCATGCCGCCAAAAAGACCAACAATGGCTATACTTGTAGTCATTATCATCATTGATTCCTCCCAGTCATTATGAATGCTCCAATTGCTAGTCAATACTTAGCTGCTCAACCAGATTTTCATCAAGGGCAACGCGCCCGTGAAATCCCCTACAACTACACTTCTTATTCTGATCAGGAAATCGTCCAGCGCCTCCTTGGCCCCGAAGCTTGGGAGCTGCTGTGTGCCCTACGCAGTGAACGCCGCACCGGCCGCTCTGCCTATATGCTTTTTGAAGTACTAGGGGATATCTGGGTTGTACAAAGAAATCCTTACTTACAGGACGACTTACTTGAAAACCCCAAACGCCTCGAGCAGCTCATCGACTCATTACAACAACGCTTGCGCGAAATTGACGCACGCCGCGAATCCCATATCCCGCGCCGTGACCAAAAAGTATTACGTTTATTAGAGGCAGCGCGTGTGGCCGTCAGCCGCTTTGAAAGCGATCTACACCACACTAAAAGCCTGCGCCAACGCATCAAAAAACAACTCAGCCAACTTACCCACCCAGACAACATCAAATTTGATGCATTATCACGGGTCTCCCATGTTACTGATGCCACAGACTGGCGTGTTGAATATCCCTTTGTGGTGCTGACCCCAGATACCGAGACCGAAGTCAGTGCCTTAGTACGCGCCTGCTTTGAGCTCAATCTCACCATCATTCCCCGAGGCGGAGGCACGGGTTATACCGGTGGCGCCATACCTCTAAGCCCCCATAGTGCAGTCATTAACACTGAAAAACTTGATCAAATAGGGGCAGTTAAAAAAGAAGTATTACCGGGTTTAGATGAGGCGGTAGCCACCCTCACCACCCAAGCCGGCGTAGTCACCCGTCGTGTTGCTGAAGCCGCACAACAGGCTGGCTATGTCTTTGCTGTTGATCCCACCTCTGCAGACGCTTCCTGTATTGGTGGAAATATTGCCATGAATGCAGGGGGTAAAAAAGCAGTATTATGGGGCACCGCTCTGGATAACTTAGCCTGGTGGCGGATGGTTGATCCTGATGGCAACTGGCTTGAGGTAACCCGCATTCATCATAATCTGGGCAAAATTCATGATGCTGCAGAAGCTACCTTTGAACTGCAATGGTCCGATGGCCGCTTGGCTCCAGGACAACACATTTTGGGCACCAAAACCCTTGTCATCGAAGGTCATCGTTTCCGTAAAGCAGGGCTAGGAAAAGATGTTACTGACAAGTTTCTAGCTGGCCTACCAGGGGTTCAAAAAGAAGGCTGTGATGGCATTATTACCGCAGCGCGTTGGATCCTACACCGCATGCCCAAACATACCCGCACAGTATGCCTCGAGTTTTTTGGCCCAGCGCAACGGGCTGTCCCCTCTATTGTTGAAATTAAAAACTACTTAGATGGCCCGGGTAAAGAGCAAGGCGCGTTATTAGCTGGACTGGAACACCTAGACGAACGTTATTTGCGTGCTGTGGGCTACAGCACTAAAAGCAAACGCGCCTCATTGCCCAAAATGGTGCTCATTGGCGATATTGTGGGAGATGATGAGGAAGTGGTTGCACGTGCAGCCGCTGAAGTGGTTCGCTTGGCCAACAGCCGTGAGGGCGAAGGCTTTATTGCTGTCAGCGCAGAGGCACGCCGTCGCTTTTGGCTAGATAGGGCACGCACAGCCGCCATTGCCCGTCATACTAATGCCTTTAAAATTAATGAGGATGTAGTCATTCCCCTAGAGCGGATGGGCGAATACACAGATGAAATAGAACGCATCAATATTGAGCTCTCTACCCGCAACAAGCTGCGCCTTATCGACGCACTTGAGGCATTTCTAAGCGGCCCGCTGCCCCTTAATAAAGACTCCCAAGCACATAATGACGAGCCAGATGAGCACTCATTTATAGAGGCGCGCCAACAGGCTGCTTTACACACCCTGCACCAAGTGCGCCGCCGTTGGCAGTGGCTTTTAGACCATCTTGATACCCCCTTGGCAGAAGCGCTACCAACCTTACTCGAATTGGGGGATGCAGAGTTACGCGCACCCTTAGAGCAGCGACTGGCCCAAGACCCTGATGTCACCATTGTCGAACTCTTACAGGATCACACGCTACGGACTTCTTGGAAAACTGAAATTCGCGCCAAAATGGAGCAGCATTTCCATGGCGCAGCATATGCCGGCATTATTGATCGCTTCAATCACATCCATCAAAAAGTACTACGCAGCCGCTTATTTGTCGCATTACACATGCACGCTGGTGACGGTAACGTCCACACAAATATTCCTGTTAACTCTGATGATTATGAAATGCTCCAAGAAGCCAACAAAACGGTGGACAAAATTATGGCCATTGCCCGCCGTTTAAATGGAGTAATTTCTGGTGAGCATGGTATTGGGCTAACCAAATACCAATACCTTACTCAAGAAGAGTTGGCTCCCTTTCAAGAATACAAACGCACGGTGGATCCGGAGAACCGCTTTAATGCGGGCAAACTCATGCCAGGCGCCGATCTCAGCAAGGCTTGGACACCTAGCTTTAATCTATTGGGACACGAGTCCCTCATCATGCAACGCAGTGAAATCGGGGCCATTGCTCACGCCATTAAGGACTGTTTACGCTGTGGGAAATGCAAACCCGTATGCGCCACTCATGTCCCCCGCGCCAACCTGCTGTACTCGCCCCGCAATAAAATTCTTGCCACCTCCTTGCTCATCGAAGCATTTTTATACGAAGAGCAAACCCGCCGAGGCATCAGCACCAAACATTGGGCTGAATTTGAAGATGTGGGCGATCACTGCACCCTATGCCACAAATGCTTTAACCCATGTCCAGTAGACATTGACTTTGGTGATGTCTCTATGGAAATGCGTGCCCTACTTCAAAAAATGGGCAAAAAAACCAAAACCATAGGCGGAGAAAGCGCGCTATTTTTCCTCAATAGCAAAGAACCTCGTGTAATTAATGCTACGCGCAAACTGCTCAGTGCAGGCTATCAGGCCCAACGTCTTGGCAATGAACTCTTTGCCACCGCAACCCGAAAACAAAATGCACACCCGCCTGCCACAGTGGGTCGCCCCCCCATACGCGAACAGGTTATACATTTTGTCAACAAAAAAATGCCGGGCGGCTTACCCAAACAACCCGTGCGCAAACTACTCGACATCGAGGACTCAAAATATGTTCCCATTATTCGAAATCCTCTCCGCACAGATGTCGATAGCGAGGCCGTATTCTATTTCCCTGGCTGTGGATCAGAGCGCTTATTTTCTCAAGTAGGACTGGCCACCCAAGCCATGCTCTGGCACGCAGGCGTACAGACAGTACTTCCTCCCGGCTATCTCTGCTGTGGATACCCCCAACGCGGTCACGGGCTTCATGATAAAGCCGAGGCCATGGTCACTGAAAATCGGGTTCTTTTCCACCGCCTCGCCACCACCCTAAGTTATTTACATATCAAAACTGTAGTGGTGAGCTGCGGTACCTGCTATGACCAACTCGAAGACTACCAATTTGACAAAATTTTCCCGGGCAGCCGCCTCATTGATATTCATGAATATCTACTTGAAAAGGGCATCAAGCTAGATGGAGTCAAAGGGGTGCAATACATGTATCATGACCCCTGTCACAGCCCTATGAAACAACAAGACCCATTACGCACCGTAGATGCACTCATGGGCACCGATACCTTATTGAGTGATCGCTGCTGCGGAGAATCAGGAACCTTAGCCGTGACCCGTCCGGATATTTCTACCCAGGTGCGATTCAGAAAGCTTGAAGAATTACAAAAAGATCAAGCGCAACTGCGAGAAAAAGGCCATACCGGAGCGGTTAAAATGCTAACCTCCTGCCCCTCCTGCTTGCAAGGGCTGAGCCGCTATCACGACGATACCGGCATAGAAGCGGACTATATAGTTGTAGAGATGGCCAAACATATCCTGGGTGATACCTGGCTAGAAGACTATGTACGTGCAGCAAATGCAGGAGGCATTGAACGCGTCCTGTTCTAATGCACCCATAGCGCTTTATATTAAAAAAACTGGGCCCGCACTAGCGGGCCCAGTTCACTGGTATCACAAACAAACTATTTGCTCAGTACGCAGCAGTTATTCTTCTATGTTGGGACCAAAAGAACACACTGTATACACGGGCAAACCGGTCTGACGCACAGCCTCTGAGCCACCAAGATAAGGCAAATCAATCATTGCTGCTGCCTCGATGGCATTGGCTCCCAAACGCTGCAACAAACGCGACGCTGCCACCATTGTGCCCCCAGTAGCAATCAAATCATCAATCAACAATACACGCTGACCCGGTCGTACTGAATCGGTGTGCATTTCTACAGTCGCATTGCCGTATTCCAGGCTATATTCCTCTGCCACCGTTCGATAAGGCAATTTGCCTTTTTTTCGCACGGGGACAAAACCAACATTAAGCTCATAAGCTAACACAGAACCGACAATAAACCCCCGTGCATCAATACCCGCCACGAGATCCAAACGTTGATCCATGTAACGATGCACAAAGAGATCGATCAGCGTACGAAACGCTCGAGGGTCCTGCAACACAGGAGTAATATCACGAAAAACCACCCCAGGCTTGGGCCAATCAGGCACACTACGTATGGTTTTTCGAATATATTCAATGGGATTTATTTGCATAGTCATAGAAAAAAATTGACTGCCTATAAGTATTGCAACCACGCTATTGTACAGGCAAAAATAAATTATACGCAGTGCCCCAAGCAAATTTGCCCAATAACAGGGCACTACACCACTAAGAACCGCCCTTTACGCTCTCTCAATCAAGCATCCGCACCAATTGCCCCCCAATTAAACGATAAGTTTGCTGGGCAAAATCATCTGGCAACTCATTATGACTGACCACAATCACACTGCGCCCTTGTGATACACGTTGCAAATCCTGTAACAAAGCGGCAGCAGTAGGCTCATCCAAACCAGCAGTAGGCTCATCCAATAACCAAAGATTGGCTGGATAAAGCACAATACGTGCCAAACACAGCCTACGGCTTTGTCCTACAGATAATGTATTCCCACCCTCACCAATCCAACTATCCAAGCCCCCTAATTGCCGCACATGATCCTCTAAATGCACAGCCCTTAATGCGGCCCATAACTGCTCATCAGTGGCCTGGGGACAACCCAACAGCAAGTTATAACGCACCGTACCCAAAAACACGGGCGAATGCTGCGACAAATACGCAAAACGACGATAAACCGCCTGCTCTTGAACTTGGGCTAAATTAATATTGCCATAACAGATTTGCCCTTGATAGGGCACAATTTGCATCAGCGCTTGCAATAATGTGGTCTTACCGGAGCCACTCAGCCCGTGTATGACCATCCGCTGCCCAGCTGGAAGAGAAAAGGCCAAGTCATGCAACACCGATACCTGATCATAAGCCACAGACAAATTATGGACCTGTAAGTCTTGCACGGTGTTGGGCAGCTCATCAATAGAGCGAGACACGGAGCTTGACTCATTCGGAACCTGAGGCTGTAACGCATGCAAACGTGCTGAAGCCGCATGGACGGCCCCCAACTCTGACGCCCCGCGCATCACTGGAGCAAATACCTCAAATAACCCCATCAACCCAAAAATGAGCCCCACCCACATCGGTGCGCTCATTGTCACCTGAGTTTGGGCAAAACCACCCATAACTAATAATAAAAAAACCAATGCCCCCATTAATAACTGTTGCATCACTGTCCCGAGACTGGCGTGTGCATTGAGCCTATCTGCTGCCTGAGCATTACCTCTTAGTGTCTCAACAAACTGATCCAAAACACGCTGCTCAGCATGAAATACAGCTAAATCACTATGGGCGGCAAAACTATCATGAGCAATGGCTCGTAAATCAGCAAACCCCTGTTGTACCTGTTGCCCATCCGCAGCACTGCGTCGTGCCAACCAATAAGGCAACAACACAATAGCAATGGCAGTACCTAATAGCACAGCCCACGCCACTAAGGGCAAAAACATACCCAAAACCCAACTAAAAAACAGGCCCGCAATACCTCCTGCTATGACAGGAGCGACCAACAAGAGGAAAAAGGTATCCAGGCGATCAATATCGCCGACCAAACGCGCCACCAAATCACCGTCACGAAATCGAGCTAATTGAGCTGGACGTAACTGAGCAATGCGTGCAAAACTGCGACTGCGAACCTCTGACTGTAAATTTAAAGTAACCTGATGACCCACCACCCGCTCTAGGTAACGCGACACAATACGCAAAATAGACAGACCACGCACCAACGCAGACGGAATAAAATAATTAAAATTAGCCATGGCGGTCACCAAAAAGGCAGAGGTTAAAAACCATCCTGCCACCCCTAGCAATCCGACCCCAGCAAAAATAGTCACCCCGGTCAACACAATGGCCCCAACACTAATAAACCAATGTTGACGCAACCAGGCCTTACTTAGCTGCCACCATAATTTCATGACACTACCCGTATTGTTTGCTCTGTAATCAACCACTGGGCGCCCACTTGTTGCGCCACATGGCGATCATGGGTGGCCACAATTAACCCACGCCCCTGACAAAAGCTCAAAATTTCACTCATGACCTCATCACGTGTTTGGGGATCCAAATGAGCAGTAGGCTCATCAAGCAAGACTAATTGAGGATCAGCCAAAAACAATCGCGCTAAAGCCACGCGGTGCGCCTGTCCTCCAGACAAACCAAAGCCACGGGTCCCCAACTCTGTATCTAAGCCCGCGGGCAAAGCACGCACAAATTCATCGGCCCGAGCCTGCGCCAAAGCTGCCCATAACTGCTCATCCGTCGCATGAGGAGCCGCCAAGCACAACAAGTCTCGCACCGAACCCATAGTTAAAAAAGGCTGCTGACTAATTAATAAGGTGGCAGGCACCAAAGGAGTCACCCACCCGACCTGCGACGCCGCCAACGGCGCTGCCGCACCGTGACGATAATGCTGCCACTGCCCAGCAGCAGGCCGACGCAAGCCAATTAATGTTTCAAGAAAACTGGTTTTACCGCTCCCACTTGGCCCCATCAACGCAACATGCGCCCCTTGAGCGAATTGCAACTGTATATCATGCAGCACCACCTCATCAGACTGTGGCACTGTAATTACCCCATCCTGCACAGTAAACAAGTACTGCACTGCACGGCGCCACTGACAAGGCACCGCCAATGAATCAGTCGACTCGTTGGGAGCGACTTGATGTAGCGACGCAGATGGTGCAGGCGGTAATGCACCAAGCCGCTCTTCGAGCTGCTCCACAGCAGCCTTGGCGGTAGACCGCTCATGATACCCAGCAGCCAACTGCCGCAATGGGTTATAAACCTCGGGCGCCAATAACAAACAAAACAACCCATGCTGTAAAGTATAGCCACTAAACCCTTCTCCAAAAGAGCCCAGATAACTAAACCCTATATAAACAGCCACCCCTGCTACCCCTAGAGCAGCAAACAGCTCAAGCACCGCAGAGGATAAAAAGGCAATGCGCAGCACTCCCATCGTAGCCTGATTCAAACGATCATTGGCCTCTTTGACCGTATGTACTTCATCTTGAGTACGACCAAATAAACTCAATGTAAAAATACCCTTGATACGATCTCCAAATACCCCTGCTAGCTGGCTAAGAATGGTCTGATGCTTACGATTCACCGCCTCGGCCCCCCAACCTATCAAAGCCATAAAAATTGGAATCATGGGCGCCGACACAATAAACAAAAGAGCCACTATCCAATCTGTAGGCAAAACGGCCAAGGTGAAAATAATTGGCAACAAAGCAGCCGCATACATAGCTGGCAAAAAATTGCGTAAATAACCATCCAAGGCCTCTATATGCTCAACTAATAACGCAGCGAGCTCCCCCGAAGGATGACGCCGTGTCCAGGCGGGACCACGCTGCAGCATATGTGCAAATAATTGTGCCCGCAACTGCTGTTTAATTTGCTCTACGGCACGACTGGCGGCGCGCTGCCCAGACCAAGTTAATAAGGCCCGCAGCACAATCACAGCAGCAAACCCAACTATAGCGGACCATAAAGCCTGAATGGGTTGGTGTAAACGAATTGCGGCATCCAGTATATTGGCCAACAAATAAGCCTGTAAAATAAAAAGCAACCCAACGACAATAGGGGCTAAAAAAGCCCACCCCATTGCCCTCGGACTGCGTCGCCATAACCCCGCGAGCCAACGACGCTGACTCGTGGCTGTATTAACCGTCTCGGTAGCTGCTTCCATTATTCACTGCTCATAACTAAGATGAATGGATTGAATGTCTGACACTCACCCCGCCTATTGTATTTCAAAACGACTATTGACATGTTTTTTCCCCTCCTGTATTGATGTATGACTACAATAAATAGGCATCTGCTCTATACATGAATACTATGTCCACTAAACACTATCTTGCCTCAGCACAACGCACCTTTGATATTGAAATAGCGGCCCTACAAGCGCTCAGAGATAATTTAGGTGCCCCCTTCACCAAGGCCGTAGACTATGTACTTGCTTGTCGCGGCCGCGTTGTTGTCACGGGCATCGGTAAATCAGGACACATAGGCCGCAAAATTGCCGCCACCTTGGCCTCTACTGGCACACCGGCTTTTTTCATGCATGCAGCGGAGGCCTTACATGGTGACCTGGGCATGATCACTGGCGATGACCTCATCCTTGCCATTTCCTACTCGGGCGCAGCCCAAGAGCTGGTTACCATACTGAATATTGCCCAGCGCTTGGGGACCCCTTTAATCGCCATCACCGGCCACCCCCAATCAGAGCTGGCCCAAAACGCTACCCTACACCTCAATGTCCATGTGGACAAAGAGGCTTGCCCGTTAAATCTAGCGCCCACAGCCAGTACCACAGCCACCTTGGTCCTTGGAGATGCCCTAGCAGTTGCCTGCTTAGAGGCCAAAGGCTTTACAGAACAAGACTTTGCACGCTCACACCCAGGCGGTGCACTAGGACGCCGCTTGCTTACCTATGTAAAAGATGTCATGCGCCAAGGTGAGGCCTTGCCCATTGTCTCTCTGGGCACCCTTATTCCTGATGCCCTTACGGAAATGTCTGCCAAAGGCATGGGCATGACTATTGTGGTCGATGCCCAAGCGCGTCCCGTAGGGATATTTACCGATGGGGATCTGCGGCGTATTATCGCTAAAGAAGGGAACGTCCGTCACCTACCAGTTGAGGCTGGCATGACACGTCACCCCAAACATGTGGCGGCCGACGATTTAGCAGTCAAAGCCGCTGCGCTCATGGACAATTTGCGCATCAACCAACTGTTAGTACTGGATGCACATCAAACCCTAATTGGGGCCTTGCACATGCATGACCTATTAGCTGCTAAAGTTATCTAATTCACCCTATCACACACAACTATACCTTTAACACTCATGACCACCATGCTCACAAAAACTCCCCCCCATCCTATAGAATCCGTTTTATTAGCGCCCTTAGATCAAGAGGTTATTGAACGCTTACGAGCATTACGACTCATGGCCTTTGATGTAGACGGGGTACTCACAGATGGGCGCCTTTGGTATGGCGATCAAGGCGAGGTATTCAAAAGCTTTCATGCCCTAGATGGCCATGGCTTACGATTACTCAAAGAATGTGGCATTACCGTTGCCCTCATCACCGGACGAGAAAGTGGCATCGTAACGCGCCGTGCAAGCGAACTGGGCATTGCCGAAGTGCACCAAAATATTCGTGATAAACTCAGCTGCCTCAAAGAAATCGCTACTCGCCTTAATCTTACGCTCGACCAAGTAGGCTATATGGGGGATGATCTCATTGATATTACTGCGTTGCGACGCGTGAGGTTTGCAGCCAGTGTGCCCAATGCACCGCACTACATTACTCAGTTGGCCCATTGGGTTGCTGATGTAGCGGGGGGAATGGGTGCAGCACGACAATGCTGTGATTTAATTTTGGCCGCCCAAGGGCGTTTAGGCCACTATTTGGTGGCTGACAATCCTACCGGCCTCACCGGGGTCATACAATAAATCATGCGTGATCGCCTACCTTCCCTCATCACTATTATTTTGCTCATTATCCTGGTTATAGGAACTTGGTGGTCAGCTCATTACACCATGAGCACCATAGAAATCGACCCACCACGTAAACTCACTCACGAGCCTGATGCCTGGGCCCATGATTTTGTAATGGTACGCACCAATCCTGCTGGCGAGGCCATCAACCGCCTCGAAGGGGATTATTTTGAGCACTATCCTGACGATGATTCGTATTACATTGTCCAAGCCATTGCCACAGGTATTCGCCCCGACCGCCCCGTTACTATTGGTAGCTCGGACGAAGCCACCATGGATCAAGATGGCACACGCATTACCATGCAAGGCAACGCCCATGTACACCGTGTCCCGAGCCAAGACCGAGCTGCCCTCGACATCTATAGTGAAGTACTGGTGATTTATCCTGACGAGGACGTCGTCGAAACCGATCAGCCGGCTCATATTATTGACGGACGCTCCACCATGGATGGTATTGGCATGCACTATGCTAATGACACCCGCCAACTACAGGTTTTTTCAGCCTCTAATGTCAAAATATCCGGTCAGGACCGCCAAGAGCGGCGTACCCAAGAACAACAGGACTCTCAATCATGAAACACCATCGCCCTGCGCTCCGTTGGCGCTCACTATTTGCTCTATGGAGCATGGTCTTGAGCTGCTCATTAGCAGCCCAAGAAACCACCCAAGAGGTAGAACCCGATACAATTATTATTTCTGACACCCTTAATCATGACGATGTCCAACGCCTAAGTATTTTCACGGGAGACGTAGTCATGACCCGAGGGCCACTGGTATTGCACTCAGATCGCTTGGATCTTTCTGAGGATCAAGATGGATTCCAATATGGAGTGGCCACCTTAACGACTAGTGATAGGGTGCGGATCCGCCAAGAGGATCCCGAAAAGTTTGAAATTATTCGCGGCGAGGGACTCCGTGCAGAATGGGATGGCAAAGCCGAAGAGCTAGAGCTAATTGGACAAGCCATCATCACTCGCTACGTATGTGGGAAACCCGTCGATGAAGTACGTGGGGAACGGGTTATCTACTATCAAAAAACCGATACTTATGAGGCTTACAGCGGACCGCAATCCGCCGCAGATGATCGCCGAGTGCGATCAGTAGTTCGCCCACGAGCCGTTATTGATCAAGCCATTAAAGAATGCCGTGAACAACAATCCCAATAATCTTTCTCACACCCCTCCTTCTGCGGAGGACAATTATGCCATGCAACAAGACTCTGGCTCCCTGCAAGCCATTGGCCTGAGTAAATACTACGGCCGCCGCCAAGTAGTTAAAGACGTCTCTATGCGCGTTAACAGTGGTGAGGTAGTGGGTCTATTAGGCCCCAATGGAGCGGGTAAAACCACCAGCTTTTACATGATTGTAGGCATTGTCCCCGCAGATGCTGGACGCATTGAAATAGATAATACCCCCATCACCACCTTACCCATTCACCAGCGTTCCCGCATGGGTTTATCCTATTTGCCCCAAGATGCCTCGGTATTTCGTCGCCTCAATGTAGAAAATAACATTCGTGCCGTACTTGAGCTGCAAGTTGACGAACATGGAAAACGCTTAAAAAAAGCGCAGATACAAGAACAACTGGAGCATCTGCTCGAAGAATTGCAAATTACCCATATCCGTAAGAATACCGCCGTCTCCCTTTCTGGCGGCGAACGACGACGAGTAGAAATCGCCCGTGCATTAGCCACGCGCCCACGCTTTATCCTTTTAGACGAGCCTTTTGCCGGGGTGGACCCCATTGCGGTCATTGAGATTCAACGCATCGTCCAATTTCTTAAATCACGCAACATTGGTGTACTGATTACCGACCACAATGTTCGTGAAACACTAGGCATTTGCGATCGTGCCTACATCATTAGTGAGGGCGCTGTACTAACCAGCGGACACCCGGACGATATTGTCCAAAACCCAGAAGTACGCAAGGTCTACTTAGGCGAACACTTCCGCATGTAAACACAGTGTGTCATCACACGCATGCAAGACAACCCAAGCTTAGGTATACTGAACTAAGAAGCTTCTCCGCAGCAGTGCATCATGCCTGCCCTAATCACTCAAACAAGGAGCGTTCTATGAACATTAGCATTACTGGTCGCAGTGTAGAAATTACCCCCGAGATCCGCAGCTATGTCGAGAACAAAATTGGCAAAATTTCCCGCCACTTTGACAGTGTTATTGATGCTCAGGTAATTCTCTCCGTCAAACGCGTTGAACACAATGCAGAAGTCACACTGCGTCTGCCCGGCAAAGATATCCACAGCCAAGCCACTGCCGAATCTATGCTAGCCGCCATTGATCTATTGGCTGACAAAGTAGAACGCCAAGTGGTCAAACACAAAGGCAAACAACAAAACCATGGCCACGAGTCTCACAAACGAATGGAAATCTCTAATCCTTAAGTGCGGGTGGCTATCGGTTGCATGAAAACAGCAAAATAATTGCCCAGCCATCCAATAAAGCCCCCAAACAAGCATGGGGGCTTTATTATTTCCCTTATTCGTATAAAAATGAAGACTCCCACTAACTGCTTTGCCAACAATTGCTGTTTCTATGAGCTTACTGTCGCGCATCCTGCCCCCCTCTAATATCGTGCTAGATATTCTGGCCACCAGCAAAAAGCGGGCCTTTGAGCAAGCTGGCCTACTCTTTGAAAACAACCAAGGGATTGCCCGTACCGCTGTTTTCAACAGTCTGATTTCGCGTGAGCGTCTTGGCTCAACGGCGTTGGGCCATGAGGTTGCCGTGCCCCATGGGCGTATCAAAGACCTCAAGGATCCCATCGGAGCATTTATGCGCCTAAGCGAGCCCATCCGCTTTGACATCAGTGATGGCCGCACTGCCAATCTATTATTTTTTCTTTTGGTTCCCGAACATGCTACTCAAATGCATCTGGATCTGCTGGCGGAAATAGCCCAGCTAATGTCCGATGCCGCATTACGTGAACAGCTGCAGCGAGAAACTGATCCTACCCTGATCCACGCTCTACTTACACAAACTACACTGTAACCTAACCCCATGCTCTCCATTGCCACCCTTGTTGCCGATAACCAAGAGCGCCTCAGCCTACGCTGGCTCGCTGCTGAGCACCGCGCCACACACATCACACTTGCGGATGGCATGGCCGCCGATCTCATTGGACATCTAAACCTGATTCATCCCGCTCGCATCCAGGTTCTAGGCAATGAAGAGCTCGCCTACTACACCCGTTTTGATGTAAAACGACGTCAAGCACACATCGAAGACCTCATCAAAAGTGGGGTTCCTGCCATTATTATTGCTAGCAACAACCCGCCCCCACATAGCCTATTACAAGCCTGCACCGCGCATGATATCCCTCTCTTAAAAAGTGCTTTAGACTCTGCTGAAATTATTGATATTTTGCGTGTTTATCTGGCTCGCCGCTTAGCCCCCAAAACCCTTATGCATGGAGTATTTCTTGATGTATTAGGACTTGGAGTATTAATTACCGGCGCTTCGGGCTTAGGCAAAAGTGAGCTTGCCCTAGAGCTCATCTCACGAGGGCACGGCTTAGTGGCTGATGATGCCGTAGAACTATTGCGTACTGCTCCCAGTGTCATCGAAGGGCAATGCCCAGAATTACTCCAAAACCTACTTGAAGTACGAGGCATTGGCCTGTTAGACATACGCACTATCTTTGGCGAAACCTCAGTACGCCGAAAAATGGCCTTGCGACTTATTGTGCACCTGACCCAAGAAAAACCAGAAAGCTTTGAGCGCCTGCCCATCGCCCCCGAATATCAAAGTATTTTAGGGGTTCCGATTCGCCGTGTGAGCCTTCCTGTAGTTGCAGGACGCAACCTAGCCGTGCTCGTAGAAGCGGCTGTGCGTAATACCATCCTAAATTTACGTGGCATTGACACGACGCGCGAATTTATAGAACGACAAACCCAAGCCATTGCTAATAGCCGCCCCAAATAGCCGCCTCCCCCTCTCCCAACCCTAATTTAATACGAGCGGCTTTCCTTATGATGCAGACAATCTATATAATGTTTGCATGCACAAAATTATTTTACTCACCGGCACATCAGGATCAGGTAAATCGGTAGCCCTGAATCTACTTGAGGATACGGGGTTTACCTGCGTGGATAATTTGCCCGTGCGCTTTCTCGAAGAATTCCTTGATCATGCCTTAAGCAAAGGCATCGAGCGCATTGCAGTTGCTATGGATGCACGCACTCCAGATGATCTTGAGGACCTCCCTAATGTCTTACAGCGCTTGCGTGACTCTGGCCTAGCCTTACGAGTGATTTTTTTAGATGCCAGCGATCACGCCCTCAAACAGCGCTATTCCGAATCGCGGCGCCGCCACCCTCTCACCGATCGCCTACGCGCCAAAGGGAGCTCACCCTCACTGAGCACCTGCATCCAAACCGAGCGAGATCTATTAGCGCCGTTACGCGAAACAGAATACCTCATTGACACCACAGATCTGACTCCTGGTCAACTTCGTGCCTGGATACGCGATATTATTCAAGCTGACCGAGCACCTCTAATACTCACCTTTGAGTCCTTTGCTTATAAGCGTGCAGTACCCCGAGATGCAGATCTAGTCTTTGATGTACGCTGCCTCCCCAACCCTCATTATGATCCCGAGCTGCGCCATCTCACAGGCAAAGACGAGGCAGTGGCTGAATGGCTCAGTCGCTTTGGCAGCGTCCAAAACCTTATTGATGATATTGCCCAATTTGTTAAACGTTGGCTGCCACTGTACATTCAAGATACCCGCAACTATCTAACCGTCGCAATTGGATGTACTGGAGGACAACACCGCTCAGTCTACGTCACAGAGCAACTGGCACGTATTTTTTCTGATCACCAACCCGTCCTGGTACGCCACCGTAACCAACCTCCTGAACAAACCTGATAGCTTTTTTATGGCCATGAAAAAGTCTTTTTCAAAGTTCACCTTTTTGCTCGTTTTTTTAGTAGCACTTACAGTGATTTTGACAGGCTGCTCGAGCTCATCAAGCAAACGCGGAGGTGGTTACTACCTCGATGACGGGCCCATGGCTCACACCCCCCACAACCTGCACCTTATCCCTGATGCCACCCCACGTATTGAGCCATTTGCGCCGGCCAATCTCCGACCCTATCAGGTGATGGGCAGGTATTTTGAGCCGATCACCGATAGCCGTCCGTTCACCCAAGTGGGCATTGCCTCTTGGTATGGCAAGAAATTCCATGGCAATACCACTGCTAACGGCGAACGGTATGACATGTATGCCATGACAGCAGCCCACCCCACCCTACCTTTACCAAGTTATGCGCGCGTCACACGACTCGACAACAACAAAAGTGTTATTGTCCGCATCAATGATCGAGGGCCTTTTATTGGTCAACGCATCATAGATCTCTCTTATGCTGCGGCAGCCAAGCTCGACATGATCGGCCCGGGCAAAGCACGGGTGCGTGTTGAAGCCATCACCCATGATGATATTCGCACCGGTCGTTACCAACACCAAGCCCCCACCCCACAAAAAGCCTATGCCTATGCAGATTCTGAGCCGCCTGCCCCACACCCCCTTGTGTCCTCAGTCCAAGAGCACCCCGCACCAACGCGTAC
>CALKIR010000029.1 GCA_937995985.1 uncultured Alcaligenaceae bacterium
GCTGATGCGCTATTTGTGTATCACACTGGTGACCCTGTGATTTACCAGTTCACATTTGCGCAATACCAGAATGATGCTCTAGGTGATGGCGCTCATGACAGTCAATGGGCACATGTGGAAACAACCACTCAAGCGCATGATCCTATTTTAGGTTTTGAGGTGGAGCAGGTTCGTTATTGGGATGAGCAAGACGACGATGAGAGCATCGCAGAGGTGCTGTATTGGGTGAGCTCTGAGCTACCTTCGTGGTTTTATCAACTCAAAGACTTGGGTGTGCCAGGGTATGCGTTAAAACAGTCAAGTAGCATGACTATAGAGGGGCACCAATTACGAGTTAATAAAGAGGCCATCAGTATCCGTCCCATCGATTCTGCTGCGTTATTACGTGCTCCTGAGGATAGTTTTAATGTGGTTCTTTGGGAGGAGGTGCGCGAGGAAAAGATGGCAGAGCGGCATACTCATGACCTACCTATGCCTGATAAGCAAGGTGCGGCACAAGAAAATGCGGAGATTTCTGCGAATCGGGATGATAAAGCCGAGGTGTCATTAACGGAAGTAGAGCGTCAGCAGGCTGGCTTTCTAGAGATGCTAATGGCGAGTAACTCCAAGGCTTATGATGCCGTATCAGTTTTTCAGGGTGGGCTGGCTCGTGTGGAGCAAGCTGGGAAGACCTTTTATATTAATACGCAGGGCGAGCGTCTGTTCGATCATCAATTAGATACTGTGCTGACTGCTCAGCAAAGAGGCTGCTATCAGTTGAACTCTTTTGATGAGGGTGTCATAGCGCACTATTTAGTGGCGCGTGATCAAAAAATGGGGTTGGTAGATCCGCATACGGGACAATGGTTGATAGAGGCTGACTATGATTATTTGGAAAAAAGACCCTGCCAAATATTAAAGTCTTATAAAGATGGGCTGGTGGGCTTATTTTCTTTCGAAGGTAAGGAGTTGGTCCCTACTAAATATCAGGATGTACGGTCATTTGGGTTCCAAAATTTTTTTGCTGTACAACAAAAGGGGCAGTGGGGCGTTTATGAAGGGGGCTCACGAGAGCTCGTGATTCCTACCAAATTTGATCAGATCAGTTATTGCGGGGGGTGTGGCTCAAAGCCGGAATACTTTTATGCCAAAAAGGACGGCCACTGGGGGCTGGTAGGGTTTGACGGGCAGCTACGGCTGCCCTTTGAGTATGAATTTCCTCAGCATCGTTTTATGCGTGGTGATCAGTGGGTGGTAAATTTGCAGCGTGATGGGCAAGAACTGTTGATTCATTTAGGTACAGGAACACATTATTTTAATAAGGATTACGATGACGTTCTTGTGTTAAATGAC
>CALKIR010000030.1 GCA_937995985.1 uncultured Alcaligenaceae bacterium
AATCAGCTTATTGCCGATGGTAAGTTGAGTGGTAAGGATGGTTTTCACTAAGGGGTAAAATTAGTAGTGATAAAAAAACCTGGCCCGTTATATCAGGCCAGGTTTTTTTTATAGGATCAGTTTGTTAGGTTAGGGTTTAATTGCAACTTTGAGTACGCCATCGCGTTGGTTTGCAAATAAATCATAGGCCTCGACAATATCATCAAGTTTATACTCATGGGTGACGAGGCTGGTGAAATCAAAACGGCCTGATTCAACAATGCTCAGTAGACGGCGCATGCGTTCTTTTCCACCAGGGCACAAGGCAGATTCGATGCGGTAGTCGCCAATTCCAGCTGCATAGGCATCTACTGGGATGACGATGTCTTCAGCATAGACGCCCAGGCTAGAGAGGGTGCCGCCAGGTTTTAGGACCCGTAAGGATTGCTCAAAAGTAAGTTGGGTGCCTAAGGCCTCAATGCTGGCGTCTGCTCCGCGGCCGCCGGTGATTTTCATGACCTCGTCTACCACATCGCAGTTTTTAAAGTTGAGGGTGACATCAGCCCCCATATTTTTAGCAATGGCAAGGCGTTCATCATTTCCATCCACAGCAATGATGACACTGGCGCCGCGTAGGCGTGCTCCTGCAGTGGCGCACAGACCAATGGGGCCTTGAGCAAAAATAACTACAATATCACCAATTTTGATATTGGCTTTTTCTGCGCCGACAAAGCCAGTGGACATAATATCCGGGCACATGAGGACGGCTTCATCACTGAGCCCATCAGGGATGGGAGCCAGGTTGGCCTGTGCATCAGGAACCAAGACGTATTCTGCTTGAGTGCCGTCGATGGTATTACCAAAACGCCAGCCAGCAGTAGCTTTATAACCGTGCCCCGGGCAATCGGGTAAATAAGAGCCATCCTGAGAAGGAACACCATCTTGGCAAGGATAAGAGGTAAAACTTGGGCAGATGGCGCCTGCAATTACGCGTTGTCCCTCCTCATAGCCGCGTACATTGCTACCAAGTTTTTCAATAATGCCAACTGGCTCATGACCAACGGTAAGCCCTGGTGCAACTGGGTATTCTCCCTTGAGAATATGGACGTCGGTACCGCAAATAGTGGTGGTTGTGATCTTGACAAGGGCGTCGTTGGGCCCTACGTCAGGAATGGGTTTTTCCACAATTTCAATGCGGTTTTTCTCTATAAATGCTGCGGCTTTCATCATTGTCATGATGCATCTCCTATGTGCATAGATAATTTCGTACGGCTTAAGGAAAGAATCCTCGCCCCGTACCTTTATCATATATTATTGTACGGTTGAGCTAATTGATTAAAATCAGCAATTGTTAAGCTTAAAGCTTTTATAGTGCTTGGACTAGGTAATGAATTGAATAAGTTTTTCACTATCTTTTAAATGGAGCATGTCATGGAGTTAAATACTCAGTCTCATGAGCAGGTTGTGTTGGTGCTTTCTAATGCGCCCAGTGAATTGTTGGCCAAGCGCATTGCACATCAAGCGGTAGAAAAGGGATTAGCTGCGTGTGTGAACCTTGGGACCCCAACGTTGTCTATGTATATGTGGAAGGATACGCTTGAGAGTGCCACTGAGGTGCCAATTACTTTTAAAACCACAGGGGCGCGGGTGTTGGCTCTGATGGAGCATATCAAGGCTATCCATCCTTATGAGGTTCCCGAGATTATCGTATTGCCAGTCATTGCGGGCTTAGATGCGTATATAGAATGGGTCCAAGAGTGCACTCGGGAAGAGAATTAAAACCATGATGCATGTTTTTTTAATTTAAAGGTTTTTTTATGTTGCGTTCTCCTGCTGCAAAGGTATGTGCTAGTTTTCCTGCTCATCAGTTCGGTCGCGCATTGCAATGGGGCTTTTTGGTTCGGTGGGTAGGGGGGGCAGTGAGTTGGGTATTGCTGTCTTGTGTGTTATGGAGTGCAGCTGCCTTTGCGGAGGAGTTTTTAGACCCTGATGAGGCTTTTCGTTTGTCGGTTGCCAGCGTCAGCCCCACAGAGGTCGCTGTGCATTTCCAAATCGCACCCGAATATTACATGTATCAAGAGCGTTTTGATTTTGAGGTGCTCGGATCAGGGGTGCAGTTAGGTGAGGTACGTTTTCCGCCTGCGATAGTGGTTCATGACCCGACTTTTGCTAAAGATATGCCTGTGTACTATCAGCAGGTGACGGTGCAGATAGAGTTAGTTCCTGATGTAGGGGGGCAGGTGGCTGAGCCAGCGCAGTTGCGCATTGTCAGTCAGGGCTGTGCCGATGCCGGGTTGTGTTATTCCCCAATTACCCAAACGGTGCCACTCATCCCGGTTTCAGGAGGGTATCTAGTTGATGGGCCGTGGGCTGTGGATGAGGTACCTGCACCATTGGCACAGGCTGTTGATTCGCATATCGATTCAGAGGTTGTAGATTCAGGTGGGATTTTTGCGGCAGCCAGTCTGAGTGATACAGGGTTGGCGCAGTATTTCAGTCAGGCAGGGCTGCTGGAGATGATGGCGGCCGCTTTTGTGTTGGGGGTGTTGTTATCATTTACGCCCTGTGTGTTGCCGATGGTGCCTATTTTATTGAGCATTATTGCGGGGCAGCAGAGTAGGGATGGGCAGGATTCTGAGAGGCGGCGGGCCCGTGGGTTAACAATGGCTGCTGTGTATGTATTAGGGGTATCAGTGGTATACACCTTGTTAGGGGTGATCGCCGGGTTAGTGGGTGCCAGTTTGGCGATGTGGTTGCAAAAGCCGTGGGTATTAATGAGTTTTGCGGCTTTATTGGTGATTTTGGCTTTGTCCATGTTTGATGCTTATACCTTGCAGGTGCCAGCAGGGCTACAGGCCCGTTTGCAGGGGCGTTTAAATCGTTTACCAGCGGGACGGTTTGGCGGGGTATTTGTGATGGGGATGCTGTCCGCTTTGATTGTAGGTCCTTGTGTGGCGGCGCCTCTGGCTGGGGTGTTGTTATTTATTTCTCAAACCGGTGATTTGTTAGTGGGGGGGCTGACTTTATTTGCTTTGGCATGGGGGTCAGGGGTATTGTTGCTGGTGGTTGGCGCGACCTCTAATCGTTGGATGCCCAAGGCGGGTGCCTGGATGAATTTGGTGAAATATGGGTTTGGGGTGTTATTGCTGGCCACTGCGTGGTGGATGATGAGTCTGACTGCGTTGGTGCCTGGGTGGTTATGGGTTTTGGGTTGGGCTTTATTGGCGTTGTGGGCTGCATTGCTATTAGGGTTGGTGCGGCCTTTGGCGGATCATAGTGGGCCGTGGGCTTATCTTAGTCGTGCCGTGGCAGGGCTGTTAGCGGTGTGGGCGGTAGTGATGGTGATTGGAGTGGGGCTAGGCAGCGATAGTGTTTTGAGGCCGTTGGCTTCTGTATCAGGATCAGGGACAGGGGCAGTTGTTCAGCAGGTCCAGTTTAAACGTATCCATACCATAGATGAGTTAAACGAGGCTTTAGCAGAGACGAATCGTCCCGTTATGCTGGATTTTTACGCGGATTGGTGTGTGTCTTGTATTGAGATGGAGCGTTTTACTTTTTCTGATCCGGTCGTGGCACAGTATATGCAGCAAATGCTGTTATTGCAGGTGGATGTGACTGACCATAATGAGGCAGATCGTGCGTTGCTCAAGCGTTTTAGCTTGTTTGGCCCACCAGGGATTATTTTCTTTGATGCGCAGGGACAAGAGCTTTCTGAGCCTCGGGTGATTGGGTTTATGGCTGCAGCGCCATTTAGTCAGCTACTAGAGCAGGTGCTGCAGGCTCAATAGGTATGAGTTTGCTTCTCAGTAGAGCCAAGCCCCCTATATGGCCAGTAGGCCTGAGGGGGCTGTGGGCGATTTATTGGTGTTCTTTTAGCCAACGGGCTGCTTCGAGAGCAAAATAGGTCAAAATACCATCAGCTCCTGCGCGCTTAAAGGCAAGCAAGGATTCCATCATGACCTTGTCATGCTCCAACCAGTCGTTAGCAGCGGCTGCCTTGAGCATGGCATATTCTCCACTTACTTGGTAGGCAAAGGTGGGCATGCCAAAGGCGTCTTTGACCTCACGAATCACATCAAGGTAGGGCATGCCGGGTTTGACCATCACCATGTCGGCTCCTTCGCGGATATCCGCAGCAACCTCACGCAGTGCTTCTGCTCGATTGGCAGGATCCATTTGGTAGGTTGCCTTGTCTGCTTTGCCTAGATTACTGGCTGAGCCAACTGCATCACGAAATGGGCCATAAAAGGCGCTGGCGTATTTAGCTGAGTAGGCCATAATACGAACATTGATAAATTGGTGCTCATCTAAGATGTCGCGCAAGGCACCAATGCGGCCATCCATCATGTCGCTTGGGGCCACGATATCAACACCGGCTTGTGCTTGGGTCAGGGCCTGTTGGCGTAGTACTTTGACCGTATCCTCGTTGAGCACATAGCCGGTGTCATCGATGATGCCATCTTGGCCATGGCTGGTGTATGGGTCAAGGGCGACATCGGTGAGAATGCCAAGCTCAGGGTAGCGTTCTTTGAGGAGGCGAATGGTGCGCGGGATCAGTCCATCAGGATTGGCCGCCTCGATGCCATCTGGGGTTTTCAGTGCGGCATCAATATTAGGAAATAAAGACAGGACAGGAATGCCCAGCTCAAGACAGCTTTCTGCTACCTCAGCAATGCGATCAGGAGAGTAGCGATACACGCCAGGCATAGAGCCGACTTGCTCGCGTATGTTGGTGCCCTCCCGTACAAAGACTGGGTAGATAAAATCATCGGTGCTGACGCGGTGCTCCCGCACCAAGCGGCGAGTAAAGTCATCTACACGGTTGCGGCGCAAGCGTGTGACAGGAAAATGAGTAGCAGGTATAAATTGTGTCATGGAACAACCTTTGGAGATATCCAGTTTTCAATTTGTGTGGTGACCTCATCAAGGCCAATGCGTTGGGTGGATGAAAAAGGCATAACCTGTGAGTGACTGTATCGTTGCCATTCTTTTTGAATCGCAGCGATGGTCTGCATCCGGCGCCCATAAGCCATTTTGTCGGCTTTGGTTGCGAGAATCAATACGGGCTTTTGGGTGGGCGCAATCCACTGTGCCAGGTGTGTGTCCAGAGGGGTGAGCCCACGGCGAATGTCAACTAATAGGACGATGCCCGCAATGCTGGAGCGACGCTGTAAGTAGCCGCCAATGAGCTCCTCCCATTGTTGTTTTTGTTGTTTATCTACCGCAGCATAGCCATAGCCCGGTAAGTCCACTAGATAACCAAGTGAGGCCTCTTTGTCAATGGGATCGGGGATTCCAAAGAAGTTAATCAGCCGTGTTCGCCCAGGGGTTTTGCTGGCATGGGCGAGGCGTCGTTGATTGGTCAGTACATTAATGGCTGAAGACTTGCCAACATTAGAGCGGCCAACAAAGCAGACCTCAGGGGGGCCTGCAGGAGGCAGCTGACGGAGCTGAGCTGCCGAGGTAACAAAGTGGGCACGATATAGGATAGACATTATAATTAGTTTCCCATTAAATTTATTCTAACTATTGTATAATCATAGTCTTTGAAACCGCCTAGCGAAACCGCTAAAATCGCTGTGAGCATCGATCTGCCTTAGGCGGGTCGTGCTTATTCAGGCTTATTTGTCGTTGTGGTTAGCGTAGTTAGCCATTTTTCCCGGTCTCTCACCGATAATTCAAGAAGATCGTCGAGGTCTCCATGAAGCGCGTGCTTAAAAAAATACTTTTAACCAGTGGTTTTATTCTTGGCAGCATGGGGTTTGTTACCAGTCATGCTGTTGATCTTTCTCGACCAGATATCGAGAAGGGTGAGCAAATCTATCTTCAGGGCGACCCGTCACGCGGTGTACTTGCCTGTGTGACGTGTCACGGGACTGAGGGCAATAGCGTACTGGAAACATATCCTAACTTGGCCGAACAGCCTTTTGAGTATTTGGTCAAGCAGATGAAAGATTTTCGTCCCGATGGGGACAAGCCCGCTAAACGCCTAGGGGCAGGGGGTAATCCTGCGGTGATGGCCCCTATTGTGGCACAAATGACAGACGAGGAAATTCGTGACGTGGCGTTTTATGTCAGTGTGCAAAAGCTTGATCCTGAGACGCTGCCTACAGCCAGCAATGAGGATACCCTTGAGTATGCGCAAAAAATCTGGCGGGGAGGCATTCCCGATCGTAATGTTGCTGCTTGTGCAGCTTGTCACGCCCCTAATGGAGCTGGTATTCCCGGTGAGTTTCCTCGGCTAAAAGGACAGTTTGCTTCTTATTTAGCTGAGCAGCTTCGCTTGTTCCGTGACGGTGAGCGTCAGGATGATATTATGGCAGCTATCGCGAGTCGCATGCAAGAAAAGGACATTCAAGCCATTGCTGATTATGCTGCCGGGTTGCGCTAGGCGTAGCGCTTCCTTCGGTTGAGCGGCGGTGTGGCTGTTCATGAGTCAGTCCTAATACAGGCCCCTTGGGTTTTGTGTCGCAGCACAAGACCCAAGGGGTTTGGTTTGTATGCGGGGTGAGTCGTCACGATGGAACTTTTTCCATTTTATGTACTCTATACCATGTTGAGTGCTGTTTAGTATTTTTTACCCCACCTTTTTTTTCATAGTAAAGTACTGTGTCATTTAAAACTGTTGAGCGTCGCGTTGGCTTTGCAGATATCTTTGAGCTATTAGGCTCAATGCGGTTTGCAATTAGCCTGTTGGTTTTTATTTGTATTGCAAGCGTTATCGGCACGGTGTTGCCGCAAAACGAGTTGCCTAGTACTTATATCAATCAGTTTGGATTATTTTGGGTGGGGGTATTTGATGTATTTTCCATCTGGAATGTCTATAACAGTTGGTGGTTTTTGACGACCATGGGGTTTTTGGTGGTGTCTACCACTTTATGCCTGATTCGTCATACCCCCAAAATGCTCCGCGAGATGACCAATTTTAGAGAGTATGTGCGTGGGAGCAGTTTGCGGGCATTTCCTAACCGTTTTGAGCTGCATAATAATCAGGCGCCTGCTGCGCTGCTTGCCCCGGTCAGCAGTTGGTTGAAAAAGCATGGGTATG
Organism: uncultured Alcaligenaceae bacterium; assembly: GCA_937995985.1. Taxonomy (GTDB): domain Bacteria; phylum Pseudomonadota; class Gammaproteobacteria; order Burkholderiales; family Burkholderiaceae_B; genus Paenalcaligenes. The sequence continues at coordinate 7,028 of CALKIR010000030.1, forward strand.
CTTACAAGGTCCGTGAGGATGAGGGGGATCAGTACCTTATTGCCGCCAAGAAAGGGGGGGCAAATCGATTAGGTTATATTTTTGGGCATGCCGCTATTGTGGTGATTTGTATTGGTGGTTTGTTGGATAGCGATTTGCCCGTGCGTTTACAGGTCTGGCTAGGGGACAAGCAGCCAGTGACCGAAAATATGTTTATATCGCAGGTGCCTGAAAGTGGGCGTTTGTCCATTGCTAATCCAAGCTTTAGAGGTAATATGTTGTTGCCTGAGGGCGCGCGGACAGCCCATGCCATTATTCCCTATGGCGAGGGGGTGCTGTTGCAGCCGTTGCCTTTTTCAGTCGAGTTAGAAAAGTTTTATATTGATTATTATTCAACAGGAATGCCCAGTAGCTATAAGAGCTACGTCAAGGTTCATGATCCCGAGACTCAAGAGAGTTTTAATCAGTTAATTGAGGTCAATGAACCGTTGCGTTATCGGGGTGTGACTATTTATCAGTCAGGTTTTGATGACGGGGGCAGTGCGCTTGAGCTGCAGATGTATCCGCTGCAGGGCGGGGATTATATGCCGCGTCCGATCCGCGCACAGGTGGGCGAGCAGCAGGCTGTGGTGTTGGATTTTTTGCCTGATCATCCAACGGTTGCAATTCAGCCTACCGAGTTGCGGGTGATTAATGTTGAGGATCTCAGCACGGGAGCGCCCCAACCAAAGGCATGGTTAGATCATGTAGCGGAGGTGACGGGCAGTGCTGCGAGTAAGAGAGACAGCGCACTGACTAATGTAGGGCCGAGTGTGCATTATCGCTTAGTGGGCTCAGATGGGCAGTCTTTTGAGTATGTAAATTATATGGCGCCTATTGTTTTGGATGATTTTCCCGTCTTTTTGCTCGGGATGCGCCGTGATGCGAGTGAGCCTTTGCGCTATGTGCGCATTCCTGCCGATAGTCAAAGCAGCATAGATGAGTTTATGCGTTTGTATGCGGCTTTAGAGGATGAGGCATTGGTGCGTGAGGCAGCATTGCGGTTTACTCGTCGTAATGCCGCAGTGGATCAGGCCGGTATTATCCAAGAGGCCGCTTATAATGCATTATTGCGTTTTGCGGATCAAGGGTTAGGGGGGTTGTTGGATCATGTGCCCGTTGAGGAGCGCGAGCGTATTGCCTCTTTTACCATTCCAATGTTGCAGCTGACTTTGGTTGAGTTGCGTGATGTATTACGTGAGCAAAATGGTGAACCCTTGGTCGATTACAATGGGGATAATGCCGAGCGCGAGCAAGAATGGATACGGTTGAGTGTGCTCGCTGTGGCCAATTTGGCCAGTTATCCAGCGCCTGCGGTATTTGCGCTCAAAGGTTTTGATCAGGTGCAGGCCACGGTACTTCAGGTATCACGTAGTCCAGGTATGTTGATTGTGTATTTGGGCTGTGTGTTTTTGATAGTGGGCGTATTTGTGATGATTTATGTGCGAGACCGCCGTGTCTGGGTGTGGATTCGTCCTGATAGTCAAGGGACGGTGATGACTGCAGCCATGACTGCGCAGCGGAGAAATCTCGATTTCCGTCAAGAATTTGACCGTTTTCAAAAAGATTTTCAACGTTTAGCGACCTAAAGGTAAGCATATGAGCGATGTAGCCTCTCCAACAATGCCCGAGTGGGATGATCCAATGGCCCCTAGTGGGGATCGCCGTGGGGTGCGGGGTCGCCCTGATTGGTCCGATGGGGTGTATTTTTTGGTACTGGCTGTAGCTGCTGCTTATTGTCTGTACGCTTATCACGACCGTATGGATGTATACGAGCAGTGGATTTTGGTTGGGATGGTGCCTTTTTTAACCTGGCTGGGTTGGTTGTGGCGTCCCCTGCGTACTTTGACCATTGTGTCCTGTTTGATAGCGCTGTTTGCTATTTGGCTATATAGCCCTACCGGGGATCTCAGTGTGGGGGATATACAGCGGGCTGATGAGTTGTTTTTCTTAAAATATTTAATTTCATCTCAGTCAGCCATTTTATGGATGTGTGCATTATTTTTGCTCGCTACCGTAGCTTATTGGGTAGGGTTGGCCAGTCCAACTGCCGCGTGGTTGGGGACGGGGTTGACTTGGGCAGCCGTGTATTTTGGCACTATTGGCTTGTTAGTGCGCTGGCGTGAGGGGCACCTATTAGGGCCTGATATTGGTCATATTCCGGTCAGTAATTTGTACGAGGTATTCGTGATGCTGGCTCTGATGACCGCGCTGTTTTATTTGTATTACGAGCGCCGTTATGCGACCCGTGCATTAGGTGGTTTTGTGTTGCTCGTTATCAGCTCTGTTGTTGTATTTTTATTGTGGTATTCCTTTAGTCGTGGTGCCCATGAGATTCAGCCTTTGGTGCCTGCCTTAAAGAGCTGGTGGATGAAATTACACGTGCCGGCTAATTTTGTAGGCTATGGGACTTTTGCCTTGGCCGCGATGGTGGGTTTTGCTTATTTGGTCAAGGAAAATAGTGAAACCCGCTCTTGGGGCAAGCTGACTCCTTTGTTTGTATTGGGAGTAGTATTATGTGCTGAGCCCTTTATTTTTGGCTCCAAAGAGCTGTCCATGACATGGATGCTGTATTTTGGCCTGAGTATTTTGATCGTTGGCTTTATTTTGGCATTTCGTGGGCCTATTGGGCGTCATTTGCCTAGTCTTGAGATTTTAGACGATATTATGTATCGGGCGATTGCCGTGGGCTTTGCGTTCTTTACCATTGCTACGGTGTTGGGCGCTTTGTGGGCTGCAGATGCCTGGGGGGCGTATTGGCAGTGGGATCCCAAGGAAACATGGGCGCTGATTGTCTGGCTTAATTATGCAGCTTGGTTGCATTTGCGCTTTATGAAAGGCCTAAGAGGTACGATTAGTGCGTATTGGGCGTTGGTAGGCTTAATTGTGACTAGTTTTGCCTTTTTAGGAGTGAATATGTTCCTATCTGGTTTGCATTCTTATGGTGAGCTGTAGTCCCTAGACTGTTATTGTAAATAACGTACTGTGACAGGGTCGGGGATAAGGGTAAATATTTGTTTGTTATCCAGTATTTGTGCGGGGTTGACAGCTTTTGATACTGCAAACCCCTGCACATAGTCTACCCCAAGCTCTTTTAAGGCCAAGAGGGTGTCAATATCTTCTACCCATTCAGCTATGCTTACCATGCCCAGGTTTTGGGCCAGTTCAACAATGGTGCGCACAATGGCGATGTTGCTCTGTGTGCGCAGCATGTCTTTAATGAGGCTGCCATCTATTTTTAAGGCGTTAGCAGGGAGTTCACGCAAATAAGAAAAAGAGGTGTAGCCTGCACCAAAATCATCAAGAGCAATTTTAATGCCCATGTTTTGGAGGGTGTGCATTAGATTGCGTGTGTACGCCAGATCATGCAAGGCGACGCTTTCAGTAATTTCTATGCACAGCTTGGAGAGGACCATAGGGTGTTGTTCCAGCAGTTCTATGAGTTCATGAATGAATTTTGAGTCGTTTAGGGACACAGCGCTGAGGTTTAGGTTGAGGCAGTGGATGTGTTCCAGCTCGTCATAGTGTTGTGAGAACCAGTTTAGAGTGGTATGAAATACCCATTTATCAATGGTTGTGATGCTGCCGTTTTGGGCAGCAGCATTGATTAGAGGTTCGGTGGGCAGTGCCCCATTATCATTGTTTCTAAAGCGCAGTAATACTTCAGCATGGTAGCTAGCCCCTGGTTCTTTGAGGCTAATGATAGGTTGCATTTGTAGATAAAGGCCTCGGGTATTGCCTTGATTGAGTTGCTCAAAAAACTGCAGCTGATCAAGCTGCATGTGCAGTTCAGCTGAGTTTTGTTCATAGAGGACGCTTTGCTCGTTGTTTTTTATGGCTGTTTCACAAGCACTGCGTGCCACAGCGAGGCTATCCGTATAGTTGAGGTGGTGGCTCAGTTCAACAACACCAATGTAGCAGCGGGTCAGGGGTTGACCGTAGCTGAGGCGGCTGAGCACTTCTTGTTGAAGGTGGTTGATAAATAGATTCAACCAGCGGTTTAAGCGTTCTTTAGAAAAACGCGTCATGATGAGTACAAATTCTTGGCCAGATAATTTGCCTATATAAAAAGGGGTGCGTGCATGCTGCTCGAGGTGGCGCTGTAAGGCTTCACTAATAGGCACGCTATAGTCTTGGGGATCCGCGCTTTGGGTCTGAGGGGGGAGGATTTTTAGGCAAGCTAAAAAGTTAGGTAATAGATTTTGCTGGTTGCCGGTTGTATTTTGGAAAATGCGATTAAAGATCTCCTCGAGTCCTTGGTTGGTGTACAGCCGTTGGCTCAGTTTAGGGTTGGGCCGCAGATGAGGAGGGAGGGCATAATGTGCTTGGCTAGGGATGAGGTAGACTATGAGGTAGTCTGCTTCGGCAAAGCCAAAAAGGTAAAATGAGGCCTGAGTGCCTTGGGGCAATTCAATATTGAGTTGCTTGGGCTGTACTTCGGTAGGGGTATTGTTTTGCGTATTTTTTAAGAGTGTGGCGGAGTTAAGGGCGGTAAAGTATTGGCTCCAATGGTGGATAGGGGTAGGCAGCTGTAGGTGGTGTACCCACTGCTCAAAGAGGGCGTTGTGATAGATAATATTTCCTTCTGCATCGAGGTACAGAAGCCCAAAAGGTGATAGTTGCTGATAGTGTGCGAGTTGGTTCTGTTGATGTGTGGTTTGATGTTTTTGGTAGAGCAGGTTTTCTAAGACGGCCAAGAGTGCGCCTAGATTGGCAATGACCAGGAGTATAAAGCTGCCTATAGGGGTGATGAGCTCTGGAATAATTTGCCAATGCAGGCAGAACCAAACAGCAATACAGCAGGCTGCAGTGCTAAGCAAAATAGGGGTGGTGTAGGCATAGGGTGGGGCCGGTCTTGTTTGCTCAGTAGGTAGCCATTCTCGGGCAATCAGGCTAATACATAATGCCCCCAGATAAATAGGTAGGTAGCTATTTAACAGGATATGAAACCAAGAGGCAGGTAAGAACCATGCCGAGGGCGGCCATAATAAAGAACCAAAATATAAAAAATATTGAAGCTTTGGAAAATAATCAAAAGAAAGCAGTTTTAATCTAAAAAAAGTATAAACTGCCAGAAATAGGGTAATGCCAATGATCCACTGTTGAATGCTGCTGGCTGATGCATAGTGAAGCAGCAGCTGGGGCTGTAAGATGGGCCAGTTAGATAGGCTGGCACCAAAGTAGGTTTGACAAAAGATGAGGGCTGAGATGAGTAGGTAATTTACTTGCCGTGCGAATAGAGCAATGATGAGGACGGCGATTGCGAGAATAAAAGCCCCTCCTTCTGCCCAGGCTTGATAGGTTGAAAGCACCGGTTGATGGTGCCATGGGCGTGTCAGAAGCTCCGTAGAGAAAAAAATAATTACTACGACTGCAAGGAGGCAGGCAGTATAGTGCATGCCTCGGTTTAGAGCAGCGATTAGGCGGGAGTGTCCCTGAGGGTAATAGTGCAAATCAACCATCTGTTCATTGTGCTTGGTTGAATAGAGTTTAGAACAGTGGAACAACTTAAATTATGTATGTTTATTCGCACTTTTATCAAATGGGAAAGTCATTTATTGCAATTTTTGTCTATGCCAAGAGCAGGTCTGAAGGTGCTAAACCGCCTTTTAGTAGGCGGGGTTTAGCAGCCTATTGAAAACAAAACAAAAATCAATAATGGTAGTGCGTTAAGCAGATTCAGGTAAGAGTTGCTCGTGGGCAAATAGATCTTGAATGGCCTCGCGGCGGCGGATGAGGTAGCTGTGTGTGCCGTCAACCATAACTTCGGCGGCGCGGGGGCGGGTATTGTATTGGCTAGACATGGTAAATGCATACGCACCGGCCGACATGATGGCCAAGAGGTCATCTGGAGCAAGGGCAAGGGTGCGGTCTTTGGCCAGCCAGTCACCACTTTCACAAATGGGGCCAACAATGTCGTAAACATGTTCGGGGCGGGGGGTGAGGGCCTGTTCGGGGTCTGCTTCTGGCTGACGCACCATTTCTACCTCGTGCCATGCGTTGTAGAGTGTGGGGCGAATGAGATCATTCATGGCCGCATCAACAATGGCAAAGTTTTTATGGTCTGTGTGTTTGAGGTATTCAACCCGGGTGAGCAGGACGCCTGCATTGCCTACCAAAGAGCGCCCTGGCTCAAGAATAAGTTGCAAGTGGCTCAGGCCAGCCCGATCAAGGGCAGCAAATACCGGCGTTAATAGCATTTTGGGCGTTGCTGGGGTTTCATCTGTGTAACGAATGCCCAAGCCTCCACCTATGTCTAAATGATGGATGGCGATGCCCTTATCCTCAAGGTGATGAATTAGGTCAATGAGCTTTTGGAGGGCGTCGAGGTAGGGGTCTATTTCAGTAATTTGCGAGCCAATATGGCAGTCAACGCCAATTATTTTTAGATAAGGGTGGGTGAGGGCGTAGGCATAGATGTCAGGGGCCTGTTCTATGTCAATGCCAAATTTATTATCTTTCAGGCCAGTAGAAATATAGGGATGCGTGCGGGCATCTACATCGGGATTGACCCGGAGAGAAATAGGGGCCGGGGTGTCTTTTTCTGCGGCAATGGTGGCAATGCGATTGAGCTCACCTACTGATTCGACATTAAAGCATTTGATCCCTGCATCAAGGGCAGCTTCAATCTCCCATCGGTGTTTGCCTACTCCGGAAAATACTACTTTGCTCGGGTCACCCCCTGCGGCAAGGACTCGAGCAAGCTCGCCTCCAGAAACAATATCAAAGCCCGCTCCTAAGCGTGCAAACTCTTGTAAGACGGCCAGATTAGAATTGGCTTTCATGCCGTAGCAGATCAACAGATCGCGGTCTGGGGCGGCTTGTATGTAGCTTTGATAGGCGTCGTTTATGGCTGCACGTGAGTAGACATATAGGGGAGTTCCATAACGTTGCGCTAATTTGGCCAAGGAGCAGTCCTCAGCGTACAAAATGCCATCTTTAAACTGAAAATATGGAGCAATAGTTTTTCTGTTCATGAGTGCGTGTTATGAATGATAGGGGATGGATGAAATATGGTAGGCGAGATCTTTGGGCGGTAGGGTTAGAGGGCCCTTGTAGCCACAGCCTGTGAGCAGGAGGGCGCTGCCAAGGGTCCCCCAAATGAGGGGCCGCCAAAGACGTGCCAAGATACGTTGACGGCATCGAGGATAAGACGGATCAGTCATGGCTCAAATTGGGTTAAGAGTTAAAAAGGAATTAAGCCGGGGGTGGTTGCGGGATCAGGGGCGGCGGGGCGGGGGGCTGTTCCCTCGCTATTGGTATAGCCGTCGTCTAAAGCGCGCAGGAGTTGACCAATGCCGTCCTCTTCGGCGGTGGGTGCTGAGTAGACCTCATCGTAGGGTGAAGGGAGGCCGACCCGTGCAATGGCACTGCCAGGAGGAAATTCGGCAAAGTAGTAGTTGCCGTTAATACGCTGTAATCCATCAGGTAAGGGGCCAAGCTCTTTGGGGCTGATCCCATCTAGGGCGGTGCGCATGAAGTCCACCCAGATGGGCAGCGCTGCGCCTCCACCGGTTTCGCCTTGGCCTAGGGAGCGTGGCAGGTCAAAGCCCATCCAGGCAACACCAACGAGATCAGGGGTGTAGCCGGCAAACCAAGCATCGTGTGAGTCATTGGTTGTGCCCGTTTTGCCACCAATGTCGTTGCGTTTGAGAGCGGCTGAGGCGCGTGCTCCTGTGCCATGAGTGGCTACACCACGGAGCATGTCATTCATGACATAGGCTGTGCGTGGGTCAATGGCGCGGGCCTTGACATCACCCGCTATCACCGGTTTGGCACGCATGATGACCTCACCTGAGCTATCGGTTACGTAGTCAATGAGGTAAGGGTTGACGCGGTAGCCGCCGTTGGCAAATACGCCAAAGCCAACTGCAAGTTGGAGTGGGGTCACACTGCCTGCGCCTAAGGCGGTGGGTAGAATGGCTGGCTGCCGATCTTTGTCAAAGCCAAAACGGGTGACATAATCTTGTACATAGTCCGGACCCACTGCCTGCATGATGCGAATGGTGACCATGTTTTTGGATTTGTACAGCCCTTGGCGCATGGTGAGCATGGGCTCGTAACGGCCGCCGTAGTTTTTCGGGCTCCAAGGTTTAGAGCCAGTTTGGGCTGCTGTAAGGTGAAACGGTTGGTCGGAAATTTGCGTTTCCGGAGTGAGTCCTTTTTCTAGCGCTGCAGCGTAGACAAAGGGTTTGAAGGCGGAACCCGGTTGTCGCCAAGCTTGGGTGACGCGGTTAAATTTGCCCTCGGAGAAGTGAAAGCCGCCTACTAGGGCACGGATGGCTCCATCGCTTGGGTCGAGCGCCACAAAGGCAGCCTGCACCTCTGGTTTATTGATGATTTCCCAGTAGTCGCCATTGTCAAAGAGATAGACTACAGAGCCTCTGGAGATGCGTTCTTTTTCTCCGGCGTTTGGGCCAATGCCACGGAAAATTACTTTGAGGGCATTAGGGTGGTCGACGCGGATAATCTGCTCAGGGGTGCGGGCGACCAGCACATAGTCATTGCCTGCATCCAATACGAGGCCGGTTAGCAAGTCACCCCGATCGGGGACCTCTTGTTGGATATCGGCCAAGAGCTCACTCAGGGCATCGGGGTCATCTTCTATGTTGGCCGGGAGATCGATGCGCGCCTCTGGGCCAGGAAAGCGTGCACGGCGTGTGTATTGGAGGACCCCGTCTCGGACACTGCGATAAGCTGCCTCTTGTTCTTTGGAGTTAATGGTGGTGTATACATTAAGGCCGCGGCTATAAATGTTGTCTTGGTAGACACCGTAGAGCAGTTGGCGGGCCAATTCTGCAGCATATTCGCCATGAATGGCATAGCCTGCAGCAGGCGTACCAGGAGCAGATTTGATTTCAATGGGCTGATCAACTGCCTGTTGGTATTCCTCTTCGGTGATATAGCCTAGGCTGAGCATACGACGCAGGACATGCAGCTGCTGGCGTTTAGCCTGATTAAAATTCGCAATGGGATTAAAACGTGATGGGGCACGTGGAATACCAGCCAGCATGGCTGCTTCGGCTAAGGTAATGTCTTTGAGGGGTTTACCAAAGTATGTGCGTGCTGCAGCACCAAAGCCATAGGCACGGTGGCCCAGGTAGATTTGGTTCATATAGAGATCGAGGATTTGGTCCTTGGATAAGGTAGACTCGATCTTGAAGGTAAGCAGCAATTCGTAAAATTTACGGGTATATGTTTTCTCGGATGAGAGGTAAAAATTACGTGCGAGCTGCATGGTGATGGTGCTGGCCCCTTGGGTTTTAGCACCTGCAATGAGGTTGGCCAAAGCGGCCCGTGCCACCCCGCGCAGATCAATGCCGCCGTGTTGGTAAAAACGGTCATCTTCTGCAGCTAGGATGGCAGATTTCATGACATCAGGGATTTCATTAAAGGGGATGATGTTGCGTCGCTCTTCGCCAAACTCGCCAATGAGTACCTTGTCAGCAGTATAGATGCGCAAGGGGACTCGGGGGCGGTAGTCTGTCATGGCGCTGAGATCAGGTAGGTTGGGCCAGGCCAGCGCCAGGGCAAAGGCCAGCAATAGTACGCCGCTGGCTGCAAGACCAAGAAGCAGCACGACGAGTTTAATCAGTAGATGAACGATTCCAGAGCCTGGGATCGATGGGGCAGAGGAACGTGAAGATTTGCTCATTGTAGGGGGATTTTAAACCCAAAATGCTATAGATATGGGTATATTAACTTATGCAAGTGTAACCATTTAATGCCCTACCTGTCTTTTTTAGTAAAGAAGATAGGGTTTTTGCTCAGCTAATGTGATAATACACAAATGTTTCAAGTTTTTCTTTGCGAGCAATGCAAAACAATAACCCAAATGAATCAAAGTTTGTAAACCCTGATGATGCACCAACCTCGATCTTCCTGGTGGGGATGATGGGGGCGGGCAAAACTACCTTAGGGCGGCATCTGGCGCAGTTATTAAACCGCCAGTTTATCGATTTGGATCACGAGCTAGAAGCACGTTGTGGTGTTAGTGTAGCAGTGATTTTTGATATCGAGGGCGAGGGCGGGTTTAGGCGCCGTGAAACAGAGGTCCTTGATGCGTGTACGCGACAGCCTGGGGTGGTATTAGCTACCGGAGGGGGGGCTGTACTGAGTGCGCATAATCGTCGTATGCTCAAAGAGCGAGGAGTGGTGATTTATTTACGTGCTCAGGCAGACGAATTATATCGCCGTTTGGCTTATGATAAATCACGGCCATTGTTGCAAACAGAGGATCCCAAAGCACGAATAGCGCAGTTGGTCGCTGAGCGGGCGCCTTTGTATGAGGCAGTGGCTGATTATGTCTTTGATACTACCGGTGCTGTCTCGGTACATCGAGCAGTACAAGAATTGATGAATTTCTTAAAACATAAAAAGGTCGTTTTATGAGTACGCTGGTGACTGTACAAACAGAGGGGGGGCAGTATCCAATTCATATTGGAGCAGGCCGTTTGGCACATTTAGGGAGCGTGGTGCCTCAGGATGCAAGCCGTATTGCCGTAATTAGTAATCCTACTATTTATGAGATTTATGGCCGTCAGATTGAGATTGCATTGGCACAAACCGGTAAATCGGTACATGTGGTGCTGATTCCTGATGGTGAGGAGCATAAAAATTGGGATACTTTGAATACTATTTTTGATGCGTTGTTAGCACAGCAATTTGATCGTCAGTCATTGATCGTGGCGTTGGGCGGCGGTGTGGTTGGGGATATGGCCGGTTTTGCTGCAGCGTGCTTTATGCGTGGGGTGCGTTTTATACAGGTGCCCACCACTTTGTTGGCGCAGGTGGATTCATCGGTAGGGGGAAAAACAGCGATTAATCATCCTCGTGGCAAGAATATGATCGGGGCGTTTTATCAGCCCATTGCAGTTGAGATTGATACGCAGGTTTTGGCTACGTTGCCTAAGCGTGAGTTAACTGCTGGCTTGGCTGAGGTGATTAAATACGGATTGATTGAGGATGTTGAGTTTTTACAGTGGTGTAGGGCCAATGTCGAGGAGTTGTTGGCTGGTAATGTGCAGGCTTTGCGGTATGCCATTCAGCGCTCGTGTGAGGTCAAGGCGGCTATTGTGTCCGAAGATGAGCGCGAGAGTGGGCGACGGGCAATCTTGAATTTTGGCCATACCTTTGGACATGCAATAGAGGCTGGGCTGGGGTATGGCGAGTGGCTGCATGGGGAGGCCGTGGGCTGCGGTATGGTGATGGCTGCTGAGTTGTCTCGGCAGTTGGGGTATTTGTCTGCAGAGGAGGTTGCGCAAACGCGTGCATTGGTAGCGGCTATTGGTGCTCCGGTGCAGGCACCAAAGTGGCCTTTAGAGCGTTGGTACACGCTTATGCAAAGTGACAAAAAGGCTTTAGGGGGCGAGCTGCGTTTTGTGGTGCTGACTGAGATGGGGCAGGCCGATGTGCAGAGGGTAGGTATGGATCAGGTCGCAGAGGTGTTGCGACAGTGTGATGCATTAACCGAGGAGGAGTCATGATGAGGCTTGCGCCTTATGCGTGTCATCCCGAGTTATCCCGTGGTCGACAGTATGAGGAGCCCGCGCCCCAAGAGCGCAACGCTTTTCAGCGAGATCGAGATCGGATTATTCATTGCAATGCGTTTCGATTGCTGGAGTATAAAACTCAGGTGTTTATTAACCATGAGGGGGATTTGTTCCGCACACGGTTAACGCATAGTATCGAGGTGGCCCAAATCGCGCGTGCTTTGGCACGCAATTTGGGCTTACACGAGGATCTGATCGAGGCCATCGCTTTGGCGCATGATTTGGGTCATACCCCTTTTGGCCATGCGGGCCAAGAGGAGCTTAATGCGTGTATGCGTCAGTGGGCACCCGATGCGGGGGGCTTTGAACATAATTTGCAGAGCTTGCGGGTAGTTGATCATTTGGAGGAGCGTTATGCTAATTTCAATGGGCTCAATTTATGTTTTGAGACCCGTGAGGGGATTTTAAAGCATTGTAATCGTAGTAATGCTCAGCGCTTGGGAGAGGTGGGGCGGCGCTTTTTGGATAAGACTCAGCCCTCCTTAGAAGCTCAGGTAACCAATTTGGCGGATGAGATTGCTTATAACAATCATGATATTGATGATGGGGTGCGCTCAGGACTGATTACCTTAGAGCAGTTGTTAGAGGTAGAGATTTTTGCGCAACATTATGAGCAGGCTTGTCGGCGTATTCCGCAGTTGCCCCGTGTGGATACCAAGCGTCAGGTAGCTGAAGTGGTGCGGGCGATGATTAATACTTTGGTGATTGATTTAACTGAAACCACGCGTGCTCATATCGCCAAGTATCAGCCTGATAGTGTGGATGCCGTGCGCTCCTTGCCTCCATTGGCAGCATTTTCTCCCGAAGTGCGGCGACAGGCCGATGAGTTAAAGCGTTTTTTACATGCTAATTTATATCGGCATTATCGGGTGTTGCGGATGGGACAAAAGGCACGACGCATTTTGCGAGAACTATTTGAGGCGTTTATTCATGATCCGCGGCTATTAGCCCCCGAGTATTGGCGGGAGGATCCCACCGAGCAGGCTCGGGCGATTTGTGATTATGTGGCGGGGATGACGGATCGCTACGCCATTCGAGAGCACCGAGCCTTGTTTGAGATGTAGGTTATTTGAGAGCAGAGGGGGACAGTAAGGGGGCTAAATAGCGTCCAGTATGGCTGTGAGGGTGGCGTGCGATGTCCTCAGGAGTGCCTGTGGCAATAATTTGACCTCCTTGCTGCCCGCCTTCAGGGCCCAGATCGATAATCCAGTCTGCTGCTTTAATAACATCTAAATTGTGTTCGATGATGACAACGGTGTTGCCTGCATCAACGAGTTGTTGCAGCACGTTGAGTAATAAATTGATGTCATGAAAATGGAGGCCCGTAGTGGGTTCGTCCAAAATATAGAGGCTTTTGCCGGTGTCGCGGCGAGATAATTCTAGGGCCAGCTTGATGCGTTGCGCCTCACCTCCTGAGAGGGTGGTGGCATTTTGACCTAAACGAATATAGGATAAGCCAACCTCTTTGAGGGTGTGCAAGCGGCGTTCGAGGGCGGGGATGGCTTCAAAGTGTGCCAGGGCTTCGTCCACAGTTAGGTTAAGGACTTCGCTGATGTTTTTGCCGCGATAGAGTATTTGTAGGGTTTCCTGGTTGTAGCGTTGTCCTTGGCAGCTGTCGCAGGGGACATAGACATCGGCTAAAAAATGCATTTCTACTTTGATTACGCCATCGCCTTGACAGGTTTCACAGCGGCCGCCTTTGACATTAAAAGAAAAACGGCCTGGATCATAGCCTCGTTGGCGTGCTTCTGGAACGCCTGCAAATAGTTCGCGGATAGGAGTAAATAGGCCAGTGTAGGTGGCTGGATTGCTCCGTGGGGTGCGACCTATTGGGCTTTGGTCAACGAGGATAAGCTTGTCGAGCTGGGTGAGCCCTTCAATCCGATCAAAAGGTTCGGGTTGGGTATGAGCACGGTTGAGCTCTCGGGCCAAGGCTTTGCCTAAGGTGTCGTTGATCAGGGTAGATTTACCCGAGCCAGAGACTCCTGTAATACAAATGAGGCGCCCTAAAGGGAGGTGGAGGTCCACATTTTTTAGATTGTGGCCACGAGCTCCGTATAGGCTCAGTACGGGTGTGGTGTCGGTGTGAACGGGGCGCTGGCGCGATGCTTCAATGCGTTGTGCCCCCGTCAGGTATTGGCCTGTGAGTGAGTGGGGAGCGGCCATGATATGCTCTGGGCTGCCTTGGGCCACAATGTGGCCCCCGTGTTCTCCGGCGCCAGGGCCCATGTCAATAACATAGTCTGCTGCGCGGATCATGTCCTCATCGTGCTCTACCACAATGATGCTGTTGCCGAGATCGCGCAAGGTGCGCAAGGTGTCTATGAGGCGGTCATTATCTCTTTGATGCAGGCCGATAGAGGGCTCATCAAGAACGTACATAACGCCAGCTAGTCCAGAGCCAATTTGGCTGGCCAAGCGGATTCGTTGCGATTCTCCGCCAGATAGGGTGTTGGCTGGGCGATCAAGGGTTAGGTAGCCCAAGCCTACATTGGTTAAAAAGCGTAGCCGAGCACAGATACCTTGGATGAGACCTTGGGCAATTTCTCGTTTGGCGCCTTGGAGTTCTAGGCTTTCGAACCAGTGTAGGCAGTCTGTTAGAGAGCGGGCTTCAAGCTCATAAATAGCCAGCCCTTGTTCCTTGCCTGGGCCGGGTTCGGAGCCAATGCGTACATGTCGCGCTTGTGTGCATAAACGTGCGCCATGACAGTCTGGGCAGGGGATGATATGGCGGAGTTTTTTGAGCTCCTCTTTGACGGCGGTAGAGGTGGTTTCGTGCCAGCGTCGCTCAAGGTTAGGAATAATGCCTTCGAAGGGGTGGGTGCGGGTTAAGGGGGCGCCGTGCTCGTCCATATAGAGAAAGGAGATTGCCTCTGTGCCTGAGCCATATAGTAAGGCCTGACGGGTAGCTGGGGATAGGGTATCAAAGGGGGTGTCTGGGTCAAAGCCATAATGGGTGGCCAGGCTGTGGATAAGGTTGGCGGTAAAGGCATTGCGCCGGTCCCAACCATAGACCGCGCCACTCGTTAAGCCAAGATGGGGAAAGGGTACCACTTGGGCGGGGTCAAAGCATTCTACTGTGCCCAGGCCGTTACAGTGGCTGCAGGCCCCTGCAGGATTGTTAAAGCTAAATAAGCGGGGTTCTAGGGTGCTGAGGTGTACTTCACAGCGTGGGCAGGCAAAGTGGTTGGAAAATGCGAGGGTGGATTCTGTGGCATGGTCCTGTGTGATGGGGGCGTCCATATTGAGCAGTAATACTCGGCCCGAGCCAGCTTCTAGGGCTGTTTCGATGCTGTCACTAAGCCGTTGACGGTGTTCACTGCGCAGACGGAGGCGATCAACGACTATTTGTAAGTCGTGGATGGGGTGCTGGACAGGATCCCAGTCCTCTTCGAGTAGATGCATTTGGCCATTAATACGGACGCGGATAAAGCCTTGGGCTTGAAGGGAGCGGCGCAGGGAAGCGTAATCAGCGCTATGATCTAGGGAGAGGGGAGCCAATATGGCAATGCGGCTATCTGCCGGCCAGGCAAAGAGGGCATCGACCATTTGGCTCACGTTGTGGGCCTGTAAGGGTAGGTGGTGTGTGGGACAATAAGGAGTGCCCACCCGTGCATAGAGTAAGCGCAGGTAGTCATGGATTTCTGTGATGGTGCCTACTGTAGAGCGAGGGTTATGGCCAGCTGTTTTTTGTTCAATGGCAATGGCAGGTGAGAGCCCTTCGATGAGATCAACCTCAGGTTTATCCATGATTTGTAGAAACTGTCGAGCATAGGCAGATAGGCTTTCTACATAGCGTCGCTGCCCTTCGGCATAGAGGGTATCAAAGGCCAAAGAGGATTTTCCTGATCCAGATAGGCCCGTAATTACAACAAGTTGGTGGCGTGGAATATCCACAGAAATATTTTTTAGGTTGTGCGTCCGTGCACCGCGAATGCGAATGGCTTGCATGGTGTTAAGTCATATTAGGCATTTTGAAGTCAATCTACTAATATAACGCGCATAGCTGAATAATGTGAACCAAAGTACACAGATAGTTTTGAGTAAGTAAAGAGAGTTTGATGAGTTCTGCAGATG
>CALKIR010000031.1 GCA_937995985.1 uncultured Alcaligenaceae bacterium
CCTTCCGTTAGGAAGTAGAGCCCTTAAGCAATGAAATTTGCTTAAGGGCTTTTTTTATCAATGAGGGTATACCCAGAGTTTATCTTCGGGTAAATGTATAAAATAATCACCCTCGCTTAAAGAAGTTTGTCCATAAGCTCTTATCATTTTCTCTTGGGATGTCTCGGTAGATTTATTTCTAAATAAATATTCCCATCGGTCTCCTAAATACATATTAGTTATGAGTTCCATAGGAATAGAGTTTCCGTTTATTTTTTGTTCAGATGTTTTTACTTGTTCCACTCTAATTACAGCGCATACTTTATCGCCTATATTTAATTTTTGATGACTGCGGCCCCATAAACTAAAGTTTCCTATTTTTAATAAGATTTTATTATGTTCGCTTTTTTCAACGACTCCATAGATTAAATTATTGCTCCCCATAAACTCTGCAGTATAAAGAGTTTGAGGATTGCCGTATATTTCTTGTGGGCTACCTTCTTGCTCTATTTTCCCTTTATTTAATAATAATATTTTATCTGAGATAGCCATAGCCTCATGTTGGTCATGAGTTACTAATAGGGCTGAAATATTCAGTCGTACGATTAAGTCGCGTAAAAAAGCACGAGCTTCTTCGCGTAACTTAGCATCTAAATTAGATAGTGGTTCATCTAAAAGCATAACTGGAGGGTTATAGACTAGTGCTCTAGCAATAGCAACTCGCTGTTGCTGACCTCCAGAAAGCTCATTAGGATATCGTTGATCCAAACCATCTAAATCAAGCTCGGAAAGTATTGCTAATACCTGTTTTTTGATCTTTGTTTTTTCTATTTTGCGTAATTGCAAAGGATAGGCCACATTCTCAAAAACAGTTTTATGGGGCCATAAAGCATAAGATTGAAATACTAAGCCAAGATTTCTTTGCTCAGCTGGTATTTCTATTTTCTTGTTTGCATCATATACAGTGTTTCCAGATATTTCAATAATGCCTTTATTTGGAGATTCTAGGCCTGCAACTGCTCTTAGAAGAGTTGTTTTACCACTACCTGATGCCCCCAATAATGATACTATTTCGCCTTTTTTTATATTAAGGTCAACCCCATGCAAAACTTGATTTTTCCCGTAGGCTAAATGAATATTTTTTACAATTAACTCACTCATCTCAGTCTTACCCCTAAACGTAATGCAATAGCTAAGCCCAGAACGACCAATAGGATATTAATAAAAGATAGAGCTGCTACTATGTCTATAGCCCCGGTTGCCCATAATGAAACTAACATTGAACCAATAGTTTCTGTTCCAGGAGTTAATAAATACACTCCAGTTGAATATTCACGTTCAAAAATAAGGAACATTAACAGCCAGGCACTTAATAGCCCAAATCGAGCGAGGGGAACAGTGATATGTCGCGTTACTTGAGCTTGCTTTGCACCAGAAATTCGTGCAGCTTCTTCAAGTTCTGGTCCTACTTGCAGTAGAGTTGCAGAAATTAATCTAAGCCCATAAGCCAGCCACACGACACTATAAGCTAACCAGACACTAAAAATCGTGCTGCGTAAGTCTCGGATAGGTTGAATAAATAGATTGTTTAACTCTTGCTGAAAAGGAATCATGCTAAGCCAGCCATCGCTTAATGCTTTTTCTAACCACATCGGAACAAATAAAAATACCCATAAAAAGGCCAGTCCAGCTAATAAACCGGGTACAGCTCGAGGGATTAGTACGCTGTAATCTAAGAATCGTGTAATTCCATCATTTTTTCTGTGCATTGCTAACCCGATAAAGGTATAACAAATTACCGCTAAGGCTCCTCCAAAAATTCCTATTAATATTGAATTAACGATGGCACGAATTAAACTTGCCTGTGAGAAAACTTGTTCAAAAGAGCGCAGCGATAATACATCAAAAATTGAAACTCCTACCCCCCAGTAAGAAACAAAAGCTCTTAGCACTACACCTGCTAGTGGTACGATAATGCTTAAAAAAAGCCATAAAAAAACAAGAATAAAGGCTATCCAGCGCCATTTTCCGAGTGGTAATGCTTTGGCTTGTGAGGCTTTACCCTTTACTGTTATATACCTATTTGTGCTTTTCATTAATCGGCGCTGCAACATTACTAATGGAAAAGTCATTGCGATGAGTACCATAGCAACAGCTGCCATTAAATGATAGGAAGGGATGCCAAGTTTATTGGTGAGCTTATAGAGATAAGTGGATAATACTAGGTTTCCTTCAGGATCGCCGAGCACTAATACTAATCCGAAAACCTCTAAACCTAAGAAAAATAATAAAACAGTTGCAAATAAGATAGCGGGCCTTACCATAGGAAGGCTTACTGATAGCATGACTTGTAATGGGTTTGCTCCAGTAGTTCGGGCTGCCTCTTCTACATCTGAGCCCATACTACGTAGTGCGGCTGAAATATATAAATAAGCATGAGGTACATGAGTTAGTCCAGCTATAATTACTATGCTAGTAAATGAATAAATATTCCAGGGGATAAAGCCAATAAGCTCTTGAATCCAAACGCTGAAAAAGCCTACAGGTCCCGCGGCAACAATATACCCAAAGCCTAATACCATTGGGGAAACAAAGATAGGAACTAAGATCAGGGGTTCAATCCATTGTTTACCTGGCAAGTCTGTTCTTGTAATTAAAAATGCGAGAATACCTCCTAATGGTATGGCAATTAGTGCCAAGCCAAATGCCATATAGAAACCGCTCCATAACGCCTTATAAAAGTCGGGGTCATTAAAAATAAATTGAAAGGCATAAAAGCTAAACTGTTTGGCCGGGCTAAAAAAAGGGGCAGATAAAAAGCTTTGAACAATAATCAAGCTTAGTGGTAAGTAAATAGCTAAGGTAGCTAAAATTACTGTGACCCAGCGCGGCCATCTTTGCCAATAACTACGCAGTGCACTCATACTTAACTCCGCAGGTGCTGATGAAACAGGGCGTATAAAACGCCCTGTAAGTATTATTAAAGCTATGCAAATTAAATATTATTTATTCGTAGCCTCACGCCATTTTTTTATGAATTCAAGACGTTCGTTGGGCTCTAAATAGCTTAATAAACTATCATTAACAGGAATGGGACGAATGGCTTTGCCTAGTTTTTCTTCCATCCCTTTAGCATCATTATCACCTTCTACATCAGAGCGGATAGAGGTTAAGTTTGATTCATTGGCTAAAATATCCTGACCATCTTTTGAAAGTAGAAAATTAAGAAAAAGTCGTGCAGCGTTAGGGTTTTGTGCGCGCTCGCTTATAAATGCAACTCTAGATAACACTAAGGTATAATCGGATGGGTAAATAATACCAATAGAAGGATCACTTTCTGCTCGAACCTCAGCGTACGATCCCAAAATGTTATAACCGAGTAGATTTTCACCGGAAGAAACACGCTCCATCATCGTTCCAGTAGACGATTGCAGCACTAAGTTAGCAGAACCAACCTGCTCTAAAAATTGATAATAGTCTGGGTCTTGGATGCTATCTTGTACTGCCAGCATATACCCTACTGCGGATTTTTCAATATCATAAGTGGTGACTTTGTTTTTAAATCGAGCCTCATCTTGTGAAACCAATTGTCCGAGTTCTTTATGGGTTTTGGGCAGCTCTTCTTCTGTAATCAGCCGCGTATTATAAATGAATACTGTTGGTTCAAAAGTGGTCCCATAGGCTCGATCTTCCCAAACTGCCCAGTCAGGCAGTGCTGGAATTTCTGGAGAGGCATAAGTAGCAGAATAAAGAGTGGCAAGTTGCATGGTAGAGTCCATAGCTGAACTCCATACTAAATCAGCGCTATGTGCTCCGGATGCTTGTTCACTAATGTAGCGATTGTAAATTTCCGTACTATTCATATCATGATATTCGACTTGAATATTCGGATATTTTTTATTAAACCCCTTTAGCAACGGATCTGCTGCTTTTGTATCCGTAGTGGAGTAGATAATGAGCTTTCCTTCTTGCTCCGCTTTTTTTGCAAGTTCAGTATCTGCTACTGCAGGGGCAGAAAATAAAGCACTCATAGTTAAGCTAACACTGCTTAAAACAATGCCCAGGCGTGTGCAACCAGTAAGTCCCTGTAACATGATGTCTCCTTTATTAATAGTAGATTTAAAGCTTTGCAAATTATTATTTTGATTGGATATAACATCCAGTATTTTCAGAGATTTTTTATTTATATCTCTCTACTCTTTATTATCAATATTGAAGCTGTCATTAACCTGTCACGAGCGCAAAACCTAGGGAAAGTACCGATGAGTTTCAGTAAACTCTCGTTACTTATGTTTTTTTGAGGGGGTGGCGAGATCCGGAGTGTCAGTAATTAATCTATTCCAGTTTTTAATAAATCGTTGTTTACGGGTTTCATCTAAACTTGCCAATAAACCGGGACCAATGGTTATGGGTTGAATTGGAGCAACAAATATTTCATGTAGGGATTCAGTTGGCCACTGATGGCTTGTATCTTTAATTAGTGCACCGAGCTGAAGGCGCTCATCAATTAATTTTTGCCCCTCATCAGATAATAAAAAATCAATAAATTTTCCAGCTAGTTCAGGATGAGTGCTGTGTTTAGATATAAATGCTGTCCGAGAGAAAATTATTACGTAGTCCTCTGGGATAATTACTTCTATTGGATCGCCTTGCGCTTGTCTAGCTAGTGCATAGGAACCAAGAACGTTATAACCAACAAGGACATTCCCTTTAGTAATTTCATCGAGTATTTCCCCAGTCGTAGCATAAAGCTGAGTAGCGGTATGTCCAAGCGCATTAGCCATACCCCAAAAATTGGATGAGGTTCTCTCATCATAAACAGCTAATAAATAACCTAAACCACTTTTAGCAATATCATAGGTTGATGTTTTAGAGCGCCAGAATATGGGGTCTTTTTCAATGGCTTGTAAAAAAGCACTTCTAGTACGTGGTTTATATTCAGGAGGTAAGTCTTTGTTGTAGACAAAAGTAATGGGTTCAAGAGTAAAGCCAAATAATTTGTTTCGCCATTGAGCCCAATCAGGCAAGTCTTCAGTTAAGGGAGATGAGTAAGTAAGAGCATGACCGTCATTAACAAGTTTGAGTTGTAAATGGGTTGCTGAACTAATTACTAGATCTACATCATTTATGTCTTGATTGATGATGCGATCGTATAGCTCTAGAGTTCCAATATCATGATATTGCACTGAAACTGTTGGATGAAATTGTTGAAATCGAGTAATTAATTGCGAGAAAATTGCTGTATCTGTGGGTCCAGCAATAACCAAATTGTGTATAGCAGGTTGAGTGAATGAAGGGAAAAAGGTGACTTTCTCATTGGTTGCTTGAGCGCTGACTGACCTACCAATAGAGAGACCCAAAAAAATAATGTGAGCAGAATAAAGCATAAATAAAAAAACTCTGCTAGCCCTAACTTCTTGTTTATTACACATCACCTTACCTTTTGTGATTAATAAAATAATTAATTATTGGTTAATGAGTGGGTGCGTTTACGTTGATTTGGCAACTTTATTTTGACCGCTAAGCCTGTTCCACTTTTTCTATTACGAACAGTCAATTCACCTTGATGATGCTGCACAACTTGTTGTGCAATAGTTAGTCCGAGGCCCGAACCAATAATGTTTTTTGTTTTATCTCCACGATAAAAGCGTTGCAGGACTTTTGGTATTTCGTTGTTTGGTATTCCAGGGCCATAGTCTAAAATATCGATGCACAAATTTTGGTTGTAATCTTTATAGACCCATACCTCCACCTGTTCTGTCGTATAGATAAGAGCATTATGAATAATATTTCTTAGCATTTCTCTTAAGGCTAATACATCTCCATACAATTTAATTTCTTTAGCGGGTGGGGTGATATAAATGCGTAGGCGCTGTTGTTCCAGTGTGGTGAGACGTCTTTGTGTAGCTTCTATAAGTTGAGCAATATCTATGAGCTCATGTTCAGAAGTATCATGGCGATGAGTAATGGTAGCTTGCATTAAAATTTGGTTTACCAGTTGGCTTAAGTCTAATGTGTGATAGTGGATGCGCTTTAATTCTTGTTTATAGATAGGTGTTTCTTCAAGTAGCTCTTCAACTTGTGCTTGTAATAAGGCTAAAGGAGTACGAATTTGGTGTGCAGCTTCAGCTACCAAATGCTCTGTGCGCTGTAGGGCATTATTTAATCTAGAAATAAAAGCATTTAATCCATCGACCAAGCTTT
Source organism: uncultured Alcaligenaceae bacterium (assembly GCA_937995985.1). Taxonomy (GTDB): domain Bacteria; phylum Pseudomonadota; class Gammaproteobacteria; order Burkholderiales; family Burkholderiaceae_B; genus Paenalcaligenes. The sequence goes on from CALKIR010000031.1 coordinate 6,184, forward strand.
TGACTTCAGTAGGGGTATCAACATTTATGGGTTCTAGGTTGGTATGAGTTCTTTTATGGAGAGCTTGTTCTATTGGTGCCAATGGTTTAAAAGCATGACGAATGCTGAAAAAGATCATGAGTAATGCAAGCAAAATTAAGGCGCCGATAGGGATTAGACTTTGTTTAAATAGTTGTTGGCTGAGGTTTTTGCGGGTATCTAATGTTTCAGCTACATGAATAGTAATCCAGCCGGATGGTTGCACAGAACTAGTAACAAAGCGACCTAAAGTTGCTACACGTACTTTAGTATCCAAGAAGTCTATAGTTGAAAATATTGGCTCGGAACTGTGAGCGAAAGGTAGATGGCTTGCAAGAGTGTTATAGCCTGTAATAAAGTGATGCTCATTAAGTACAGCGTAAAAAATACGCTCGTTGCTTGGTAACATAGACAAGGCAGCTAAAGGAAGCTCAACACGTAGAGCTTGATCATCAACTTGTATGGCATTAGCAATAGTGAGAGCAGAAGCTGCTAACAGTCGATCAAATGCACTGTCAGAAGCATTCTGGGCTTGCTTATAAGCGGATAGGGAGAGTACTACAGTAGCAATTATCAGCAATAAGGTTGCAGTGGTAAAAATACGGCGCTGAATGGAGAACTTTGGCTGTTTATTCATGGCCATTGATTAGCTTAGCGCTATAACCGACTCCACGAATGGTTTCAATACTTATGGACAGAGGGGCAAGCTTTTTTCTAAGCCGAGAAATATGCAGCTCTACTGCATTACTACTGGCATGCTCATCAAAATTATAAAGCTGCATAAGCAAACGCTCTTTTGAAACAGTATGATTTAAACGGCCAAGTAGCAATTCTAATAAGCAAAATTCTCGCTGCCCAAAATCTACCTGATAGGTACCTAAATAAATTCTTCGTGATTTAGCATCTACTTGTAGTGGGCCTACTTGGTAGGTAGTTGCACTATGCCCAAGTGGACGCCGATGCAGTGCTCGTAAGCGCGCTTCTAGTTCACGAAAGTCAAAAGGTTTTACCATGTAATCATCAGCGCCTAAATCGAGCATACTAACTTTATCATCAATTTCGGTTCGTGCAGTTAGAGCTAAAACTGGGGTCTTGAGACCCAGTTGGCGAATTTCTCTTAAGACGGTATATCCATCTTTGTCAGGAAGCATAATATCAAGCAAGATAACATCCCAGGATCCATGCTGGGCAAACTGAACGGCATGGATCCCATCGGTAACCCATTCAATAATGTGTCCTGACTTATTTAACCGTCTTTTAAGTAATGCGCCTAACTCTAGATGATCTTCTACTAATAAGATATTCATCATCTCCTCCTTTATAGAGTTGATATTAGCATTACTTAAAAATGATATTGTGAACTGTTCTGATGTTTTTTTAACCGTCTTATGATGTGATGAAGTTCTATTTACTAATAGGAGGAGTCAAATGAGTGTTCATCCAGTTGTTTTGCTTGGTACTCGGCGTTTTTCAGTGCAATGGCAATGGCTTGATGCGTCTCGAGTGCAAGGGATTAGTAGTGTTGCTGTAACTTCTGGGCAAGAGATTATTGTGGCTTGTCGTCAGGAACCTCATATTCGAATTTTTGATAGTCATGCTCGTTTAGTCAATGAGTTTTCTATTGAGGGATTACGCTGCCCTCATCATCTATCTATTGATGCAAATGATAATTTATGGATAACTGATTTAGACGGTCATCGCGTATTTGCTGTTGATATGCAGGGGCATATTATGCATATTTTAGGAGATGATCAGCAGCCGCATTGGCAAGCTCCTTTTAATCATCCTACCCATGCAATTTTTTGTGATGAGGGATTATGGGTAAGTGATGGGTATGGAAATGCTGCAGTACACTATTTTGATCCGTCATTAGTTTTTCAAAATTCTTTGGGAAGCCCTGGGCAGGGAGTAGGGCAGTTTAGTGTTCCTCATATGTTGGCTTCCTACAGCGACTGTCTCTATGTGGTAGATAGGGAGAATCACCGGGTACAGGTATTTAATAAGCGCACACAGCAGTTTTTATTTTCTTTTGATCGCTTATATAAACCTATGTCAATTGCTGTATATGCAGATACAGGGCTTTTGGTTAGTGATCAAACGGCTGCATTATCTCTTTTTAGTTGGGATGGGGCATTATTGGGGCGGTGTCGTGTTAATGCGGTTTATGGTCATGGTTTGGCTGCTCATATCCAAGGAAATATATATATCGCTACGATGCTTCCGGATGGTTTAGCCTGTTTCACCCCACTTGAATAGTAAAACCAGCATTTAAAGTGTCTTTATTTTTGTATTAAACTCAGTTAGAATTATTGATAATCATTATCATTTGTGTTTAAGGCCTGCGCCGCGGCACACTAACCATTTGGTGTAGGTTTTTTTATGGATAGTTTTTTATGCTGAGTTTTTCCCGTCGTTTTTTTTCTGGTCGGTGGTTGTCTTTGCTGGTAATTGGGCTTGTCTTAAGTACTTGGTTTGGTATACATGCAGCCCATGCTCAGGAGGTACGCCATTTAGAAACTGCTTTTGGTACGGTTACTGTATCGGGGCAGCCTGAGCGAGTTGTGGTTTTAGATGAGGGGGCCTTGGATACCGCCCTTAGTGTAGGGGTGCAGCCAGTTGCTGCGTTAGCGAGCCGGGGCGGGACCGATGTGGCTCAATATTTACAAGGTTATTTAACATCCCCCATTAACATTGTGGGCACAGTTCGTGAGCCTAATCTTGAGGCCATTTTTCGTTTAAAACCTGATTTGATTTTGGCTTCTAGTGAGACCAATGAGGCCTTATATAACAAATTAAGTCGTATGGCGCCGACTATTGTCCCCGAACGTCGCAATACGTTTACAGATTGGAAAGCAACTGTGCGCTTATTTGCCCGCGCCTTAGGTAAAGAGAAAGAGGTGGAAGAGCGGCTTGCTGAGTTAGATACTCGTTTGGAGGCTTTGCGTGAGGGGCAAACCAATCCTCAAACGGTGTCTGTTATTCGCTGGAACCCTCAAGGTCCTGTGCTCATGTCGGGGCAGTTATTTACCGGACAATTAATTCGTGCTGCGGGCTTTGATACATTGCCTTTAGCCAATGATTTGGGTAATCGTCCTCATAGTGACACATTAAGTTTGGAGAATTTGGTTCAGATCGATGCAGATTGGCTGTTTTTGGCTTCTTTAACTGCAGATGGAGAAAAGGCTCTGAATGAGGCACAAAAGCAGCCTGCTTTTCAGCGTTTGGAGGCCGTTCAAAATAATCAAGTTAAGGTGGTAGATGGGCAGATTTGGAGCAGTGGTTACGGCCCTTTGGCGGCTGAAGTAATTATTTTAGATTTAAGTCAAATTGCAGAGTAAGCGGTTATCCGTGCTGCGGTACATAAACACACTACGAATGAATAACTCAGTTAAAAAAAGTTGGGCAATAGGCACAGTAACACTGTTATTGTGCTTATTGCTCAGTCTTTTGTTGGGTACGGGTGAGGTTGGTTTTAAGCGTAGCTTGGCTGCTCTTTTGTTCGGTAAAGATGAGCAGGCTCAGTTTGTGATATTTGAGTTAAGAGGCACACGTACGGTATTAGCTGTTGTGGTGGGCGCTGCTTTAGCTGCAGCGGGTGCAGTTTTGCAAACCATTACCCGTAATCCTTTGGCTGAGCCGGGGTTGTTGGGAGTAAGTGCAGGGGCTTCTTTTGCGGTAGTGTTAGCAATTTTCTTTGGAGCTTCTGCAGCCAGTGTAGGGATTTGGGTTGCGGTGTTAGGTGCTTTATGTGGTTGCTTGCTTGTTTTAGGGGTCAGCCGTGTTTCCGGTGCGGGCCAAGATCCTGTTCGTCTTATTTTAGCGGGCGCTGCTTTTTCTGGTTTTTTGCTTTCTGTGACCAGTTTGTTTTTATTAAGTGATCAACGCACTGCTGATGAAATGCGCTTTTGGCTGATTGGCGCCTTGGCAGGACGTCCTAGAGAAATGGTTTTTTGGGTTGCTTGCGGGGCGGGGGTGGGACTGGTTTTAATCGCGATTCATTTACGCGCTTTGGCCGCTATGGCTTTGGGAGAGCGCATGGCTCAAGGGCTAGGCCATCACCCTAAACAGGTGCTGCGATTGGTGGTATTAGGGGTGGCCTTATTAGTTGGTTGCGCTACAGCAGGAGCAGGGCCTATTGCTTTTGTAGGTTTAGTGGTTCCTTTTTTGGTACGCTCCTTTGTGGGGGCCGACATACGCCGTGTTTTTTATTTAAGTTTGGTTTTCGGTCCTATTGTGTTGATTAGCGCAGATATTATTTCTCGTTTAGCCGTCCCTCCTTATGAGCTGCCTGTAGGCGTGGTGACTGCTTTTATTGGGGCTCCAATTCTCATGTATGTAGTGCGACAACGTCGTTTGCCAACCTTGTAAGAGGGGATAGTTAAAAATGGCTCAGATTCAAGGTGTAGAGGCGAGACTACAGCAGGATACTGTGCAGTCAGGGTGGGCGCGCTTAAGATATCAGCCCGGGGTGAGTCTGGCATGCATCGTTATTGTGTTGCTTGGTGTAGCTTTTTATGCGCTATATGTGGGCAATGAGGAAGAGGGTGTGGGTGGGGTTCTGCTGGCACTGACTGGCCGTGGGGATGATTTTTTGCAATTTCTACTGTTTGAATTACGTGTTCCTCGTATTAGTGCAGCGATTGTTGCTGGGGCGGGGTTAGGAGCAGGAGGGTGTTTGCTTCAAACTATGGCGCGTAATCGCTTAGCAACTCCAAATATAGTGGGTTTAGATAATGGAGCAACAGCTTTTGCAATTGCATCTATAGTGGCTATACCGCTTAGTTTGGCAACGCCATTTTTAGCTTTAGTAGGGGCGGCGACGGCTGCAGCCCTTGCATTTGGTCTAAGTGGGGGGATGGGCAGCAAGGGCTATCGATTTATAGTGATGGGGGTAGGGGTAGGGGCTGTTTTTGGGGCCGTTACCAACTTTATGCTGGCGCGTACGGATATGGATAGCGCTAATGCTGCATATCCGTGGACGGTGGGGAGTTTAAACGCTCGTCCAGAAGAGGCTATTTGGGGCATGCTAGTTTGTTTGTTGGTATGTTTGCCGGTGGGCGCATGGCTCTCAAGATCATTAAATATTATGCGGCTATCCGACGAGGTGGCTATTGGGTTAGGTGTGTCGATGCGCTTAACTCGTTGGTTAACGATGGTAGTGACTGTGTGTTTGACTGGTTTTGCAGTAGCTTTAACGGGTCCTGTTGGCATGATTGCTTTGGTGGCTCCAGAGGCTGCACGTCATGTGGTGGCTGCAAATAGAGTTTCTATTTGGCATGCTGCGCTGTTTGGGAGCTTGTTTTTATTATTAGCAGATGTAGTCGGGCAGCGTTTATGGTCGCCCATTGAAATTCCTGTGGGGTTAATTACTGCTGTGGTAGGTAGCCCCTATTTAATTTGGTTGCTGCTACGGCGGCAGACCCAACATGTATTATGAGTCGTGTAAATCATTCATTGCATTCTATAGAATTGGTTGCTCAAGGATTAAGTTTGGGCTACGGCGCTGACTTAATCATTGATAATCTTGATGTGCATTTTCCTGCCCAAAAGGTGACGGCAATTATAGGGCCTAATGGTTGTGGAAAGTCTACTTTGCTAGCAGGTCTATGCCGAGTGTTACGCCCTAAACGGGGTCAGGTACTGATTAATGGGCAATGTATTCATTCTTTGCCTACTCGTCATGTGGCCCGTTTATTAGCCTTGTTACCCCAAGAGGCCCACGCCCCTCAAGGACTAACGGTAGAGGAATTAGTGCGTTTTGGTCGTCAACCGCATCAAGGGCTGTGGCGGCGCTGGAGTGATGAGGATGAGGCCATTGTGCAAGAAGCCATTAAATTAGCTTCTTTGCAGCAGTTAGCACAGCGTCCGTTAGATTCTATGTCGGGAGGGCAAAGGCAACGAGCTTGGATTGCCATGACTATTGCGCAAAGCACACCTTTGTTAGTTCTGGATGAGCCGACCTCGGCTTTAGATTTAGGGCATCAGATTGAGGTGTTTGAGCTGATTCAGCAGCTAGCCCATCAGGGTAAAACTATTATTATGGTCGTACATGATTTAGTATCCGCCTGTCGGTTTGCAGATCATATTATTGCGATGAAAGCAGGGAAAGTTTGGGCGGCCGGAGCTCCAGAGAAAATTATTACTTCAGAATTGATCCAAGACCTATATGGTGTGCGCTGTAAGGTAATTAAAGATCCGTATAATGGCACGCTACTGTTAGCGGATGTGCACAGTACGCATCAGTATTCCCAAACATTAAGTGTTGCATAAAGGAATAGAGCGCGCTACTGGCCAAAATGAGGGCAAAAAACATTCGGCAACTAATAAAGGGGCGTTTTGATACCAAAAAGTTGAGCTACGTGCCAGTAAAGGCGGATTGATTGGGACAGCATTGGGGTGGTGTTGTTGGGTTCGTTGTACGGCTTGGTACAAAGGCTGTTCAGGGTTTAGGATGCCCACCCAAAAAGGGTCACGGCGTATCTCCGTATCATGATAGAGCAAATCAGCAAGAGGGCGAGTGCCAAGACCTCGTATCCCCTGCCAGCTGTTTTGAGCAGCACTGAGTGGGGTAATACTGCGTGCAGTCACACAGGCAGTGTTGTTAATACTCATATAGATTTCTCTGACCCAGATGGCGCTGCCGGGCTGCTGCCGAATCATCCAGGCCTCAGAGGCAGATAAGATGTCTTTATGCTCTCGCAAGACAAAAAGCTCAAGCTGACCCAAAGCACGTAGTCCTGCTGTAAGTGCGCCAGGACGAAGCAGCCAGTGAGCTTGTAAGTCGCCAAAAGTGCTGGCCGCTGTGGCTTCGCGCCAAGGTTCTTGAGGAGCGGCAAAATAAGAGGTATTCATAAGAGGGGGCGTAACAACATTAGCAGCCAATAAAAAATGCCATGCAAGCATGGCATTTTAGTATTTTGGTGGGCCCAGCTGGATTTGAACCAGCGACCAATGGATTATGAGTCCACTGCTCTAACCGCTGAGCTATGGGCCCAAAGATAAGCAAGTATTATTACATATTTTATTGGCTTTTGTACAGAGGGGAGGAAAAAATGTTGTTTCAAGGACCTGCTTAATGGATCAGGTCCTTGAGGTTGGCCTATCTAAAGCAATGTGCCCGTTAAGATTGCCGCTGCAACGGAGAAGTAAATAATGAGCCCAAGGACGTCCACCAACGTTGCAACCAGTGGGGCCGAGGCGCTGGCTGGGTCTAGGCCGACGCGTTGTAAAGCAAAAGGGAGCATGGAGCCTGTGGCTGAACCAAAGGTCACAATGCCAATAAGGGCTATCCAGACAGTAATGCCTAATAAAATATAATGCTCGCCATAGTCATAAATTCCCATGCTATGCCAAAGCATGATACGCAAAAAGCCTAGCGCACCTAGGAGTGTACCAAGAACAATGCCTGTGGGAATTTCCCTTATGAGTACACGCCACCAATCTTTTAATTTGACCTCTTCAAGAGCTAAACTGCGAATGAGTAAAGAGGTGGCTTGAGAGCCAGAATTCCCCCCAGAACTCATAATTAAGGGGATAAACATGGCTAGCACCACGGCTTTTTCTAGCTCCATTTCAAAATGCTGCATAGCGCTAGCGGTGAGCATTTCACCAATAAATAGCAAGGTGAGCCAGCCGCCTCGTTTGCGTAGCATGGTACCAAATTTAATTCGCAGATAGGGTTGGTTGATAAACTCAGCTCCCCCAAAGCGCTCCATATCCTCAGCTGCCTCATCCATTAGCGTATCAAGCAAATCATCAACCGTTACAATGCCAAGGATATGGTTGCTTTTATCAACCACAGGAAGGGCAAGGTAGTCATAGCGACGAATAATTTGTGCGGCCTCTTCGCGGTGCTCCATGGGATCAACTGTGACCGGAGCATCACCTTCCCATATTTCTGTGAGCAGTTGCTCGGGTTGTGCGCTGATGAGGTGTCGAAGAGAGACCACAAACTCTAGTTGTTTTTTTTCATTAATAACATATATGGCATAAGCGGTTTCTTTGGTGTCTTGTACTTTACGCACATAATCTAGTGTTTGTTGTACCGTCCAATGGTTGGGGACCTCAATAAACTCTGTGGTCATCATATTGCCCACAGTGAACTCTGGATAGCTCATGAGTTTTAATATCGAGGCCCGAGTTTTAGGACTAAGCAGATAATTAGCAGCAGCTAACTCAGCATCATCGAGCTGTAGAAAAAGATGGGTAGTGCTGTCTTCGGCTAGCACCTCTAAGATATCACTGCGCTCATGCTCAATTACTTGTTTAATAAGAGGCAGGGCATATTCAAATTCATTGTTTTCTAATAACTCAACAATTAGATGGTCGGGGAAGTTTTGTGCCAGGTGTAAAACTTCTTCAACATCCAGTTCGTTTAGTTGTGGGACTATATCGGCAACATGGGTCGCGCCAGTAAGATCAATAGAAACCATATTTTTAAATGTTTGTGTTTTATGTGAATGAGTGATGCTACCCATTGTACGGGATAGTAGGTTTTTTTGGGCTCAAGGGTCGTCTGCTGTTGATTCATTGACCAATGAACCTCGGTGCTGCATAAAATGGAGGGTTTGGGCTTTTGTTAAGGAGTTATCACCAAACTTATACACAGGTTTTGGGGATAACTTGTTGATTTAGGGATAAAGGGCTAATTAACTATCTCAAGGGAGGGGATGGGGTGAGGGGCATCAGAGGATTTTTTTAAAAATAAAACCCTTTTAAATTCAAAGAGTTATGTCTTTGTTTTAGGGGCAAGGCAAGGCGGTGAAACAAAGCATAAAAAAAGCCAAGCGTTGTACGCATGGACAGTGAGTCACATTCGGGATATTTTTATTTTTTTAAACTCAAGATATCCACTGCTTTAAAAATCTTTTTATGGCTTGTCAAGAGGGGGCTGTTGGCCTTTCATGAGCTTGAGGCGAATGTTGTCGTAGATAAGATTATAAAAAAAGGAATAGGGCAGAAAGAAAAGGACTAAGCCTATATCTACAACGAGGGCATGCCAAAGTGTAGTATTGACCCACCATGCTACCAGGGGCACAACCATAATAATTAGGCCTATTTCAAAACAGCAGGCATGTAGGGCGCGCACCCATAAATTGCGTCGAAAGTGGTAGCGCCGTTGTAACATATCAAAGATCCAATTAAAAATCATGTTCCAAAGCATGGCCATGCCAGAGATCACAGCAGATAAGGCGGCCATAGATAAAGCAGGCTTTTTAGTCATCCACATTGCTAAGGGAGTAGCAAATAGAATACCGAGCACCTCGAATAAAACAGCATGAAATATTCTTTCTTTTACTCCGCGTTGATAGAGTGCCTGCTCATTGATGAAGGCAAAATCCGCATGGGGCTGGGTAGTATTGAGACTAGAGGAGGGAGACTGCTGATCGGACATGATGATAGATGGAGCGGTCCAAGTGACAAACAATATAGGGATTGTACCACCGCTTGTTCCTTTCTCTTTAATTAACTTAAGAGTGTTTTATTATGGGAGCTGTTAAACTTGAGGATATTGTTTTGTTCAGCATGAGGATCTAATTATGAAATTAGCCCAGGGCTTAGGTCGCACTGTTGCGGCTTTGAGTGTTTTAACATTAGTAGCTTGTCATACCACTTCTCAAGAGACTGGTTCAGCGCTACAGGCGCCTACAGAGGAAACCGAGCCAGTACATGCAGCGACAGCAGCCCCTGTTGATCCCGGCACCCAAGCACGTCAGAGCGCACAGGAGGAAAGAAGGGCTGCTGAATATAGTCCTATGATGGTGTTTTTGGGTGATTTTGAGCCTGTGGATGGCTGGGTTGAGGTGGTCTTAGATGAGGAAACTACCTTGTACCTGCAGCCAGAGCCAAGCTTTACTCGTGATGATTTAATGTCTGTGGAAACCTATTCCTCAGAAAGTGGTGAGGGTCTGCTTGCTTTGACTTTGACTGGACCTGCGCGTCAGCGTTTGGCAGATTTAACTACTGATAACCCAGGTCGGCGTTTGGCCCTTGCTGTAGATGGTACGTTGTTAGCTGTCCCTCGTTATTCAGAGCCATTAACTAATGGGCAGTTGGTATTTATGGTGGGTACCGTAGAAAATGCTCAAATAGCGGCTCAAATTATTGCTGGTAATGACGGCCGAGCGCAGCCTTATAGCAACGATTAATGCGTAAGCCATTCCCTTAAACAGGTCGATGTGCATTAAAATATACGCAATGTGTATATTTTTAGGACCTTAAGGACATTATTATGGCGGTTGCTCAACAGGTTTTTTTGCGCGATGCAATGCGCAAACTCAATTTAACCCGTGATATGTTTTCTGCTCGTATCGGGGTAAAGCGGCGGGCATTAGACTCATGGTTATTACCAGAAAACTCATTAGACTTTCGGGTAATGCCGGAGGTAGTGCGTCGTTTCGTGACCGAGATTGTAGAAAATGAGGCACTCTTAGAGAAGTACGCAGATAGTGCGCCCCGTCGGGGGAGTTTGCGCGATCGCATTGCTATTAATGGCAAGCATCAGCTGCTTTCTGTCGATCAATTTACCCGTGATAGTGTCGAAGAGTTATTTTCCTTGGCTGATATTATGCAACCTATCGCACGCCGTCAAAAGGTATCACGGGTGCTAGAGGGAGCGGTGTTAGGGAATTTATTCTTTGAGGCCAGCACCCGCACACGAGTGAGCTTCGGGGCAGCATTTTGTCGTTTGGGCGGCTCTGTCTGCGATACAACAGGGTTTACTTTTTCTTCCATGGCTAAGGGGGAGTCTATTTACGATACCAGCCGTGTCATGGGCGGGTATGTCGATGCGATGGTGATTCGTCATCCTGAACAGGGTTCTGTGGCAGAGTTTGCTGCGGCGACTAATATTCCAGTAGTAAATGGAGGGGACGGAGCGGGTGAGCATCCAAGCCAAGCTTTATTAGATCTTTATACTATTTTGACCGAGTTCTCACGTTTGGGTAAGTTGTTAGACGGCGCACATGTGGCCGTTATTGGGGATCTCAAATATGGGCGTACGGTCCATTCCTTAGTCAAGTTATTAGCCTTGTATCGGGGCTTAAAATTTACTTTGGCCTCGCCTCCTGGTTTGGAAATGCCAACAGAAATTATTGAGGCCATGGCGCGTCAGGGAAATCATGTCATCGAGCAGACCCATGATTTAGCCAAGGGTATTCAGGGGGCGGATGTGATTTATGCCACTCGAGTCCAAAAAGAGCGTTTACAGTCCGAGGATATTCAGGGTTATAGTCCCGATTTTCAGATTACTCAAGCTTTAGTTGATCGGTATTGTGACAAGGATACCATCATTATGCATCCGTTACCGCGTGATAGTCGGCCTCTGGCTAATGATTTGAGCACTGATCTTAACAAAGATCCACGACTGGCTATTTTTCGACAAACCGATAATGGTATCCCAATTAGAATGGCTATATTTGCCGTCTTGATGGGAGTGGAAAATTTAGTACAACATTCTATGCGTGATGTGACTTGGAGCCCTCCTTCTCATATTGGGCCCGATGATGCACTATTTCATGGGATGTACTAATAGCGGTTAGGGGGTAAAGAATGAGGCTTTTTGCCCCCTCTTTGATATGGGTTAAGATGCCTGCGCAATAAAACAGCCATACTGAAAGAATCCAACCTGAGTCAGAGTACTGACCATTTGTAATTAGGTTTTCTTTCTTTTGGAATTGAGCATGCATTCATTTAAATTACGGGATAAGCCTCTGTTGCCGATTGTTCAAGGAGGGATGGGCGTAGGGGTATCGGCACATCGTTTAGCGGGTACAGTGGCCTCCTACGGGGCAATGGGTACCATTTCTAGTGTCGATCTCCGTCGCCATCATGAAGATTTAATGGATCCCGCGGGACTGCCTCAGGATAAAGCAGAACGAAAAAGAGAAATTAATAGAAATAATCTTATTGCTCTGGACAGAGAGATACGCGCTGCAAAAGAGTTAAGCCAAGGAAAAGGGGCTATTGCGGTTAATGTGATGAAAGCGGTCAGTGCGTATCCGGAGTATGTGCGTCAGGCATGTGAAAGTGGTGCGGATGCGATTGTTGTTGGTGCTGGGCTGCCTCTAGATTTGCCTGAGCTGACCAAGGACTTTCCTCAAGTGGCTTTAATACCTATTTTATCGGATGCCCGAGGGGTGCGAATTATCTTGCGTCGTTGGGGGCGTTATGGGGTGCGGCCGGATGCTATTGTGATAGAGAATCCACAAGTTGCGGCAGGTCATTTGGGGGTGACCGATGAAAATGATTTGCATGCTGCGCGCTTTGGTTTCGCTCAGGTCATGAATGAAATAAAGGTGTTATTTGAGCAAATGGGCTTAGAAGAGGGCATTCCTATTATTGCTGCAGGGGGAGTGCATCGGCCGCAACAGGTTACGGCATTGCTTTCTTTGGGGGCAAGTGCGGTACAACTCGGCAGTGCATTTGCAGTCACTGATGAGTGTGATGCGCATGAAAATTTTAAAAAAGTAATGGCTGAGGCAGCTCCTGAGGATATTGTAACTTTTAATAGTGTAGTGGGCATTCCTGCTCGAGCAATACGTACCCCCTGGTTAGACGCTTATTTACATAAAGAGGAAAAGCTTCAAACGGTAGCTAGAGAGCGGGCATGTACAGAAGGTTGGGATTGCTTAAGCTTTTGTGGATTACGTGATGGCGTAAGTCGGGCTGGGCAATTTTGCATTAATAGACAGTTAGTGTATGCGCTCAAAGGAGATGTCCAAAGAGGATTGTTTTTCCGTAGTGCAGAGCCATTGCCTTTTGGTCAAGAGATACGCTCAGTAGGGGAATTATTAGACTATTTGCTTGCAGATGTTTAAGCGCATGGCTGCTCTATGGTATTGCTGTGCGAAATATTTTACCCCCCAATTCCATGATGCTACTAAATAGAATTGGGGGGTGAGATAGGCTTAAAAAGCTAATTTTATTCTGCAGAAATACCAGTTTCTGCAATGATAGTGGCCCATTTATCGGTTTCTTCTTTTAGGTAGTCGCGCAGCTCTTCTGGTCGAGAACCTATTTTTTCTGCACCAATTCCGTTAAAAATTTCCGTAACTTTGTCGCTATTCATCGCTTTAAGCATGGCAGCATTTAACTGCTCGATGATCTCTTTTGGTGTGCCTGCTGGTGCAAAGGTAGCAAACCAAGGTACTAAAGCGTAGTCCTCTATGCCACTTTCAGCCATTGTTGGCAGATCAGGTAAGGTCTTAGAGCGTTCGGGCGTGGTAATGGCCAAAGCTTTTAGCTTGCCCGAATCTATATGAGGTTTAGCAGAGGTGATGCTATCAAACATATAATCTACCTGTCCACTTAATAAGTCTGCCACAGCTGGGCCGCTGCCTCGGTAGGGAATATGCAGCATATCTAAGTCTGTTAAATAGGTGAATAAGGCGCCAGCAAGGTGTATCGAAGTGCCTATGCCTGCTGAGGCATAGGTGTATTGGCCTGGTTCTTGTTGCACTTGAGTAACAAGGTCTTGGACTGAGTGGATATCATCCCGATTGGCCTGAGTCACAAGTATGTTAGGAACAGCCGCTACTAAAGAAATAGGCTCAAAGTCCTCTATAGGGTCAAAGCCTAAGTTAGGGTAGAGGGCTGGATTAACAGCCATACCATTGGCTGCGATCATGATGGTATAACCATCAGGTTTGGCTTTGGCTACGTGGGCAGCGCCAATATTGCCTCCTGCTCCTGGACGGTTTTCTACTACAATTGGTTGACCTAAATCTTGGCTCATTTCTTCGCTCAGTACTCGTGCAATAGCATCCATTGCACCACCAGGAGGGAAGGGGACAACCCAAGTGATGGTGCGGCTAGGATAGTCATTGGCATGGGCAGCAAGGGGAAGCAAGGCTGTTGCACACAGCAATTTTGTCGCTGTCCATATTTTTTTTATTAGGCGTGTTGAGCGTATTGGTTGTTTTTTGCTGTTATGGCTAATCATAACAGACCTCCTTTTAATGACTAATATGAATAAGAGCGTTCCATTATTAAACGCTGTGCGCCGGAGGTCTAAGATCTTTTTTGTATGGATTTATACTATTTTTGCATAGTATTGCGCCTAATTTGAAAAATATAAAAAAACTTATCAAAGCAGTGTCATTTGCTGAAGGTGCTCAGTTGGTTTTTTGTCTTTTCGAGTGGTTTTTTTAGCTCTGCGTCGCTCTGGCTCGGCTACAGGTTGTTGCTCTTGTTGAGGCGTTGGCAGAGGCTCTAATAAGCTATTTTGTTTGGGCTCTTGGCGATGCTGATTTACAGCAGAGGCATGGGGTTGAGCAATGGCGTGCGCTGTTTTGAGCGCAGTAGTAAATAAGTCCGAACCAGCCGATTGGTAAGTGGTATTGAGTTGCTCTGGTGCATATAGGGAAAGATCAAAGCGACCATTGACAATGCCTATTTCACGCAAGATGGCGAGTGCCCGTAAGGGGTTTTTAAACCGACGGGGCTCTTTGCTGCGAGCGGTAACTAAGACAGCATGTTGGCCGGAACGCATTTCTATTTCAATAAAAAAAGCATCCCCCTGAGCTTTCAGTACAACACCACTGACTCCGCCTGCTTGGGTGGTGGCACGGAGTTGTTGGAGTGTGAAAAAATGGCTGGGATTGCTATAACACATAGAGTTAGTACTGGTTCAATCAAAAAAATTGGATGAAATGAGCGTTGATAACGCGTTGAGCTAAAGGGGCAAGCAGCAGCGACTGGGTGTGCGCCGGGCTAAACCAATGAGCTTGTTTAATTTCGGCCCCTACTTGTATTGGGCCGGGCCAATAGAGTGTATACAAAGAGGCTTGGACGGTATAACCTTTTTCATTCGCCGCGGGCGCACTAAACTGACCCACATAGTGTGGCAGATAAGCCGGCACAGAGATAGAAAGCTCTTCGTATAATTCGCGTGTCAGTGCTGTGATGGGCGACTCAAAGGCTTCTATTTTGCCTCCTGCCAACATATAGTGCTGGGCGCGTTCTTTGCGTACTAAAAGAACTTGTTTGGCGTCGTTATGCAGCAGGGCAACAGCAAGATGTAATATTTGCGGCATCTTCATCAAAATTAAGCTGGAAGCTTTGGTGTTGAACGATATAATAGAGCATTGTTTTTCTTTGTACCAGTGTGGCAGATTATGACAGCGACAATTTTAGAGACTATTCCAGTAAATCAAAAGGTAGGTATTGCTTTTTCTGGCGGGTTGGACACCAGCGCCGCAATCTTGTGGATGCGTGAAAAGGGCAGCATACCGTATGCATATACCGCTAATTTAGGTCAACCCGATGAAACTGACTATGAGGCTATTCCCAGGCAAGCCCTTTCGTATGGTGCAGAAAAGGCACGGCTAATTGACTGTCGTGAGCAACTAGTTAATGAAGGTATTGCTGCCATTCAAAGTGGTGCGTTTCATGTGACCACTGCTGGAGTTACTTATTTTAACACCACCCCCTTAGGCCGGGCCGTCACTGGTACGATGCTGGTTGCGGCAATGAAAGAGGATGATGTTCATATTTGGGGCGATGGCAGCACCTATAAGGGTAATGATATTGAGCGCTTTTATCGCTATGGATTGCTGACTAATCCTAAGTTGAAAATCTACAAGCCATGGTTAGATCAGCAGTTTATTGATGAGTTAGGCGGCCGAGCTGAAATGTCAGCGTTTATGCAGGCACATGGTTTTGCCTATCGCATGTCGGCTGAAAAGGCTTATTCCACTGATTCTAATATTTTAGGGGCCACCCATGAGGCCAAAGATTTAGAATTCTTGAATACCAGCATGCACATTGTTGAGCCAATCATGGGGGTGCCTTTCTGGCGCAAAGACCTTGATATTGAGCCTGAGGTGGTGACTGTGCGTTTTGAGCAAGGGGTGCCCGTTGCTTTAAATGGTCAGAGATATCATGATTTGGTTGCATTGATGCTTGAGGCCAATCGTATCGGTGGGCGTCATGGTTTGGGCATGAGTGATCAAATTGAAAATCGTATTATCGAGGCCAAGAGCCGTGGTATTTACGAGGCGCCTGGGATGGCTTTGTTGCATATTGCTTATGAGCGTCTGCTTACAGGAATTCATAACGAGGATACTATAGAGCAATATCGTATTAATGGCATCCGTTTGGGTCGGTTGCTTTATCAGGGGCGCTGGTTTGATCCTCAGGCCATTATGTTGCGTGAAAGTGCACAACGCTGGGTAGCACGTGCCATAACAGGTGAGGTGACCTTAGAGTTGCGTCGAGGCAATGACTATACAATTTTGGATACCCAGTCTGATAATTTGAGTTACCATCCAGAGCGGCTCACTATGGAAAAAGAGGGGGATGATAGCTTTACTCCGCGCGATCGCATTGGACAACTTACAATGCGTAATTTGGATATTGCAGATACTCGCGATAAGCTGTTTACTTATACGCAAGCAGGCTTATTGACAGCCACTCATGATGGGCAGTTTTTGCGGCTTAAGAGTGAATCCGAAGGCGCCACTGATGATTAATTAGGTTGAGCCGATGAAAAAGCCCCTGAAAGATGATTCAGGGGCTTTTTTTAATAGTAATTGGGAGGGTAAAAAGTCTCTAGGTTGGACTGTTTGAGTAAGGATTAGTCTAATTTGCCAAGCAGTAAAAATTCCATCAGCGCTTTTTGCACATGCATGCGATTTTCTGCCTCGTCCCATACTACGCTTTGTGGGCCATCAATAACGCTAGCCGTTACCTCTTCGCCACGGTGTGCAGGCAGGCAGTGCATAAATAAAGCCTCTGGGCTAGCCAGTGCCATCATCTCATCATTGACGCACCAGTTGGCAAAAGCCTTGCGGCGGGCTTCATTTTCATCTTCGAAGCCCATGCTCGTCCACACATCGGTGGTGACGAGGTGGGCGCCTCTACAGGCCTCGTAAGGATCGGAAAAGACCGTGAGTACATCAGCAGCGTCGCCAATTAGGTCGGGGTCAAGGCCATAGCCTTGTGGTGCTGAAAAATGTAATTTAAAACCAAGTAGTTTTGCTGCTTGCAACCACGTATAGGCCATGTTATTGCCATCACCAATCCATGCTACAGTTTTACCTTCTATAGAGTCGCGAAACTCATTAAAAGTAAAGATGTCGGCTAAAATTTGGCAGGGATGGTATTCGTTGGTCAGGCCATTGATGACCGGTACACGGGAATGTTTGGCAAACAGCTCGATACGCTCTTGACCAAAGGTGCGAATCATGACTAGGTCAACCATTCGAGATACCACACGTGCAGTATCTTCAATAGGTTCAGCGCGCCCGAGTTGGGAATCATTAGTGGTGAGGTGAATAACTGAACCGCCCATCTGATACATGCCGGCCTCGAAAGAGACCCGTGTACGCGTACTGGCCTTTTCAAAAACCATAGCTAAAGTACGATCATGCAAGGTCATATGGGGCTCGTAGTTTTTAAATCGTTGTTTGATAAAACGAGCTCGTGACAGCAAATAGAGGATATCCTCTTTAGGAAGATCGTTAAACTGTAAGAAGTGCCGTATTGGCGCGGGATTCACCTTTGAACTCATAACTCAGTACTACCGCAAACAAAAAATCAATGTTACCAGTAAAATCTTGTCATGACCAGTGGTCAAAAACCCTAGGCTCATCAAGGTCTTTGCTTTAA
>CALKIR010000032.1 GCA_937995985.1 uncultured Alcaligenaceae bacterium
GGGTCTGCTTATGACGCCGCCTGTTGCCATGCAATGGGCGGCGTTGCTTTTGTATGGAGAAAGGATGGCTTATGATCTGATCAGGAGTAAGCTGAGTCTATTTAGGTTGAGGCGATGGCGCGCGCGCAACGGTTTTTCTTTTTTTTCATTATCTTCTTTGTTCTGACACTGTTGTTTTGGGTGTCTGCCTCGCCTTTTGCACTGCAGTTAAATGAGCAGGAGTTGCGCGCAACCGCACAGCGTAAGTATGGAGCAAAGGGAGTCAATAATTTAGAAAAGTGGTTAGATACTTTGGCAACGATGCAGGGGGCACCTGAGTCTCAGCAATTAGAGGTGATCAATAGGTTTTGGAATCAGGTGGCGGTGCCAGGCGAAGATATTGACATTTGGGGAGGGGAGGATTATTGGGCCAGTCCGCTCGAGACTCTTGGTGTGGGTGCGGCAGATTGTGAGGATTATGTGATTGGTAAGTACTTCTCATTAATCCGTTTAGGTGTGGCACCTGAAAAGTTACGTTTGATTTATGTGCGGGCGCAGGTAGCAGGGAGGAGTATTGCGCATATGGTGTTGGGTTATTATGCGCAACCTGATGCGGAGCCTTTGATTTTAGATAATTTAACCGGGTTGATTCGGCCAGCAAGTCAGCGTCCAGATTTAACCCCTGTATTTAGTTTTAATTCCGAGGGAGTGTATGTGGCCGGGCATAGCCCTCGTTCCGTTGATAGTATTGGCCGATGGCGCAATTTATTAGAAAAAATGCGCCGTGAAGGGTTTCACCCATAGGAGTCGCGATGTCGTTACTTAGGCAGTTGTTGATTAGTGTGTCGGTGGCTATTTTTATCATTGTGGCAGGGGTGGTGTGGTTGACTACTGATGCTGCTCGAGAGTACTTGTACACCCAATTACAAGCTCAGACCGATTCAGCGGCGACGTCGCTGGCCCTGACCTTGTCCCAACCTTCCAACCAGGATGAGATTACTCGCGAATTAATTATTGCTGCCTTATTTGATAGTGGACAGTTTAGTCGTATTGTATTTGAAGGGGTGGGCGGTGAGCTGTTGGTAGATAAGCAGGTGGCGCGTGCGCATGGGGCGCAGGTGCCGGATTGGTTTGTGCATTATGCGTCTATTGGTGCTGTACGGGCAGCGGCGCAGGTATCTGATGGCTGGCGGCAGGTGGGGCAGGTAGTGTTGGAGGCCGATCCAGGGTATGCACGTCTGAGTTTATGGCACAATTTTTTACGTTTGGTCGGATTGGTATTTGCAGCTGGGGTAGCCTGGGCAGTGGTGGTATTTGTTTTGATTCGGTGGCTGCGCCGTATGCTGCACGATGAGGTGACCAAGCAGCTTGAGTTGATGGTGCGTGAGGATGCGCAGCATGCACCGATGGCTGATGAGTCACATGCTGTCGCACGCCGCGCTACTTTTATTGAATTGCGTGAGGTCAGGCATGCTATTGCTTCGGCGCGACAGAGTATTTTGTCTACTGCCGAAGAGCGCCATGCCAAAATTGAGTCGCTGCAGCTCGAGTTGAATCAGGATCCTGTGACGCGATTGCCAAATCGTAAGTTTATGATCAATGAGTTGCGCTCGTGGCTTGAGGCCGGGCGTAGCGGGTGGATATTGGTATTTAGGTTGCGTGATTTGGTGGAGATTAATCGTGTCTTAGTGCGCTCCTTGGTTGATGACTGGTTATTAAGTCTGAGCCAGCAATTAAAGACAGAGATAGGGGCCGTGGTTGGGACCACTTCTCATTGGTTGGGGCGTTTAAATGGGTCAGATTTTGTGTTGCTTATCGAGACCGTGGATGATGCATTATGGCAACGTTTGGTGCGTACTATACAGGATGAGTTAATGCGTCAACGCATTCAGTTGGCAAGTGGTGAGTTTTGTCGTTGGGCGTTGGCACAAACGGATTTTGGTGCGCAGGAGTCATTTAGCCATGTGTTGGCCCGTTTAGATCAGGCGCTGATGCGTGCTGAAAGCGCTGGGCATGGTGAGGTAGAGGTGTTGTTGCGTGATGCTTCGAGTGGTCCTGAGCGTTATTTGACCCAGGGAGAAAGTCAGTGGCGGGATCGGTTGATGCACGCGTTGCATTCCGGAGGCTTTAAGTTAGCCGTGAATGAGCGGCGGTTGCAGAATGAGGTGTGGTATGAGGCGACCTTAATGTTGCAGCAGCCTGATGAAGAAGCAGCACTGTTATCAGCGTATCAGTTTATGCCGGTGGCAACACGTTTGGGATTGTCTGGGGCTTGTGATTTATGCGCGGTAGATTTGGCGTTGCAGTGGTTACAGAACAATGATCAGCGTTTAATTTTGCGCGTGTCTTTGCCGTCGCTGAGTCAGCCTGCTTTGGTACAAGAGCTGCCTAGTCGTTTGGCTGCATTAAATGAGGCCGGATTAGGGAGTGAGTTATGTGAGCGTTTATACATTGAATTAGATGCGTATGCACTACAGTCGGCATTGCCTATCGTGCAAAATTTTGCCCAAATAGTGCAGCCTTATGGTGTGCAGCTTGGAGTACGGAGGATTTTACAAATCCCTCAGGTAGTTCTAGAGTTTGCTGATTTACAGTTAGCTTACGCACGAATTAATCCCGATACGTTGGCAGAGGTGCGAGATAAGCCCGGAGGTCTCGAGTTTATTAAGGCGTTGTGGGGGATTTGTCAGCAGGCTCAGACGCCTTGGGTAATTGAGGATGGGCATGAGGCCTTTGATCCACAACAATGGGTTCAAAGAGGGCAAAGATAATTTAATTTGCTTTTTTGGGTTTGTTCGGTTATTATTTAAATCTTTACCCAGTATCTATTGGGGTAGGGTTGCAGTACCTGATTCATTGGGTACTCACATTGTCAAATCACTTAGTTTCAACCTGGGGTTAGATGCCTAGTTTTAGGCCTTTAGCCTGACGGGGCCAAAACTGGTTGTTTGGGCGTGGCTTTGCCAATTGGGGCGCTATGCCAAAACAGTCAAGTTGGATAGGAATAATCATGATTCAGATGCAGACCACGCTTGATGTGGCCGACAACACTGGTGCGCGCCGAGTGCAGTGCATCAAGGTGTTGGGCGGCTCAAAGCGCCGTTATGCCGCTATTGGTGACATCATCAAGGTCACAGTCAAAGAGGCGGCACCTCGTGGGCGCGTGAAAAAGGGCGAGATTTACAATGCTGTTGTGGTGCGCACCGCAAAGGGTGTGCGTCGCAGAGATGGCTCGCTCGTAAAGTTTGGCGGCAACGCTGCGGTGTTGCTCAATGCAAAATTAGAGCCCATTGGTACACGTATTTTCGGGCCCGTAACTCGTGAGTTACGTACCGAAAAGTTCATGAAGATCGTGTCGTTGGCGCCAGAGGTCCTATAGGAGCCTGATATGAGAAAGATCAAAAGAGGCGACGAGGTTATAGTGCTCACCGGGCGTGATAAAAAACGTCGCGGTACTGTGCTTAGCGTCAAAGATGACCGTGTGGTTGTCGAGGGTATCAATATTGCTAAAAAGCACGTGCGTCCCAATCCTATGACGGGTGAGCAAGGCGGCATCATCGATAAGGCGATGCCTATGCATATTTCCAACGTTGCTTTGTTCAATCCCGAGACCGGCAAGGGTGATCGCGTCGGGTTTGAGGTTGTCGATGGGCGCAAGGTACGTGTGTTTCGCTCCACCGGCAAGGTGGTAGGCGCCGAGGCATAAGGATACAAAAATGGCACGTTTACAAAAGTATTATCGCGATAAGGTCACCCAAGAGCTGATGGAGCAGTTTGGGTACAAGAGCATCATGCAGGTGCCTCGCATCGAAAAAATCACCCTCAACATGGGGGTGGGCGAGGGGGTTGCCGATCGCAAGCACATTGAAAATGCAGTCGAGGATCTCACCAAGATTGCAGGTCAAAAGGCGATTGTTACAGTTGCACGCAAGGCTATCGCTGGGTTTAAGATCCGTGAGGGGTATCCCATCGGTTGCAAGGTAACTTTGCGTGGCCGTCGTATGTACGAGTTTTTGGATCGCCTGATTTCTATCGCATTGCCACGTGTGCGCGACTTCCGCGGGTTGTCGGCACGTTCTTTTGATGGCCGTGGTAACTACAATCTCGGGGTGCGCGAGCAAATCATCTTTCCCGAGATCGAATATGACAAAATCGATGCCGTGCGTGGTTTAAATATTAGCATTACCACCACAGCTAAAAGTAACGAGGAGGCAAAGGCCCTGCTATCGGCTTTTAGTTTCCCGTTCCGTAACTAAGGGGTGATGACGTGGCAAAACTTTCACTCATCAATCGCAATCTAAAGCGTAAGAAATTAGTCGAAAAGTACGCAGAAAAGCGTGCAGAGCTTCGGGCAATTATCAACGATCAGTCCAAGTCTGACGAAGAGCGTTATTTGGCCCGTCTCGAGCTGCAAAAGCTGCCGCGCAATGCGAATCCTACGCGAGTGCGTAATCGCTGCGCCGTGACCGGTCGTGCGCGTGGTGTCTATAAGCAATTCGGTATTACTCGTCATAAACTGCGCGAGATGGCCTTGCGCGGCGAGGTTCCGGGTATGACTAAATCCAGCTGGTAGGAGAATACTTATGAGCATGAGCGATCCAGTTGCCGACATGTTGACTCGCGTACGTAACGCGCAAATGGTCAACAAGGAGTCGGTGAGCATGCCCTCCTCAAAGCTAAAAGTTGCGATTGCAACTGTGCTTAAAGACGAAGGCTATATCGAGGATTTCCGTGTTAATGGCGATAACAAGCCGGTGTTGGAAATCGATTTGAAATACTATGCGGGCCGTCCTGTCATCGAGCGCATCGACCGTGTTTCACGCCCTGGCTTGCGTGTGTACAAGGGAAGTGCTGATCTGCCTCAGGTCATGAATGGCTTGGGTGTGGCAATCATCTCTACTTCTCGCGGTGTGATGACCGATCGCAAGGCACGTGCCAACGGTATCGGAGGCGAAGTCCTCTGCTACGTAGCCTAAGGGGGTACTATGTCACGCATTGCAAGTTATCCAGTCGTATTACCCCAAGGCGTAGAGACCGTAATTGGGGATGCAGAAATTACTGTTAAAGGTCCTTTGGGTACATTGACTCAAGCGACCGACGAGAATGTTGCCATTACCATTGAAAATGGCGAGATTTCCTTTGCCGCTGCGAACGAGTCGCGTCATGCACGTGCCATGGCCGGGACGCTGCGTTCTTTGGTCAACAATATGGTGATTGGCGTTAGCACAGGTTTTACACGCAAGCTCAACCTCGTTGGGGTCGGGTTCCGTGCACAAGCCCAAGGTCAATCATTGCGTTTGCAGCTAGGTTTTTCTCATGACATCGTGCACGAGCTGCCCGAGGGGATTACTGTAGAATGTCCATCCGCGACCGAAATCATCGTCAAGGGTTCTGACAAGCAGACCGTCGGTCAAGTCGCAGCCGAAATTCGTGGTTATCGCCCACCTGAGCCCTATAAGGGTAAAGGGGTGCGCTACGAAGACGAGCGCGTAATCATGAAAGAAGCGAAGAAGAAATAATCGCACAGGCAAGGACGAATCATGGACAAAAGACAATCTCGTTTACGTCGTGCAGGGGCTACGCGCAAGAAAATTCGCGAGTTGCGCGAACATCGCCTGGCGGTACACCGCTCCAACCTGCACATTTATGCCAATATCATTTCACCCGAGGGCGATCGGGTGTTGGTCAGCGCCTCTACTATAGAGCCCGAGGTGCGCAAGGAAATTGGCAAGGGCAGCAATATCGAGGCCGCCGCTTTTATTGGCAAGCGCGTGGCTGAAAAAGCAAAGGCTGCGGGCATCGAGCGAGTGGCTTTCGATCGCTCGGGTTTTCGTTATCATGGCCGCGTTAAGGCGTTGGCAGAGGCCGCGCGTGAAGCTGGCTTGAAGTTCTAATCAAGGAATGACAAATGGCTAAAGCACAAGGCAGGCATGCCGATCAAGATCGCGAAGACGGCCTTCGTGAAAAAATGATCGCGGTAAACCGCGTCAGTAAAGTCGTAAAAGGTGGCCGCACCATGAGCTTTGCTGCATTGGCAGTGGTAGGCGATGGCGATGGCCGCATTGGAATGGGCAAGGGCAAGGCCCGCGAGGTACCCACCGCCGTACAAAAGGCGATGGAGCAGGCTCGGGGTAGCTTGTTTACTGTGCCCTTAAAAGACGGTACGTTGCACCATGCAGTAATCGGTCGCCACGGAGCATCCAAGGTGCTCATCGCGCCCGCTGTCGAGGGTACCGGGGTAATTGCTGGAGGTCCCATGCGCGCAGTCTTTGAGGCACTCGGGGTGCGTGATGTGGTTGCCAAGAGCTTTGGCTCAAACAACCCTTATAACCTCGTGCGTGCTACCTTAAATGGCTTGGCTTCTTGCAATACTCCCGCTGAGATTGCTGCCAAGCGCGGTAAAACCGTTGAGGAAATTCTGGGATAAGCTATGGCACAGAAACAACTTAAAGTCACACTTGTGCGCTCTGTGATTGGCACCAAACAAGACCACCGTGATACGGTACGTGGGTTGGGTTTGCGTCGCATCAATAGCAGCCGCATTTTGCCCGATACCCCCGAAGTACGGGGTATGATTCGCAAGGTCGATTATTTGGTATCGGTCTCTGAGGTCTAAACTAAGAGCAGGAATAGCGATGAGTACATTGCAACTAAATAACCTACAACCCGCCGAGGGTGCCAAGCACGCCCGTCGACGCGTCGGTCGTGGCATGGGTTCCGGTCTGGGTAAAACCTCCGGCCGAGGCCACAAAGGACTTAAGGCTCGCTCTGGCGGCAAGGTACAGCCCGGATTCGAGGGCGGTCAGATGCCTTTGCATCGCCGTTTGCCCAAGCGTGGTTTTACAGCCCCTGGGCGTCATCTGAAAGCAGAGCTGCGTCTTTCTGATTTGGACAAGCTAAATGCCCAAGACATTGATCTGCAGGTGCTCAAGCAGGCCGGTTTGGTCGGCCAGCTCGTGCGCGACGTCAAGATCATCAAGTCTGGCGAGTTATCCCGCAAGGTGACCTTGCGCGGCATCCGTGCAACAGCCGGTGCGCGTGCAGCGATTGAGGCCGCGGGTGGTTCTGTTACTGAATAAAAGGGGTTACGGTGGCTAAAGCACAGGCAAGGGGTCAAACAGGGACATCGGGCTACTCTGATTTGCAGCGCAGATTGATTTTTCTGCTGCTCGCACTCGTTGTGTATCGACTGGGCACCCATATCCCCGTGCCGGGCATCAACCCCGATGCGCTCTCCGATCTGTTTAGACAAAACCAAGGTGGTATTTTGGGTTTGTTCAATATGTTCTCGGGGGGTGCGCTGCAGCGCTTTTCCGTATTCGCGTTAGGGATCATGCCGTATATTTCGGCCTCTATTATCATGCAATTGATGTCTTCTGTGGTGCCCACCTTAGAGGCCATCAAAAAAGAGGGCGAGAGTGGACGTCGCAGGATCACTCAATATACGCGCTATGGAACGGTTTTCTTAGCTTTGTTCCAGGCAGTCGGTATTTCAATTGCGCTCGAATCGCAGCCTGGTCTGGTCATTGACCCCGGTATGGTATTTCGCTTTACCACAGTGGTGACCTTGGTCACTGGGACCATGTTTATGATGTGGCTCGGCGAGCAAATTACCGAACGCGGTATCGGCAACGGGATTTCTATCTTGATTTTTGCTGGTATTGTGGCTGGACTGCCAAGCGCTATGGGCGGCATGCTTGACCTGGTACGTACTAATTCAATGTCCATTATTTCGGCATTGTTTATTCTGGTACTGGTGGTAGCCGTAACCTACTTTGTGGTATTTGTAGAACGCGGACAGCGCCGGATTCGGGTAAACTATGCCAAGCGTCAGGTAGGAAATCGTGTTTATGGTGGGCAAAGCTCCCACTTGCCTCTCAAGCTTAATATGGCAGGGGTAATTCCACCGATTTTTGCCTCATCAATTATTTTATTGCCGGCAACCATTGCTAGCTGGTTTTCAACCACACCTGGTCTTGGTTGGTTGCGTGATCTCGAGGCGGCTTTGTCTCCAAGGCAGCCTTTGTATATTACGCTCTTTTCGGCGTTGATCATTTTGTTCTGCTTTTTCTATACCGCGTTGGTATTCAACAGCCGGGAAACAGCAGACAACTTGAAGCGTAGCGGTGCATTTATTCCAGGGATTCGTCCTGGCCAGCAGACCTCGCGCTACATTGATCGAATCTTGAGTCGATTGACTTTGGCCGGTTCGATTTATGTAACCATCGTATGTTTGGTTCCCGAGTTCTTGCAGATGCACTGGAACGTTCCCTTTTACTTTGGGGGAACATCGTTGCTCATTATTGTTGTGGTGACCATGGACTTTATGGCACAGGCCCAAGCCTATGTGATGTCACAGCAATATGACTCGTTAATGAAAAAGGCAAACTTCCGCGGCACTGGTTTGCCCATGTGATGAAAGACAATGGCTAAAGACGACGTCATTCAAATGCAAGGCGAGGTTATTGAAAACCTGCCCAACGCAACTTTTCGCATCCGGTTGGAAAATGGCCATGTGGTGCTTGGCTATGTTTCTGGAAAGATGCGCATGCATTATATCCGGATTCTTCCAGGGGATAAGGTCACGGTGGAGCTCACGCCCTATGATCTTAACCGCGGCAGGATTGTGTTCCGCTCAAAGTAGCGGCCCGGCTTAAGAAAATTAGGAGTCAACCATGAAGGTAATGGCATCAGTACGGCGTATTTGCCGAAACTGTAAAATTATTAAACGTCATGGCGTGGTTCGTGTTATCTGCACCGATCCCCGTCATAAACAACGCCAAGGCTAATTTGGCAAAAGGTATTAAAAGGAACAATTATGGCCCGTATCGCTGGCATTAATATTCCGCCTCAGAAACACGTAGGTATTGGTTTGACCGCCATCTACGGCATTGGCCGTAGCCGCGCGCGTGACATTTGTCAGGCAGCAGGGGTAAATACCTCTACCAAGGTCGCTGATTTGACCGATGCCGAATTAGAGGCGATTCGTGAGGAAATCACCAAGTACATGCTTGAGGGTGATTTACGTCGTGAAGTTCAGTTGTCCATTAAACGTCTTATTGACTTGGGCACGTATCGTGGCATGCGCCATCGTCGCGGGTTGCCTGTGCGCGGTCAGCGTACTCGCACTAATGCTCGCACCCGTAAGGGGCCCCGTCGCGCTGCGCAGGCACTGAGAAAATAATCGAGGATTAGAAGATGGCAAAAGCTTCTAGCGCTTCGCGCGCACGTAAGAGAATTCGCAAGAATGTCACTGATGGGATTGCTCACATCCAAGCGACATTCAATAACACAATTGTGACCATCACCGACCGTCAGGGCAATACTTTGTCTTGGGCAACGGCGGGGGGTGCTGGTTTTAGAGGTTCGCGTAAGTCTACTCCATTTGCGGCTCAGATGGCTGCTGATATTGCTGGCCGTGCTGCCATGGAGTATGGCATCAAGACACTGGAGGTTCGTGTCAAGGGTCCGGGCCCTGGTCGCGATTCTTCTATTCGCGCACTTAATGCCCTGGGTATTCGTATTGTCAGTCTTGCCGACGTCACGCCTGTTCCGCATAATGGCTGCCGTCCGCCCAAGCGTCGTCGCATTTAAGGGGAAGCTACGTGGCACGTTATATTGGTCCAAAATGTAAGCTCTCGCGCCGCGAGGGCACCGATTTATTCTTAAAGAGTGCACGCCGCTCGCTGGATTCTAAGTGCAAGCTTGAAACACGTCCAGGTCAACATGGTCGTATTTCTGGTACCCGCACCTCCGATTTCGGTTTGCAGCTGCGTGAAAAGCAAAAGTTAAAGCGCATGTACGGCGTATTGGAAAGACAGTTCCGCCGTTATTTTGCTGAAGCCGATCGGCGCCGTGGTAACACTGGTGAAATCTTGATTGAGCTCTTAGAGTCCCGCCTTGATAATGTGGTGTACCGCATGGGCTTTGGCTCAACACGCGCTGAGGCTCGTCAGTTGGTCACACACCGCGCTATAGAGGTGAATGGTCAACGCGCTGATATTCCCAGCATGTTTGTTAAGCCTGGTGATGTTATCAGCATCCGTGAAAAGTCTCGTTCACAGGTTCGTATCCAAGAGGCATTGGCTCTGGCCGAAGAGGCGGGCTTTCCTCAGTGGGTAGAGGTGGATACTAAAAAATTCACCGGCGTGTACAAGCAACACCCTGATCGCAGCGATGTGGCTCATGATATCAACGAGTCACTTGTGGTCGAATTGTACTCGCGTTAATAGTTGACTCTTTAGTCACATTAGTTCGACAGCTGGCGTATGATGCCAGCTGTCTGTCTACTCGCTCTGTGTCACTTTGATATGGGTGCGTTTTTTTCCGGTTTACCGGGTTTTCCATCAGCCTTATCGGTGTAACGAGCCGAGGGTATTGAAAAGGAATACACATGACTCAAGGTTTTCTTAAACCCCGTTCTATTGAAGTAGAGCCCATTACCAAACATCACGCTAAGGTCACCATGGAGCCTTTTGAGCGTGGTTTTGGTCATACTTTAGGAAATGCTTTACGGCGCATTTTGTTGTCCTCTATGACCGGATTCGCACCAACCGAGGTGCAGATTACGGGGGTAGTGCACGAGTATTCAACCTTGCCAGGAGTGCGCGAGGATGTAGTGGATATGATGCTGAATCTTAAGGGCATTGTGTTCAAGCTGCATGGCCGCGATGAGGTGACTCTTACTCTCAATAAAGAGGGAGCAGGTGAGGTGCTGGCCAAGGATATTGAGCTGCCTCATGATGTGGAAATTATCAACCCCGATCACCATATTGCTACCTTGACTGATGAGGGCAAGCTCGAGATGCAAATCAAGGTGGAAAAGGGTCGTGGTTATGTGCCAGGTAATGTACGTGCACTAAGCGATGATAATCGCCAGCATACTATTGGTCGCATCATTTTAGATGCTACGTTTAGCCCAATTCGTCGCGTGAGTTATTCAGTAGAAAATGCTCGGGTAGAGCAGCGTACAGACTTAGATAAGTTGATACTGGATATTGAAACGAATGGTGTGCTGACTCCCGAAGAGGCTGTGCGTCATGCCGCGGGTATTTTAATGGATCAAATTTCTGTGTTTGCTACGCTCGAAGGAACTGAAGAGGAGTTCGAGGCTCCTGAGCGTGCACAGCCACAGATTGATCCCATGCTGTTACGCCCTGTAGATGATCTTGAGTTAACAGTGCGTTCTGCTAATTGTCTGAAGGCTGAGAATATTTACTATATTGGTGATCTCATTCAGCGCACTGAAAATGAGTTGCTCAAAACACCTAATCTTGGGCGTA
Source organism: uncultured Alcaligenaceae bacterium (assembly GCA_937995985.1). Lineage (GTDB taxonomy): Bacteria > Pseudomonadota > Gammaproteobacteria > Burkholderiales > Burkholderiaceae_B > Paenalcaligenes. Next base: position 11,262 of record CALKIR010000032.1, read on the forward strand.
AGTCGCTCAATGAAATCAAAGAGGTATTGGCGGCTCGTGGCCTGACTTTAGGTATGAAGCTTGATAATTGGCCTCCATTAGGTCTAGAGCGTCCCTAAGCTATTGCAGGGTGAGTGCTTTCTTGTTGTAAAACAGAGAAATTGTTTTTTTCATGCGCTGAGCCATTGAAATCATGGTATAGTCGCACAGATTAAAACTTGGCCCGCGGGCTACTGAAACAGTAGCCCGATAGAAGAGCCAGGATATGGTTAGGGAGAGCGTAGCTTGTCCCTTGTCATTAAGATTCATTTTTTTTAAGGAAAGAATCATGCGTCACCGTCATGGGTTGCGTAAATTAAATCGTACCAGTAGCCATCGTTTGGCGATGTTTAGAAATATGTCGGTCTCTTTGATTAAGCACGAGGCCATTAAGACCACCTTGCCTAAGGCTAAAGAGCTACGTCGTGTTATTGAGCCTTTGATTACTTTGGCAAAAAACCCCACCGTGGCTAACCGTCGTCAGGCATTTTCACGTCTACGCGACCGCGACGCAGTGACTAAGCTGTTTGATGAGCTTGGTCCACGCTACAAAGAGCGCAATGGTGGTTATACACGCGTGCTCAAGATGGGATTCCGTAAAACAGATAATGCTCCTATGGCTTATATGGAGTTAGTCGATCGCCCTGAGGTTGAGGTAGCGGAAGACAGCAGCGAAGATTAATTGCTTTGCTCAGTAAGTATGATCAAACCGACCTATTTTAGGTCGGTTTTTTTTCCCCTATTGGCGGGACGGCCAATATGAATTTTTGTGCTTCAGTGTTACCATTGGCAAAAATGTAAATAATATTTTC
>CALKIR010000033.1 GCA_937995985.1 uncultured Alcaligenaceae bacterium
TTCCAAGGGCACTATCAAGACCACAATATTACCAAAGAAGATATTTTCTATTACGTCTATGGCGTGCTGCATTCCAAGGAATATAGAAAAAAATATGCCGCTGATCTGAAAAAAGAGTCAGCACGCATTCCTTTTGCCCCAGACTTTTGGGCTTTTAGTAAAGCCGGCAGAAAGCTGGGCGAACTGCACGTTAATTACGAGCAGGTTGAGCCTTATCCGTTGGAGGAACACTCTACTGAATTGCTATTTGAAACACGTGACTATTACCGTGTGGAAAAGATGCGTTTTGGTGGGGCAGCCAGAAATCCAGACCGTTCCGTCATACAGGTAAATGACCACTTTAGACTGGAGGGGATACCTGAGCAGGCCTATGAGTATGTGGTTAATGGCAAGCCAGCCTTGGAATGGTTAATAGATCGCTATCAGTACACCCAAGACCGAGAGACAGGCATTATTAATGACCCCAATGAATGGTCCGATGACCCGCGCTATATTGTGGATTTGATTAAACGGGTAGTTACGGTAAGTGTAGAGACCGTAAAAATTGTGGATGGATTGCCGTCTTTGAAAGCTGAGGAAGGATAGCTTTAACTAACTAGAGGTCTGCATTGAGTTATTTGGAAAGTAAAATTGAGGCCAACGACCGCACCGTTCGCGAAATATTAGAAAACCAAAAGTATGTGGTTGACTATTATCAGCGCGAATACAATTGGGAGCAGTCTCATATTGAGCAGCTGGTAACCGACTTATGTAATGCATTCCTGGAAAACTACCAGCCCTCTCATCAGCGTCCCGACGTGGAAAATTATAATAGCTATTATTTGGGCCCGATTATTATCAGCACAAAGGGTAATCAAAAAAGCATCATAGATGGTCAGCAACGCTTAACCTCACTGACCCTGTTCATCATCTATCTGAACAATTTACAAAAAGAATGGGGCATATCTGAGAATATCGAGACGATGGTTTTTTCAGAGCGATATGGCCAAAAATCATTTAATTTAAATGTGCCTGAACGAGAGGCTTGCCTTGATGCCTTATTCAATCATGGGGCTTATGAAGTGCCAGATGGTGCAGATGCTTCTACACGCAATATGGCAGCTCGGTATTTGGATATAGGCGATGCTTTTTCTGAGGAAATTACACAGGAGGTTTTGCCAGCGTTTCTGGATTGGCTTCGCGAGAAGGTGGTGCTGGTAGAAATTATTGCTTATAGCGATGAAAATGCTTATACCATTTTTGAAACCATGAATGATCGTGGGCTAAACCTTACGCCCACAGAAATGCTCAAAGGTTTTTTATTGTCGAAATTCCGTGACGATGACCAGAGAAGAGCAGCGAATGATTTATGGAAACGCTTGGTTGATGAGCTTCAGGCTTATGATAAAACCGAGGATTTAACTTTTTTCCAGGCGTTCTTGAGAGCAAAATACGCCGAAACCATACGAGCGGGCCAAGCTGGCTCAGTCAATGAGGATTTTGAGAAGATAGGGACGCGTTTTCACAACTGGGTGCGAGAAAACCTTCACAAAATGGGGTTGCATCAGAGTGATGAAACAGGTTTTCATGAGCTTGTTTTTGGAGACATTAACTATTATCAAAAAGCATATTGCCGTATTTTAGATGCTGAGCAAAACCTTAATAAGGAGCTAGAGCATGTTTATTACATTAGTCGGTGGGGGATTGCAAAATCATTAAGCTACCCATTACTGCTTGCGCCTGTAACTAAGGAAGATACAACCATTATCGCTAATCAGAAGATCAATCTGGTTGCTAAATATATAGATAACTTTTGTGTTAGGCGATCGGTCAATTTTAGAAACTTTGCGGCCAGCTCAATCCGCTACACCATGTATAACTTGGTACGGGAAATCCGTAACATGCCCTTGGATGCCTTGCATGATCTATTGGCAAGCAAAATAGCTGAAATGGATGAGCAATTAAATGGCATAGCGAAGTTTAGGATGCATGGGCAAAACGGTTATTTTATCCGTTATTTTTTATCTAGAATGGCTGCTTATATTGATCAGCTGGCAGGAAAAAGCTCTGATTTCATTACGTATTTTTCGGCACCGAATGGCAGACCCTATGAAATAGAGCACCTTTGGGGGAATGTTTACGAGCGGCATAGAGATGAATTCGAGGCGCAGAGCGAGTTTGAGGAATTTAGAAATCACTTGGGTGGACTGGTATTGTTACCCAAAGGAACAAACCAATCGTATAGCAACAGGCCTTACGAAGAAAAGTTACTGCATTACGTTAAAGAAAACTTGTTGACTAGCTCGTTAAATCCGCTGACTTATGAAAACAATCCAAATTTTACAAGGCTTATCACAGAGCATAATCTCAATTTTAAGCCGCACCCTGAAATGAAGAAAGCAGATATCAATGAGCGTCAAGCTTTATATGAGCAGATTGCGAAACAAATCTGGACAATGAGCAGCTAGAAATTGCTACTGAAAAATGATTTTGGGTTCTTCTTTTTATTGTCTTCTTTTTCGTATTTCGTTTTTTAAAGAAGCTCTGTTGCCCCCTATTACACTGTGGGAAGGATAGCCTTGAAATCCGCATAAACAGTGGGTTTTGGGCATAAAAAAAGACCCCTGTTGAGGTCTATTTTATTGTGTCATTTTTGGTGCCCAAGGCCGGAATCGAACTATAAAAAAATCCCTTGAATTTTAAGGGCTTAATTTTATTTCGTGCAGTTTTCGTGCAGTAAATATATGGTTTTTAGAGGATATGTGGTCGTTATTGCACTAGAGGCGGTTTGTTGTATTTCCACTAATCATCTATCACTTAATTAGCTTTATACAGCTCTGGGTGAGGGTGTTTGCGTAAAGTTAGCATGTTTTTAATCCTCATGCTTTAGTCTTATCGTATTCTTTCTAGCTAGCAAGGCCACGGTAGCAAGACTGCAAAAACGTCTTATTCTATCCCTGTGAGAGGTTTTTTTAAGTTCTTCATAAAGCTCAGGAAAGGCGGTAGGAGAGACCCTCATATTAGATATGCGGCCATCCCATTGTTCTTCGTTTTTATGTTTGCGCGAATTATGCCCAATATAATAAAAACCGTTGGCATTAGCTAATAATGAGTCATTGACTATAAATATAGTTGAGTCGGCAAATAACTCTTCTGTAACTTTTCTGTAAAGACTAGCACCGCCACCGCATAAGATAATACTGCTTATCTTTTTATGCTCATGCCGTAAATTTTTAAGTATTGGCTTCATTGCTTGCTCGCTAATCTTTAGTGAAGCTTCTTTTATGTAAGGTATGATATCTATAGCCTTCCTCGCAACGAGGAGTACATTACTATTGCACCTGATAGCTTCTTCTAGGTAGTCAACAGTAATCCTGATTCCGGTTTTTTTGAATATAGAATCTGACACTTCTTGAAGGACTACACTTACGGCTTGTAAGCTAGTGCCTGAAAGATCAGAGCGTATATCACCATTCTCTAAAACAACCCAATCAAAAGAGAAAAACCCAGGATCAATGCTGACTGTGATTCCAGTAGTAATAGTATCCAGTATTTCCTCGCTAGATTCTTGGATGAGACTGGCATAGCCTCCTACTGGTTGAGGCACGATAGTTGCCTTTCGTACAATTACTTCTTTGCTATCATTAATGCGGTGAACCCCTTCTAGGAGGTTTTTGAGCTCTTTTACCTTATTTTTATCTTTAAATTGGCTCACAGGGAGCCCAGTG
>CALKIR010000034.1 GCA_937995985.1 uncultured Alcaligenaceae bacterium
CTATTCTGTTTTTTTCTGTACAGCTAGGCAAACTTTATGTTTAATTAGTTAGAAGCAGTGTACTCTATTAATTAGGTTCCCTGTTGTCAGTAAAGGTTTGGTTAATGAATTTTAAATACTCGCGAATAGCTGTATTCTTGCACTGGGTCATTGCACTGGGAATTTTTATCATGTTTCCCTTGGGCTTTTATATGGCAGATCTTCCTTTAAGCCCACAAAAGTTACGGCTTTATTCCTATCATAAATGGTTGGGCGTGAGCATCTTTGTGCTCGTTTTATTGCGCATCCTCTGGCGGCTGCGGCATCGACCTCCTGCGCTCCCCGATCATTATGCTTCACATATTGTTTGGTTATCCCGACTAGGGCATTTGGGACTGTATTTTTTTATGATTGCTGTTCCTATTTCTGGTTGGTTAATGAGCTCTGCTTTAGGCTTTCAAACCGTTTGGTTTGGGGTCATTCCCCTACCAGATATTGTTGATCGCAATAAAGAGCTAGCGGATATCTTGGTAGATGTGCATCTTTATTTAAATATAGCCTTTTTGCTATTAATTATTGGCCATATATTAGCTGCATTAAAGCATCATTTTATAGATAAAGAGCCATTTTTAAACCGCATGATTTAAATTACAAAGGTGTAAAATGAAAAAAACATTAGTAGCTGCCCTATTAAGCACAGCATTTGCATTTAGCGCTGCAGTTCAGGCTCAGACCTATGAGGTTGATGGCCAAAACAGCCTCGTTGAATTTCAATACAAACAAATGGGCGTGACCATGACCGGCCGTTTTGCCGATCTACAAGGCACAATTATTTTCGATAAAGAGGCTCCGGATCGCATGTCAGCACAAATCCAATTGCCTTTAGATACTGTCGATACCGGCACCGAGGAGGCAGATGAAGAATTAGTCAAACCAGAATGGTTTGATATGGCCCAGCACCCTACCGCTACCTTTGAATCCGTTCAAATAAGCGCACTCAAAGAAGATCAATACACGGTTGATGGGGTGTTACAGATCAAAGGGCAAACTCAGGAGCTAAGCTTCCCTGTTACGGTAAGTCACGATGAGTCCGGTAAGCTTGTTTTTGAGGCAGAGTTTGCTATCGACCGTGGTGACTTTAATATTGGCTCGGGCAGCTGGTCTGATCCCTCTCTAGTTTCCAATGAGGTCACAATTAAGGCGCGCGTAGTCAGCCAATAAACGCCGTTAATGAGTCAGTCTTAAATAATTTTTAAATTTTACTAGTCACTTTTAATCTATATTATTTGTTAGTCTGTTATTAGATTACACTTCTCTTGCATTAGGATATCGTTTATGTTTAATACTAAAAAAATCGTTTCTCTTACATGTGCCGCTGTTTTGGCAAGCTCCGCAGGTATGGCTATGGCAGAGCCAGTAACTTATCAAGCAGATCCAACCCATACCTTTGCTCATTTCATTTATGATCATATGGGGTTGAGCCGCCAAAATAACTCTTTTGATAAGACTGCCGGTACATTAACACTGGATTTAGAGGAAAAAACCGGAGCATTGCAAATAGAAATCGATCTGCGCTCAGTCAACACAGGGGCTCAGGTGTTTAATGAGCACCTACAAGGCGCTGATTTCTTTGATACAGAAAACCACCCTACTGCGACCTTTGAATCCACAAAAATTATTTTTGATGGGGATGAGCCTGTAGCAGTGGAAGGAGAATTAACCATCAAAGGAATTACTAAAGAGGTTACCTTTGATATTGAGCAATACCATCTCTTAGACGAGCACCCAATGCTTAAACGCCCAGCTATCGGTGCCAATGCTAAAACTGAGGTAAAGCGCTCCGACTTTAATATGGATAAATTTGCCCCAATGGTGTCTGATGAGGTCATCATCGAGGTCTCTTTCGAAGGCATCGCTCAAGAGGCCAATTAAGACAGGACGCTCAGACATCTATAGCCATAAAAAAGCTCCTGTATCTACAGGAGCTTTTTTTATGCAAACAAATGGGCTCTAGGCCGCTTGCTCTTATAAAATTTCTTTGACAAGCTCGGTAGGTCGACACAATCTCGCCCCTTTTTCTGTTACCACAAAGGGTCTATTCATTAATCGTGGGTGTGCAGCAATGGCGGCTAATAGTTCATCATCACTTAAGCGCTCATCTGCTAAGCCAAGCTCTTGGTATTCTTTTTCTTTGGTGCGCATGGCCGCTCTTACAGAAAGCTGCGCCGCATCAAATAGCTCTCGAAGCTCATCTATATTGAGTGGGGTGTTTAAATACTCAATCACCGTAGGCTCTATACCCCGCTCGCGTAACAAGGCTAATACCTCTCGGGACTTACTGCAACGGGGGTTGTGATAGATTTTAACCATAATTGCTCTCTTTTTATGTTAGTCTGATTACTTCTATTGTATTAAAAATATAAAAAATTAATGATGTAGGAGAAAGTATGATTGATTTGTACTACTGGACTACCCCTAATGGTCATAAAATTACCATGTTTTTAGAGGAAACAGGGCTAGAGTACCAAATAATTCCAATCAATATTGGTGCTGGAGAACAATTTAGCCCTGAGTTTTTAAGCATTGCTCCTAATAATCGTATTCCTGCAATTGTGGATCACGCACCAGTAGATAAGGGGCAGCCCATTTCAGTTTTTGAGTCCGGAGCTATTTTGCACTATCTCGCCGAGAAGACGGGTCAATTTTTACCTAAGGATTTACGGGCACGGGTAGAGGTGATGGAATGGTTATTTTGGCAGATGGCTGGTTTAGGACCCATGGCTGGCCAAAATCACCATTTTAATGTGTATGCCCCTGAGCCTATTCCTTACGCCATAGATAGGTATACCCGTGAGACCAACCGTTTGTATGGAGTGCTGAATAAGCGTTTAGAGGGGCGCGCATATATTGTAGATGAATACTCTATCGCTGATATGGCATGTTACCCATGGATAGTCTCGCATGAGCGTCAAAAACAAAACTTAGATGATTTTCCTCATTTAAAAGCTTGGTTTGAGCGTATTCGTTCTCGTCCTGCAACCAAAAGGGCGTATGAGTTAGCACAGACCGTCAACACAACCCCAAGTGTGAACGATGAGCGCTCTAGACAAATCTTATTTGGACAAGATGCGCGCTCCGTTAAATAATTTTGTCGAAAGGAACTTAGGTGAATAGCCACATCAAAACGTGTCTTGCGGCAAGCGCATTGGTACTTTTATCTGCCTGTACACACACCGGTAGCAGAGATATTTCTTTAATCCCGACACAAACGGATGCAATCACGCAAAAAAAAGGGGCATTTACTCAGCCTATCAAATGGTCCCGACAGCGGCCTCATTGCACAGGACAATGCCCCTCTATGGAGGTCGATTCATTGGTCTTTCCTGGACAACGTGAGTTGACTGATCTAGTTGATCGGCATTTAGCTGCTATGGTGAGCACCTTGGATGGCATTCATATTCAGCCTACCATTGCTGATTTTGAAGAGTATTTTTGGCAGACCGCTGACCATTCAGACGAGGTACAGCTGGCTGCCAAAACTATTTATAGAAACAAAGATTTAACCGTGCTGGAATTAGGAGCATGGTACTACCCTACTGGCGCTGCACATGGCATGGCCAGTACACAGTTTTTAAATTGGAATAATATTGAACATCGGCTGGTATCTCTTGAGGATATAGTGCGCCCCAGACAACTCAATCAGTTTTTTGAGTTACAAAAACAGGCGTATCATGATTGGGTCAATCAATCTGAGTTTGCTAAAGAGGACCCCCAGCAATACGCTCGATTATGGCCCTTTCAGCCAACTAATAACATCGCTGTAACGGATGCCGGCATATTAGTGAAATATAATCCTTATGCAATTGCTCCGTATGCTGCGGGCATGCCACAATTCCTCATCCCTTATGCCCAGTTAGAAGGAGTACTGCGCAGCGAGTATCTCCCCCAACGTCCATGATGGATTAAAAAAGCAATGCGGCTTATGATGCCGCATTGCTTTAGGACAAGCATGAATGTACGAAGATGAGTCGTTCCATGCCTTTATTTGGCTTGGAATACGCTCTTGCTGCCATCAGCATGCCATTCAAATACATCGAACTGGAATTCCTTGAGATCCCCTTGCTCGTTCCAAGACAGCACCCCAATAGGAGTCTCCACCTCATTTTCATGCAACCATTCAGCAACGGCAATGGGGTCATCCTCACCTACCGCCTCAATAGCGGTGGCCAACGCTTTGGCAGCAGAAAAAGCAGTTAGTTGGAAAGCCCCACTTGGATCACGACCTTTCTCTAAAAAGGCATCAACAATAGCTTGGTTGTCGGGGTTTTGGCTAAAGTCGGCAGGCAAGGTAAGCAACATTCCTTCCACAGCATCACCTGCTATTGCATTGATGTCTGGATTACCAACACCTTCAGGTCCCATAAAGGTAATATTTAAATCCTGCTCCGCGCCTTGACGTAATAAAAGCCCCATTTCTGGGTGATAGCCGCCATAGTAAACAAAATCAACATCAGCGCCTTTGAGCTTGGTGATCACAGCAGAATAATCGGTATCTCCGGCATTGATCCCCTCAAACATAACCACATCGATGCCCTCTTCGACGAGGCGATCCCGTACAGCCTGAGCAATCCCCTGCCCATAAGACTGCTTGTCATGAATAACTGCTACTTTATTGGGCTTAATTTCATTGATGATAACCTCTGCTGCAGCAGGACCTTGCTGATCGTCACGACCAATAGTACGGAAAATGGTTTCATACCCTTTGCCCTCCGTCACTGCAGGTGCGGTTGCAGAGGGAGAAATCATGACAATGCCTTCATCATTATAAATATCTGTGGCAGCAATAGTAGCCCCAGAACATACGTGGCCAATCACATAATTAATGCCGTCATTAACAATTCTATTGGCAACTACAGGTCCTTGTTTGGGCTCACACGCATCGTCCATATGAACGACCTCGATTTGCTTGCCCAACACTCCTCCTTCTGCATTAATCAACTCTACAAAAGTATCCACCCCTTGTTGAACCATCTCACCATATTGTGTGACGGGGCCTGTATAGGGGCCTGCAATAGCAAAGGTTATGGTATCTGCTTGGGCAGCAGCCATGGTTAAGCCCATGCTAAGACCTAGAGCGGCAGCAACAGGCGTGAGCATTTTTTTCATTTTATCCTCCTTAAGTGATGTGGCCTAGCCATCATCTAAGGTATTGTGAGTGAAAAATAGGTAGCAAGTGTGCGGTGTTATTTTTGCGCACAAAAAACCCCACTACACGCATGTATTGTAGTGGGGCATGGGTCTTATGCAAGCATGCTACGGAGCATCCAAGCTGTTTTTTCATGTACCTCAAGACGAGTAGTCAACAAGTCTGCTGTTGGCTGATCATCTGCTGCATCAGCGCAATCAAAGGCATGACGTGCGGTCCGTGCCACAGCCTCATTCGCCTCGAGTAAAGCACGGATCATTTCTTCAGCACTTAGAATGCTATGGGGTTCTTTAATTGAGGTTAGTTTGCTGAATTCAGCATAGGTGCCTGGGACAAAGTGGCCTAAAGCACGAATACGCTCAGCAATTTCATCGAGAGCCTGCCAAGTCTCGGTGTACTGGTCCATGAACATATTATGTAGGGTGCTAAACATCGGCCCTGTCACGTTCCAGTGGAAGTTGTGTGTCATTAAGTAAAGCGTATAGGTATCGGCTAATACCTTAGAGAGCTCAACCGCAATTTTGGCGCGATTTTCCTCATCGATACCGATATCTACAGGGATTGAATCTGTGTGATGGACATTGCTTTTAATGGATTTAGCCATTTTCACTCCTTATTTGGAACAGTACACCCTTTAGCTTATCACGCTTAGTAGACAAAAGTGTATGACTTCTGACAAAAGGCATTCATGAATAGTTAATTTTTTACTCTTCTTCGGCAATAAACTCAACACTTTGTAAGCCACATTGGCGAATGGCTTGAGCTAAGGCCTCGATAGCAGAAATGCGTGGAAAGCTACGGCGCCAAACTAAGGCAATGGTACGATTCGGAATGGGCTCTTGAAAAGGAATATAATGTAGCAGTGACTTTTGCGCTGTGGTTGGCTGAGCACTTGCGGGCAAGACGGTAATCCCTATGCCTGTCGCAACCATATGACGAATGGTTTCTAGTGAAGAGCCTTCAAAGGTCTTTTGAATGCCTTCACTAGTTGGGGAAAAGTGCGACAACTCTGGGCAAACATCAAGGACTTGATCTCTAAAACAATGTCCGGCCCCCAATAAAAGCATGGTTTCAGTTTTTAACTCCTCTGGATCTATAGCTTGCTTGTTCGTCCAAGGATGATTATGAGGCACTGCAACAATAAAGGGCTCTTGGTACAGTGCTTGAGTCATAAAGCCACTTTCTGGCAAAGGCAAGGCTACAATAGCACAGTCTATTTCTCCCTGACGCAATAGCTCAAGCAATTTGACTGTATAATTCTCTTGTAGAATGAGCGGCATTTGAGGGCTAAGCTGTATTTGGGCAGGCACAAGCAAAGGCAGCAAATAAGGAGCGACGGTGTAAATTACGCCTACCTTGAGGGGGCCTGTCAAAGGATCTTGGCCTTGCAAGGCAATTTCTTTTAGTCGATCCCCTTCCTCTAGAATGCGTTGGGCTTGTTCAATAATTCTTAACCCAATGGGAGTTACCCCTACCTCAGTGCCGCCCCGTTCAAACAGCACCACACCAAGCTCCTCTTCTAATTTTTTTACTGCCACAGATAATGTGGGCTGGCTTACAAAGCAAGCTTCTGCCGCGCGTCCAAAATGTCGCTCTCGGGCGACTGCAACAATGTATCTAAGCTCGGTAAATGTCATATATAACCACCTGTGCCTGTTAGAAAACAGATGAGTGAAGTCAATCTACTGTACCAAATTTTTTCCACTCTTAACTTTGCATGAACTCTTCTTTGCCGCTGAGCCAACGGTGTAAATGCTTTTCTGCAACGCTGGGTGCATGTTGTAGCAACCACTGTGCCGTATCTTTGGCCGCCTTTAAAAGTACGGGATCATTGAGCTGAGCAAAGCGCAAGAGCATCTGTCCCGATTGTTTCATGCCCAAGAACTCACCAGGCCCTCGGATTTCCAAATCGCGTCGTGCTATTTCAAAGCCATCTGTAGTTTCATACATCGCCCTGAGACGCTCTCGTGCAGTCAAAGATAAAGGACCTTGGTACAGCAACACACAATACGATTGATTGCTGCCTCGGCCAACTCGGCCACGTAATTGGTGTAGCTGAGCCAGACCAAAGCGTTCTGCATGCTCAATTACCATTAAGCTTGCATTCGGCACATCCACCCCTACTTCAATCACTGTAGTGGCCACCAAAACATGAATATCACCGGCCCTAAAAGAGTCCATTAACTGCTGCTTGAGGGTTCTATCGATACGACCATGCAACAAACCAATGCGCCAATCAGGCAATTGCTTTTGGAGCCACTCATAGGTTTCCTGAGCCGTTTGTAATTGTAGGGCCTCACTTTCTTCAATAAGAGGACATACCCAGTAGGCTTGTCTGCCCGCGGCCAATTCATGGCCAATGCCTGCAACGACCTCATCTCTGCGTGCAACCGAAACCAATTTAGTTTGAACAGGCTTCCGCCCTGGCGGCAGCTCATCAATAACTGATAGCTCTAAATCAGCATAATAGGTCATCGCCAAACTGCGGGGGATAGGAGTAGCACTAAGGGTGAGTTGGTGTGGCCATAATTCATGCTCTTGGGATAGGCTTTGGAGACCTTTTTTACTCAAGGCCAAACGCTGCTCTACCCCAAATCGGTGTTGCTCATCTAATAAAACAAGAGCGAGCTTATTAAATTGAACCTGCTCCTGTATCAGTGCTTGCGTGCCAATAATAAATTGGGCAGTCCCCGCCTCTATTTGTGGCAGAATGTCACGACGTTGAGAGGCTTTTTGGCTGCCGATTAAAAGCTGTACATTTACCTGTAAGGGATGCAGCCAATGGTATATTTTTTCGTAATGCTGCTCCGCCAATATCTCTGTAGGAGCCATGAGAGCCACTTGAAAACCATTATCAATGACATGTGCCGCAACCAATGCAGCGACAATAGTTTTACCGCTCCCTACATCACCTTGAACCAAGCGGTGCATGGGGTGAGCTTGGTGTAAATCCTGAATAATCTCATGGACCACTTTATGCTGGGCATGAGTTAATTCAAAAGGTAGCTGGGCGATCAACTGCTGATAGAGTGGCCCTGTCTGAGCCGACATAGGGATCGCTTTGAGCTGTAACCGTCGAGCCCGAGCCTGAGCGAGGGCCAGTTGCTGCGCCAATAACTCATCAAATTGCACCCGTCGCCAAGCAGGATGAGTTTTATCAAGTAAACTTTCTGTGGCAGTCTCTTTGTCGGGATAATGTAAAAACTGTATTGCACGCTTAAAAGGCCATAAAGAAAATTTTTTGAGTATAGCCTCAGGTAGGGTATCACTGAGATCGGCCCTTTTTAATGCCGCTAGAATGATACTATTGATTTGTTTTTGGCTTAAACCTGCCGTGGTAGGATATATAGGAGTTAAGGTGGTAGCTAACGGCCGTTGTGCTGAACGCAATTGGGGGTGAACCATTTCTAAGCCAGCAAAACCCCGACGCACCTCCCCTTTAAAGCGCAGCACAGCTCCTTTTTTAAGCGCCTTCAGTAAACTGGGATAAAAATGCAGCCAGCGTACGGTAATGACTCCAGTTTTATCTTGGAGTTTAGCGATTAGTTGGCGCCGAGGCCGATACTGCACCGTATGGCCAAGCACGGTACCTTGTATGAGCACAGTACGCCCGGGCAATAACTCTTGAATAGGCGTAATTCTCGTTTCATCTTCGTAGCGCAGCGGCAGATGGACTACACAGTCCCTATCATGATGCAGTCCTAGTTTGGCCAATTTATCTTGTAGTGAATTACGGCCCGTTTTGTGAGCAGCTTTTTGTTCAGTGCTATGCTTTGCCATTAAATCCCACTCACTGGGCACAGGTGCCTATTTTTCTGGCACCTGTGTCCTCATGCAGTTTATTCAGGTATGACTGCAATGGCCTCAACTTCAAACTGAGCCCCTTTAGGCAAACTGGCTACGCCAATAGTGGAGCGTGCTGGGAACGGCTCAGGGACCAATTCGGCCATAATGGCATTGACCGTGGCAAACATACTCAAATCGGTAAGAAACAGCGTAAATTTGACCACATGTTCAAACGTTGCCCCTTCTGCTGCTAAAACTGCTTGCAGGTTTTCAAAGGCTTGGCGTGCTTGGGCTTCGAAGTTTTCTGAAATCAACTCCCCTGTTGACACATCTAGAGGCAATTGGCCAGAAATATAGAGAGTTTTTCCTTGTGGTGCCACAATGGCCTGAGAGTATGGGCCAACTGCTGCTGGGGCTTGATCGGTAAACACAACTTTTTTGCTCATAAAGTCGCTCCAAGTTTTAAAATTATTAGGATTAACAAGTTGGGTCAGCCCAGTATGAATCTTGCTGATGCCAAAACTGCTAGTTTAGCTAAAATCAACCTTAGAGTATAACGCGTTGACGCAAAAAAACGCAGTATGGTAATGCACGCCATAAAAAACCGGGCCCTTATGGAGCCCGGCTAAATAAAGCAGCATATATAAACAAATCGTTAATTAATGAAGCGCATGGGTAGTTAGGGAAATTTATTTCTCCACAAAAGCCCGCTCAATAACATAATCACCGGGCTGTCCCAAGCCGGGAGAAATTTCAAAGCCCCGATCATCAAGGCGTTGTGTTAAATCTTTTAGCATTGAAGGGCTACCGCAGATCATCGCTCGGTCCTGTTCGGGATCCATTATCGGTAGGCCAATCTTTGTAAATAATTCGTTGGTATCTAGCCAGGTGGTGATCCTGCCCTCATTGCGGAAGGGTTCACGTGTAACCGTTGGGAAATAAATCAATTTTTCACGTACGAGTTCGCCAAAAAACTCATTATTTGGCAGCTCATTAGTGATAAAGTCATAGTACGCCAGCTCGCTCACATAGCGCACACCATGCACCAAAACCACATGCTCAAAGCGCTCGTAAACACTGGGGTCTTTGATAATACTCATGAAAGGTGCCAATCCAGTCCCGGTGCCAAGCAAGTAAAGATTACGTCCTGGCCGAAGATCATCGACGACCAAAGTGCCTACTGGCTTGCGGCTCACCAAAATGGTATCGCCCTCTTTGATATGCTGCAAACGAGAGGTTAACGGACCATCTGGAACCTTAATGCTCAAAAACTCAAGGTTTTCTTCATAGTTTGCGCTGACCATACTGTAAGCACGCATCAAAGGCTTGCCATCCACCTCAAGCCCTATCATGACAAAATGGCCATTATTGAAACGCAGACTTTTGTCGCGAGTGGTAGTAAAGGAAAAAAGGGTATCGTTCCAGTGATGGACGCTCAAAACGCGTTCTGTATTGTATGCAGCCATGAGTTTAACAATGTTATTAACTATGTTGAAAAGTATATGAAATGAGGATTCTGCTCAAATCACAGGAATCGCTCAACCTAGGGTAACCCCTAGCTACTTAAAAAGTAAAGTACAACCGAACAGAAACACCAAAAATAGAGCACACAGCAAGCAATATTGGTGATGATGAGTAGCACCATAACAGAAAGCAACCTTTATATGCTTTGTTTTTGATCATGAATACAGGCTAATTGCTTGCAAGGAGCGCATAGGTTTGGTATCGTTCAAATGTAGATAAGAATTGTTTTCATTTTCATTTAGCACATTTGCTCGACAGAGCTGAGCTATTTTAGCTGCTGCGAGATTATTTGGGCTTTGTTTTTAATACTCTAATACTACTGAGGGCTCTTTTTGTAGGAGTAGTTTATGAATTTTATCACCCGGCAGCGTCTTTTTCTTGGTGCCTTAACATTAACAATGGGTGGTTTAGCGAGTGCCCCTGCTCTTGCCGCCGATGAGGTTAACCTATACACCACGCGTGAGCCTCAATTAATCCTTCCCTTGCTGGAATCCTTTACCGAAGAAACAGGGATTAAAGTTAATACTGTTTTTGTTAAAGATGGTCTTATTGAACGCATCAAAAGTGAGGGGGCTCACTCACCTGCAGATGTACTAATGACAGTAGATATTGGCAATTTACTTGATTTAGTTGAGGCCGATGTCACTCAGCCCGTCGACTCCGCTACACTCACAGAGGTTATTCCCGAACACTTACGAGGGAGTGACTGGTTTACCCTATCATTGCGGGATCGAGTAGCCTATGTGGCTGCAGATTTAGATGTTGATGAAATCACCTACGAAGAGTTTGCGGATCCCAAATGGAAAGGCAAAGTGTGCATTCGCTCAGGACAGCACCCCTATAATACGGCTTTAATTGCTGCCATGATTGCTCATAATGGTGTAGAAGCCACAGAAGAATGGTTGCGCGGGGTCAAGGCTAACCTAGGACGCAAGGCTGCCGGCGGCGATCGAGACGTGGCGCGCGATATTTTAGGGGGAATTTGTGATATCGGTATTGCCAATGCCTATTATGTAGGACGCATGAAAAATGCAGAGCCAGGCACTGATGCGCATGCTTGGGGCGAGGCGATAAAAGTAGTACGCCCAACCTTTGCAGGAGCAGATAAACCAGGCACCCATGTGAACATTTCTGGTGCAGCAGTTGCAAAACATGCGCCTAACAAAGATAATGCCATAGCATTGCTTGAGTTTTTAGTCACCGACGATGCTCAAAGCATGTATGCCAAAGCAAACTACGAATATCCCGTCAAAAAGGGCGTGGAGCTTGATCCCGTAGTTGCAAGCTTTGGTGAGCTCATCCCGGATGAGTTAGCGCTGACCGAGATCGCCAAATATCGCAAACAAGCCAGTGAGTTGGTAGACAAGGTTGGCTTTAATAACTAAACCATTACATCAGTCACATTGGGAACGAAACATCAATTGGCCACAGCAAAGCTCTCTAAACAGACTGCGCGGCCAATTCACAATACATCATTGCGACACTCTTTCAGCCAACCCTTGCGTATTACAGGTAGGGGTTGGCTAAGCGCATCGATACTTATTGTTGCGCTCGTATTAGCTCCCTTAGCAGTGTTGCTATGGCATGCAATCCAAGGCTCTACTCATCATTGGCAGCATTTAGTGCAGCATGTCCTTCCCGTTTCTTTTGGCAATACCGTACTCTTGCTAGGCGGCGTAGGCGCATTAGTGACTGCTTTAGGTGTCGGTAGTGCTTGGCTAATTACCGCCTATGATTTTCCAACCCGTCGTTTATTAGTATGGGCTCTTTTGCTTCCGCTTGCTGTCCCTACGTATATTGTGGCCTTTGCCTACCTTGATATTTTGCACCCAATTGGCCCTGTACAAAGTTTTATCCGTGAGCTTTTAGGATACAGCAGCCCCCGACAATTTCGTCTACCTGACATTCGCTCCCTGTTTGGCGCCATTATCTTATTAGGTTTTGTACTGTATCCCTATGTGTATCTCACTACCCGAGCCATGTTTGCTACCCAAAGCAACAATATTTTTGAGGCCGCACGAGTACTGGGTGAGAGTCGGTTCTCAGCATTTTATCGGGTCATTTTACCTATGGCACGCCCTGCTGTTGCAGTTGGGGTGAGCTTGGCTTTACTAGAGACCTTAAATGACATTGGAGCTGCTGAGTTTTTAGGGGTACAAACATTAACCGTTTCTATTTACACAACGTGGGTGACCCGCTCTGATTTAGCGGGGGCGGCACAAATTGCCCTGGCTATGTTTGTATTAGTGGCTGCTTTAATCATGATAGAGCGCTATGGGCGGCGGCGCCAGGGCTATCAGCAAAATCATCGCTCACAAAGTTTGCAGCCCCTCAAACTAACCGGCCTGAGTGCGCTCATCGCAATGGGCCTAGGGTGGTTTCCTGTCCTTGTTGGCTTTGTTGCTCCGGCTCTATATTTGGCCAGCGAAAGCTGGAAACACGTGCATCATACTGGATATGTATCACAACAACTCCTAAGCAGTGCGGTTAATACATTGAGTATTGCTTTGGTAGCTACATTGCTTACTGTAATGGCAGGCCTAATTATCGCTTATTGCGCCCGCACAGTTGGTTATGGATATAAAAATAGGTTAGGTAGCAGCTTGGTGCGCTTGGGCTCTATTGGCTATGCCATTCCTGGAACAGTGCTTGCTATCGGTTTATTAAGTCTTTTTGTATTTACCGATCAAATATTTTCTTTTTTTCTCAAGCTCCTTTATCATGATGCAGCCCCACGATTATTCCTGATGGGGTCTATGACGGCTCTAGTGCTGGCTTATATGATTCGCTTTTTGGCCATTTCTGCCGGCGGAGTTGAGGCTGCTTTAGGGCGCATCTCCCCTTCTATTGAGCAAGCTTCTCGTTTACTCGGAGAGTCGTCATTGGGCACGCTTAGACGCGTTCATTTGCCCATGCTACGCCCAGCCTTAGGCGCTGCGGCAATGCTGATATTTGTTGATGCGATGAAAGAGCTGCCGGCCACATTGTTATTGCGACCGATGAATTTTGAAACACTCGCAACTTGGCTCTATGCAGAAGCCTCACGAGGCACTTACGAAGAAGGGGCTATTGCAGCATTAGCTATTGTGGCAGCAGGGTTGTTACCGGTTATTGTTTTAGCGCGTACACAACTACGATTACGCAAGTAGGTATATTATGTCTGCTTTTTTACATATCGATTCTATTCACTTGGCGTATCCCAGCCCCGAAGGGCTCAAAACTATTGTTGAGCACTTAAGCTTATCCTTAGACAGTGGTGAGATTGGCTGCCTGCTCGGTGCATCCGGTTGTGGTAAAACCACTGTGCTAAGAGCAATTGCAGGGTTTGAGCCCGTACGTGCCGGTAGCATACAGCTCGGTAACCGCATCCTGTCTTCTGCAGAGCACTGGGTAGAGCCTGAAGATCGCCAAGTGGGCATGATGTTTCAAGATTATGCGCTATTCCCTCACCTAACAGTAGAAAAAAATATTAGCTTTGGATTGCGCCGACTGTCTCGAGCCCAACAACGTGAGCGTGTACAAGCAATGCTCGAGTTAGTGGGACTAACGGATAAAATCAAACAGTATCCCCATGAATTATCCGGTGGCCAGCAGCAACGCGTGGCTTTAGCGCGCGCATTAGCGCCCAAGCCAGCACTATTGCTATTAGATGAGCCTTTTTCTAACTTAGATATTGATACCCGTGAACGTTTGGCTTTTGAAGTTCGTGATATCTTGAAAGAAACTGGGGTGACTGCGCTATTGGTTACGCATAATCAAGCAGAGGCCTTTGCTATTGCTGATCAGATTGGAATCATGCATCAGGGCAGTATTGTGCAGTGGGACACCCCCTATGGCTTACATCATCACCCAGTTAATGAGTTTGTCGCGGATTTTATTCGTCGGCAAAGCTTATTAGAGCAAAGGCAGATAAGCCTGCTGCGTGGCCATGATTTGCCCGCAGAAGCACTCACCGCCTAGGTTTTAATAAGCTGTGCTGCCTAATGTGTGGGGTCATGGGGGTTAAGTGTGCCGCGCCGTAGCTGATCACGCTCGAGGGATTCAAACAGAGCTTTGAAATTTCCCTCTCCAAAACCCTCATCCCCCTTGCGTTGAATAAATTCAAAAAACACAGGTCCCAATAAGGGCTCTGAGAATATTTGTAGCAATAAGCGAGGAGCGGAACCCGAGGTCGTGCCATCCATTAGGATCCCCCTACTTTGCAAGGCTGAGACCTCCTCGCCATGCCCCGGCAGACGTTCGGATAACATCTCATAATAGGTATTGCTTGGGGCGCTCATTAATGGAATGCCAGCACGTTTTAAATGGTCAATAGAGGCATAAATATTATCGGTAGCTAAGGCAATATGCTGTATCCCTTCTCCATTAAAGGCTAATAAAAATTCTTCTATCTGCCCTCCCCCTAGCTCCGCCTCTTCGTTCAAAGGAATGCGAATTTTCCCATCGGGTGCAGTCATAGCCCGTGAAGTAAGCCCCGTATATTCTCCTTTAATGTCAAAATAACGGATCTCTTTAAAATTAAATAAGCGCTCGTAAAAATTAGCCCAATGACTCATCCGGCCTCGATAGACATTGTGAGTTAAGTGATCAATGACGGTAAAACCATAGCCTACGGGATGCTTGTCTACATTAGGCAGATATTCAAAATCAATATCATAAATACTGTGCCCCTCTTGGTATCGGTCAATCAAATAGAGAGGGGCTCCGCCAATGCCTTTGATTGCGGGTAAACGCAGCTCCATCGGTCCGGTTGGAACCTCTATAGCCTGTGCGCCCAAGTCTAAAGCTCGCTGATAGGCCTTAGGCGCATGACGTACCCTAAAAGCTAAACCACAAGCAGAGGGACCATGCTCTTGGGCAAAATACCATGCATCACTATAGGGCTCGCGATTCACGATGAAATTAATCCCCCCCTGCCTAAAAAGGGAAACATCCTTAGAACGATGGCGGGCGATTTCAGTAAATCCTAGCTGAATAAATAATGGCTCGAGTATGTTGGGCACTGGACTGGCAAACTCAACAAACTCAAAGCCATCTAAACCCATGGGATTATCAAATAAATCGGCCATCCCCTCCTCCTTTAACTGTATGATTCTTTTTATTAATCTACATTAATCTATGCATGATTCATCTAAGTGCTTTCCCCAGATTAGCAGCAAGTATGGCCCCCATAGGGCTTAAATGCTGTAATACATATCAAACTCAGCAGGATGAGGCGTAGTCCGCAGCCTATCAACCTCTTGTTGTTTGATTTCAATAAAGGCATCAATAAGTGGATCAGTAAAGACACCGCCACGGAGCAAAAACTCTCTATCCTGATCGAGACAATGTAGGGCCTGCTCTAAAGAACTGCATACAGTAGGGATTTTGTTATCTTCTTCGGGCGGCAGATCATATAAATTTTTATCCGCAGGGTCCCCAGGGTGGATTTTATTTTCTATCCCATCCAAGCCTGCCATTAATAAGGCGCTAAAGAGCAGATAAGGATTAGCCATCGGATCTGGGAAACGTGCCTCTACACGCCGAGCCTTGGGATTACTCACATAAGGAATTCGAATTGAAGCAGAACGATTACGAGCTGAATAGGCTAATTTAACTGGAGCCTCATAATGAGGCACAAGGCGTTTATAAGAGTTAGTGGTAGGGTTGGCCAGCGCATTTAGGGCTCGAGCATGTTTGATAATCCCCCCAATGTAATACAGTGCCATATCTGATAGCCCACCATAACCACTGCCTGAAAATAAGTTTTCACCATTCTTCCAGATGGATTGATGGACATGCATCCCGGAGCCATTATCACCTAATAAGGGCTTGGGCATAAAAGTGGCTGTCTTTCCATAGAGATGAGCCACATTAAAAACAGTATATTTAAAAATCTGATTCCAATCGGCGCGCTCCACTAAGGTAGAAAAACGGGTTCCTATTTCTAATTGGCCCGCTGCGGCCACCTCATGATGATGGATCTCTACAGGCACCCCTTGTTGCTCGAGCAGCAGGCACATTTCAGAGCGCATATCTTGATAGGCATCAATGGGAGGAACTCGACTATACCCCCCTTTGAGTCCAGGACGATGACCAAGATTGCGATAACCGCTGCCCTGCCCTTGTGCGCTATGCCGACTGGCCCAAGGGGCTGTCTCAGAGTGAATTTCTACAAAATTACCACTCATATCATCGCCCCAACGCACTCCATCGAATACAAAAAACTCTGGTTCTGGACCGAAAAAAGCTTGATCGCCTAATCCTGTGGAGCGCAAATAAGCCTCAGCGCGGCGGGCCAAGGAACGAGGATCGCGCTCATAGCCATTGAGATCAACAGGGTCTACCACATCGCAAGTAAAAATAACGGTGCGCTCTTCACGAAAAGGATCAAAGCGCATGCTGTTTAAATCAGGCATTAACAGCATATCGGAAGCTTCTACCCCTTTCCAGCCGGGCATTGAAGAACCATCAAAGGGAATCCCTGCCTCGATGCACTGCTCATCAAAACGCTCAGCAGGCAAGGTGAGATGGTGCTCACGCCCCAAAATATCAGTAAAACGACAGTCGACGAAAGGAATATCATTTTCGGCTAAATAGGCGATAATTTTTTCTGGGCGTGACATGCAAACTCCGTATCAGGGATAAATCATTAGCTCTGCTAATTTTAAAACAAAAGCAATAGGGACGTGTGCACATGGGCGACAACACTATGGCTTTAGTGCATAAACAACAGTTTCAATCTGTTCTCAAGGCTCGGCGGTTAAAAACAAGGTTTGTAAATCTGTTAAAAACCTCCAGCCTAGATCAGTGGCACAGAGCCTATCAAAACGATCATGCATCAGCCCCTTATCAATGGCGTGCTGCACGGTTTTGGCAATCCACAAACCACCTAGTCCAGTGCGGGCCGAGAAATACTCATAAGGTACCCCCTCTTTTAGGCGCAACGCATTGAGCATGAACTCAAAAGGTAAGTCTTTTGCCGGTACGGTACGGCGCTCACTAATTTGCTGACCGTGTCCCTGTAAGCTATGTGCCATCCATGTATTTGGATTCCGGCTGCGCACCAAACGCACAATTTTATTAGGAAATGAAATTTTGCTGTGCGCTCCTGGGCCAATGCCTAAATAATCACCAAATGACCAATAATTCATATTATGCGTGCTGTAATGCTTATTTTTAGCAAAAGCAGACACCTCATAATGCTCAAAACCTGCTTGAGTAACCATTTCTATAATATGATCGTGCATGGCGGCACACTCCTCATCAGGAGGCAATGCTGGGGGGTATTTTGCAAATACGGTATTGGGCTCAATCATCAGCTGATAAATAGATAAATGGGTCACGCCGCTATCTAATGCGCGGCGTACACCTGCCAAACAATCGGCCAAGGATTGCCCAGGTAAGGCATACATCAAATCGATATTAACCCGCTCTACTGCTTCTATTGCAGCATCCACCGCTTGCTGTGCTTGAGCCGCATTATGAATACGTCCTATGCGTTGCAATACCTCGTCATTAAAGCTTTGTACCCCTATAGACAGACGATTAATCCCAGCTGCACCATAGGCTTTAAAGCGTTGCGCCTCACTAGCACCTGGATTCGCCTCTAGAGTTATCTCCGCCTCTGGTGCTACCGGTAAATAAGCGCGCACCATGCTCAGGACGCGATCGATAAATTCTGCACTAAATAAACTTGGAGTCCCTCCCCCAAAAAAGATAGAAATAATAGAGCGACCCCAAATATCAGGCAAGGCCTGCTCCAGATCGATTTGAAGCGCACGAAAAAACTCCTCTTCGGGTAACCGCTCCGGAGCCACATGGGCATTAAAATCACAATACGGGCAGCGCTGAACACACCAAGGCAAATGGATGTATAAGCTTAACGGGGGAAGCAGAGTGAAATGAGGATGGGTGCTGCTTTGTGGATGGACCAGCTGTATTGATTTCATAAAATTAACTTAAAAGACCACACAAAAACCAACATCTAATACATGGCAGTTAGGCCGTGTAATAAACTCCTTAATGCTTGGCCGCGGTGGCTGTAATTGTTTTTACGCTGTGCATCAAGCTCTGCTGCAGTGCAGTGCAGCTCTGGTATCCAAAAAACAGGATCATAACCAAAGCCATGGGTGCCACGTGGTGCTGAGGCAATCTCTCCCCACCAAAACCCTTGGGCAATTAAAGGAGTTGGATCCTGCGGATGGCGTACATATACCAAGGAGGCCACAAAATAAGCTCGACGCTGGCGAATGCCCTGCATATGATGGAGTAATAAGGCATTATTGGCTGCATCAGTATCGCAGTTTTCTAATTGGGCCAACAGTTTTTGATCGGTTAATTGTGACTTGTGGGCGCAGGCATAACGTGCTGACAGCACCCCTGGAGCACCAGCTAAGGCCTCAACACATAAACCCGAATCATCGGCAATAGCCGGTAGCCCTGCCGCAGCACTCGCATGACGTGCTTTAGCAAGAGCATTTTCTACAAAAGTGTCATACGGCTCCTCTGCAGCACTAATGTTAAATTGACGCTGCGGAAGGATGCGCACCCCTAGAGGGGCGAGTAAAGAAGAAAACTCGGCAATTTTGCCCTCATTATTAGAGGCCAATACAATGGTTCGCTGAGATTCAGACCTATGAACAGTCAAGGCATCCCCCTATCAAAAAATTAAAATACACGCTCATTAATTAAAACTGAATGCCCATTTGCTCTTTGAGGCATTGTCGTTGTTGTTCAAATAAAGAAGCAATTCCTTTTTGAGCCAAATCTAATACTTGAGCAAGCTCGCTGCGCGCAAAAGGAAGACCTTCGGCGGTGCCTTGGATTTCAATAAAATGCATATCACTATTCATCACAATATTGACATCCGCATCACAACGAAAATCCTCAGCATAATCTAAATCCAACAATGCGTGATTGTCTACTAGTCCTACGGATACCGCTGCTACCTGTTTGCGCAAAGGGTTATGTTCTAGCTCCCCTGTTTCTAGTAGCCTGTTCACTGCCAAAGCAGCGGCAACCCAAGCCCCTGTAATGCTCGCACAACGCGTGCCCCCATCTGCTTGTAACACATCGCAATCGAGTTGAATGGTGCGCGCACCAAGTAAATGTAAATCAAAAGCTGCGCGTAAGCTCCGTCCAATCAGTCGTTGTATTTCTTGGGTACGCCCACTTTGACGCCCGCGTGCGGCCTCACGACTTCCTCGGGTATGAGTGGCACGGGGGAGCATACCGTACTCAGCAGTCACCCAGCCTTGCTCTTGTTCTTGATCAGCTAAAAATGAGGGCACACGATCCAATACACTGGCATTGCACAATACATGCGTATGCCCCATTTTGATTAATACAGAGCCCTCGGCATAGCGAGTAAAGCCCAGTTCAAACTCAACGGGACGCAAGGCATCACATGCTCTCCCTTGAGTTCTTTCTAAAAATGGAGTTTCGGAATTAATTGTCATTTGCTACCCTACTCTTTAATTGACTGGTTGATCATTGTACGTGAATTCGCATGTGCTGCTGCAGTCTATGCTAGCATTTGCTTTAATCCATCTTAATTAATAAGACATTGAATCGTTATTCTCATCCATTAGGTAATCACACCCATGGCCACTTATAGCATGACCGCCTTTGCTCAGGCGCGTACCACCTTTGAGCACATGCAAATTGTACTGGAACTTCGCAGCGTCAATAATCGCTATCTTGACCTGCATTTCCGTATGCCTGACGAATTGCGTTTTTTTGAACCTCGCTTACGCACTTTAATCACACAGCGTATCCAAAGAGGGAAATTAGATATTCGTCTACAATTACAAAAACAAAGCTCTACGAGCGATGAGCCGTTAGCTCCCCAATTTCTGCACGCTGTGGCGACTCAATTAGAGCATATTCGGCACTACTTGCCCGAAACCGCAAGCCCAAGCTTTAGTGAGCTTTTTTCTTTAGCTGGCATGCATCAAGCACTCGATAGTGAGCAGCTCACCGCTGTGCTAGAGGAATTGACTGAACAGGCACTGACTGATCTGATCGAGCATCGTGCCCGTGAGGGTGGGCAGCTGGCTGCCGCGATGCGAGGCTTTGCACAAGAAATGCTAAGCCATATTGAAACAGTTAAGACTCATCTTCCCGAGGTTCAACACGAATACCAAGAAAAAGTCGCGCAGCGTTTGCGTGAAGCACTTGAACAGGCCAGCCCAGAAGGCATGCATTCTATCAGTGGCGAGGAATTCAGCGCACGCATCGCTCAAGAGGCGTCAATATTTAGTTTGCGTATTGATGTGACGGAGGAAATTACGCGTCTAGAAGCACACGTTAAGGAATTATTTCATTTATTAGCGCCACACGACTCAGCCTCCGATGCCGCCCATCAGCGCATAGCAACCAAACGCAGCAGCTTGGGCAAACGCTTAGATTTTTTATTTCAAGAAATGAATAGAGAAGCAAATACTTTAGGCTCTAAAGCGGGCTCTATTGCAGTAACTCAAGCAGCAATAGAGTTAAAGCTTTTGATTGAACAGCTCCGTGAGCAGGCGCAGAATATAGAATAAACCCGCCTGTCCATGCACTAATGATGAACTGGCACTATGGGAGCAGTTCTATCTGATAAGGCCTAAAATCACGTATATGCAAAGAATGAGGGGAAGAGGCCGATAATAAGTCAAAAACCTCCCCCTCGATTACAGCATAGGCTCGAGTAATCTGCAGCTGCAAATGTGAGTAACAGGCATATTCATCCTCCCACAACAGCTGGGCATAACGAGTAGCACTGTCTCTCCCAAAGTCATGTTCTGCACGTAACTGCCCCTGCTTAATAGGTGCATTGGTCTGCGTATCAAGAGCAGTAAAATCTACTATTAGATCCTGCACCCACTGCCCCCCACTGTCTACAGTAAATGAGGCCGCGCACAGCCCTTGCCCTGCCCATACGGTATCAGCATGCCATAAGGACACGGCTTGTGCAGGAGTGGCTAAGACCCATCCCAAACCGCTTATTAATAATAATTGAGAGAATTGTTTAGATAAATGATTCATGGAAGATACGAGGCGAGTATGCGTCCCACTCATACTCGCCACTTTGTTAGTAATTAACGCTGTTGGCCAGCATAGCGCTGACGTAATTCTTTTGCAGCATTAACCATAGCCTCAAGAGCAGGACGCGTTTCATCCCAGCCGCGTGTTTTAAGACCACAATCTGGATTGACCCAAAGGCGCTCTACAGGGATTTTTTGTGCTGCTCGCTCCATAAGCTCTACCATCCACTCCTGACTGGGCACTAATGGTGAGTGAATATCATAGACCCCAGGGCCAATATCATTAGGATAGTGAAAATCCTCAAATGCATCTAATAATTCCATATTAGAGCGCGAAGTTTCAATAGTAATGACATCCGCATCCAATGCAGCAATAGAGTCCATAATGTCATTAAACTCAGAATAGCACATATGGGTATGAATCTGGGTCTGTGCCTGTACCCCGCCACAAGTGATTTGGAAACAGTCAACTGCCCATTCGAGGTACTCGGCCCATTTTTCTGTGCGCAGCGGTAAGCCTTCACGAATGGCTGGTTCATCGACTTGTATGGCTTTAATGCCAGCTGCCTCCAGATCCAGCACCTCATCACGTAACGCCAAAGCAATTTGACGGCAAGTATGTGCACGCGGCTGATCATCACGCACAAAAGACCACTGCAACATGGTGATGGGTCCGGTTAGCATCCCCTTAACAGGCTTGTCTGTTAGACTTTGAGCGTAGGTAGCCCACTCTACTGTCATCGGCGCCACTCGAACTACATCCCCATAAATAATTGGTGGCTTGACAGCACGGGTGCCATAACTTTGGACCCAACCATTTTGAGTAAAGGCAAAGCCACCGAGCAACTCACCAAAATACTCAACCATATCATTACGCTCAGCCTCGCCATGCACCAACATATCAATGCCTAATTGTTCTTGTTCTTTAATGACCCGTGCAATTTCTTTTTGTATGCCTTCTTGATATGCTGCATCGCTTAATTCATGATCCCGCCAAGCGCGGCGCAAAGCACGTACCTCTTGAGTTTGAGGAAAGGAGCCAATAGTAGTAGTAGGAAATAAAGGCAGTTGCAGAGCAGCCTGTTGTAGTTTTTGGCGTTGCGCAAAGGGTTCGCGCTGTCGCACGACTTGATCTAATTGGGCAAAACGCTCCGCCACTTCAGCGCGATGGATACGTTTAGAAGTACGCCTATTATTTAAGGCCTGAGTAATCGCGGCAATGCGCTCTTTTTGTGCTTCGGTAGCATCATCATGAAGCAACGCCTGAATAAGAGCTAGCTCTTCTAGTTTTTGCTCTGCGAAAGCTAACCAGCTTTTTAACTCGGGATCAAGCAGGGTTTCTGTATTTAAATCAACAGGACTAAACAGCAAAGAGCAGGACGGGGCCAACCACAGCCGATTGCCCAATTGTTGGTGCAGCGGTTGTAATTTATCTGCGATGGCCTGCACATCACTGCGCCACACATTACGGCCATCAATCACTCCGAGAGATAAAATTTTCTCATCATCCAGCCGCTCTACAAAAGCAGCTAATTGTTCGGGAGCACGTATTAAATCAAGATGAATGCCTGCTATGGGCAAGTCCATTAATCGTTGGGCATATTCCCCCACTCCTTCAAAATAGGTAGTAAGCAGCAAAGGAACACCAACTTGGGCAAGTTGTGTCACACTTTCTTCAACAGCAGCTACCCATGGCTCGGGCAACTGCAGCCCTAAAACAGGCTCCTCAAGCTGAACATAGCCCACCCCAAGCTCGTTTAGACGTTGTAAGATCTGCTGATAGGCTGCAATTAAAGCAGGCAGCAACTGTAGCTTTTTGGAATCAGTAGGACCTGCGGTAAAGGCTTCACCTTTACTCAAAAAAAGAAAGGTGACGGGCCCTACTAAGGCAACCTTGACCTGCTCATGCAATGTCTGTGCCTCTTGCACCTGTTCAAACAGATCTTCTTTTACCACATTGAATGACTGATTTTCCTCCAGCTCAGGGACAATGTAGTGATAATTAGTATCAAACCATTTGGTCATTTCGCAGGCAATGGCCTGTTCGGTCCCGTCATCATAGCCGCGCGCCAAAGCAAATAATAAATCTAGCTGAGAGGCCGCATCCTGTACGCGATCTCTTTTGCGGCTAAAACGGCGGGGAATAACATCCAACATGGTGCTGAGCTCAAGAATGTGATCATACCAAGCAAAGTCCCCTACCGTTAACCACTCAACCCCTGCATCGAGTTGCGTGCGCCAGTGTTGCTTTCTCAGGGCCGCTCCAGTTTCTAAGAGTTGCTCTGCACTCAGTTCGTTGCGCCAATACTGTTCTACAGCAAATTTAAGCTCGCGTTGCTTACCAATGCGAGGAAAACCCAGGTTATGAATAATACTCATATTAAAATATAGTCCAGTTATTCAGGTTGATGACGGGCAACGCCCAAATAAATTGTCATACTGACATTATGGCAAAGTAACGGTAAAATAAAAAATCAAATATCACATCAAGACCATGAGGTTTTTTCATACAAAAGGTCTGCTATAACACTGACCATCTCAACTATGCTAGAAATAAAACACTTAGAAACCTTAACCGCAATACGTCAAGCAGGCAGCCTGCAGGAGGCTGCAGAATTGCTTCATGTCACCCAGTCTGCCTTATCCCATCAGTTGCGCGACCTTGAGTCCAGATTAGGCGTAACCTTGCTTAATCGCAGAACCCGTCCTGCTCGTTTAACAACAGCGGCATTGCGCATTTTGGCCCTCGCAGATGAGGTGCTGCCGCAAGTTCGTGCTACAGAAAAAGAACTACAAAGCTTGGCCAAGGGTGAATCAGGGCGTCTTTATCTTGCTATTGATTGTCATTCATGTTTTCAATGGCTTATGCCTACCCTGGACAGTTTTCGCAAAACCTGGCCTGATGTGAGCCTAGATCTTTCGGCAGCTTTTTCATTTGCACCTTTACCTGCCCTGATCAGAGGGGATTTAGATCTGGTAATTACCTCCGACCCTCAGGCTCTGAATGATATCGAATACACCCCATTATTTCGTTATGAGTTGGTGGCTGTTTTAGGGAGTCAACACCCATTGTTAGACTCCCCCTATCTGAGCCCTCAACAATTTAGCAGCTACACACTTATCACCTATCCAGTAAACAGAGAGCGCTTGGATATTTTTACTCAATTCCTAGACCACGAAGGAGTGGAGCCTGCCGAAATTCGCCAAGCAGAATTAACCCCCATGATTATCCAATTAGTAGCCAGTCACCGTGGCTTGACTGCCCTTCCTAACTGGGCTGTGGATGAATACATCCCTTCTGGTTGGATACACACACGTCCCTTAGGTCCTCAAGGGGTATGGCGCACCTTATATGCGGCAAAACGAAAAGAGGACAAAGATGCCAAATATGTATTAGATTTTATTCAGCAGGCACAAGATACCTGCTTTGCCCACCTACATGGTATTGAGCCGGCCTAATTTTCAGGACCGGCGGGACTCAGGCAATGGCCACTGCTCTAGGCAAAGTGAGCAAGCCCAGATTGCGCATCACCGCTAAGGTGGCCTCAGCCTGATTCAAAGCATAAAAGTGAAACCCCGGCGCTCCTAAATCAAGCAAATCAGCGCATAATTTAGTCGCAACATCTATGCCAAATGCGCGTATAGAACGGCGATCCTCCCCAAAGTCTTGGAGGCGCAAACGAATCCAACGCGGCACATCTGCCCCGCACATTTTAGAAAAACGCACAATCTGCTTTGCATTGGTAATAGGCATAATGCCGGGTATGAGCGGAATCCGCACCCCTCGTTGCACACAGCGTTCTAAGAAATCTTCATATGCCGCAGCATGAAAAAAATACTGCGTAATTGCTGCATTGGCCCCTGCTTGAACCTTGAGCGCATAATGCTCTAGATCCTCATTAAAGCTCTCAGCCTCAGGGTGCATTTCAGGATAGGCTGCAACATAAATATGAAAATAACTACCATACCGCTCACGAATAAACAGAACCAAATCTCGCGCATAGCGCATGGGCCCCTCGTATGCCCCCATTCCCGAAGGAATATCACCGCGCAGCACCACTAAGCGTCGCACCCCAATTTTCTTATAATAATTTAATAGTGCAACCAAATCCTCCCTACTGCTTCCTATGCATGACAGATGGGGCACCACCTCAAAACCCAATCGATACAAGGACTCAACGGTTTGTACCGTACCCAGTTGAGTAGAACCTCCCGCCCCAAAGGTCACACTAATAAACTCTATCCCTGAGCCCATCAAGGTTTTGGCGGCACGCAATAAGCGCTCTCGAGCGGGAATATCACGAGGGGGGAAAAACTCTGCGCTAATACTGAATGCATTCATGAAGCCTCCTCTTTAAATAAAGACAAGCAGCCCACCACAGGCAGTTCATCAAATTAATTTCATATTAATAGAGGAAACACAAAATAAAAAATGGTTCTTTTCAATTACTACATGAGCAAACCTCATATAGATCTGCTCGATCTGATTTTGTTTGCAGTGTTAGTAAAAACCCTGTTATACTTCTACGGATTACAAGCTAAGGAGAAACCGCAATGGATACAGAACCTAGTGAAAGTTGCCGTATGAATGGCGGCTCTGTTTGTTAGGAGACTTTTCTGTACGATTTGCGCTTCCTAACAAACAGTGCTTTGTTAGGAAGTTTTTTGCTTCCAATACCTTTCGTCAACAATGTGACGAAACGGCACTCAAAGCCTACACTCGGCCTTTTCCTATTTTCTTTATCCTGTAGTCCCCTACTAGGGAGACCTAGGGGTGGTCATCATCTGTTCGGACTGAAGTCCGAGGCTATCCTTTTGTTTTTCTTTTTTTGGAATCAGTAAGAAATGCCCAAAAAATAAAAGGAAACTGATATGGAACTCGATCTCATCGTTCAGGAAATTCAAGCCGCAGTCGCCAACAATGATTGGCAGCAAGGTATCGAATTATTACGTCCTCTGCCCGACCCTGATTTGGCTGATGTGTTATGCGAACTAGAACCAGAAATCGCATTGAATTTCTTGCGACGGTATACGCCTAAAGAGCAATCGAGCATTTTTGGCTATCTACGTCCTGCGAGGCAATCAGAGCTTGCCGAGCTGATGAGCCGATCCGAGCTGACAGAGCTGTTTGCCCTCATGGATCACGACGAGCGAGCAGATCTGTATAACCGCTTATCTGAAGATGAGCGGCTGAGTATATTACCTGGTTTGGCTCATGCTGAGCGCGAAGATATTCGCATGTTGGCCAGCTACGAGGAAGGCACTGCTGGTGCAGTCATGACCTCGGCTTATATTAGTCTCCCAGAGCATATAACCGCGGCAGAAGCATTACAACGAATCCGTCAAGAGGCTCCCGATGCTGAAACCATTTATCAGATATACATCATTAACAACGAGCGTCATTTAATTGGCACCCTCTCTTTGCGTGATATTTTGTTGGCCTCAGCTCAGACACGACTGAGTCAAATCATGATCACCGAGGTCATCCATTGTCGAGTGAATGACCCACAAAGCGAGGCTGCACATTTAATTGCGCATTATGATTTAATTGCTCTGCCTGTGGTCGATGAGGATGAGCGTTTAGTCGGGATTATCACCCACGATGATGCCCTCGATGTTGCCCAAGAGGAAAGCACCGACGATCAAATGCGCTTAGGGGCTGTAGACGGCTCTCCGGCAATTTCGCTCAAAGAGGCCACCATAGGGACCCTCTATAGGATGCGGGTGTTTTGGCTGGTTATTTTAGTTTTTGGCAATGTATTTTCTGGTGCGGGCATCGCCTACTTTGAGGGCCTAATTGAGAGCATGGTCTCATTAGTATTCTTTTTGCCTTTGCTGGTTGACAGTGGAGGCAACGCAGGCTCTCAAAGCGCAACCCTTATGGTTCGCGCCCTTGCCACGGGTGAGGTACGCATGCGCGATTGGTTTCAAATGCTCAGTAAAGAAATAACCGTTGCCATTTTGCTCGGTGTCAGTATGGCAGCAGCCGTCTCATTAGTAGGGCTTGCCCGAGGTGGATTGGTGCTGGCTTTAATTGTAGCCACTACTATGGTATTAATTGTGGTGGTAGGAAGTGTAATTGGCATGTCCCTGCCCTTTGTGTTGACCCGTTTCAAAATGGATCCCGCCTCAGCAAGTGCCCCGCTCATCACCTCTATTTGTGATGCAACAGGCGTATTAATTTACTTTAATGTTGCTAATTTAGTATTAGATTTTCCAACTTAATAGCTAGGCCCATTAAGCAGTAATTCATAACCCCAAAGGCCCCCAAAGCGATCACGCTCTGGGGGCCTCTTGTATGTATAAAGAATAAACTGCTATTAACGAATCAAATCAGGCCGACTCAGACCAAAATGCTCTCTTAGGGTTGAGCCTGTATAATCCATCCGGAACAGCCCTCTTTTACGCAGCTCTGGAACCACGTGCTCGATAAAATCCTCCAAGCTATGAGGCAAAGAGGGAGGCATTAAATTAAAGCCATCAGCGCCCTCATTTTTAAACCACTGCTCCATTTGATCCGCAATTTTATCCGGGGTGCCAATCATGGTACAGTGCCCACCGCCTGCGGCTAAACGCCCTAATAACTCCCTGAGTGTGGGCTGCTCCGTTTCAATAATGCGCAAAATAGTCATATAACGTCCCTTTGGTCCCGTAAACTCCTCTAAAGGTGGGAGCTCCGGCACAGGCTCATCCAAAGGCCAGTCATGACAATCTTGGGCAATATAAGTACTTAATTGCTGTAATGCCGATTCGGTCGGTAAATATTCGTCTAGCTCGCGTTGCTTGGCTCGTGCCTCTGCTTCGGTAGAGGCCACATAAGTTACTAAACCAGGCAAAATAAGGGGTTTAAACCCGGGCCTATACTTTTGTACACGCGTATTTATATCACGGTAATAGGCCTGTGCTGAAGGTAAATCATAGGCAACAGCATAGATAGCCTCAGCGAATCGAGCAGCCAACTCCCGACCAGGATCCGATGAACCGGCTTGAATTAACACGGGTCGACCCTGCGGCCCACGCGGTACGGTAAGCGGTCCATCGACCAAAAAATGCTTGCCCTCATGGTTTAAGGGCTGAATTTTATCCGTATCCGCATATAGTCCTGCACGATCAGCCACCAAAGCATTATCTGCCCAAGAGTCCCATAATCCATTGATAACCTCAATAAACTCTTCGGCTCGCGCATAACGAATAGCATGTTCGGGCATCTTAGGGAGGTTGTAATTACGTGCCTCTACATCATACATAGAGGTAACAATATTGCAGCCAACCCGCCCCTTGGAAAGGTGATCAATAGAGGCCAACATGCGAGCCGCCAAAAAAGGCGTATAAAAAGTACTAGAAACTGTAGTAATAAACCCGATGCGCTCAGTATGGGCGGCCAGAGCAGCCAAACTACTTAGTGGCTCGATAAACCAACGTGGGCTATTTGCCAAGTCAAAATTATATTGACCATCTGCAAAAAATACTGCGTCAAATTTAGCAGCCTCAGCCATTTGCGCCAGCTCAACGTAATAATCTAAAGAGCCTAACTGCTCAATCCTAGAATCGGGATGGCGCCATGCAGCCTGATGATGACCACAAGCCAAAATAAACAAATTTAAATGCATCTGACGGCTCATTGCTTGACCAAGCCTCCATCCACAATTAAGTTTTGTCCGGTTACTGCACGGGCCCAGGGTGAAGCAAAAAATAAGGCGGTATCAGCCAATTCAGCTGGGGTGGTCACCCGCTGCAAAGGAGTATTTGCTGCAATCAGATCAAAGACCTCAGCCGGTGTTGCAGCAGAGGCATCAGTCGTACGCAACAATCCGCCTGAAATCATATTCACTGTGATACCTTTAGGGCCTAAATCATGGGCAAAGGTTCGAGTTAATGCCAATAGTGCGGATTTTGCGGCAATATAATCATGATAAGGAACCACAGGGTTTTGGACTAAATTAGTGCCAATATTGATAATGCGCCCAAACTCGGCCTCTATCATGCCTGGTAATACGGCCTGTATGGCATTGAGTGCGCTTTGCAGACCGCCCATTTGCTGCTCCACTGCCTCCCAACGGATATCTTCAGCGCGGGCGCGCGCATCTCCATCAAATTTAAACTCAGGTAAAGCATTGTTTACCAACGTGGTGATAGGCGCCCCAAAATGAGCCTGCGCCTGGGTGACTAATTGTTGAACAGCGTTACTATCGCGAACATCAGCCTGAATAGCTAGAGCACGATCGCCAATCTCCTTGGCCAAAGACTCAGCAGCCTCTTGACTGCGGTAGTAATTAATCACCACTCGTGCTCCGTGCTGTGCAAATGCTTGGCTTATTGCTCGCCCTAAGCCTCGAGCTGCACCGGTGACTAAGACGATTTGCTCGGAAAGTCCTTTTGTATTTGCTATAGACATAAAAAAAGCCTCATTAATTAGAGGCGAAGGACTGTTGGCTCGATGCGCTAAAACCCATGCGCCAAAGCGCATCAGATTTTATACCATGCGGCTCGCCTGACATCCCTCCGCCAGTATGAACTGGATCAGGTTCGACGGGTGTGGTCTCAGCCCTGTTCACGAACAGGACACCCCGTGTCGTTAACGTAATGGTACTTACTTTAGCCGATGCCTAGAAATATAGCAAAATTTCAGTTCTATCCTCCTCTCTAGTTTAGGGTAGGCAACACTGCCTCTGGGCTGACAGCAATACTGAGCTCAACTCTCCTATTATTAGCACGGCCAGCGGCATGACTATTGTCATCAATAGGACGAGTATCAGCATAGCCAACAGCACGCAAACGACTGCTATCAATACCATTTGCTTCTAAATAGCGCACCACACTGCCAGCACGCGCACCAGAAAGCTCCCAGTTAGAAGGAAAGCGTGCACTGCGTATCGGCACAGAATCAGTATGTCCCTCTACGGTGATTAACATATCATTTTGTTTAAAAATAGGGACTAGTTTTTTAAGCACAGTCAGTCCCGCTAAACTTAAGTCGGCCTGACCAGAAGAAAATAAAATCTCGCTATTAATTCTAAAACTAACAGCCTCTTCTTCTAAGATGACATCAATATCATCACCAAGAGCGGATAAATCTAAATGTTGCCATGCTTGATTATTATGGGTCAGCGTATGTTCACCTAAGGCTCCTACCCCCCCTTCCTCCCCCATTTGACCGCTCTCTATTCCTGTCCCATCTCCTACCTTTTGTGCCCCGGGTAATACTCCCGCCCCTCCTGAAAATACGCTCTGCAGCCGTCCTTGTAGCCCCCCTCCGTCTTGACCTGTGCCTTCGCCCGAGCCCGCAAAGGCAAGCATAACCAGCATCAGCACTAAAAGCAGAGTCATCATATCAAGATAGGTTGCAAACCAAGTTTCCTCTTCTTCTTTGGGCTGCTCATCGGTTAACGGCACCCAGGCTGCCTTGGCCTGATTGGCACGGCCACGTTGCTGCAGGCGCCGCCGCGCCTCTTGTAGTTCTTTTTTTAAAGACTCATTGCTTGCAGCCAAATCACGTAAATGCCGATTAGACATACGCCCTCCTAGGAGCCTTTGGGCTCTGAGTAATCATCATAGCGATCGTCATCACTATAAAGCTCATCTCTATACTGAGCCATAAATGAGTTTAAAGTCTCTCTCATAACAGCAGGGCCTCGTTTTTGGCTCATCATTGAAATACCTTGCAGCACCATATTCATAACCACTACACGCTGCTCGGTGCGGCGCTCTAATTTGACGGCAACGGGCTTAAAAATTAGGTTAGAAAGCAATACCCCATAAAAAGTGGTCATTAATGCAAGCGCCATTTGTTGCCCAATGGCAGTAATATCCCCATCTCCTAGTAAAAACATAAGGTTAACCAAGCCAATGAGGGTCCCTATCATGCCAAAGGCAGGCGCATAACTAGCCATGACCCGAAATAGCTGCGCCTCAGCATGCTCTCGAGCACGCATACGGGAAATACGCCATTGCAGTAATTCGAGAATTTCCTCTTCAGGCGTCATGTCAATAACGAGCTGCACCCCTGTTTTAAGAAATGGATTGCGCACCTCTTGTAAAGCATCTTCGACAGCGCGAATATCGCCAGCTATCCAGAGTCGAGAGATATTGATAAGCTCATCAATATCATCCTGAGTGTACAGCCTCTCATTGCGTAATACGGTGCCTATAAGCCCAAAAATACGCACAACCTCACTCAAAGGGTAACTGATAAAAGTGGCTGCCATCGTGCCTACAAGAACCACTAAGAGCCCCGGAATATCAATAAATAAACTTGGGTCAACTGCAGTATAAAACAGCACGACAGCGAGTAAAATAACGCTGGCAACGATACCGATAAGGGTAGATGGATTCATTTTTGGTACCAATAACAAAAAGACTTTTAGAAATTATCGGCACAATATCAAGAATCTTTAATTTTATTTCAGAGGCTGAGGCCACAGGACCAATTCGGCGCGCGCATAAACCGGTGGGTACCCTCCCTGCCAAGACTGCGCCACCACTTGTAGCCACAGAGGCTGATCAAGCCTCTGATCCGTAAAAAAACTCCCCCACAAACGCCCACTCGAATCAGCCTGGTGGCAATTTTTTCGCTGAGCATCACACAAAGCAATGCGTAACTGTGCGGGATGCTGCCAATGAACGGTTAGTAGCACATTTTTAAGCCGCTGAGTCTGCTCAGGCTGTATGTGTTGTGAACTTAACTGCAATTTGACCCAAACAGGCTGATGCAGCTGAGTCACCTCAACAGGCACAGCAGGAATATGAACACTCACCCCTTGTGCAGCTGAAGTGCTCAATAACCCAAAAAACAAAAATATATAGATGAAAAAGTAGTGCACAATCATAAATTTAGAAGCGGATCTTAGAGCAATTTCTGTTATGATTAGGAAGTGCTTATTGGGTGACTTATTTTTGTTTTATTGATACGTCTTGCGCCACCATTATGTTTAACATAAAAACCCCTCCATTGATGCTTACTCTTGCCACCATTGCCTTAACTGCTACGGTAGCCTTTGGCATTCAAAGCAAGGCTCAATCCACCCATACGACTGAGTCCACAGGCCCCCAATACAACGCTCCATATCAGGTATATGCTCAAAACCTGCAACCTGTCACAGCCGCTTTATCCCCTGCCTCTCATGATAATCAGTCCTTTGCGCTTAAGTTAGCAGCACATGAATTGCATTCTCAAGTTGCCTATGTCTATGATGTAGACACGGGTGAAACCCTCTATGAGAAAAACCATTATCTTGTACGCCCCATTGCCTCCATCACCAAATTAATGACCGCAATGGTTGTTTTAGATGCACAACAAGATCTCGATGAGCTCATTGAAATCACACGTGATGATATAGATACCCTCAAATATACCCGCTCTCGTCTTGCTATTGGCTCCAAGCTGAGCCGACGCGATTTGCTCTTACTGGCTTTAATGTCATCTGAAAACCGTGCTGCCAGCGCATTAGGACGAAACTACCCTGGAGGACTGCCCGCTTTTGTTCGTGCTATGAATGAAAAAGCCCAAGCATTAGGCATGCGTTACACCCTATTTGTAGAGCCTACAGGGTTATCTAGTGACAATCTATCTACAGCGCCTGATTTAGCAAAAATGCTTCAAGCCGCAGCAACGTATCCCCTTATTCAACAATTCTCTACTCATGAGTCGCATACCGTGAGCCCCAAACCCGGACAACAGCTACGCTATGTCAACACCAATCGTCTTGTATCCAACAGCGATTGGCAGATACACGTATCAAAAACAGGCTTTATTAACGAAGCTGGACGGTGCCTTGTACTGCATACTCGCTTAGACAACAGAAACGTGGCCATTGTGTTACTCAATGCCCAGGGGCGTTATTCTGGTATGGGGGATGCCAACCGTATCCGTCAAGCTTATCAAAAGCAGCCCGCTTTACTTGCTGCCCGTTAAGCGTTATGTGTATCGCTTACATAGACTTTGATCCGCACCGTCCCGCACCCCTTTATATCGCAGCCAATCGTGATGAGTTCCATCAACGCCCGACCCAACCGATTCATCTTTGGCCCGATCATCCAGGTTTATTAGCTGGTCGAGACCTTGAGGCCGGAGGTACGTGGCTGGGTATTCATCTCCATACTCACCGCTTTGCCCTGGTAACCAATTATCGAGAGCCCAACCACCCCACTCCTCCCAATGCCATTAGTCGCGGACATCTAGTTCAAAACTTTCTTATTGGCACCCTAAAAGCTGCTGATTACTTAAAACATTTACAGCAACAAGCCCACCGCTATGCAGGCTTTAACCTAATTGTTGGAGATGATCTTATCTCTCCCCATGCGACCCTATGGTATTACAGCAACCGCTCGCCTGAGCCTCCCCGATCACTAGCTGCAGGGCGCTATGTATTATCGAACCATCTATTAGATACTCCTTGGCCCAAAGCCAATAGACTCAAACAAAACATGATACAGGCGCTCCAGGCTCCCACAATGACCCAGCAATTAGAAAATAGCTTAAAAGCATTAAACGATCGGAGGCAAGCTTCTGTACACTGCCTGCCTCACACAGGATTGAGCTTAGACAGAGAGCAATTGCTTAGCAGCATTTTTATTGTGAGTCCTGACTACGGCACACGATGCTCAACAGTACTCATCATGTCAGCTCAAAATAAGGGCCTATTAAGTGAACAAAGCTATACTGCACAGGGACATCCTACAGACCGCATTGACTGGCCCTTACAATTTAGCCTAAATAATGGATAATCTATAGTGCGGTACCAATGCACTTTTTTCTTATTGCTAAAATAGTAGGCATTATTTTTCAGGAAAATCAGACCATGTATGTGTTTTCCCAAATTCGACGGGCACCTTGGTGGACTCAAGCAGCCATTTGTTTTTGTTTGGCTACGTTTAGCATTCCCATATTAGCAGCACAGCCTTCTTCATCATCCGCCCTGGGACTGCAACTAGGGCAAATCGAACATCGTGATGCCCCGGCTGCACAACCCCAAGAAATAGAACAGCAACTTCCTGCCCTACAATACTATCAAGGCATCCCTTACATTACTGGCGGCATTGGAAGCGATGAGGCTAATATTTTTAAGCAACAGCGCAGCCAATTCCCCCTAAGTCTTAATTTTGGTCAGACTATTGGTGCACGCACCGCATTTGTGGCAGATGTACAAATAGTTATTCGAGACGCCCACCAACACACCATTTTTAATATTAATAGTGAGGGGCCCTATTGTCTTATTGACCTTGAGCCGGGGCAATACGAATTGCATGCTACCTATATGGGTCATACTGAATCAAGGGCAGTGACCATTCAAGCAGGCACGCCCACTGAAATTAATATACGCTGGCCAGAACACCTGTAATGAACTGCTTGACCCCAAACTGAAATTATTTAACCCAATGGTACAACTATGGCACAGTACGCTGTAATTGGCTTAGGCCGTTTTGGTGGCTCAACCGCCCAAGAGCTCATGAAGATGAATCACTCAGTCTTGGGTATTGATAGCGATCCCAAGCTAGTAGTTCATTTTGCTGATCAACTGTCTCGAGCCGCAGTCGCTGATGCCAGTGACAAAGAGGCCCTTCAAGAGCTTGGGATCAGCCACTTTGATGGAGTGCTCGTAGCTATAGGGCAAAATTTTGAGGCCTGTTTAGTATGTGTGGTCCATCTAAAAAGCCTAGGGGTTAATAATATATGGGTTAAAGCACAATCCCGCGCCCAACATATTATCCTCAATAAAATAGGAGTGAGTCGTATTATTCACCCCGAAGAGGAAATGGGCATACGCACTGCCCAATTTCTTAGCTATCCTATGATCAATGACTATATTTCATTGGGCAGTGGAGATTTTATTGTAGAAATTACAGCAAGCGCGCAATACGATGGCCAAACTTTAAGCTCATGGCTGGATCAAAAAAAAGAACGCGTTGAGGTGTTATTAGTAAAACGCAAAACTCAAGTAACAATGAGTCCTGACGCGGACTATATATTACAAACTGGGGACATTGTAGTGATATTTGGGCACTTACAAGATCTACGCAACGTAGCCCCAAAATTGCGCTAACAGAGGCCCCATGAACAGACTACGCCGCGTTATTGTGACAAGGGGGAGTAAACGCAGACAACAGGTTATTGCCAGTCCCCCCAAGATCCTTGCGATGGGCTTTATTGCGCTGATCCTGATTGGCACTGCCTTATTAAAACTCCCTTTTGTCACCCGCACCCCTATTACTTGGTTTGAAGCCTTATTTGCTGCCACCTCAGCCGTAACCGTAACAGGTTTGAGCATTTTTGACGTCTCTAACACGCTAACCTTCTGGGGTAAATTAATAGTGATTATCTTGGTGCAGATAGGGGGCTTGGGCTTTGTCACCTTTGCCATTCTTGCAGCAAGCACTTTGGGGAAACGCATCACCCTAGGACAACAAGCATTGGCCATGGAGGCCTTTAATCAAACCAATGTAAATGAGCTGCACAGCACAGCTGTGTCTGTTATTAAATATACCCTAGGCATCCAATTCATTGCCTTTATTTGCTTGGGCTTGTGGTGGGTGGGACTCGGCGCCTCACTATTTGATGCTTTTTTCAGAGCTCTGTTCCACGTCTCGATGTCATTTAATAATGCTGGCTTTATGCTCTATGCCGCAGACAGCAGCATTTTTCATCGTGATCTAGTCACCGTGCTTATTACCACTTTCAGCATTATTATCGGTGGGATTGGTTTTCCTGTGCTGCAGGACCTCATTCATAAGCGCCGCTGGTCACGTTTTAGTGTTTACAGCAAGGCCGTTATTATTGCGACCATTTGGCTAAATATCATTGGTTTTGTCATTATTTGGGCAGTCGAATCAAGTAATCCATTAACCATTCAAGCATACTCCTGGTGGCAACAGGCACTGGCCTCCTGGACCCAAACTATTTCGAGTCGCACCGCTGGCTTTGAAGCCATGAACCCCGAAGATATGCGTAATGCAAGTATCATTTTAATTATTGTTTATATGCTAATTGGGGGCGGCTCTTTTAGCACGGCCAGTGGTATTAAAATTAATACCCTGATCGTTTTATTTATGGCTGTTCGCGCATACCTCCGCCAACAAGCTGATGTAGTGTTAATGTATCGCACTATTTCACCAAGTACCGTACAAAAAGCACTGGCCTTAGTCTTTGTCACTTTAGTCTGGGTGTTATTAGGGATATTTTTAATTTCTATTTTTGATGAGCTGCCTTTTAGGAGTGTGTTTTTTGAGGTGGTATCGGCCATTAGCACCACAGGGATGGGCGATGGCATCACTTCAAAGCTCTCTGTACCCAGTCAAATAGTGATTTTAATTTATATGTACTTAGGGCGATTAGGCCCACTTACTTTGGTCTATGTACTGGCTACACGCAAAGGCTCTCGAGTGAGCTACCCAGAAACACATTTTCAGGTTGGATAATAGTCACTAAGGAATACCATGTCAGCAATAATTTTTGATACTGAAACTACAGGCAACGAAGTCGCTGAAATTATCGAAGCAGCCTGGCTACAAGTAAAGAATCCATATACTTTAGACATTGTTGATGAGTATTGTGAGCGCTTCAAACCAACACAACCAATCAGTCTCGGCGCGCTCTCTACCCACCATATTTTGGATGAAGAGCTTCAAAACTGCCCTCCCTCTCGTTCTTTTGCACTCCCACAAGATGTTCAATATATTATTGGCCACAACATAGACTATGACTGGGAGGTGAGCGGACGCCCAGCGGTAAAGCGCATTTGCACCTTGGCCATTGCCCGTCATCTATTACCTAATCTAGACAGCCACAGCCAATCTGCCTTGGTGTACTATTTTGATCGTAAAAAAGCACGGCAACGCCTACAGTCTGCGCACTCAGCCTTAGCAGATGTGCACAACTGCCGATATAATTTAATTGCCCTTATGGATTGCTTACAAGAGCAGGGCCGCACCGTGCCCCAAACCTGGGAGGAGCTCTGGCAACTATCAGAACAAGCACGCATACCTAGCATCATGCCCTTCGGAAAACATCGTGGCCAGCCCATAGCAACATTGCCTAGAGATTACCAGGATTGGCTATTACGACAACACGGCCTGGATCCTTATGTCAAGCAAGCCATTTTGCAACTGCGCCAAAGCGCTGGCCCACTCTAAGCAAGCGCTGCCCAAGACACATCTCGGGCAGCCAAAATTTATATAAAATAATTGATGGAATGAATAATCACTCCAACAAGCCCTCCCACCAGCGTGCCATTAATTCGAATAAACTGTAAATCCTTACCAATACTGTTTTCTAAGGTATCAACCCATTCTTGATCACTCCAGGCCAAGACCCTTGCCTCTATAAACTGTGCAGCAGGTTCACGGAAGCGATCAATTAGTCTCGGCACAAAGAGATTAATTTTTTCTGTCAGGAACTCTTGTAAAGCGGGATCTTGGGTCAATTGCTGCCCCACTGATTGAAGGGCGAATTGCAGCTGTATGCCAATACGTGCATGAGCCCCCAAACTGAGATCATGCTCTACCCAATCCAGCATTTCCTTCCAAATTGTAGTCCAGTATTGTTGTAACACTGGATTATTTAATAATCGGCGCTGAATGAGCTGCAACTCTTTTTTATATTGTGCATCATGCTGCAAACGGGTAATCCAGCCTGTGATTAAGGCACTATAGCGGCGCCGCATAGGATGGCGTGGATCAGCTGAAATTGCATCAATCTCTTGTGCAAGCATATTAACCAGCCGCGCAGTTCCCCACTCTCCTGCATAAGCACTTAAACGCTTTAAATATAATGACTGCTCTAGTTCTCGACTGAGCATTAAGGCAATTTGTCTTTTGACATTGGGGTTTTTGATCCATCGCGCTATGTGTCGCAGCACTAAATCGAGCACCTGCTGATGTCGACCATTTTCTGTAAGCAAAAGAAAAAACTGCGCAATCAAGTCTGAAGCATCAGCATGACGCAAACGCCGTGTTAGACGCTGCTTAATCAAGCGGCTCACTCGCTCATCCCGCCATACCCCAATCC
Source organism: uncultured Alcaligenaceae bacterium (assembly GCA_937995985.1). GTDB lineage: Bacteria > Pseudomonadota > Gammaproteobacteria > Burkholderiales > Burkholderiaceae_B > Paenalcaligenes. The sequence goes on from CALKIR010000034.1 coordinate 38,504, forward strand.
ATTGCTGCAAGGCCGTTGAGAGCAGCAGCGCCACCCGTTGTGCATTGTCCTGGCGCTCTAACCACCCTCCTAAACGGGCAACTAATTGCGCCTGCTGCAATCGCTTCATCAACTGCTCATTGGTAAGAAAATGAGTACTGATAAAACGCCCCAAATGTTTACCCAATTGGGCCTTTTTGCGCGGCACAATAGCAGTATGAGGAATAGGAATGCCTAGTGGGTGCCTAAAAATAGCCGTTACAGCAAACCAATCCGCAAAAGCGCCCACCATAGCTGCCTCAGAAAAGGCATTAACAAATCCCCAGCCGCCCTGCAGATCTGTAAAAGACCGTGTTAAAACATAAATCAGAGCAACAACAATTAATAGCAACAAAGCCATCGCCTTGCTGCGTTTTAATGGAGTTGAGAAAATCCTACCTAACAAAGCAGCACCGCACTTATCAATATAGTTTTTTCGCATCTTCATCCTACATTGTATAAAAAGCGGCAGAAAACACCATCATATCCTACTAAGCATTTAGATATGGGACCACAAGTCAGAACAAATGGATAATAAAAAAGGCCTTACAGAGACACTCTGTAAGGCCTTTAGGAATTTGGTCGGGACGGTAGGATTTGAACCTACGACCCCTTGCACCCCATGCAAGTGCGCTACCAGGCTGCGCTACGCCCCGAAAAAAATAACTATAACATAAAGTTAACTGTAATGTCTAGTCCATAAGCAAAAGTGTTGGTGTTTTACACTGTTTGCTAATCTCTTTTAATAAACTGCAAGAGCACCGCTAAACAATAAGCTTTAGATGATACCAAAAAATATAAATTTGTCAAATCACTAGTTTAGCCTGGACAGATGGGTCACCGCAGCTGAATTGAGTTCAATATATCAAGAAGATAAAAAAGAAGAGCATCGCTGCTCTTCTTAGATTAAAAATTAATTAGTAAATGTTGGGTCATTTAAAAGACTGGGGTCTAATAGATGGAGTCCTGTGCGACGCACAAATTCTGCATAAGAAATAGGAGCTCCTGCGCGTGCCTGCGCACTATTTTCATGCCAATGGACCCAAGCTTTGCCTGTGGTTTCATCATACACCACTTTAAATAAATAGCTGGGGATAGCTACTTTACGGGCACCAATAGTTGGTGGGTTATCACTATAGACTGGACCTGTGAAAACATACACATCCCCTGCAGCACGCATGATATATTTTCTTGTGTCTTGTTCAATTTTATTCCATGCCCCACGATTATGAGTTGAGTCTTGAGGCACTATATTAGCGAGGCTAAAACTTTGGGCCATGGCTTCGGCATTATGCATGTCACCGGCGGGAGCCATATGCCCCCTATCGTAGCCTGAGCCTCTATAGTCTTCCAAGCTGGCTCGTTCAGCACGTGGCAGTCTAGCCTCTTCATAAAACCGGTCATTGCGCTTGATGTTTTGTGCTTGTTGTAGCATTTGTCGGTTTAGTCGCTGAGCAACAAACACCGGGGTTTTATTTTGACCGCTATGCAATATAGCAAAGGGCGTAAAACATAGTTCTCGCAGCGCATCCTGTGCAGGCACAATAGGATAATGATGCTTAGGAAAAAAATGGGGGCATTGATTAAACTGGGTTTGTACATAGTGCCCCGAGGCTGCAACTGATGCACTGCCCGCTACTTGCCCTGTATGCTGGGTGTCAAACGCTGCTAAACTGCGCTCTTGGTCTAGCCAAGCCAGCACATTTTCTATGCCTACCCATCGCACGAGCCTTAAGCCCGCATCACGCAAAGAAAAATCACCAAGCTGAATACTTGGTAGCGACCACTCCCCACTGCTAATCTGTGGCAGTTCTATTTTAGAGAGCTCTAAATGCTGTAAGTATTGTTGCGGATTGCTAAAAAGCTGCGGATGTAATGCCCAGCTTGTAGCGGCAAAAGAAACCGCAGCAGAAAGCACTACGGTTTTCAAAAAACGTTTTACTTTGCCCTGCGAGGCTTTACGTTTAAATTTACGACGCTTGTTATTACTTCTAAAAATCCCAATCATAGTGGGATTATAACTTCATAGAGAAAAATTGATCCTATTTCAACTAAAAAAAACGCCCGTTAAGAAAACGGGCGTTGCTCCATAAGCTTTTTATGCCTGGTAAGCAGAGATTATCCCAACAAGGACAATACGGTCTGAGGCACTTGGTTGGCCTGAGCCAATACAGAAGTACCAGCTTGTTGTAAAATCTGCGCACGAGTCATGTTGGAGACCTCTACAGCATAATCAGCATCTTCGATACGGCTGCGTGCAGCAGACAAGTTGTTAATTGTGTTGTTTAGGTTTGCGATAGTAGACTCAAAGCGGTTTAGAATAGCACCGAGGTTTCCGCGTGCCACATCTACCTTTCCTAGAGCTTCATCGATAGTCTTAATTGCACCCTGGGCACCAGCTACATCAGAGACATCGATCCCGTCAATGCTTAGAGTCGCTATCGTTGCATCCATTAATGCCTCATTATCAATAGTGAGCCTATCCTCTTCGGTGTTGTTGGCACCAATTTGGAATACCAATTCTGTTGTTGAACCATCCAACAGCTTGGTACCGTTGAACTCAGCGGCATTCGCAACACGATCAATCTCTGCTAAAAGTTGGGCAACCTCTACCTGGATAGAAGCACGGTCGTCGTCGTTATTGGATGCATTTGCTGCCTGAACTGCCAGCTCACGAATACGCTGCAAGTTGTTGTTGATTTCGTTTAGGTTACCTTCAGCGGTTTGCACCAAAGAAATACCGTCATTAGCATTACGTGCTGCCTGGGTCATCCCTCTGATTTGAGCGGTCA
>CALKIR010000035.1 GCA_937995985.1 uncultured Alcaligenaceae bacterium
AGTATAACAGGGTTTTCACTAGGATAGCAACCCTGTTGTAAAAATAATGAATTAACGAGAAAAACAATTAGTGTAATAAAGCAAATGGTTTTTGGTTTCTTTTGTTTTTTGATTGGCGTAAAACCTGAAGTGATCTCTTAGGTAACTTTTTATATTTATACGTCGATGTCCAAGACCATCAATGATAACAAGACGCTTTTGCTGCTCAAGCTCTTGAACCAGAAAATTACTGGGGCACTCATCAGAGACCACGATGCCATGGCGAAGCATGACGGCAAAGCAACTCTGAATCATTCTTATGGCCTCCTGCGGAGTGGTTTTTTTGCACAGCATATGGTGGTTCAGGCTATAACTTGGTGAACCGTCGTGATTAAGCACTCGTTCTACCACTAAGCCAGAACCATGGTCTGTTTGCTCCCAACCTATGATACGTGGTACATGAAGCATGGCATCCTGATACTTACTGATTTTCTTATAGTAGTAATAGTCAAGACAATTTTGATTGCGATCATTTTTGAAATTACGAGTGGTTTTGACACATAAGCGTGGATTTAATGGATGTGTCCAGCAATCCCGCTCTGAGCCTTGACCTATTTTTTTTTTTAAAATTAACATGAAAAAATATGGCTTAATACTTAATGAGGGTTTGCATTTTAAGGTATTGTATCAAAATATCAAAAATTTTTTCTATAAATTATTATAATTAAGTTGAATCCTATTGTGCTTCCATGGTTAGGTAATCCCCCCATTAAACCGCAGTGAACCGACCCCAAGAAGTTGGACACTGATCCAACCTTTTGGGGTTTTTTCATGGCTAAATATAGTGCAGAACTTAAATTACAAATCACGCTAGAAGCGATTCAGAGTAAGACGTCTCTCATCTCATTAGCACGGAAATATGGTGTTGATTCGGCGGCGCTTCGTTATTGGCTTCAACGCTATCAGTATCATGGTACTCAAGCCTTTGAGAAGAAGCACAGCAAATATAGTGCTAAATTTAAACAGCAAGTCCTAGCGCATATGGAGCAACATCAGCTCTCTTTACGAGAAACCGTTGCTTATTTTGATATTCGAGGCGGTGCGGGAGTCGTCAGTCGTTGGCGACGACTGTATGATTTAGAAGGTCTCATTGCTCTTGAATCTAAACCTAAAGGACGGCCACCAACGATGAGCACTTCATCCCGTAAAACCCCGAGCTCTTCTACCCTAACGTCAAGCCAAGAATTGACACAACTACGTAAAGAAAACGAGTATTTACGTGCGGAGAACGCGTACCTAAAAAAGCTCGATGCCTTACTTCAGCAAAAAGAGTTAGCGCAAAAAACGGGTCGGTTGCCCAAGAAAAAACGCAAATAGTTGCTGAGCTAAGGCACGCTTATCCTTTAAATACCTTACTGCGAATAGCCCAACTCTCGCGCAGTACGTTTTATTATCACCTCGCTAAACAACAGGTGGTTGATCCTTTACTGGATCTAAAGCAACGGATTCAAACGCTTTACCACCAACATAAAGGACGTTATGGCTACCGTCGTATCACCGCTGCACTGCGCCAAATGGGCGAGCCCGTAAATCATAAAAAAGTGCAACGACTGATGCAAACACTTGGCATCAAGTCCGTGGTTCGTCTAAAGAAATATCGTTCTTATCGAGGGCACGAGGGACGTATCGCTCCCCATCTTTTACAACGTCAATTTAGTGCGGCACGCCCCAATCAAAAATGGGTAACGGACGTGACTGAATTTAACGTCGCAGGAGAAAAACTGTATTTATCTCCAATGATGGATTTATATAATGGCGAAATTATTGCCTATGAAATGAGCTCCCGCCCTGTACTGAGGTTCGTAGCGCAGATGGTGGAAAAAGCAAAAAAACGACTTAATGGATCTGAAAAACCACTTATTCACTCGGATCAAGGCTGGCACTATCAGCACAAAGTGTACCA
>CALKIR010000036.1 GCA_937995985.1 uncultured Alcaligenaceae bacterium
ATGAGTAGTAACGGGGTTTTGTTTTAGTTTTGCTTTGCGTATAAGGGCCGATTATTATTTGTTTAAGGCAGGGGAGAGAGGCACTATCTTTGGTGTTTCACGTGAAACATTAAAGTTATTGCTTTTCCATGGCTTTGGTCATGCTGTTTCAGGACATGGCAGCACTTGCTTTGAGGTTTAAAGGGTATTCAATGAGTAGCAAAAAACCAAAACGTTTAGGAAGAGGGCTCGATTCCCTTTTGGGTGATGATATTTCTCTGTTGGATGAGCTGGGTGCACCAGCGGCAAGTGGTGCTGGTGTGCAAAGTATTAATGTGAGTTTGATAGAGGCTGGGGTTTATCAGCCTCGCAGTCATATCGATAAGGAGGGGTTGCAAGATTTAGTGGTGTCTATCAAGGAGCAGGGGATTATTCAACCCATTCTTGTGCGTCTAAAAAAAACGGATAGAAAAATAAAGAGATATGAAATTATCGCCGGAGAACGGCGGTTCAGGGCAGCTCAGATGGCCGGGTTGAAAGAAGTACCGGCTATTATCCGTGATGTGGATGATCAGCGTGCTGCCATTATGGCCTTGATTGAAAACATCCAACGGGAGGATTTAAATCCTCTGGAAGAGGCGCGGGGGATACAGCGTCTGATAGATGAGTTTGGTTTGACGCATCAAGAGGCTGCAACAGCGGTAGGGCGGTCTCGTTCTGCTACGACAAACTTACTACGCCTATTGAATTTAACGGAGCCTGTGCAGCGATTGGTGGCTGAGGGGCGGCTTGAGATGGGGCATGCGCGTGCGTTGTTAGGCGTCGAAGGGGCTGAGCAGTTGCTGCTGGCGGATCATATTGTTCATCATGGGTTATCCGTCCGTGCTGCGGAGCAATTAGTGGCTAATCATAAGACTGAAGCGGAGCATCAGCCCAAGTCTCGAGCTAAGCAAAATAAATCTGGGGATGTTCTACGTTTTGAAAATAAACTTTCAGATTATTTAGGCACTAAGGTGAGTTTAAAATTGGGAGCTCGAGATCGCGGTCAGTTGGTTATTCAGTTTCAGGACTGGGATCATTTGTATTCTTTATTAGAAAAACAGGGATTAGCTCCGCTGTTTGATGAGGAGGCAGAAGAATAAAAATTGGTTTTGTCAGTCAGTATGTCGCCCGATCATGGTATACATCAATAGATTTATACTTTCTTATTGGTTATTAATAAACAACAACAATCAAGGCCAGATTGGGCGGCACAGACATTTGTTTTTTTAAAGATATTTTCAATTAAAACAAATTACAAGGTATTGCTAACAGTATTTTGAATGCGTCCGTGTTGCTCTATTTGGTGTTGACTGTAATAAATAAGAACCAATAGGAGGTCCTATGTTTAGAGCACTTACTCGACTATCGGTACGGATGGTCGAACGCTATTTGCCCGATCCTTATATTTTTGTTTTGATTCTTACCTTAGTTGCTGCTTTTGCAGCAATGATCGTTGAGCAGCAAAGCCCCATTGCAGTAATAACCATGTGGGGGGATGGGTTTTGGGGGCTGTTAGCTTTTACCATGCAAATGCTGCTGGTGTTGGTTGCCGGTTATATGCTGGCAAGCTCGCCTATTATTCGCCGGTTATTAGCCGCCATTGCATCGGTGGTGAAAAGCCCCGGGGGAGCGATTCTTTTAGTCACCTATATTGCTTTGGTAGCCGATTGGATTAATTGGGGATTCGGCTTGGTTGTGAGCGCTTTATTTGCTAAAGAGCTGGCCAAAAGAGTAAAGGTAGATTATCGGCTACTGGTAGCCAGCGCTTATTCTGCCTTTGTGGTCTGGCATGGAGGTTTGGCGGGTTCAGTGTCATTGACCATTGCTACCGAGGGGCATTTCCACGAAGACAAAATAGGGGTGATCAGCACTTCCCAAACTATTTTTTCCAGTTTTAATTTGTTGCTTGTGTTGGCCATGTTTATTGTTATGCCTTTGGTAAACAGGCTCATGATGCCTCGAGAAGAGGAGAGTGTGTATATTGACCCCGAGTTACTTAAGGCCGAAGAGGAGCTGGCTCAAGCAGAGCAAGCAGATAACACCATTACGCGACCAGCTGATCGTTTAGAAACTAGTAAGATTTTATCGTTATTAGTTGGTTTTGGTGGATTAGCTTATTTATTTAATTATTTTGTTATTCGGGGCGGAGGACTAAATTTAAATGTAGTGAATTTCACCTTTATCACTTTGGCCATAGTATTCCATGGGAATGCACGGAGTTTGTTGCGAGCATTACAAGAGGCCATCAAAGGTGGAGCAGGGATTGTTATTCAATTCCCTTTTTATGCCGGGATTATGGCCATTATGATTGAGTCAGGCTTGGCGGCCAGTATTTCTGATTGGTTGATTTCTTTTGCCACCGCCAAGACTCTTGCTTTTTGGACTTTTATTAGTGCGGGTATTGTTAATATATTTGTGCCCTCGGGAGGCGGGCAGTGGGCAGTGCAAAGTCCGGTGGTGATTGCCAGTGCCCAAGCTTTGGGTGCAGATATTCCGCGTGTGGCAATGGCTGTTGCCTGGGGAGATGCTTGGACTAATTTGCTGCAGCCTTTCTGGGCATTACCTGTATTAGCAATTGCGGGGCTGAAAGCAAAAGATATTATGGGTTTTTGCTTGATTCAGTTATTTATTACAGGTGTCATCATTGCCATTGGGTTAACATATTTTTAA
>CALKIR010000037.1 GCA_937995985.1 uncultured Alcaligenaceae bacterium
ATCTGAGCAGCAGCATCCACGGCCAGTAAAGCACGCGCATGTCCCATATCAATATCACCTGCCACCAACATGGTTTGTACGGAATCCGCTAAATTCAATAAGCGCAGTAAATTACTCGTAGCGGAACGAGAGCGACCGATGGCTTGCGCGGCTTGCTCATGGGTATAACTGAACTCTTCAATTAAGCGTTTTACCCCTTGCGCCTCCTCAAGTGGATTTAAGTCCTCGCGCTGCATGTTTTCGATCAAAGCCATGATCGCCGCATTCTTGTCTTCGATCTCTCGCACCAAAGCAGGAATCGTCTTCAGACCAGCAAGGGCGGCGGCTCTATAGCGCCTTTCTCCAGCCACTATTTCGTACTTAACCGGAGCGGCGGCCTTAATTGGACGAACCAAAATGGGCTGCATTAACCCCTGACTTTTAATGGAGTCAGCCAACTCATTTAATGCCCCTTCATCCATCAACGTACGTGGCTGATACTTTCCGGCTTGTATTTGCTTCAAGGGAATAGATTGAATACCCTCAATTGCTTCGGGACGTTTACCTAGCTCATCAATCGCTGCAGCATCTGCACCCAATAAAGCATCTAGCCCTCTGCCCAACCCTTTAGGCTTTCTCGTTGCCATAGTCTTTCCTTTTACTTCTCTGCAGACTTAAGTCGCTGAATTAACTCTTTACCAAAATCCATGTATGCTTTTGCACCACGAGAGCTCTTATCATAGATCACCCCAGGCATCCCATGACTAGGGGCTTCGGCTAAGCGCACATTACGAGGGATCTTCGTTTGGAACACCTTATCTCCGAAGTGCATTTCAATTTGCTCGGACACTTGACGCTGCAATGTGATACGCCCATCAAACATGACACGCAACAAGCCTATCAATTCCAAGCCTGGGTTAATGTTACGATAAACACGCTTAATTGTATTGACTAAGTCAGACAACCCTTCTAATGCAAAATACTCACACTGCATAGGAATAATCACCCCATGCGCAGCAGCTAAACCATTTAAGGTCAATAAAGAGAGCGTCGGAGGACAGTCAATAAGTACAAAATCATAATGGGTTTTACAATGCTCTAGCGCTTTTTTTAATTGCAGCTCTCGCTTATCGATTTGTACTAAATCAATCTCTGCACCAGATAACTCTCTATTTGCTGCTAACACATCATAATTGCCTGCATCTGACCGGTATTTACTTTGATCGATCGTACTTGCCCCGATCAGCACCTGATAGACACTAAGATCCAGATCGTTCTTATCCACTCCGCTGCCCATTGTGGCATTCCCTTGAGGATCTAAATCGATTAGCAAAACTTTTTGTTTTAGTGAGCTAAGCGCTGCTGCTAAATTAACTGTTGTTGTGGTTTTGCCTACCCCCCCCTTTTGGTTCGCCACACAAAACACATA
>CALKIR010000038.1 GCA_937995985.1 uncultured Alcaligenaceae bacterium
CCACTACTCAGGCGTGTGTAATCGCCATTATCTCTTTCTTTTGTTTACGATTATAGACGCCTTCATTTCCTGTTTTGGTTACAATGAACAGGTCTTTGGCTCATTTTTCAATCATCAGCAACCATGTCTTGGCGCTTCATATTCGTCGTATTGCTCTCAGTACTTGGGTTATCCGCGTGGGGAGGCTATGTGCTGGGCAACTGGCTCATCGAGCATGGCCCAGTTCGCGTGCCCGCAGTCGCTACCTTTGAGGATTTTTCTCCTCAGCCCACACTGGGCGCAGATGGCAAACCCTATACAGCCCAACCCCCGCAACCACTGGTAGATGGGCGCTTGGGTATTCCTAAACCTCCCGAGTCATTTAGTTGGCAAATCGATGAGGGCCACAATTTACTCGCCGAGGCGCCCCCAATTGCATTGGCAACCACCCCTATTAGCATGAGTGAGGCCATTCGTATCACCAGCCGCGATCAACAGTCCGGAGGGTTGCAGGGCCTTGCACGATTGGATCGCATCCAGCCTATTGAGGCCGATGACCCACCGCCTCCGCCCTCACAGGATGTGGTAGAGACCGATCCGACTCCTCTCCAAGGCGGCAATTGGTTGGCCGAACTGCGACGCGAGCTCAATGCCTGCAAGCAGGTGGGCTTTTTCAAACGCCCTAGCTGCGCATGGGAGGCCCGCAACAAGTATTGCGGACCCAATGGCGCCTGGGGGCAGGTCAGTGAATGTCCTAAAAAAGACTTTTAGGTGCCCAGTGCATCAGGCAACCACAAGGATATCTGCGGTACATAGGTCACCAAAACCAAATACAGCAACAGGATGAGCAGCCACGGGGAGGCCGCGCGTATGACCTGCCCAATAGATAAACTTGTGATTCCCGAGGTGACAAATAGATTTAATCCAATCGGTGGGGTAATCATCCCAATTTCAAGGTTCACCACCATGATGATTCCCAGATGAACTGGGTCAATGCCTAATTGCATGGCAATGGGAAATAAAATGGGCGCCAAAATTAAAATAATCCCCGTTGGCTCCATAAATGCCCCAGCTGCCAATAGGATCAGGTTGACCACGATAAGGAACTGCCATGGTGCCATTTCCATGGCAATAATTTGCTCGGCTATGGCCTGAGGGATACGCTCAGTGGTTAGTACATGCGCAAAGAGCAAGGCATTTACAATAATAAACATGAGCATCACGCTCACGCGTGCCGAGTCACTAAAAACCCGTGGAATATCTTTAAAACCAATATCTCGGTAAATAAAAACGGCAACAATAAAAGAATAAACGGCAGCCACTGCAGCAGCCTCGGTAGGTGTAAATACCCCACCGTAAATCCCCCCCAAGATAATGAAAACCAGCAAAAGCCCCCAAATAGAGTCTTTGGCGGTGCGCAACACCTCGCTCAGGCGCGCACGAGGATGTGTGGGCATATTGGTCATGCGCGCAACGACATAGATGACCACCATTAAAATGAGCCCTAATAATACCCCCGGAATCACCCCGGCCATAAATAAGCGCCCTACTGAGGTTTCAGTGGCAGCGCCGTAGACCACCAAAACAATAGAAGGCGGAATCAATATCCCTAAAGTCCCTGCATTACACACCACCCCTGCAGCAAAGGACTCGGAATAACCAGCTCGTACCATGCCTGCAATGGCTATGGATCCTACTGCCACCACGGTAGTAGGAGAAGAACCCGATACGGCGGCAAATAATACACAAGCTAAAACGGAGGCAATGGCTAAGCCACCATGTAAATGCCCTACTGTGGCATTGGCAAAATTAATCATGCGCCGCGCCACTCCCCCGGTGGTCATGAACATCCCCGCTATCACAAAAAACGGAATGGCCATGAGCGTATAGTGCTCAGAGGTTTCGTACATTTTGAGCACTAAGGAAGGCAGAGAATCATTGGCAAATAGCAAAATAGTACTCAATGAGGAGAGCCCCAAGGCGACTGCTACAGGCATCCCCATAAACATGAAGACAAATAAAAATACAAAAAGCATTACCGTTGTCATGGCTTATCCTGTTTTACAGCATCTGTTTCATCAAGACGGAATTGCAAGGCATCCTCGGCCTCGTCCCCGACCAAGGCAACCTCTTTTCCTCGCAGTAAATCAATGAATACCTGCAAAAAGCGTAAAAACATTAGGCCAAAGCCCAACGGCAAGACCACACGTGGTATCCACATTTTGATGGGCACATCCTGAGCGTAAATACCGATGCGATACATCCGCTCTACGTACTCCCATCCGCCAATAAAGACAATAACGCTATAAACCAGGCACAACAGCACTGCCAATATACTCACTGCCCGTGCTAAGGTAGCAGGTAGCAGCTTAACTAGAGCATCTACCCCTATGTGCGCACCGACACGAATGCCATAGGAAATGCCTATAAAAATCACCCCACCGAATAAAAAGGTGGTCAATTCAAATGCCCAAGTAAAGCTATAGCCAAATAAATAGCGTGCCACTACTTGTATAAAGGTGATCACTGTCATTGCAGCAAGCAAGATAGAGATCAGCCACTCTTCTAATCGACCCAGCCAAGACAAGAACATAGACGCACCTGTATATAAAGGTCAACAAAGCAAACCGCCGACTTGGCACCGTTACTCTATAGGCCAAGCGGCGGCGTGTTTAACAGTACACATGATTAAGCGCACTGTAATAGAGCATGCTTAGTCATTGTTTGGCTTGTTTGAGTCTAGTGCAGCTTGAATAAGCTCAGGACCAATAGCATCTTGGAATTTTTGCCATACGGGCAATACCGCCTCACGCCACACCTCTATCTCCTCAGGAGTCATGGCATAGTATTGCGCACGATTTTCTTCGATGATGCGTTGTTTATCGCGCTCGTTGAGCTCAGCAGCCAAAGCGTTGGCATGCTCCGTGGCCTGATTCATGGCCTCGGTCAAGGCCTCACGAACCTCCTCGTCTAGGCCATTCCACCAGTCCGCGTTGGTAATGACCATGTAGTCAATCACCCCGTGGTTGGTTTCAGCAATGGTTTTTTGTACTTCGTGAAATTTTTGCGAATAAATATTGGACCAGGTGTTTTCTTGGCCATCGACTACCCCAGTTTGCAAGGCCTGATATACCTCACTAAAGGCAAGCTTTTGGGGATTGGCATTTAAGGCTCGAAACTGCTCCTCGAGTACATCCGAAGCCTGTACCCGGAATTTCAGCCCTCGAATATCAGCAGGCTCGGAGAGCTTGTCCTTGTTGGTGGATAATTGCTTCATCCCATTGTGCCAATAGGCCAACCCTTGAATGCCACGATCTTGCATGCTGTCGAGTAAGCTCTGCCCGGCCTCGCTGGCCTGAAAGCGATCCACAGCATCCATATCATCAAATAAGAAAGGCAAATCAAAGATTTGTAGCTTTGGGGTATATCGATCAAATTTGGATAAGGATGGCGCTAATAAGTGCACATCCCCCAGCAGCAAAGCCTCAAGCTCACGCGCATCACCAAAGAGCTGAGAGTTGGGGAATACCTGCACCTCAACCCGCCCTGGTAATAACTCCTCTGCTACCTCCTTAAATTTAAGTGCGCCCTGACCTTTGGGAGTAGACTCGGCTACGACATGACTAAATTTGATTACTAAAGGCTCTTGGGCCCCTGCAGAAGCAGAAAAAGTCATCGCCAAAGTGCTACCGAACACGGCTAATAGCCTAGTCGCTGCTGTTTTCATAAATATCTCCAATATAGTTATTATCTAATCCATGCTCGATACTAACTTAGTTTGTCATGGTTGATGAATTGGGGTTTTACCGCAACCATGCGCTCTGCGCATGGTGGGTTGTTTTCTCCTTACTCTGCTTTACGCTACACTAAAGAGACCTGAAACTGCCTATAGATTCAATTAATAACAATGAAGACTTCAGACGCTCCACGCCTACGCGATAGACACGCACTGCACAAAACCATTTTTCGCTATACCTTAATGAGCCGTGCCCTGGCCACCCTAGTCGTTGTGGCGGTTGCATTATTTTGGTGGGCAGCGGCGACCAAAATCATTGCCTTTGGACGTACCCGAGACTATGCCGTTTTTGATTCTTTAGGGGCCGAAATACTTGATTGGGTTGAGCGCTACCACCTGTTTTTTTGGTGGGGATTGGTGATTATTTGCAGTATTTTTATTGCTTATTTTCTTTATGTCTTCGTTGTTTTTGTACACCGACGCAGCCAGCTCACCCCTATTTCTGCCCATAGCGTTGCACAGTTATTACGTGAGCTGCAACCAGGCAGCTGCGAGGTACTTGCTTGGGTTTGGCAAGACAGACGTGAGCCCATCACCGTCGGGGTTTTGCAGCGTACTGTTCAGGCTTTGCGACACGGGCGCTACGAGCTGATCAAATTGTCTCAGGCCCATGCCGATTTACTTGAGCAACACCAAGAGCAGCAACGCACACAGCCGCTCAATGCTCAAAAAGAGCGCGAGGTCTTGCATACTTTTTGAATTTATGTGTATCCTATAGGGTATGAATACCGCTCAAAACGCCTTCTTTGCTGCTTATTCTGCCAGCCCCCACACTCAGGGCTGCGGCGTTTTGCGTGCCCATGATTTCTTCCTATTTGGCCTACTACTCCTAGCGATCGGTTGCCGGGCCTAGAGTCCTGTGGCAGTTCGGCAGCCGTATGTAGCCACATTTTGATAGCCGTCGTCACTGGCTTCAAGGTGGTTCTATTGCATGCTAGGGGCGACGGAAAACGGTATTAAGTTTTCTGTTATGTAGGTATATCATGATCTCCGATCCTTCAAAAAAATACGTTCCCTTTGTTCCGTTCAAAAACGGTTTTAACGAGCGCACTTGGCCCTCCAAAACCATTACCAAAGCGCCCATTTGGATGAGCACTGACTTGCGTGATGGCAATCAGGCTCTAATAGAGCCGATGAATCCAGAGCAAAAGTTACGCTTTTTCCGTCAGCTGGTTCGTATTGGCTTTAAAGAAATCGAGGTAGGCTTTCCCTCTGCTTCGCAGACTGATTATGATTTTGTGCGCTTGCTGATCGAGGACAACCATATTCCGGATGATGTCACCATTATTGGCTTGACCCAATCTCGGCCTGAGTTGATTGAGCGCACCGTTGAGGCCATGGCTGGGGCAAAAAATGCCATGGTGCATTTGTATAATGCCTGCGCCCCCGCGTTTCGCCGTATTGTTTTTAATATGACCCCCGAAGAGGTGCAGCAGATTGCTCTAGAGGGCACTCGCAAGGTCAAAGAGGAAATGGCTAAATACCCTCAAACCAACTGGTTCTTTGAGTATTCTCCTGAGGTATTTAGTACCACCGAGCCTGAGGTGGCCCTTGCCGTATCCAATGCCGTTATCCAAGAGTGGCAACCTACTCCTGAAAAGCGCATGGTCCTCAACTTACCTGCCACCGTTGAGGCAACCTACCCCAACTTGTACGCTGATCAAATAGAATTTATGCACAAAAACATTGTGAATCGTGACAGCGTCATTATCAGTTTGCACCCTCATAATGATCGAGGCACTGCAGTAGCTGCCGCAGAATTGGGGCTGATGGCAGGAGCCGACCGCATCGAGGGCTGTTTATTTGGTAATGGTGAGCGTACCGGTAATGTGTGCTTGGTTACTTTGGCTCTGAACCTCTATACTCAGGGCATTCACCCAGGGTTGGATTTTTCCGATATTGATGAGGTGCGCCGCTGTGCCGAGGAGTGCAATCAGCTGCCTGTGCACCCCCGCCATCCCTATGTTGGCGATCTGGTCTTTACCGCCTTTTCTGGCTCTCACCAAGATGCCATCAAAAAGGGCTTCGAGCAGCATGATCCCAATGGAATTTGGGAAATCCCTTATTTGCCCATTGATCCCGCTGATGTGGGTCGCAATTATGACGCCGTTATTCGTGTCAATAGCCAGTCTGGCAAAGGCGGTGTGTCGTATTTGCTCGAGCATGAGCACGGCTTGGTATTGCCCCGTCGCTTACAGATTGAATTTAGTCGTGCCATCAAGGCCTATAGTGATAAAACCGGCAAGGAGGTCACCCCCGATCAGGTCTTTAAAATCTTTACTGATGAGTATTTAGAGACCAAAGGACCATGGAAACTCATTACCCATACCTTGACCAGCAAGCCCAAATCCCACGATGATAGCCAACGGGTGAGCATCGATATTCTGGTAACCGTCAATGGTACAGAAAAAAAGCTCACAGGCCATGGCAAGGGGGCATTGGCGGCCTTTATTGATGCCATCGATATGCCTTTGCGTATACTCGACTATACCGAGCATGCCATTGGTGAGGGCACCAATACCCAGGCGGCTACCTATATTGAGGCCCGTATTGGTGATGAGCCCAGTGGCTATGGGGTTGGTATTCATAACGATATTCTGACCTCATCCTTTAAGGCCATTTTATGTGCGATTAATCGTTACGAGTTGAAAAAAGGGGTACACCAAGCAGCAGCCTAACCCCCTGCCTCTCTTGTACCCCTCAGACAATGCTCTCTTGTTAAACAACAAGAGAGCATTGTTTATTATGGGGTACTCCAAACACGTACTACCAACCTTTGTCTTCAGGCGACCACATCACCTCTGTATTCATCTGTTCTGCCGCGCGCAGCATTTCCAACAGAGGATAAGCCCGCTGAGTCAGGCTGACCTTTTCTGCTAAGGGATGCACTTTTTCATCCTCATCATCCTGGGGCTGATAGCCCTCGTCCTGAGCCAAGGCCTCTTCGAGATGCGCAATGGCCTCAGGCAGCTGCTCTGTTGTAAACACCCCTCGTTGAGGGAGCTCTTGGCCAGGTGCCAGCTTGCCTGCTGCCTGTAAGACCATCTGAGCATGCTTGCCTAACATTAAAATCCGTGCCGCCGCTTTGGACTCAAAAACTACCAACATAAACTTTCTCCCTAAGAAAAAACCATCACACCCTTCATTTCTGGCCCTATTTTTTTGGCACTATAGTAGGCTACGCCCCCCAGAATAGACGGTATGACATACGGATTCATCCTATCAAGTGTACTCAACTATAGAGAACAGTCACAATGCCTAGAGCTATGCTTCTGCGCTGTTTTTATTTTTTTAAACTTTGGGGAGTACTGTTCACACCGGTACTGCTTTATGCCGCATCCTCCTCCCCTCTTTTACACTGTCCCGTACAGCCTGGCTTAGGGCCTGCATGTGCTACTTCAGAAAGCCCATGGGTACTGCCCTTAGCAGGCAATCCTATTAATCTTATTAATGGGAATAAATACCTCTTACATGAGGATGTGCCCTCCCTTGCTGAGGCCCCCCTGCTTTTTATACACCGGCATTACAATGCCCAATCAGGGCATTATGCTCATTTGGGGCGCAATTGGAGCCTGCACTGGGATATTCGGCTGCAGCCCCATGCCCATAGGCTGCTCTTGGCCGATGGGCGCCAATTATCTTTACGTCCCCACCAAATTCGACGCCTCTCTCTAGACTCACAAGGGTTTGAGGTGCAGCTCGATGCAGACAATAGCTTATTTTTTAATTCGGCAGGCTATCTAATAGAGTGGCACAAGGCCCCTCAGGGGCGCCTACTGTTACAGCGTTATGCGGCGGATCATCCTGTATGGCCCCATGCCCTACGCAGTCTGCAATTTGGCTCCCACCAATTAACATTTCATTATCAGCAGATGGCTGCGCCTGAAAGCTCACCCACGCCTTTATTACAGGCCATTACAGGTCCCTTTGGACGGATTGACTATCATTATGAATGGCTCACCGATTATGCTCAGGCTCGCTTGCAGGCGGTGCATTATCCTGATGGACGGCGCATGCTGTATCACTATGAGCACCCCTCTTTTGCCTTTGCCCTGACTGGGGTGTCTTGGGTGCTTCACCCTCAGCAAACAATTCCGTTACGCAGCCAATACTGGTGGTATGACGATTATGGGCGTGCTATTTTTTCTGCACGAGGCGATATGCAGCATTGGCTGCGTATTGATTATGCCCCCGTTCATTCTGAGCCTATGCCTTCCCCTTCCTCAGCACAGCGTACTATTTATAGCGCTCACGGGCAGGCGGATTTCTTTTTTTCCTATAGTCAGGGACAATGGCGCTTAAGTCACAGCACCGGTGCACCCTGTTACGGCTGCCCTCCTACGGAATTACAATGGGAGGAATCCCCACAAGGCTGGTTATTAACATGGCCTGGGGTCTCCTGGTTGCATCATCATGATGGGCGCCGCACTCTGCGCTTTTTTTCTGAATCAGATACGCAGTCCTTGCCTGAATTGCAGCTTGATTTTGATGCACACGGGAGTCTGCGTTCTTGGTATCGCCCAATGACCGGGACCACTCGTGTGCAGGCCTCCCACCCACACGTGCAGATTCACTATGCCAATGGGGATCAGGCCTGGCTTCAGCGTAATAATGAGGGGCACCCTCAGTGGGTACGCTTTATACCTGCACCACCCACAGCCTTGTCAGAGCAGTCCCTCTCGGAGCAGATGTTACACGAGCATGGGCGCACACGTTTGCAGGAGCCCATCACTATCCTCTTTGATGGGGTCGGCACACATCAATTGTCGTTGCACCATCCTAATGAAAGTCAATGGTGGGTGCTTAATGCACAACAGCAGCTGCAACAACGCAGCGTGCACCGCCAACTGACCACCTCTCAGGGCACTGTGCATTGGACATTCGAAGAGCGCTTTGAATATACAGGGTCCTTGCTGCGTACCCATCACCTATTTGAGGGCGGCAGCCTTCATTATCACTATGATGCCCATAATCAGCTCCAAAGCATTGAGTGGCAGCCTGCCCAAGGTCCTCGACAAACCGTGTTGCGTCGCCATGGTGCTTCGTTATGGGAGCATCATAACGGTATTTTTGACTTCTACGGTTGGGATGCCTCCCATGAGCATTGGTTGATTATGAGTCCTCAGCGCTTATTGAGTTGGCATCAGCACAAGCTGCGTCCTAGCACAGCCCCACAACTTCCACCGCTCATCGAGGCGCAACAATCCCTTTGGAATTGGCCTGCACAGCAGCAGCCCACTGTCTATAGACGTTATTTGTTACATGATGAGCAGGGCCGTTTGGTAGGGGCGCGCACAGAGGACTCAGATTGGCAGTATTGGGCTTGGGATACACTCGGACAAAATATTACCCCACAGCCCAATAATGCTCCTCATCTGCGAGATGAGTCCGGGTTATTGCGGCTGTGGCAGGGCTCTGGGTACAAGCCAGGCGGTGCGCCTCAAGATGCCGATGACTCCCCCATACAACGCGCTCTTTTTTATAATGCACAACGTCGTTTGGCTGCAGTCATCGAGCATGATGCTCTCCTCGCATGGTACGAGCATGATGCCTTTGGACAACGCATTTATGCTTATTATCCTCACCCACATGAGCATTCCCATCATTTTTTTATTTTTCACCAACATCAATTAGTGGCGGAATGGTATGGCGATGATGCGCAGCTCCATGCGCTCAGCCAAGGGGTGCAGCCCCATCCCATCAAGAGGCGCTATATCTACCACGAGGAACGCCCTGTTGCCGTTATTGATTACAGCACAGAGACGCCCCGCTTATATGCAATTCATAGTCAATTTGTAGGCGCACCGGTAGCCGTTAGTGATGATCAACAGCAGTTGGTTTGGCGTGCACACTATCAGCCTTTTGGTGCCGCCACTATTCTCCACAATGATTTTTATATGCCTTTGCGTTTTGCGGGTCATTATGCCGATCCAGTAACCGGCTGGCATGATAATCTCCTACGCACGTATGACCCGCACCTTGGTCACTATTTAAATCCAGATCCCCTCGGACCTGCCCCCAATCAACAAGTACTTGGCTATGCCCGCCAACGTCCTTGGCAATTCATTGACCCTTTGGGATTATTGCTGTTTGCCTTTGATGGCACGCGTTATGATGCGCGCCTTAACAGCAATGTGTGGAAATTTGCTTCTATTTATCAAGAAACAGCTTATTACCAAAGTGGGCCCGGGAATGCGAGTTATGTTGATTGGGATGCCTTAACAGCATGGCGTGCCCATCAAATCATACACACTCAGTGGCAGCATTTGCTCAATGAAATGCTCTGGAAGGACGCCGCTCAGCGTTTAGCCATCGATATTATTGGTTTTTCTCGAGGGGCGGCATTGGCCCGACATTTTGGCAATGCCCTGCTCCAACATACTCAATTAGGGTGGTTTCATTATGAGGATGAGTTTGGCCGTCACTATGCAGCATGTATTGAGCCACGCTTTTTGGGCCTATTTGATACTGTGGCGCAGTTCGGTTTACTGGGATCACATAATCATTTGTACGACCTCAGTGTGGCTCCCGAATGGGCTTGGGTGGCCCATGCTGTGGCCCTTAATGAATACCGACAGTTATTTCCTCTCTATTCCATAGAGTCTGCTCCTGGTGAGGCGTTGGCCCCCAACCGTGTACAGGCAGGGTTTATTGGGAACCATGGAGATTTAGGCGGCGGACACAGTGCATCACGACATGGTGATTTGGCACAGCTGCCTTTGGCATGGATGATCTGGCAGGCTCAATCTTTAGGATTGGCTTTTGCACAAGCTGAGGGAGCAGCCTTACAAGATATTACAGAACCCATTCTCCACGATGATAGGCTCCCCTTTGCGCGTTATTTAAATACCGATCGCCATGTACAAATGCCTCAGCACAGTGCGCCTCAGTGGCTGCATCCGCATATCGGGCAGTCTGTACGGGATGAGGTGCAGGCCTTTATAGAGTATTTTTCCGACTGGCAAAGACGGGATAGCCCTGCTGTCGGCAGGGTAGATTTGGAGGCATATTATCAGTGGCTCGAGCAAAATTTACACTGGCGACCAATCACAGCAGTTAATTGAGCATTTCGCAGCAATTCACGTTATGATCTATGCCTTGGGCGCAGAACTGTTGCGGCCCTATCCTCAGCCTGAGGAACTTTTTTCACAGACTAGATTCTCAACTATTGTCCTATGCTTTTACAGCAACAAAAAAAGCTCTCTTCTATTATTCAACAGGCAGTCAATGAGTTACTGCCAGATGCTTCCGTACCGATTCATCTAGAGCGCCCCAAGGTCGCAGCACATGGCGATATGGCGACTAATGTGGCCATGCAGCTGGCTCGTCCCGCTCGCCGCAATCCTCGTGAATTAGCGCAGGAGCTAATCGCCATTATTCAGAACAATCCCGATAGTCAGGGGTTGATCGCTTCTTGTGAGGTAGCTGGGCCCGGGTTTATTAATTTTCGTTTAACTGAGCAGGCCCACCAAGAAGTGATTCATCTCATTCACCAGGCAGGCGCTCAGTTTGGCCAACAGCCTCCCCAAAATAAAAAAATTATGGTCGAATTTGTATCGGCTAATCCAACGGGGCCGTTACATGTGGGCCATGCTCGTCAGGCCGCATTAGGGGATGCAATTTGTCGGCTTTATAGTGCATTAGGCTATGAGGTCACTCGCGAGTTTTATTACAACGATGCGGGTAATCAAATTCATAACCTCGCTCTAAGTGTTCAAGCTCGAGCGCGTGGCATTAGTCCCGATAGTCCTGAGTTTCCTGCTGACGGCTATCGCGGGGATTATATTTTAGAAATCGCTGAGGATTTTTTGGCCAAAAAAACAGTTGCTGCTGCTGATGGCCTCCCAGTTACCGCCACTGGCGATGTGAATGATCTAGAAAATATCCGCCAATTTGCCGTCGTTTATCTCCGCCGCGAGCAAGACCTCGATTTACAAGCATTTAGACTCACCTTTGATAACTACTATTTAGAAAGCTCCCTTTATACTACGGGGCGAGTCGAGCAGGTGGTTCAGGCCCTAACCCAAGCCGGCCATACCTATGAAAAAGACGGTGCCTTGTGGCTGCGCACCACTGAGTTGGGAACTGGCGATGATAAAGATAGGGTCATGCGCAAAAGCGATGGCAGTTATACCTATTTTGTCCCAGATGTAGCCTATCATGTCACCAAATGGGAGCGTGGCTACCACCACTGTGTTAATATACAGGGGACAGACCACCATGGTACTGTGGCTCGGGTTCGAGCAGGCTTGCAGGGGCTCAATCTGGGCATTCCTAAAGATTTTCCTGCCTATGTCTTGCACAATATGGTCAAGGTCATGCGCCACGGCAAAGAGGTTGCCATTTCCAAGCGTGCCGGTAGCTATACCACTATGCGTGAGCTTATCGATTGGGTAGGGCTCGATGCAGTGCGTTTCTTTTTAGTCCAGCGTCGCGCCGATTCCGAGTTTACTTTTGACATTGACTTGGCCTTATCACATAGCGAGGAAAACCCGGTCTACTACGTGCAGTATGCTCATGCACGGATTCATTCTGTATTGCGTCAATCTAATACGCCTCTGTCCACTATTCACCAAGCAGATACCCGTCCTTTGGTGGCCCCTAGTGAGCGCGCTTTGCTTCAACGCTTGGCCGAGTACCCGGCGATGATTCAACAAGCTGCTCACGAGCTTGCTCCCCACCAAGTGGCGTTTTGGTTGCGTGATTGTGCGGCAGATTTCCATACTTGGTATAACAGCGAGCGCTTATTAGTTGATGATGACTCCTTGCGTCAGGCCCGTCTTAGTTTGGCTGCAGCATGTGCGCAGGTCATCGCAAACGGTCTAGACTTACTAGGCGTAAGCGCTCCTACTGAAATGTAAATCATGGCCAGAAAACGTAACCGCTCTTCTCTTTCTCGTGGCAGCACGTTCACCGGCATTATTATTGGCCTGGTCCTGGGTTTGGCCGCCGCTGTTGCGGTGGCCCTCTATGTGACCAAGGCGCCCATGCCATTCCAAGATCGTGCCAGCCGCGAGCCCAGCCAAATTATCTTGCCCGATGTGCGCGATGCACCCGATCCCAATAGCAAGCTCTATCAACAGCATCCTCGTTTGCCCGAGGATACCCGAATACCCGCTCCGACTCCTCGGCAGCAACAAGATGAGCTTGGCCAATTTATTGCAGGATTAAATCAACTAGAAGCGGTGCCAGAAGGGAGCCTCCCTAAAAGTCCACCTCCCCAAGCTCCCTCTACACCACCTCAGGCTGCCTCTTCTTCTGCGGCTCCGCCCCCCCCAGCGGCAACCCCTAGCAAGGAAACCATTTATTTTTTACAAGCCGGGGCATTTCGCTCAGCCCAAGATGCTGATGCCATCAAGGCGCGTATCATCATGCTCGGGCTTGATGCCACCGTACAGGTGGCCCAACTTGATGGCCGCCCTATCAATAGGGTGCGTGTGGGGCCTTTCAAAGGGATTGATGAACTCAATAAAGCCCGTGAAACTTTAGGTGCTGAACAAATAGAAACTTCTATTGTCAGACAATAAAACGTACCCTTTTTAGTGAGAGCTTATTTATGAACGCCTTTTCTTTTTTCTCTCGTTTTGCAGCAACAGCCACTTTGGCTGCTATGGCTTTATTTGGCCCTCTACAGGCGGCAGCAGCGGAGCTGCCTAATGATGATCGTTATGTTCAGCTGTCTCAGGTCCAGCCCGCGGATCGCGCCGATCAGGTCGAGGTATTAGAGTTTTTTGCCTATACCTGCCCTTATTGTGCGATGTTTTCTCCATATGTAACGCGCTGGGCCCAAGAGCTGCCCGAAGGTGTGGTGCTCAAGCGTGTGCCCGTTGCGTTTAATGCAAGTATGACTGACTTGCAACGCATGTATTATACGCTCGAGGCTTTGGACCGTTTGGATTTGCATACCGCTTTATTCGATGCCTTGCATCATGGCAAAGAGCAATTATTTGATGCCCAAGCTCTGACCCAATGGGCGGTTCAACAAGGCATTGATGAGCAAGAATTTAGCCAAACCTTTAATTCTTTTGGGGTGCAAACCAAAACCAATCGTGCCAATGAGCTTGCCAAGCACTATCACATTGAAGGCACTCCTACTTTGGCCATTGGGGGGCGTTTTTTAACCTCACCAGCGATGGCGCAGGGCTATAGCGAGGCCATTGACACCGCGCAACAGCTACTCGACTATAGCTTACAACAGCGCCAGCAATAAATATTACAATTTTTAATCAGTATGCTGCAGGGCGCGCTGGCGTGCCTGCAGCAAATCATCAAGTAATGTTTCGGGCGCCTCTAGCCCAATTTGCAAGCGCAATACTTGTGGGGGGTGGTCATGAGCCGAATATTGGCCCTGAGGACTAGTGGCCCAATAGCTATGCGCTCGCAAATCATCAGTATTGACCCACTGTATGAGGCTTTCAAAGCCTCCCCAAGAAAAGCCAATACCAAAATAATCCAAGCTGTCCACAAAAACACGGGTCTGAGCTGGGCTTAATGACCAAGCAAAAGATACCATGCCATTAGAGCCCAGTGCATCACGCTGCCATAATGCATGCCCAGGATCTTGAGGCCATGCAGGATGATAAATGCGCTCCACCTCTGGCCATTCTGCTAAGGTGGCACACACCTGTAAGGCCGTATGCGCCGATTGCTGCATCCGCAGGGGCAAGGTACGTACTCCACGCAATGCCAACCAACAATCTTCTGCACTGACGGCAAAACCTATGGCATAGTGTGTGTCATGCAATGCCGACATCTGTGCCTGATCGCGTGCAATGACCGCTCCCAGCATCACATCAGAATGCCCGCTGATGTATTTAGTCCCCGCCACTATAGAAATATCAGCCCCTAAAGACAGTGGCTGATAGCTATACCCCGAGCCCCAAGTATTATCAATGAGGACCAGTAAATGATGGGCGTGTGCCCACTCAACTAATTGAGGGACATCAAGCATTTGCATCAATAACGAACCCGGTGACTCGATATAAAGCACCTTGGTATGGGGGGTCAATGCATCCTCAAAGGCTGCCACCGTTGGGGGGCAAAAAGTATACCGTACCCCCATCCGAGCCAATATATTTTTGGCAAAACCACGCACCGGCCCGTACACACAATCCGCAAATAAAATATGATCGCCTTGTTGAACACTGCTCAATAAGGCGTGGCTAATAGCAGCCATCCCACTCGGTAATAAAAATGCCCCCTGTCCTTGCTCCAAGGTGCAAAATACCTCTTCGAGAGCACGGTGAGTCGCGAGTCCACCTCGACCATATACGGGTGGGGTTGTACCTCCTTGGGCACGATTTTGGAGGGCATGCTCCAATGCAGCTACCGACTGAAAGCGCACGGTACTGCTGCGCTGTGCAGGCAGCGGCACAGGGGCTGCTCCGTGCTCATCAAAAGGAGCTAACCCTATATGTTGCAAGGCAGTTTGAACTTTTTTCTGCATGAATTATTGGCCCTCAAGAAACTGTATAAAACCGATATACTCCATCAACGAGGCGGCGCTGCAATGTGCCCTCGTAGTATAAAGCGTGCAGATGCGCTATGGCCTCACCCATGGCAAAATTCATTTGATGAGCGTCTAAAGGACGACGGAACATTATGGGGACAAGCTCTGCCGCGGATAGGCCGTCTTCTTGGGCACAGGCCTCAAGGGTCTCTTGTAAGCGTGCGGCATGATGCTCGTGTTGTTGACGAATACGCTCATGAATGCCTATGAACGGACGTCCATGTGAAGGCAAGACTAAAGCATCAGCATCTATAGGCGCATACCGCTCTAAAGAACGCAAATAGAGAGTCAACGGATTAGCATCGGGCTCATAAGCCTGTACGCTGACATTAGTGGAGATGCGCGGCAATAACATATCGCCAGAAATACATATATTTAACTCAGGGCACCACAAAGACACATGCTCTGGAGCATGCCCATACCCTACAATGGCCTCCCACTCATGGGCACCAATACGAATTTTATCACCATGTAAAATGCGATGAAAACGAGGGGGTAAGCTGCTCACCAAGCTCGGATAATAACTATCCCGAGCGCGTATCTCTTGTAAGAGCGCCGCATCCGCTAAGCCATTTCGTTGAAAATGTGCCGCTGTGGCCTGCCCGACCTGACTCAGTAAGGGATTACTAGCGGATGCTGGCTGCAGCCACATGCAGGCAACCATATAATCCGTCATGCTCATCCATAAGGGGGCCTGCCAACGCTCACAATGCCAACCTGCTAGGCCTACATGATCAGGGTGCATATGGGTCACCAAAACCCGCACAATAGGCAATCCTTCTAGTTGTTCAGCAAATATACGCTCCCAGAGCGCCTTTTGCTCCTCACGAGCCACCCCTGTGTCAATCACCGTCCAGCCCGCTTGCCCGTCTATTTCATCGCGCAATAACCATACATTAATATGGTCTAAAGCAAACGGAAGGGGTAAACGCACCCAAAATACCCCTGGGCCCACTTCTTTGAGGGTGCCAAACTCCGGCAAAAAGTCCTCCCAAGGATAGGTTAATGATGGATTATTTTTTTGACTCATAGCAGAAATAGTTTTTTAGTTAATCATTGCTCCAACTTTCACCATACACAGCCTGCTTCATAGCGTCACCATAAGAGGGCTCTAAACCCCAGCAATTGGACAATTCTGCTGATGTCCTCGCAAAAGTTTCGGTAAACCCTAATTGTTGCTTTGCACAATCACAATGCACAATGTACTGATACGCTATTTTTGTGACTCCATGATGCATCCTTAGCCCAGTATTATTCAGCATGTCTCGACCTAATGATCTCGCTACCATTGTGCCCGCCCAACGAGCGCCCTCACCCGAGCATATTGCCCAAACTATTCTAGAGGGCTTTAATCGCCATTATTCTTTGTTTCGCTATAGTGCGCAACGCGCTAAAGTGCTCTTTGAATCGGGGCTGTGGCACAATATTCAACAATTATCTAGTGAGCGCATTGAATATTACGATATTCGTGTCCGCGAATGCACCGCCATTGTGTCCAAGGCTTTGCGCAACAGCCATTTACAGCCTGAACAAGCCAATGGCCACAATCACCTGAGCCCTGAACAAGAGCAATTTTGGCGGCAGGTCAAGGCTGCTTATGTGCGCTTACTCAATGCCCATAAACAGCCTGAATGTGCGGAGACTTTTTTTAATTCGGTATCTTGCCGTGTCTTGCACCGCACCTATTTCAACAATGATTTTATTTTTGTGCGTCCGGTGGTTGCTACCGAATATATCAGTAGCAGCAGCTGCCGTCCCGCTTATCGTTCGTACTATCCTTTAAATTGTGGGCTCCTTCCTGCTTTAACACAGATGGTGGTCGATTTTGGTCTGGCCGCCCCCTTTGCAGATTTGCCCACCGATATTCGCTTATTGGCCCGCCGTGCTGTTCATGTCTTACGGCAGCGCTTGCCCTATGAGCCAGGACAGCGCATCGGGCCCGATTGCCAAATTCAGGTATTAAATTCTTTATTCTTTCGCAACAAAGGGGCTTATATTGTCGGGCGCTTTATTAATTACGGCACTATTTATCCTTTTGCCATTGCCTTGACTCATACCCACAGTGGTCAAATAGAAATTGATGCATTATTAGATGATACCGATGACCTCAGTACTTTATTTAGCTTTACGCGGGCCTATTTTTTGGTCGATATGGAAATTCCAGCGGCTTATGTGAGCTTTCTGAAATCATTATTGCCTCGTAAGCCTAAGGCCGAGTTTTATAATGCCATCGGTTTACAGAAGCAGGGTAAGACCTTGTTTTATCGAGACTTTTTACATCATTTGCATCATTCCACCGATTTGTTTCAACGTGCGGCTGGAATTGAGGGAATGGTGATGGTGGTCTTTACCCTTCCTTCTTATCCTTATGTATTCAAAATGATCCGTGACACAATTCGCAAAGAAAATATGACGCACAAAATAGTCAAGGATCGTTATTTACTTGTAAAAAAACATGATCGAGCAGGCCGAATGGCGGATACTTGGGAATACTCACAGGTTGCTTTACCCAAAAATCGCTTCTCTGCCGAGCTACTCGATGAATTGCGCACTGAGGTTCCTTCATTGCTAGAAGAGTCTCGCGATCACATCGTGCTTAAGCATGTATACATTGAACGCCGCATGCTGCCCTTAAATATTTATTTGAGCAATGCGAATGATAAAGAACTCGAGCACGCCATTAAACAATATGGTGAGGCCATTCGTGAGTTGGCTGCGAATAATATTTTCCCAGGTGATATGCTGTTTAAAAACTTTGGGCTCACACGCTTGGGACGTCTGGTATTTTATGATTATGATGAAATTCAAACCATGACGGAAATGAATTTCCGAGTGATTCCTGAGCCGCCTCATGCCGAGGCAGAAATGGCCAGCGAGCCCTGGTACCCAGTCGCCGCTAATGATGTCTTTCCTGAGGAGTTCGAATGGTTTTTATTAGGTGATCCCCGTATTCGAGATGCCTTTAAGAAATACCACCCTGAACTGCTCACCGCTCAATGGTGGTCTGATTGTCGCCTCCGCGTCAGTCAAGGCCGCTTCGAGAATATCTACCCATATAGTCTTGATAAAAGACTCCCTGCACGCCGTGCAGACTTGTTAACTAAAAAAACAGGAGAATCATAATGTCTGACCCTATCGTAATTGTGTCAGCTGCGCGTACCCCCATTGGCTCTATGAGCGGCAATTTTGCCTCTATGGCAGCCCACGAGTTAGGTTCAGTAGCCATCCAAGCCGCCGTAGAACGCGCAGGCATACAGCCAGATGCTGTTGATGAGGTCTTGATGGGCAATGTCCTTCAAGCTGGTCAGGGCCAAGCCCCCGCTCGTCAAGCAGCCTTGGGAGCCGGCTTGCCCAAACATGTTCCATGTACTACCGTGCACAAGGTCTGCGGTTCAGGCATGAAAACTGCCATGATGGGGTTTGATATGCTAAAAGCAGGCAGTGCTAATGTCGTCGTTGCTGGCGGTCAAGAAAGCATGACCAATGCCCCTTATCTGTTACTCAAAGCACGCAGCGGGTATCGCTACGGTCATGACCGTATTTTTGATCACATGGCTCTGGATGGACTCGAGGATGCCTATGAGCATGCGCCCATGGGTATTTTTGCTGAGCAATGTGTAGAAAAATATGGATTTACTCGTGAAGAGCAGGATGAATTTGCGATTGAATCCTTACGTCGCGCCCGCGAGGCCACCGAAAAAGGCCTCTTTGAGTGGGAAATTGTCCCCGTCACCGTCAAAGGTCGTCGTGGTGATACTGTAGTCGAAATCGACGAAACTCCCACCCGCGCCAACCCTGAGCGCATTCCTACCCTACGCCCCGCCTTTAAAAAGGATGGCACCGTCACCGCTGCCAATGCCTCTTCTATTTCCGATGGCGCGGCTGCCCTGGTATTAATGCGTGAATCCACTGCCAAAGAACTCGGGGCGCAGCCCATCGCACAAATCGTGGCACATACCCAGCACGCACATGAGCCCGAATGGTTTACTACTGCACCCGTTGGGGCCATCCAAAAACTATTGAAAAAAACTGGGTGGACCATCGATGAAGTAGACCTATTTGAAATTAATGAGGCCTTTGCTTGCGTCACCATGGCTGCCATGAAAGACCTCAATATTCCTCATGACAAGGTCAACATCCACGGCGGGGCTACTGCCCTAGGACACCCCATTGGAGCTTCTGGTGCCCGTATTATTGCTACCCTCATTGGTGCATTACGGGCCACCAATAAAAAGCGAGGCATTGCCTCTTTGTGTATTGGAGGGGGTGAAGCCGTCGCCATGGCAATTGAGTTAGTATAGGATTAAATTTGTTGTACTTTTA
>CALKIR010000039.1 GCA_937995985.1 uncultured Alcaligenaceae bacterium
ATACCGTCATTAGCATTACGTGCTGCCTGGGTCATCCCTCTGATTTGAGCGGTCATGCGGTTAGCAATAGCTTGACCTGCAGCATCATCCTTGGCGCTGTTAATACGCAAGCCAGATGATAAGCGCTCAATGGCGGTGCCTAAGGAGCTTTGAGACTTGTTTAAGTTGTTCTGCGCAACCAAGGAAAGATAGTTGGTGTTAATTACTGACATAACAGACTCCTACAAATTAAGAGTGGTAGTTTGATGTATCACTATGATTAACGGCCGTTGGGTAGAAAACTTTAGGGGCTATCAGTTTTAACCACAGCTACTGTTACTAAACGACCATTTGGGTTCACTAAGCTTTACGGATTGCGCGCCTAAATCTTTAGCAATAATTAAAATTATTAACTTTATCCCTAACGGGTTCTCCTATAGCATGAAAGTTATTTCCTTGCAGCAGCAATCGATGGAGAACACTATGTCACAAGACAGTAAAAAATGCCCTATCACCCACTTAACTACTGATTTTGGTGCTCCAGTAGTATCAAATAGAGACAGTCTCACAGCTGGCCCACGTGGTCCTCTGCTCGCCCAAGATACCTGGCTCAATGAGAAACTCGCCAATTTTGTACGAGAAACCATTCCTGAACGTCGCATGCATGCAAAGGGATCTGGCGCTTATGGCACTTTTACCGTAACTCATGACATTACACGATATACCCGCGCTGCCCTATTTAGTGAAGTAGGCAAACAAACAGAGATGTTTGTTCGCTTTAGCACCGTAGCAGGAGAAAGTGGGGCTGCAGATGCCGAACGAGATATTCGTGGTTTTGCCATGAAATACTATACAGAAGAAGGCAACTGGGACTTAGTAGGCAATAATACCCCTGTATTTTTTATCCGCGATCCCCGTCAATTTCCTGATTTAAATAAGGCAGTTAAACGCGATCCTCGTACCAACTTACGCAGTGCTACTAACAACTGGGATTACTGGACTCTCTTGCCCGAGGCCTTGCATCAAGTAACTATTACCATGAGCGATCGCGGCATACCTGCAAGCTATCGCCACATGCATGGCTTTGGTTCTCACACTTATAGCATGTGGAATGAACAAGGCGAACGCTTTTGGGTCAAGTTTCATTTTGTCACTCAACAAGGGATTAAAAACTTAACCGATGCTGAAGCGGCTGAACTTATTGGACGTGACCGTGAGAGCCACCAACGTGATCTCTATGAAGCCATAGAACGAGGGGATTTTCCTAAATGGAAAATGTATATTCAAGTAATGCCAGAGCTAGAAGCGGATAAACAAAAAAACAACCCCTTTGATTTAACTAAAGTTTGGTATTTTAGTGATTATCCGCTCATTGAAGTGGGCGAGTTTGAGCTTAACCGTAACCCAGATAATTATTTTGCAGAAGTAGAGCAGGCTGCTTTTTCCCCTGCTAACTTAGTTCCTGGCATAGGGGTAAGCCCTGATCGGATGCTACAAAACCGTCTTATTAACTACGGCGATGCGCAACGCTATCGTTTAGGAACCAACCATCATCAAATTCCAGTCAATAAAGCTCGCTGCCCTGTGTTCAGTAATCACCGAGATGGTCAGGGTCGTGTCGACGGAAATTATGGCAGCCTCCCTCACTATGAACCAAATAGTTTTGGACAGTGGCAAGCACAACCCGACTATGCGGAGCCCCCTATTCGCATCCAAGGCAATGGCAAACACTGGTCATTCCATGAGGACGATGATAATTACTTTGAACAACCCGGCAAACTCTTTAGACTTATGAGCCCAGAACAGCAACAGGTACTATTTGAAAATACAGCTCGTGCAATGGGAGATGCCCCAAAATTTGTTAAATTTAGACATATACGCAACTGTCATGCTGCAGATCCCGCCTACGGCAAAGGAGTGGCAGAAGCCCTGGGCTTAAACTATGAAGAGGCCATCAACTCTAAAAAAGATGACCCAATGTACGGCAACCCCTTGGTTGCTCTGCCAGTATAAATTTATCTTGTCCCTATTAGACTATTGAACATGCCGCCCCTCATAAAGAGCCCATGCATTCTGCACACGCTCTTTGTGAGGGTTAATAAATTCTTTACTCGGCCTACTCAATATCTGTGTTTGAAATAGCAACCCCCTGCTCTTTAAACACCTCCTGAGCAACTTTTAATGCATTTAAAGCCCGAGGAAAACCCACATAGGGAATTAAATGCATAATACAGCCTACTATCTCATCAGGGGTCAATCCCACATTTAAG
>CALKIR010000040.1 GCA_937995985.1 uncultured Alcaligenaceae bacterium
TTAAATAAGGTCCCTTGCTTGTGCTCAAGCTAAGGGACCAAAGTAGATAATTCATTTAATTGGCTTGTTGTAATTTTTGGGCACGGCGGCGCAAAAGCTCTAAGGAAAGCAAAAATAATACGGAAACTATAATTAACAAAGTAGCAACAGATAATATAGTGGGATTAATTTGCTCTCTTAGGCCTGAAAACATTTCTCGTGGAATGGTTCTTTGAGTAGGACCGGCCAAAAATAAGACTAATACAATTTCATCAAATGAAGTCACAAAGGCAAATAAAGCACCTGATATCACGCCTGGACGAATGATAGGTAAAAGAACGGTTCTGAACGCATAGAGGGGGGATGCTCCTAAACTGATGGCCGCGCGATACAAGGATGGATCCAACCCAGAAAGGGTTGCGGTCACGGTAATAATGACAAAGGGCAGTCCCAGTGTGGCATGGGCAATCACTATGCCTATAAACGTACCCGTTAGGTTAAATTTGGTGTAGAAAAAGAACATGCCCGCGGCAATGATAATTAGAGGGACTATCATTGGAGATAGCAATAAGGCGGTAATTAGACGCCTAAAGGGCATATGCTCCTGGCTCAAACCCATGGCTGCAACTGTGCCCAAAAGGGTAGCAAGCAGAGTAGCAAAAATTCCAATAATGAAGCTATTTTTAATGGCCAGTATCCAATTTGGGCTATCTAAAATTGAACGATACCAGCGTAAAGAATAGGCCTCAGGGTCAAGCTTCAGCATGCCCGGTGTAAAGCTAAAAAAAGGTTCTGCATTAAAGGAAAGAGGGATGATAATTAAAATAGGGAGCATTAAGAATAACAAGACAAAAAAAGCAGTTAAGGCCAGTAATCGTGCCCCCCATCGGTGCTGTATAGAATAGTAGTGTTGTTGAGCCATGTTATTACCCCAAACGAATATTACTTGCGCCTACTAAGCGGTCATAGACCCAATACAGTAAAAGAATGACAGCCAAAAGCAGTGCGCCTAATGCGGCAGCTAGCCCCCAGTTGCTTGATTGTTGCATGTGAAAAGCAATGAGATTAGAAATAAGCTGCCCATCGGTGCCTCCGACTAAGGCAGGAGTAATGTAATAGCCTACTGAAATAATAAATACCAAGAGAGTGCCTGCGCTGAGCCCGGGAAGTGAAAGTGGTAAATACACTTTGAAAAAGGCTCCCAATGGACGGCTACCCATGGAAAGGGCCGCACGTACATAGCTACCATCAATGCCTCGCATGACACTATAAAGAGGCAACACCATAAAAGGCAGTAATATATGGGTCATTGCTATGATTGTTGAAAAGCGGGTATAGAGCATTTCAAGTGGCGTGGAAATGAATCCTGTCCAAATTAAAAAAGAGTTAATGACCCCATTGGTTTGTAAAAGCGCTATCCACGCAGTAGTGCGTACCAGCAAGGAGGTCCAAAAGGGAAGCAGTACAAAGATAAGTAATATATTGGCTCGATTATTACTGGTATGGGCCATGTAGTAGGCCAAGGGATAACCTAATAAAATGCACAGAAGAGTAATAGCCGCTGCAATATATAGGGTCTTTGCATATAGCTGTATATAAATGCGTGCAGAGCTGCGTGCTTGAATAGCCCCAGATTCATTGCGCTCTAGATCCAGAGCAGTTAAAAAATTAGTTTCACTATAAGCGCGACCGGCTTCTCGAATCGCTCTCCAGAAGGCAGGATCGGACCATTGAGGGTGGGTATTAGTTAGAATTTGTGCTCCAGAAACGTGTACAGTATTTTCATTTTCTGAGCGTAATGCGCGAGCACTGCGATTAATAATGCTAGTTGCGCCACTAAAATGCCTATTTACAGCTGCAGCAAAGGTTCCTGCTTGCCTGTTTTGTGCCAGCTCATGCAAATCTAATGCCATTGCCTGAAGGGCTTCGGGTGGTGGGCTACTTTGCCCATCCCAGTGGTTGAGTGTACTGCTTGTGTGCTGAATGAGATGCGCAACACTTGGGTTGTATATGCTGCGATACAGCATAGTGGTAATGGGGGCAACAAAGCTAAAAAATATAAAAGCCAATAAAGGTAAAACTAAAAGCAGTGCTTGTTGTCGGCGTTTTCTGAGTGCTTTACGTTCACTGCGTATTTCAGCATCATTTAATCCAATAGTGTGGTTAGGAGCTATGCTTTGGGTCATATGCAGGGCCCTTGTAGTTTTAGGAGTTATAAGGCTGTATATTTAATGAAAAACAGTGCAGGGGCAGAACGCCCCTGTACATCACTGCAACAACCATTCATTAAATCGTTCACCTAGGAACTCACCAAAATCAGCCCAAAATACACCATCTGCTTTGAGCCCAACGTCAAGGTGCGATGAGGGGAGATAATCGATAACTTCTGGATCAATAAGCTCGAGTGATGATTTTCTAGTAGGGCCGTAGGCAACGTCTTCAAATCCAGCAAGAGGTTTCGTTCCCGTGGTATAAGCAATAAAGTTAAGTGCCTCATCTTTATTAGGACTGCCTTTTACAATGCTCCAGACATCGAGATCGTAAATATGCCCATCCCAGACAATAGTAAAAGGCTTATCTTCTTGGACAATCGCATCATAAAACCTACCATGGGCTGATTGTACAAGTACGGCTCCCCCGTCATTGAGTAGCTGCGGTGCCTGTGACCAACTATCAAACCAGACTACTTCATCTTTAATGGTGTCTAGCTTGGCAAAAGCGCGTTCTTGTCCTTCGCGAGTAGCTAGCACATCATAAACTTCTTCCAAAGGCACCCCGTCAGCAATAAGTGCCCATTCCATGTTGACCTGAGGCCTTTTTCTAAGTCCTCGCTTACCGGGAATTTTTTCCAGATCAAAAATATCTTGTATGCTGACTGCGGCAGTATCACCCACAGTATCGTTGTTATAGGCGTAGACTGTGCTCCAAATAATTTGTCCAACACCGCATTCGTTTTCTAGAGCCTCGGGAATAAAATCATCCATGGCGCTACTGCCGTCAGCGCCCTCTAAGAGAATATGGTGAGGGATTTCTTCTAGTAGTCCTTCTGAACAGGCCCGCTCAAGGTCAATAGTTTCTATATCCACCACATCCCATTGAACTTGCCCTGACTCGACTTGTGCCTTAATTTCTGCCACGCCTCCTGTATAGTTTTCAAAAAGCACTTGTTTGCCGGTATCGTTCATATAAGGATTGATTTGGTGTTTTTCTTGGGCAGCACCATACGCACCGCCAAAAGATACTACGGTAAGGGGGCGCTGCGCGTGAGTTGGGCCAGCTGCTAAGCCGAGCGCCAAAGTTAATAAAACAGCCGATCGGATAGCGGTAATTGGTTTGTTCATAATTTCCTCTCTTGGTGGGTAATAGTTGTTGTTTATTCTTGGGGTAGAAAGGCAAAGCAGTCGTTAATATTCCATCCCAGTGTATATTCCATACCTTCTTTTAATGGTTTGGTAAGTGGAGTAGATAAGCTCTTAACTGTGATTTGAGTGCCATCAGCTAAGTTAAAGTAATAACGTATAAAATCACCCACATAGTGGTGGGTAATAAATTGAGCCCGGACTTCGTTTTCTGTTTTTTGAACAGGCTCTATTTGTACTTTTTCTGGGCGCACAGATAGGATGCCACGCGCCAAACTGTCGCTATGACAGTTACCATTTTGAGCCTGTACTGGATGCTGTGAATGCAGTTGAGCCTGTATATGCTCACCATTGCGCCGTAATTCATAAATAGGGATCAAATTATTTTCACCAATAAAGCTTGCTACAAAAGCATTACTAGGACGCTCATAGAGAATGTGAGGGGAATCATATTGCTGTACCACCCCATGGTTAAAGACAGCAATACGATCAGACATTGTGAGTGCTTCTGCTTGATCATGGGTCACATAGATCACTGTAAAGCCCAAGCGCTCATGTAAATGCGTGATTTCAAATTGCATTTGCTCGCGTAAATTTTTATCTAAGGCACCGAGTGGCTCATCCATAAGAACTAAAGAAGGCTCAAAAATAAGTGCTCGTGCTAACGCCACACGTTGTCTTTGTCCCCCTGAGAGTTGAGCAGGCCTACGGTCCCCAAATTCACTTAACTCAATTAAGTCTAAAAAGCGTTGGACACGCTCCTTAATTTCTGAACGAGGTAAACGGCGCACTTTGAGGGGATAGGCCAAGTTTTCAGCTACAGTAAGATGAGGGAAAAGAGCATAATTTTGAAAAACCACTCCAATATTGCGCTCAAAAGGAGCAATTTGTTCTATGGGCTTATCTTGTAGCAAAATATGCCCGCTAGTAATATGCTCAAAGCCAGCAAGCATCATTAAAACCGTGGTTTTTCCTGATCCAGAAGGGCCCAGTAAGGTGACAAACTCCCCCTTTTTGACATCTAAATTGAAATCTTTGACAACTAGATTTTTTTGGTCATAAGTTTTTTTAACGTTTTGAAATTTTAAAAATAAAGAATCCTGTTGCGCTTGTGCTTTATTTTTTTCTTGCTGCATGGATAACCTTTTTCTCCGATTTTGGTGGTGAGAGGGTACACAAAATTCATGTTAGCACTACAACCTAGCTCTAAAAACTAATACTAACCCTTAAGAAAATGTCGCTTAAGTATAGTTATCTAACAAATTAATTCAGT
>CALKIR010000041.1 GCA_937995985.1 uncultured Alcaligenaceae bacterium
CACCAGTCACCAGGTCAACACCATCGGCTCCGCCCTTGTCATTGGCAAAGACATCAATGTCTACAGACTCATTCTCAGCAGTTTGTGTTACCTGATCATCTACGGCCTCAGGCACGGTGTCTGTAATATTGACCCCCAAAGTATCAGAGGTGCTTCGACCGAGCACATCAACGACTTCAATGGTGATATCATCAGTAACCGGTCCTTGGGAATGATCCTGAGCACCATTGACCCAATAGTTGTATTCCACAGAGCCAGTGTTAGGGTCATAATTGGTAATTTCCAAAACCCCACGCCCTGTTGTAATGCGTATGGGCTGTGACGGGTTGCTCTGTAGCAAGCGACCAGCTGTAATAGGCTCACCATTTACTGTGATCGCAGCCAACCCAGCAGGAGCAATAACGGCAAATACTCCCTCTACTGGACTGTCCGCATCTTCAGAAATTGTGACATGACCTGCTTCAATGCTATTCAAATCATCAATAATGATACCGGGACCTTCTGGAATCGCGCCCTCCCCTGCTTGCGAAGCCGAATCCCCAGCAAACCGTAGCATCTCAATCGATGCAGCTCCAGGCTTAGGATAAGCCAATGCTAATGGAGTCGTTGTTTCAACGATACTCATTAAACGGGTAAAAGAGCTGCCTCCTGCACCATCAGCTGCACCAGCAATCACTGCCGCCGTAGGATCCATCTCATCAAAAGGATCCATACCTGCATCCAAAGCAGCAATAACACGTGCGGCTTGAGCATCATCCAAAGGTGGCACCGCCCAAGAATCACTGTCTGCGTCTTCGAATAACTCGGGGCTCAATGTTAGGTTTTGCTCTTCTCCCAACAAAAAAGGCTCTGCCCCATGCGGCTGTAAACTAATTTCCGCTCCCGCAGCAGTAATAACCTCTGTCCCAGCAGCAAGAACGTCTCCCTCTTGAATCGGACGCAAAGTACCGTCCTCTTGACGCACCCATGCATTACCTTTTAATGCGGTTACTACCGTAGTTTGAATAGCCATGAATTTGTGCTCCAGCAGCTAAAATAAAATTATTGTCGAAAATATTATTTACATTTTTGCCAATGGTAACACTGAAGCACAAAAATTCATAT
>CALKIR010000042.1 GCA_937995985.1 uncultured Alcaligenaceae bacterium
ATATTGGCGTCGCGGCCAATAGACGTACTGGTATAAACCCTTAAAATAAAGCGAGGATGGGAGTAGTTGCGCCCATATGAAGTGAATTGAACTGGTTTTGCATGATTGTGAGTAGTGGTCATTATCAGTACTAAAACAGGGTAGTTATGATATTAGTCAGCAATTTAATTGGTCGTGCTTGGATAAGATTGGAAGATGGTGAATTAAGGTCTCTCAATATTGGGGATCGTATTCCAAAAGATGCCGAGGTAATTACTGCTCCTGGAGCAGCTATTACTTTGGAAGCAGAGGGTATGCCGCCTTTTACGGTGGGTGGAGATCGTGACATACAACTCGATCCGAATCTATTTGTGACTGAAGAAGTGGTTGACCCTTCGCAGTTTGCTTTGCCCCCTTTGGCTGGGACTGAGGCAGAGCGTGTTTTGGCTGCTATTGATGCCGGTGACGATCCTTTTGATGAGTTAGATCCCACTGCTGCTGTCCTGGCTGGAACTGGAGGTGCTGATGGAGGCAGTAGTTTTGTACGACTAATTAAAGCTATAGAAACCACTACTCCCCTTTCTTTGGCTTATCCCGCACCTAGTTTAGAAATTGATCCTATTTATTACCAACCTGCTGCTGACGTGGTTGGTGCTACCGCTAATCTTGCTGATAATCCACTGGGTGATGCCGATGCGGATGCGGATGCGGATGCGGATGCAGATGCAGATGCCGACGCCGATGCAGATGCTGATGCAGACGCCGACGCTGATGCAGATGCCGATGCGGATGCAGATGCTGATGCGGATGCGGATGCAGATGCAGATGCTGACGCAGATGCCGATGCTGATGCTGATGCTGATGCAGACGCCGACGCTGATGCCGATGCTGATGCTGATGCTGATGCTGATGCTGATGCAGATGCGGATGCGGACGCCGATGCAGACGCTGATGCAGATGCCGACGCAGATGCTGATGCGGATGCAGATGCCGACGCCGATGCAGATGCTGATGCAGACGCCGATGCAGATGCTGATGCTGATGCAGATGCTGATGCGGATGCTGATGCAGATGCTGATGCGGATGCTGATGCGGATGCTGATGCTGATGCAGATGCCGATGCAGATGCTGATGCAGATGCCGACGCGGATGCAGATGCGGATGCGGATGCAGATGCGGATGCAGACGCGGATGCAGATGCA
>CALKIR010000043.1 GCA_937995985.1 uncultured Alcaligenaceae bacterium
ATTAATATTCCTGCGGACAGCACAGGCCAAATTAAAATATAAGTTACTAAACCATCTAAATCCATTCTTGAATCCCTTACATTTAGTGTAGTGCTGCTAGTTTATTAATTATGGTCCTGCTGAAAGGTGGTTACTCTTTGTGCCAAGATTTGAAAATCAAATTCTTCCGAGCTTGCTAAGCTCATGGCAATGCACACTATGGCACTTACTCCGTATGATGTTAATGAGCCTAATAACACGGTATAGTCGCGTAGAAAGCCGATAAAATAAGGAGCTGTTATTGCAAACATTAGGGCAGCCGCTGCAATAGCAACTGTGCGGGGAAAAAAAGCAAAGGTCATCAGACCGATAACAACACTCGCTCCAATGGCCGCAATGATTTCAAAAAATAGAGCTACAGCACCTGTCATAGGAATAAGCTCAAAGCGCACAATAGTAAATAAGACAACCGCTGTGATGACAGCAACAGTAAATGCTTGATTGGTTACGCGTTGCCAATAAAAACTTGCGATTACCGGAAAAACAATAGCTCCCCAAAGGGCGCCGACAAAAACTAACATGACTAAAATATCAAGTTTTAAGCTGGCAAAAATAACTCCAAACAATGTGGCCACTATCATTGTGATTCTGCCCCATAGGAGCATACGACGGGGATTGGGGCGGCCTCGGGCAATGTTTTTGCCATAAATGTCAGTCATGATAATGGCAGATAGGGCACATAGATCGGCATCAGCTGTGGAAGATAGGGAGCCAATGACTAGCAAAAAAAATAGCACAATACCAATAGGAGGGAGATAGGTTGAGGCCATTTGAGGAATGATATTATTTAAATCCCCATGTGCGGGTTGTAAACCTGCAAAAAGAGCTAAGAGTCCAAGCATCCCTAAACCAATAACAACTGCACCATAGCCGATGGTAGCAGTTAAAAAGGTTGGGCGGATGAGATCCGCACGGACAGCAAAAAGGCGTTGTGCAATGGTTTGGTTGCCAATTGCATAAGCAAGTACAGCTACAAAGTAGGGGGCTCCTTGTTCTAGAATTGCGGTGGTTGAAAAGAAATCGGCTTGTTCAGGCGTAAGTCGCCAGATATTTTGCTCAAGAAAATTTGGGCCTCCAGCATTAAAGAAAATAAGCGGAATAATCACTACTGCAGCCAAAATCATAGCTATTAATTGGGCAAAGTCTGTCATTACAGAAGCACGAAAACCAGACCAAAGCGTATATGTCAATACTCCTAAGCCAGCAATCAGTACTCCTTGGATAAAGCTTAAGGGGCTGAGAATAGAGACCAAAGCCCCTGCAGCAGTGAAATTAACCATTAAGCTGATGCCACTGCCAACAAGATTGGAAGCTGCCATAATGAGCTGACTCGAGCGCCCATGACGAGCATGAATCACCTCGGCTAGAGTATGCGCCTCGGGGGCCAGAGCGCGAAAACGACGCCCAAATGGATAGATAAATAAAATCATGAGCGCGCCCCAAAACCCATAATGAATGGGACCTGATAAGCCGTACTTAAAACCAGAGGTTGCACTGGCATAAAAAGAGGCTGCCCAAATCCATGTGGCAATCATGCTGGCGGCAGACAGGCCAAAGCCAACCGCACTATTAGAAACCATATAGCCATCTACATTCTCGTGGCGGCGGCCAATGCTTAGAGTTAATAAAAAAGTCAGTCCATAAAACCCAAACAGTAAAGCTATGGTTTGAAATGTAGTAAGTTGAAAAAATATCGGTTCAGTCATTATGTGTTTAAACTTTGTAGATGCACACCTCAACTTAAGCCGCACAAAAGCAACCTAGTGCTTTGCAACCAGGATAATCAACACCATGAAGTAAGCACTAGGGAGCCTAGGCGCGTGCACTTGGTGTTAGAACAGAGGACGAGTTAAAAATGGGGATTACTGTGCCAAGGAAGGAGGGGGCATGCGCAGAAATACGGTTTTAATGCACTGCGCTTTTTGATTTGATTGTAAATTAAGGCACATAAGTATTTTGAAGGATAATGATTCTTGTTGAAATTATTAGGGTAGAATGAGTTGCTTAGTATAACGGAAGGAGCCATAAAGGTCGAATAAGCCCCACTGTTTACTCAAACTATAATACCCCCCTGTCTGAGTATCCGTTCAGGGGGGAGTTGCAGAGCGATTATTAAGACTTAGTGCTCTGGGGCAGGATTGGGGGCCTCATCATGATCGCTTGATTCAGCAGTTGTGGGTTCGGGAGAGGTTGCTCGCGTATAGCCGCGGTGCCCCGAAAGGGCTTTGCTGAGGCTATAACTAGGCTCAAAGGAGTCAGCCCGTGCCATGGGCCAAGCGGTGCGGAATATGGTTTGTTTAAATACGCCACGCAATAACTCCCCCTCTTCGAGATCGGGGAATAGGGCAGAGAGCACTCTGACCTGACCATTTGCAATGCGTTGTGCGATGTGGTGCGGACGTAATTCACGGGGATGATTAAGGCCT
This sequence comes from uncultured Alcaligenaceae bacterium, assembly GCA_937995985.1. Taxonomy (GTDB): domain Bacteria; phylum Pseudomonadota; class Gammaproteobacteria; order Burkholderiales; family Burkholderiaceae_B; genus Paenalcaligenes. The sequence goes on from CALKIR010000043.1 coordinate 2,466, forward strand.
GCTGCTTCAAGCAGTTCAGCTAATGCTTTGAGGGTATTGCTATGGTAGCTAGCGACACGTACCGATTTATCGGAAACCACAAGTGCTTTTTGGCGTAAGGGGTTTTGAGTAGTCACTCCAGTGGGGCATTTCCCCGTATGGCAGGCTAGAGCTTGAATACATCCTACTGAAAACATAAAACCACGAGCACTATTGCACCAATCGGCTCCTAAGGCCATAATACGCGCCATATCAAAGGCACTAATGATCTTTCCCGAGGCTCCAATGCGTATATGTTTACGCAAGCCAATGCCTACTAGGGTATTGTGAACAAGGCGCAGGGCCTCTCGTAGCGGGGTGCCGACATGATCGATAAATTCAACAGGTGCGGCACCCGTGCCGCCTTCAGCCCCATCTACAACAATAAAATCTGGGGTGATTCCCGTTTTAAGCATGGCCTTAGCAATGGCAAACCACTCCCATGGATGACCGATGGTAAGTTTAAAACCAACTGGTTTGCCTCCTGATAGTCGTCTGAGCTCTGCCACAAACTCCAGTAGTTCTATGGGAGTACTAAAGGCGCTATGTTTGGCGGGTGATAAGCAATCCTGCCAAGGCGGGACGCCCCGGGCAGCCGCAATTTCTGGGGTTACTTTGGCCGCTGGTAAAATGCCGCCCTGGCCAGGCTTAGCCCCTTGAGAAAGCTTAATCTCTATCATTTTGATTTGATCTTGCTGGGCCCGTTCTGCAAAACGTTTTGGACAGAAATTCCCTTGTTCATCTCGGCAACCAAAGTAGCCTGAGCCAATATTCCAGATTAAATCCCCACCGTAACGAGTATGGTATTTGCTGACCCCGCCCTCACCAGTATCATGAGCAAAATTACCCAGCAATGCCCCTTTGTTTAGGGCCAGCACGGCATTGGCAGACAAGGCCCCAAAGCTCATGGCAGAGATATTGAATACAGACATATTGTAGGGCTGTGTACAGTCTGGTCCACCTACGGTAATGCGAAAATGGGTATCTTTGATTACAGTAGGAGACATTGAGTGATTGATCCACTCATAGCGCGGGGTATACAGATCAAGTTGGGTCCCAAAGGGTAATTTGTCGTTTTCTTGTTTGGCTCGTCTATAAACTAAAGAACGGTCAATGCGAGAAAACGGTAACGGTTGGGTATCACTTTCAATAAAATATTGACGTATTTCAGGACGGATAAATTCGAAGAAAAAACGTAAATTACCCAGCACGGGGTAGTTGCGTCGGATAGCATGTCGGGTTTGTGTTAGATCGAAAATCCCGAGAATCACCAATCCGATGAATGGAACGCCTAAAACCCACCACCAGCCACTATGAAATAATGCTAATAGGGTAAAGATACTTGCCCCAGCGATGACCACATAAAAGGCGGTATAACGAGTGAGAAAGCGACGCATATTGAGCTCCGAAGCGCAAGGAGTGCTAAGGGAAAATTAAAACCAAATGAATCCATACAACCATACCAGATTGTAATTTGGAACTGTAACTAAAGGAAGGTAAAGCAGCATGGAATTTTCGTTGCAAAACAAAAATGTACAGACAGTGCCAGTAAAGAGGTAATAGATGAAAAAAATAGATGAGATCGATTTTGCCGCCCTATACCGCGAGCATTTTCAATCAATGGATCGCTCGGTTTCCCGCCCTGAGCAGTGGGATAGGCGTGCAGAAAAAATAGGGATGTCTTGGCAGGAAGACGGTTATGTACAAGCCTTGATGGCGGCGGTGGCCCTACAGAAAGGAGAAACGGTTTTAGATGTGGGGTGTGGCGCCGGAGCGGTTACTTTAGCGGTGGCGCAGCGTCAGCACCGCGTCTTTGCCTTGGACTTTAGTGCCAAAATGCTGGAGAAATTGCAGCAGCGTGCCCATCAGTTAGGCTGTGCGCAACAGATAACTGCTATTTGTGCTGATTGGACTGAGTGGGGGCAACCCTTGCCGCAGGCCGATGTGGTTATTGCATCACGATCAAGTTTAATTGCCGATATGGGCAGCGGGCTCAAGCGACTCCATCAGCAGGCATTGCGACGAGTTTATGTGACCTATCCCTTAGAGGCGGGGCGGCGCCGTGGTCCGCACTTTACTCATCATCATGTTGGGGCAGGGCGGATTCCTCCTTATTTTTATTTGCCCGCCATTCTTTATCAGAAAGGACAATATCCGCGACTAAGCTTTATAGAGGAATCCCGACCGGAGGAAGGGCCGCACATACGGTGGGCATTAATTAGTTGGGATAAACAGCCCTGGCTGGATACAACAGATTAAAAAGAGGCGGCCCGTGCACTATTTAGCCAACTTGTAAAGAGCCTTTGGCTTGTAGTGTAAACTCAATCACATCACTGCCTTTAATAACAGTAAAGCGCGTATCTAAATCGCTGGCTGCGAGTCCTTTAAATACCATGCAGGATTCGCAAACAGCGATTTGACCGCCGGCTTGAAGGATTTCATTAAGAAGGGCTTTGCAGCTGCTAAAGGGGGCGCCAATGTCGATACTCTCAAAGCCATTAGGGACAGCTAGAGTGACAGCATCCCCCATTAAAATAACAACAGGCTTTAACCCTTTGCGTGCGGCGTTGCATGCCATGGTGAGCGCAACAGTGATTTTGCTATTAGCGGGATTGCCTTCAAAAAGCGTAACAACATAGTTCATGTTTTGCATGTAAAAGCTCCGAAAGAGTGAGCAGCATGGCTCAAACAGGTGGGAAAGAACAAAATATTAATAAGTAAATTGAATGGACTTATATTAGCGTTATCCATAAATACAATTCTACTCTTTTAGAGTTAATATCAAATTTTCTTTTGCTAAAAATATTTAAAAAGCCTTTTTTGTCAGTAGTATTATCTTCCCTACAATAGGAGGCATCATGAATTGGATAGAGTGGATTGAGGCAATTAATGGGATTGCATGGGGTCCTCCCATGCTGATTCTTCTGGCCGGTACGGGAGTATTCCTGACCCTAGGGCTGCGCTTTATACCACAGCGAAATATTGGCTATGGTTTCAAGATGATGTGGCGTGGGCGGCGCTCTGGGGCAGGGGATGAGGGGGATATCAGTGCATTTAATGCCTTGATGACCGCATTATCCGCAACTATTGGCACGGGTAATATTGCTGGCGTTGCAACAGCTATTTATTTTGGTGGTCCAGGCGCATTATTTTGGATGTGGGTGATTGCTCTGGTCGGGATGGCGACCAAATATTGTGAGGCGGTATTGGCGGTTCGCTTCCGTGAAGTAGATAGCAAAGGCCACTATGTAGGCGGACCCATGTACTATATTCGCAATGGCTTGGGCAAAAATTGGAAATGGCTGGGGGTTTTATTTGCCATTTTCGGCATGTTTGCAGGGTTTGGCATTGGCAATACTGTACAGACAAATTCAGTTGCTGATGTCATGCACAGCACCTTCAATATCCCGCCTCTAGTGAGCGGTATTATTGTGACGGTTCTGGTAGCTCTGGTACTCGTAGGAGGAATTCAGCGTATTGGTGATGTAGCAGGGCGTTTGGTTCCTTTTATGGCCTTTTTATACGTAGGCGGTGGGCTGCTTGCAATTATAATCAACATCGATCAGGTGCCTGCAGCAATTGCTTTGATAGTACAGCACGCGTTTACTCCTATTTCTGCAACAGGCGGATTTATGGGGGCAACTGTTTGGGCCGCTATTCGCTTTGGGGTCGCACGGGGTATTTTCTCTAACGAAGCTGGGTTGGGGAGTGCTCCCATCGCGCACGCCACCGCTAAGACTGACAACCCCATCCGTCAGGGGACCATTGCGATGCTGGGTACTTTTTTAGACACCATTATCGTTTGTAGTATTACTGGCTTAGTGATTGTGATCACGGGCAGCTGGGAAAGCGGTGAAAATGGTGCCTCATTATCAGCGCATGCCTTTCATACTGCTTTAGGTCCTATTGGGCGGTATATTGTGAGTTTAGGAATTGCGTTATTTGCATTTTCAACCTTGATTGCTTGGAGCTTTTATAGTGAGAAGTGCGCGCAGTTTTTGTTCGGCACGCGTTCCAACCTACCCTTCAGAATTATATGGGTTGTAATGGTTCCGGTTGGGGCATTGCCTGGGGTAGACTTAGGGAGTATTTGGTTAGTTGCCGACACACTAAATGCGCTAATGGCCGTACCTAACTTGATAGCTTTGTTGTTATTAAGTCCGGTGGTGTTTAAATTGACACGACAGTACTTTCAGTCAGGTGTGGGGGTTAAGCCGATGACTTCCTAGGCATTATCCCTGTCAGATAAGCAGGCCCCACTTTGGGGCCTGTTTTTTATTTAGCGTGAATGACTTAAAATTCTAAGGGGATGGTGACTGGACCATCATTAACCAGATGCACTTGCATATCAGCACCAAATATGCCACTTTCTACAATAGGGTGTTGGCTGCGGGCATAGTTTAAAAAGGCATCATATAGTGCTTTGCCTTGCTCTGGAGGGGCTGCTTGAGTAAAGCTAGGGCGGTTGCCTTTGCGTGTGTCTGCCGCAAGTGTAAACTGACTGACAATCAGGAGCCCTCCATGAATCTGAGTGACCGAGCGGTTCATTCGTCCAGCCGCATCACTAAAGATGCGTAGCTTTAGAATTTTATCAACAGCTTGTTGTGCGGTTTGTTCTGTATCATGGGGTTCAGCACAGACAAAGACAAGCAGTCCCTGGTTGATTTGGCCAACATTAGCACCATCAATTTCTACACGAGCGGTTTTAACGCGTTGAAGCAAGCATTTCATTGGAATCGGTTAGTACTATTATTTATGTGAGAAGGGTGACTGAAACAAGAGTCACTGTGGGTGAATGCTGCTTCATAATTTAACAGAGAGTGTTCATTAAGAGAATGATTGATAATAACAATACAAGCCAGAGCGATCCTGTAGTAACCAGCTTGTCTGTATTGCCGTCAGTAGACAAGCTGCTGCGCCAGCCATTAGCCAAAGATTGGGTACAAAAGTATGGTCAAAGCATGGTCACTCGGGCTATTAGGCAGGTATTGCAACAGCGGCGCGCCCAGTTTCATACACATCGTCTAACCCACCAACAGTTACAGTTAGAGCGCTTATTAGAGGATAGCGGACACATCCTCAGGCATTTATTGCAGCCGTCTTTGCGCCCAGTTATTAATTTAAGTGGCACGGTTTTACATACCAATTTAGGGCGCGCTTTGCTTCCGGAAAAAGCGATCCAAGCTGTGGTACGTGCGATGCGTCACCCGGTTAATTTGGAGTACGATTTGGACAGTGGGCAGCGGGGTGATAGAGATGATTTAATTAATGAGCGGCTTTGTGCTCTGACTGGAGCCGAGGCAGCGACGGTGGTAAATAATAATGCTGCAGCGGTTTTTTTGATGCTCAATAGCTTGGCTTTTAGGCGACAGGTTGTGGTTTCGCGCGGGGAGCTGGTAGAGATAGGGGGGTCATTTAGGATACCGGATATTATGTCGCGAGCTGGAGTGCGATTGCGTGAGGTCGGCACTACTAACCGCACTCATTTATATGATTATGAGCGAGCGATTCATGAGCGTACAGCAATGCTAATGAAAGTGCATTGCAGTAATTATAAAATCCAAGGGTTTACTCATGAGGTATCGTTGTCTGAATTAGTGTCTTTAGGGGCTCGTTATCATCTCCCTGCAACGGTAGACTTAGGCAGTGGGACATTGATTAATATGCAGGCCTATGGGTTGCCTCCAGAACCCACTGTACAGGACAGTATTCAGGCTGGCGCACAGGTGGTCACATTTAGTGGTGATAAACTCTTGGGCGGTCCACAAGCAGGGATTCTTGTAGGTCAGTTAGAGGCTATTCAGGCGATCAAAACCAATCCTCTTAAACGAATGCTCAGAGTAGGAAAATTAACCCTGGCTGCCTTAGACGCAGTTCTAAGCCTGTATGAGCAGCCTGAACGATTGCAGGATCATTTAACTACTTTAAGACTCTTGACCCGCCCAATAGAGGACATAAAATCAAGTGCGTTGCGTTGGCAAGAGCCATTTCAGCAATGGGTAGGACAGAGTTTTTTAGTCAAGGCGCAGCCAATGAATAGTCAAATTGGCAGCGGCGCATTGCCCGTTGATGCGCTGCCGAGCTTTGGCTTATGTTTTGACTATCAAGGTTCTGGGCGCGGCAGCCGTGCCCTGATCAAGTTAGAAGAGCGTTTGCGATCATTGCCTACACCTATTGTGGGTCGCATTCAACAACAAAGCTTGTATTTGGACTTTCGTTGTTTGTCTACCCACGACGAGGAAAAATTACAGCTCAACTTTTATCCTAAACAATGATTATTGGAACAGCAGGTCATATTGATCACGGTAAAACCGCATTGGTACGAGCCTTAACAGGTGTCCATACCGATCGCCTGGCAGCAGAGCAAGAGCGTGGTATTAGTATTGAGTTAGGCTATGCCTATTTGCCTGTCCCTGATAGTGATGAGGTATTAGGGTTTATTGATGTTCCTGGGCATGAGGCATTAGTTCATACGATGGTGGCAGGGGCAACGGGCATTGACTTTGCATTATTAGTGATTGCTGCCGATGATGGGATGATGCCTCAGAGTCATGAGCATATTGCTATTTTGCAGTTACTTGGCTTAGAGCGTGGTTGTGTGGTCATCACCAAAGCTGATGCAGTGGAGGATGCACGCATCCAGCAGGTTAAAGCCGAGATAGCTCAGGCGCTGCACAATACTTTCTTAGCCACAGCACCGGTGTTTTGCGTCAATAGTTTAGCTCCCCAAACTGATAAAGGGATTCAAGCGCTCAAACAGTTTCTTTTTGAGCAAGCAGTTCATATAGGTGCGGTACACAGCAGGGGGCCTTTTCGTTTGGCGATTGACCGGTCTTTTACCCTATCAGGGCATGGCACGGTGGTAACAGGTACTGTATTTAGTGGTATCTGGGATCTTAGTCAAGAGCCTGCAGAAAATAGTTTGCGCATTATGCCTGCGGACAGAGCAGTTCGTGTCCGTCGCATTCACGCTCAAGATCGACCCAGTCAGGTGGCGCGTGCAGGGCAGCGTTGTGCCGTTAATATTACAGGCATAAGCGCAGAGGAGATTCAAAGAGGACAGTGGTTAGCCGAGCCGTATTGCTTTGAGCCCACACGTCGCATTGATGTGGAGATGTTTATGCTGCCTAGTAGTCAGACAGAGTTGCGTACATGGTCTCCTGCTCATATCCATATTGGGTCAGCTCATCATCATGCGCATTGTGTGCCCTTGACCACTCATTGGGTGCAGCCTAATGATCAAGAGTTGGTGCAATTAGTTTTTGATGAGCCTGTCTGTGTTTTGCCAGGGGACCGATTTATTGTGCGGGATGCGCAGGCGCGTCATACTATTGCTGGAGGGCGGGTATTAGATGTGCATGCTCCTGATAGAAAACGCAAGAGCCCAAAGAGAATTGACTGGCTACGCAGTATGAGCGCGGTATTACAAGGAGCTGCTATAGAGCAATTATTGGCTCATGCCCCCTATGGGTTTGCACGCGTTGATTTAGCCCGCTTGCCCACAGACACACAGTGGGCAGAGCAGCCTGCCCCGGTTGGATGTTTGTGGGTAGGGCCTGAGGGCAGTGCGCAGCAAAGACTGATAGAGGAGCATTTTTGGCAAGAATTAGAAAAAAAACTCATTACAACTTTGTCTTGGGCTCATCAGCGCTATCCTGATGACCCAGGTGTAGAGCGTGCCCGTCTTCGAAGAATGGTCGCTCCTCGTGCTCCAGATGTGCTTTGGGACGCCTTGTTAGATGAATTGCAACAAAAGGGACATCTCAAGCTAAATGGTGCTTGGTATCATTTGCCAGATCATACCGTGACCTTAACGCCTGTTGAGTATGAATATGCCGAGCAGATTATGCGTCTTGTATGGGAGGGGCGTTATAACCCCCCGTGGATTCGTGATATTGCGCAGCAATTAGATACGGATGAGCAAATGATGCGTACCATTGCTCGTAAATTAGTTCGTCAAGGGCGCCTTTTTCAGGTGGTGCGGGATTTATTCTATCATCGAGAGCATATTATTGATTTGGCTTTACTTCTAAAGGAGTTGGCTGCTGATAAGGGGGTACGGGTCGCTACTTATAGAGATCATATTCATATTGGTCGTAAACGAACCATTCAGATCCTAGAGTTTTTTGAACGCATCGGCTTAAGTCGTCGGGTCAATGATATCCATTATGTGCGTAAAGATAGTCGGTTTTTAGATGCCCTTGAAAAATCAGGTTCGCATTGAGGCGCTCTTTGTACTAAAATTAGCGTAGCCACAAACGGTCCTAGGGAAGGTAATCGTGCCGGGTGGTGCGGCTGGGCTTCAAACCCAGTTGGGGATGTTAGACGTTCCCGGGTAGGTTCGACTCCTGCTACCTTCCGCCATCTCCGTTCTGGCATCGTTGGTGCAAGGTGCTTGCCGTTCTCAAAGGGCTACAGATGTCCACTACCGAAACATTACGTCTTACCTCTTTATCTCATGGAGGGGGATGCGGCTGCAAAATAGATCCGGGTATTCTTCGCAACTTATTAGCAGAAATGCCAAGTATGGCTGCTTATGAGTCTTTGCTGGTAGGTAATGAGACTGCTGATGATGCAGCCGTATTTAAAATTAATGATACTCAGGCTGTGATTGCCACTACCGATTTTTTCATGCCCATTGTGGATGATCCGTTTGATTTTGGACAAATTGCAGCCACTAATGCGCTTTCTGATATTTATGCTATGGGTGGGCAGCCTATTATGGCGTTAGCCATTGTGGGGATGCCGATCAATGTACTCCCTCACGAGCATATTGCCCGTATCCTTTCAGGTGGGGCACGAGCGTGTCAATTAGCAGGCATTCCAATCGCAGGGGGACATTCTATTGATTCGGTAGAGCCCATCTATGGGTTGGCTGCTATTGGTTTGGTTCATCCTGATCAGATCAAGAAAAACGATCAGGCCCAAGCGGGTGATGTTCTGATTTTAACCAAACCCCTTGGGGTTGGGATACTTTCTGCTGCTTTTAAAAAAGATCGGCTAGACGCCATCGGTTATCGGGCTATGGTTGACAGTATGACGCGGTTAAATTCCGTAGGGACACAGCTGGGGCAGTACGAAGGGGTGCATGCGATGACTGATATTACCGGCTTTGGTTTATTAGGTCACGCTTGGGAAATGGCACGAGGATCTCAGCGACTCATTGAGATAGATTTTGAGCGGTTACCTTGGTTGCCTGATAGTCGGCAGCTCGCTGCTCAAGGGATGGTGACCGGGGCCTCAAAGCGCAATTGGGCAGCTTATGGGGCGCATATTGAGTTAGCAGAGCATTTGGATCAGACCGCTCAGCATTTGCTTACGGACCCTCAGACTTCTGGTGGTTTGCTTATTAGTTGTGCCCCTGAGTCTGCATCAGAGATTATGCAGATACTGACCCAACACGGTTTTAATCAAGCGGCAGTAATTGGTCGCGTGTTAGATGAGAAGGCAGGAGTACGGGTTAGTTAGGCATTATTCAGTCCTCGGTATTCTTGTATTAAAAGGGGGCGCAGTATGTTGCTTCTGCAGCCAATAGCGTACAATCTGCTACAGTGTGGCGCAGCTTAAGTAAGCCCTTCGTACTGTATAGCAAGGGGGCTGCACTGTAATTTTATGATGATAGGAATACTGAGTGAATGTTTAGTTTGACAGCGCGTAACCATACTTGGCGAGTCATTCGCGGCGGACTCGCTAGTATTTTTATTGCCTTATTAGTGGCGTGCGGTACTAAAGGGGGAATGACTCCTTCTTCAGAAATAGGCGAATATCGCGTACAACGCGGGGATACTTTATATAAAATTGCGCGTCAACATGGTCAAACGGTAGACGAGTTGATGCGTATGAACTCTATTAAAGATCCTCGTCGGCTACGGGTTGGACAGATTATTAAAGTTAAAGGAGGCTCACGCACTCCTTTGCCCCCCGCAAGCAATACTGTTCAGCCCCCAGCTCAGAGTACTGCAGCCTCGGTGGCGGCACCCCGTAGTATTAATTTAGTCTGGCCGGCCAAAGGGGCACATAGGCGGGGCACAGGCAATCAGTCCCAAGGCGTATTCATTCAAGGGCAAAAAGGAGATCCAATATATGCCGCCGCAGCTGGCCGAGTGATGTATGCAGGCAGTGGTTTGAGGGGGTATGGCAATATGGTTATTATTTCCCACGACAATCAGTTTTTAACTGTTTATGCCCATAATGATCACTTATTGGTTAAAGAAGGACAGCAAGTGAAGCAGGGGCAGCAAATAGCTCGTATGGGTGATACAGATAGCAATAGAGTGCATTTGTATTTTGAATTACGTTATGATGGTAAAGCAGTGGATGCCACGCGCTATTTACCTAAATAAATTTTGTTGTAGAGACATAATTAAATAGGCCGTGCCCAATACGCACGGCCTATTTTTATACTTGGCAGGTATGCTCAATGCGGATTTATTTGGGCAACTTTAGATCGCCTGCTTGAATTAAATGCAGTCGCATCATCAACCAATAAAAGCCCCAAGCTAATGCTGCTGGGAAAATAAACTGCACCAAGGCTATAGATAGCCATACATCAGCAGTATTTCCCATTGCTTCTAGGGTTCCTACTTGTCCGACTAAGCCGCTGCTGCCCATTCCTGCCCCTGCGGGGACATTGCGCATGCCAAAACCTAAGGTTGCGATAGGGCCCATAATGGCAGCTGTTAAAGTAGGGGGAACCCAGATTAATGGGTTTTTTATGATATTCGGCAACTGTAGCATGCTGGTGCCTAAACCAATTCCAATGAGGCCGCCCCAGCCATTTTCCCTATAGCTCATGGCAGCAAAACCAATCATCTGAGCACAACAGCCCGCGGTAGCAGCCCCTGCTGCTAAGCCACTTAGTTCCAAAGAGATGGTCAGCGCTGCACTCGAAGTTGGACTGGTTAATACCATGCCAATAATGACCGCCAATAAGATGCTCATAAATAGCGGTTGGAGTTCCATAGCCCATTCAATTGTGCGCCCGATAGTGCGCATCATATCTCCAAGTAGCGGAGCAACGCTATAGGCAATAGCAAGGCCGATAATTAAACTGGTTGCTGGGACAAAGATAATATCCGTTGCTTTTTTTTGATGTACTAATTTTGCAATTTCAACACTGATGATAACAGCGACTAAGCTGCCGACTGGACCGCCGCCCACTGTAACTGCTAGTTGGCCGATGATCGGGGCGGTAAAAAGCGCCATGGGTGGAGCCTGTAATCCGTAAGCAACGCCAACGCCTATGGCTGCTCCCATTCCCGCTTGGGCAACTGTTCCTACTTCCACAAGGAACTCTAGGCCTGTCCATTGACCTACAGTTTTAATAATTAAGCCAATAATCAAGGAGCCAAACAGCCCCCAAGTCATGTAGTTAATCATATCGACGCCGTAGCGTCGTAATGAGAGCTCAATATTTTTTTCTTTTAAAAAATCACGTAATGACATGGTACCCACCATATAAACTCAAATTGAGTATAAATAAAAAAACATTTTATACTGTTTTAAAACTTTGTGCAGCTTAATTTTGCGCAACACGGCACAAGCTCGTACGTTGGTGATCAGTTACAGTACACTGTATAGAGCGTATAGACGAGTATATTGAGTGGAAATGAATCGATAAGAATATTTGTGCAGAAAAGAAACAATCACTTTATTATGATGCTGTATAGAGGACTCATTGCCATTCTATTAGTAGGAGGGCTATTGGCTTGTGCTCAGGTACCTAGCGAGCGCGGCCGTCCCAAGGGGGAGGCAATGAGTTGGGATCAATTGGCTCAAACTGATTTTAATCGCACGGTGACCATTGCCATGCGGGATAATTTGGAAACTATTTATAGGTTACGAGAAAAATTGTATAAGCGTAATCCTATTCAATGGCAAAGAGGAGGGTTCCATTCTTTAGAGGAAGCAGTGGCTGCTTCTCAGTATGCGATTGAACATGCTGTGCCGCCCGCACAGTTACATGGGCTGCAGGATATAGAAATTTTGACTGTGTCCTTAAGCCCAGAATTTACTGGCGATAGAGTAGGAGCCTTTATTTATGGTTTAGCAGATATGTTATTAGTCGCTCATAACAATAAGAGTCGATTTTATATTTCGGATCAACTAAATGCTCAACATATATTTAATGCAGCTCGGAATGTTGAAATAGCAGCTTGGCTACTGAATAATCGGCGTGATGGTGAGGGCACTCCCTTGCTTTATGCGAATGAGATTTCTCCTCATGGAGTGAACTTAAGCTTTGAGCGTGAGTTTGGTCAATTGATTGGGCGTTTAGATTTAGTAGCTAATTTATTAGATGAAAATTTGCGGCGGGTGGGCATTGGCTATGTTCAGGGCTTATTGTTTTTTAGTTTTTTACCTGTTCGCTAAAGGGCTCTTGGTTGCTTGTTGGTAGTATTGTGTGATTATTTTTATATGGTTTGTTACGAGAGTAGAGGTGTTTTGAGCGGACCAAATAATAGAGCTTTGTGATTGTTGTTCATGCTTAAATGACAAAAACTGCACCCCATTGATGTGGGCTCGTGTCAGGCATTGAGGGACAATGGCAACGCCAAGATTTTGAGCAACTAAGGAAAGGACACTTAGCCAATGGCGGGCCTCGAATCTAATTTTCGGATAACATCCTGCCTGCAGATACATAGAAATAAGTAATTCATAATAGCTTGGTGATAAGGCACGAGAAAATATAATAATTTGCTCAGACTGCAGTTGTTTCAGAGAAAGATTAGGGTGGTCGCAGAGGGGATGGCCCGTAGGCACGCAAATCACAAACGCCTCGCTAGTGAGAGGAGCCGAATAAATAGATTCAGACACAGGATGGGCGTGAATCATACCAATATCTAAGCTGCCTTTTTCAATGGATTCTGCTTGCTCAGCAGAATTCATTTCTAAGCAGATTTGCTCTACCTCAGGGTATGCATCACGGCATTGTTCTAGTACCGTGTTTAAGCCACGGTAGATCATTGAGCCCACAAAGCCAATACGAATTTGGCCTATAGAGCCTTCGTCAATACGTTGCACAAGCATTTTTATATCTTGTTGTCTTTGCAGCAGTTGGATGGCTTCTTGATACAGTACACGTCCTGCTGCTGTAAGTTGCACTTGTCGGCTCGTACGATTAAATAGAGTCACCCCAAGGTTGTCTTCAAGTTGTTTAATAGCTGTACTTAAAGGAGGTTGGGAAATATGGAGCCGTGCCGCGGCACGGCTAAAGTTTAGCTCTTCAGCCACAGCTTTAAAGTAGCGTAATAGGCGGGCATCAAGATCTATAGGCATAAAGTATAGATGTGCATATAAATAGTATTGGAGTGTATTAATTGCCTAGCATATCATGAATGTAGTTGATGCACCGAATAAGAGGAGCTTGTTATGACTGAGGCCCGGCAGCCAGGTACAAAATACACATCCCAGTTTATTGAATCGCCATTAATTCCTGACTCAAGAGGGATGAATTTATTTTTAGCAGATCCCTATTTGAATGATTTACTAAAGCTTTATTTACCTGCAGATTTATATGCACATTTGCTTCCTCATTTTATTACCTTGGGAGCAGAGGCGGGTAATGAATTAGATGAAGCGGCGATGATCGCTGACCAAAACCCTCCTGTCCTGTCTATTCGTAATCGTTCAGGACAGGATAAAGACACGATTCACAAACATCCTGCTTATGTGAAATTAGAAAAAAAAGCATATCAGGATTATGGGCTGGCTGCGATGTCTCACCGTGGGGGAGTACTAGGTTGGCCTAAGCCCATGCCGCCTGCAGCAAAATACGCTTTAAGTTATTTATTTGTGCAGGCTGAATTTGGTTTGTGTTGTCCCGTAAGCATGACTGATTCATTAGCACGCACATTAAGAAAATTTGGCAATGAAGAGTTAGTTGCTCGGGTTTTACCACAGGTTAGCTCATTGGATTTTGATGAGCTTAAGCAAGGCGCTATGTTTATGACAGAAGAGGGGGCGGGCTCTGATGTGAGTGCCACAGCGACTCAAGCTATAGAGCAAGCAGATGGAACATGGCGCTTGACCGGAGATAAGTGGTTTTGCTCTAACCCTGATGCGGGTTTTGCTATGGTATTGGCACGCAGTGAAGCGCAACCAGGTTTGCGTGGTATTTCATTGTTTTTATTACCCAGAGAGGTAGAACAGGGCGTTCCTAATTCCTATAGAATTTTGCGGCTAAAAGATAAATTAGGGACTCGCTCAATGGCCAGTGGGGAAATACGCTTAGAAGGGGCAGTAGCTTGGCTGGTTGGAGAGCGTGGGCGTGGGTTTAATCATATGACCGATATGATTAATAACTCACGACTCTCAAATGGCATGAGAGCAGCAGGCTTGATGCGGCGCGCTTTAACTGAAGCTATTTTCTTTTCTAATAATCGTAAAGCCTTTGGACAATACCTGATAGAGCTGCCATTAATGCAACGTCAGTTGTTAAAAATGGCAGTGACCACTGAACAAGCTCGATCTATTATGTTTCAAACTGCTCATGCACTGGAGCAAGCTGATAAGGGAGATGAGCAAGGTAAAAAGCTGTTACGTATTTTGACTCCCTTGATTAAGTTCCGAGCCTGCCGTGATGCCAGAAAAGTAACGGGAGATGCAATGGAGGTCCGTGGCGGTTGCGGCTATATAGAAGAGTGGATAGAGCCCCGTTTGGTAAGAGATGCGCATCTCGGTTCAATTTGGGAAGGAACCAGCAATATTGTTGCCCTCGATGTTATGAGAGCGATAGAGCGTAATGAATGTTTGCCTGCCTTAAAAACACACGTCAACTACCTACTAGCGGAAGGCGTGGCAGTGCCCGCACATTTATCTGAATTGCAGCAGCAGTGTTTGGATAAAGTTTGGTCCTTAGCCGAAATGGCTGTACGAGATAAGCGTAGTGATCTAGCACGACAAGTAAGTAGCGCAATTTATAACGCTTTTACCCTGGCCGCTTTACGTTGGGAAGCTCGGTATTCTGGTCTAGAAACACGCGCTGAATTAGCGGATCTCGTGTTGGTACACAAGCTGGCTCCTTGGGACCCTTGTGTAGACAGTCACACAGCCCAAGTATCAGAAGCGTTAAAAAATAAATTATTTAGCCAAAATACAGGAATTGCCTAAAACGTGGGAGGAGGGCAATAAGTAACAAAATAATAATTAAATTATTTAATAACTTAATATAGGAGACATTTATGCGAAAGTTTTTGGACGCTTTTCTTTTCGCAGTATTGGCATTATTTACAATAACTTCTTTTGCGGTGAACTATCCTAAAGAGCCAATAAAAATGGTAGTTCCTTTTCCACCAGGAGGCCCTACAGATGGTATGGCTCGTTTAATTGCCAAGTATTTAGGAGAGCAGCTTGAAACGCCTGTGATAGTGGAAAATAGAGGAGGAGCAGGGGGAAATATAGGAGCTCAGTATGTCGCATCTGCAAAAGCTGATGGATATACTTTGCTATTTGGTACGTCAGGGCCACTAGCTATCAATATCAGTTTATATCAGGATATTACCTATGATCCGCGCACAAGTTTTGAGCCGATAGGGCGTATAGGACATTTGCCCAATGTTCTAGTAATTAACCCTAGTGTTCAAGTTGATAGTGTATCCGAATTAGTGGCTTATGCAAAAAATAACCCAGGTGTGTTGACTTATGGTTCATCGGGGAATGGTGCTTCTTCTCATTTGGCAGGAGTTCTTTTTAATCGAACAACTGGTACTGATATTTTACATGTTCCCTATCGGGGCACGGGGCCAGCTTTAGTTGACCTATTGGCAGGCCAGATAGATATGACATTTACAGATGTTATGACTGCTAGTCCGCATATCAGGGAAGGGGCTCTTAAAGCAATGGGTGTAACAACTAGTCAGCGGTCTTTCTCTTTGCCTGATGTACCTAGTTTAGAAGAACAGGGCTTAGAGAATTATGATGTTAGTGTTTTTTTTGGCTTAGTTGGTCCTAAAGGCATGGATGATGCCGTTATAGAAAAAATTAATACTGCCTTGATATCTGTTTTAGCTGAAGAGGAGGTGCAGCAGCTATTGTCTTCTCAAGGTATTGTTATTGCAGACGATTTTAGCCCCAAGGCTTTACATGAGTTTATTAATACAGAAGTTGATAAGTGGGCTGAAATTATCAAGTCAGAAAGCATAGTATTAGATTAATTTGGAACAAATATGCAATTTCATAATTTAAGCAAAGGGGCTTTAGCGGGGATTCGTGTGTTGGATTTATCGCGAGTATTGGGTGGTCCTTATTGCACTCAAATATTAGGCGATCACGGAGCTGATGTGCTTAAGGTTGAGCCTCCATTTGGAGATGAAACTCGTGCTTGGGGGCCTCCTTTTATTGGTGAGGTTTCCAGTTATTTTAATGGAGTAAATAGGAACAAAAAAGGGGCGGTTATTGATTTATCAACAGAAAGTGGGCAGCACTCTTTTCGAAACTTATTAGCAGAAGCAGATGTGCTCGTAGAGAATTTTAAACCGGGCACTTTAGAAAAATGGGGGTTTAGTGTTGATTATTTACACAGACATTATCCTCATTTAGTGCATTGTAGAATTACTGGTTTTGGAGCTGATGGGCCACTGGGGGGGTTGCCAGGTTACGATGCTTGTGCGCAAGCACTATGTGGCTTGATGAGTGTAAATGGGCACGCAGATAGTGAGCCAACTCGAGTAGGGTTACCAGTGGTGGATATGGTGACAGGGTTAAATGCAGCAATAGGAATTTTATTGGCCTTACACGAACGCAGGTATAGTAAAAAAGGGCAGTTTATTGATATTGCATTATTTGACTGTGCATTATCGTTATTACATCCTCATGCTGCAAATTTTTTTGGTAATGGACAAACGCCTCAGCGCAGTGGCAATGAGCACCCGAATATTGCTCCCTATGAAACCGTGCCTACCCGTTCTGGAGATGTATTTTTAGCAGTAGGTAATGATCGCCAATTTGGTCAGTTAATGGAGTTGTTAGAAATTCCTGAGGTAGCAAATGAGCCACGCTTTAGGACCAACAAGGATCGGTTACACAATAGAAAAGAGTTAAAAACGGTATTGGCTCAGGCTTTGGAAAAACATGATGCGCAAGCTATTGCAGAAATCTTGCTTCGTTCTGGGGTGCCTGCTGCTCCCGTCTTGAATGTAAGGGAGTCTTTAGCACATCCGCATACCACACATCGGGCAATGATTATTTCGGAGGATGGGTATTGTGGTATTGCCTCACCGATTAAATTGTCTCGTACTCCGGCATCATTTCGTTTTCCACCTCCATTGTTAAATAGAGAGGAAAATATGCCATTAACTTGGGATAGTTTTAGCAATTAGAATTTCAAAAATTTAAATAAAAATGGTAAGTGAGCGTTTATTATTGTAAATAATAAACGCTTTTTTGTTAAATTGATGGAGAGGCTGGATTTGATTTTAAATTAACATTTCTTTAATTATTTTTTATTTTATTAAGTTATGATAAGGCACCGATGTTTAGTTATTTTTATTGACCCGTATGTTTGTTAAGTATACCGCTTATATATCGAGGGGCAGAAGAGGAATTGAAAAATAAGACTATTTTAGCGATATCTGGATTGCGTGGCGGGGTGGGTGCAACAAGTATGGCGGCATTATTAGCTGAAGCATTAAGTCAAAAGGGAGCTTCAGTTCTAGTGGTCGATCTTAATGATTCTGACTTATTAAGATTCCATTATGATGTGTCAGATCATCAATTAGCTGGCTGGGGAAGTACTTTTTGGCATGGAGGGAATTGGTTTAATCAATTAGTGTTTATTGACGAGAATATATGGTTATTGCCTTATGGCTCACAGGTACGTAACCGTGCTCCCATTAATGCACATACCATAAATTCAATAGTAGAAATAATAATAAAAACAGCGAGAAAAGGGATTATTCCTTTTCAGCCTGATTGGATTATTTTTGATATGCCTCATCATCAGGGAGTGATAAAAAAAGCACTGCATTGGTGTGATTTGCATTTTCTTGTTTGTGAGGTTGATTTTGCTGCCAATATTCTTTTAGAACAATATGATTTTTTTGATCATGGGTATTTACTGCTAAACAAGTTTAATCCTCAGCATCCTCTTGGTAGTCGCTTGTTTCATTCTTGGGGACAAGAGTATGCACAGCGTATGTTGCCAGTCCACTTTTTATGGGACATTAATATATTGGAAAGTTTGTCTCGAGGTCATACTGTGCTGCGTCATGCTCCGGATTGTGAGAGCAGCAAGCGCGTTTATAAACTAGCGCAGTGGTGTTTAAACTATAGAGCCAGTACGGTTATTTAAATAAGGTCCCTTGCTTGTGCTCAAGCTAAGGGACCAAAGTAGATAATTCAT
>CALKIR010000044.1 GCA_937995985.1 uncultured Alcaligenaceae bacterium
TTAAAAATGGCTTGGCCTCGTTCCGATCCATGCATATCCTCAAGGGCTTTAAGTATCTATTGGTTACGCTCTGAACAAGGAGCAAAAAAATAAGCCACCGTCTGTATAGACGATGGCTTGATATTTGGCGCGACCGGGAGGATTCGAACCCCCGACCCCTTGGTTCGTAGCCAAGTACTCTATCCAACTGAGCTACGGTCGCGTAGAAAAAAATAACTATAACAGGTTTGTTTCTGTGTTGTCAAGTGGTCTGTGAAAACTGTCGTAAAATTTTCCCTGCCACTGTGTTTCCATATTGCTTTGGAAACGAAACAGGCACCAGTATATATCAGTATTGGCAAATGAGCAAAAAGCTGTTCCAATAACTGTTGGTTTTTGTCATTTTTCTTATTTCAGCCTGCATGGTGATCAATTTTTGGAGTGATATGGTGGCTAATTTATCCAAAGTAACTCATATAGATGATTTTAAGCGTTTGGCCCGTCGACGTGTTCCGAAAATGTTTTACGACTATGCAGATTCTGGGTCTTGGACGCAGCAGACCTATCATGCTAATGAGGCAGATATGAAGCGTTTGCTTTTTAAGCAGCGCGTGGCTGTGGATATTGATAATCGCAGCACTGCTTCAACCATGTTGGGACAGCCTGTATCAATGCCAGTGGCATTATCGCCTACTGGATTAACGGGGATGCAACATGCAGATGGTGAGATTTTAGCTGCTTTGGCTGCCAAGAAGTTCGGGGTGCCTTTTACGCTTTCTACCATGAGTGTGTGCTCACTGGAGGATATCGCCCGTTTTACCAATCATCCATTTTGGTTTCAGCTGTATGTGATGCGTGATCGGGCTTTTATGGAAAATTTAATTGATCGCGCTAAGGCGGCTAATTGTTCTGCATTAGTATTAACCTTAGATTTACAGGTGCTGGGACAACGGCATAAAGATATTAAAAATGGATTATCCACGCCGCCGCGTCCAACGCTTAGAAATTTACTTAATTTGGCAACTAAGCCACGGTGGTGCTGGCATATGTTGCAAACATCGAGACGCACTTTTGGCAATATTGTTGGGCATGCAAAGGGCGTGAGTGATTTAAGCTCATTATCTTCCTGGACAGCTGAGCAATTTGATCCCACTTTGAATTGGGATGATGTTGAGTGGGTGAAAAAGTGTTGGGGGGGGAAGTTGGTGCTTAAGGGCATCATGGAGCCCGAGGATGCTCAGCTTGCGGTGGATGCCGGGGCAGATGCCATTATTGTTTCCAATCATGGTGGACGGCAATTAGATGGGGCGCCTTCATCAATTGCGGCGTTGCCTCGGATCGTGGATGCAGTAGCGGGCAAGACGGAGATTTGGTTTGATGGAGGGATTCGTAGCGGCCAAGATGTGTTGCGGGCCCTAGCATTAGGCGCGCAGTCCACCATGATTGGTCGTGCATTTTTGTATGCTTTAGGGGCAGCAGGTCAGGCAGGGGTGGAGAGGGCTCTAGAAATTATTCAAAATGAGCTAAGTATTACCATGGGGTTATGTGGGATTCGCACCATTGATGAGATTTCGCGTGATATTTTATTGAACCCAAATTGCTTTGCTCAGGATTGTGACTAGAGTAAGTGTACTCTAGGCTGTAAGGTGCAGGCAGCCTAGAGATTAAATTAGAGGCTATTGCTTAGGTGGAATGCCGTGCTTTTTGGATGGCGCCGATGATAATAATCAGCCAGCCGAGTATCATGAGCATTCCCCCTACAGGGGTGAGGGTGGTGAGCCAGCGTTGTTGGTTCAAGACAAATAAGTACAGGCTACCGGAAAAAAATACTGAACCGAGAAAAAGAGCGCTAAATCCGAGGTTTTGCCACCGTTCGGCAATGAGCTGATGAGCAGTTGCGATGGCTAGTATGCCCGCTCCATGAATAAGCTGATAGAGAACTGCGGTGTGCCAAATGGGTAATAATGAGCGCGGCACAAATTGATCAAGTACATGTGAGCCAAAGGCACCGGCTGCTACAGCGATAGCCAATAGTGCTGCACCACAGGCCAATTGATAAGATTGCTTTTTTTGCTTCATTGCATACCTCTTTGTGTGCAAATACTGCTTAGTGTATCGTAAATTGGGCCGGGGAGCGTGCTAGCATAGTAGGTGGGTAAGAAAAGGTGATGGGTGTACTGTAGGGATGCAGAAACAAAAAAATACCTCCGCTGCGCGCAAGCGCCAAGCGTCTATTTTGATTGTGTTCTTTTTTCTGGCCTTGATAGCAGTTAATTTGGTCAATTTCTTAGAGGACCATTTTTTTACTTCATCAAGGCTGCAAGAAGGGGAGCATCCTGCTCAACAGCAGGACGATATTTATATATTGTCAGGGCGAGTGGTACGTGTGGCTGATGGAGACACATTTACTTTGCGCGTTCATTCCAAACATAATGCTATTCGTGTAGCCAGCATCGATGCGCCTGAAACTCAGGGGGAAGGGCGTCCGGGGCAACCATTTGCACAAGCTGCACGGCGTAAACTGGAAACATTAATTGTAGGAAAGGATTTAGATTTATTATGCTATGAGCAGGATCATTATGGGCGTCATGTTTGCGAGGTGCCTCTACCGTGCAATGAGGGAACTGAGTGTGATCCTCGGTCTGAGGGAGATACGACTACAGTAAGTCGGGTTTTAGTAAAATCTGGATTTGCTTGGGTGAATGAAGAAAAGCGGGGCAAGTTTGTTCGGGATACCAGTTTGCGGGACATGGAGCAACAAGCGCGCCGTCAGAGATTAGGGTTGTGGCAAGACAGTAATCCCATTCAGCCGTGGGTGTGGCGGTATCAGTGTTGGCGACAAAAACAATGTGATTAGTTATGATGCGGATGAAACAAACGGTCAATAGGGTATGCCAAGGGGTATGGCAAGGCGTTGGGACGCTGCGGTTGGTTATTTTATCTGTAGTGCTCTTAGGTCTGGCAGCATGTGGTCACGATGCGGTCAATCGTCCCTATACGCTAGAGGAGGCTCAGAGTAATACTTTGTTTACCGCATTTACACAGCGTTCTCCAAAGTATCTTGATCCTGCTCGGTCATATTCTACTGATGAAACGCCGTTTACCTATTCTATCTATGAGCCTCTTTATAGTTATCACTATCTAAAGCGGCCTTATGAGCTAATACCTCGTACTGCTCAGGAGGTAGTGCAGCCTTATTATTTGGATGCTCAAGGCAATTTATTACCCGAGGATGCGCCGGGGGAGCAGGTGGCAGAAAGTATTTATGAGATAAAGCTTAAGCCTAATATTCTTTTTCAGCCTCATCCTGCTTTTGCCCGTGATAAAGAGGGAAATTACATCTATTATCCTATTGATCCGCAAGATTTAACAGGAGTGTATGCCATCCCGGACTTTGAGCATCATGGCACCCGTCCACTGACAGCGGAGGATTATGTCTATGGGTTTAAACGTTTGGCGAGTCCTCGTGTCGTGTCACCTATTTATGAGCTATTTTCTAAGCATATAGTCGGGATGCAAGAGTTTGCTCAGCATGCTCAGGCTATTCATGAACAGATTCCAGCTGAAGAATGGTTAGATTTACGCGCTATCCCCCTTGATGGAGTGCAGGCTCTTGATGAGCAAACTTTGCGCTTTCGGGTCAAGGGAAAGTATCCCCAATTTTCGTATTGGTTAGCAATGACTTTTGCGGCCCCTATTCCGTGGGAGGCAGATCGCTTTTACCATCAGCCGCAGATGGCACAACATAATCTGAGTTTAAATCAATGGCCTGTTGGGACCGGGCCTTATATGTTGACTGAGTCCATCACTAATAGACGTCATGTATTGAGCCGTAATCCAAATTTTAGGGGTGAGCCGTATCCTTGCGAAGGGGCCGCTGGAGATAAAGAGGCTGGGCTACTTGAGGATTGTGGGCAGATGATGCCTTTTATTGATCGAATTGTTTTTCAATTAGAAAAAGAAAGTATCCCTTTGCTAGGTAAATTTTTACAGGGATATTATGACATTCCTCAAGTAGAGCGGGGTGAGTATGGGGTTTCTATGACTGTGGCCGCAGATGATTCGCCCGACAAGGCGGCGTTATATCAAGAACGTGGAATACAGCTATATACGCAGCCAGAAGCACAGCTATTTTATTTTGGTTTTAATTGGCTTGACCCGGTGGTCGGCAAGGGAGATACCCCAGAGCAGCAAGAGAAAAACCGCTATTTGCGTCAGGCGCTTAGTATTGCTTTTGATTGGGAGCAGTATGTAGCTATTTTTCATAATGATCAGGGCTCAGTGGGGCATGGCCCATTGCCCCCAGGTGTTTATGGTTATGTTTCCCCACCTGAGGGATTAAATCCTGTGGTTTACCGAGAGGTAGCAGGACAGGCCCAACGGCGTTCTCTTGATGAGGCTAAAGAGCTGTTGGCGAAGGCCGGCTATCCAGATGGACGACATGCTGAAACAGGGGAGCCTTTGATTCTCTATTTTGATTCAGCCGGTGGAATGGGGGCCAGTGCAACTTTGGATTGGATGCGGCGTCAGCTCGAGCAGTTAGGCATACAGCTAGAAATTCGAGCCACTGATTACAATCGTTTTCAAGAAAAAATGCAGCGTGGCGTGGCACAGATGTTTATGTGGGGGTGGGTGGCTGATTATCCTGATGCGGAAAACTTTTTGTTTCTCTTGTATGGACCTCATGCGCGCGCTTTAGGAGGCGGAGAAAATGCTGCCAATTATCAGAATGAGCAATATGATGCGCTCTTTGAGCGTATGCGTTATTTAGATGATGGGCCAGAAAAACAAGAGCTAATTGAACAAATGGTTCGTATCGTCCAAGAGGATGCGCCATGGATGTTTGGCTTTACACCTTATTCAGGCGGTGCTTATCAGCAGTGGGTCAAAAATGCTAAGCCCTCACAAATGGTACGGGATACGCTTCAATATATGCGTCTTGATACTGAGGCTCGGGTGCAGCGTCAAGCTCAATGGAATCGACCAGTATGGTGGCCTTTGTGGGCATCACTTGTTGTGGTATTTATTGTTGGCGGCTATTTGATACGGGTGTGGCAGGCTAAGGATAAACAGCGGATTCATATGCCTTCAGATAATCAAGGAGGGCCGCATGCTTAGGTATTTATTGCGTCGTTTGGTCTATGCGGTCTTAATTTTGTTGGGGGTTAATGTTCTGACATTTGTACTGTTTTTTGCGGTGAATACCCCAGATGATATGGCGCGGCTATCTATTGGTGGGCAACGCGTCAGTCAGGAGGCAATTGAGCAGTGGAAGCGCGAACAGGGCTATGATAAGCCTTTATTTTATAACGCGGCTGAAACAGGGCTTAAGAAATGGCAGAAAACCATTTTTTATGAGCGCTCCATTCCTTTGTTGCGCTTTGATTTTGGCTTTTCTGATGACGGTCATGATATTAGCAGGCAAATAAAAGAGCGGATGGGGCCGAGCTTGGCTCTGGCTGTTCCTACTTTTTTATTAGGCATTTGGGTATCAATTAGTTTTGCTTTGTTACTTACTTTTTTTCGCTATACCCGTTTTGATTTTTATGGGGTGGTGTTGTGCGTGATATTGCTTTCTATTTCTAGTTTATTTTATATCATTGCTGGGCAATGGCTATTTGCCAAAGTACTTAGATGGGTGCCTTATTCTGGATGGGGTGAGGGGGTAGATACATTGCGGTTTTTGCTTTTGCCGGTTGTGATAGGAATACTCTCTCGTCTGGGTGCCGAGGCTCGTTTTTTTCGTAGCCTTTTTTTGGAAGAGGCAGCCAAGGATTATATTCGAACAGCGCGCTCTAAAGGCCTAAGCGAGACAGTGGTTTTATATCGGCATCTATTACGAAATGCATTATTGCCCATATTAACGGGAGTTGTGACTGCTATTCCTTTGCTCTTTATGGGAAGTTTAATTTCTGAATCTTTTTTTGGCATTCCTGGATTAGGTAGTTATACCATCGAGGCCATTAATGCTCAGGACTTATCTATAGTACGGGCCATGGTGTTTTTGGGGTCAGCTTTATATATAGTTGGTTTGGTATTAGCGGATATTTCTTATACCTTGGTTGATCCCCGAGTTCGTTTTAATTAAGGATGGGGAGACAATCATCATGCCTAAGTTGGTCGTGTTGTGGACAGACGCATTTTTATGGGGGTTTGCGCTCACCATCCTAATTTATTTGTTTTTTATACGGCGACGAGTGGCGCTGCGGCAAGCGTGGCTGTCCGTGTTGCGCACTCCTTCCGCAGCAGCCTCAGGAGTGATATTGCTGGTTTTTTTAGTAATTGGGTTGTTGGATTCTATTCATTATCGACCCTTATTAGAGTCAAGGGGGGTGGGCTCTCAAGAAATTCAGCATTATGCGCCATTTGCACGTTCTGTGTTGGATGAACTGCTGGCTTGGGTGGGATTAGATGCCAAAGAGCGCAGTTATTCTGCACCCTTTGCACGCACTTTATTCTTTAAGGAGACGCAGCTAATTGAGGGGCAGGCAGTGCGAGACTTTCCACCTCTTGTGAATGCCGCCCATGGTATTACTGATGATGCTGCCCATCGAGCCTTATTATGGCGTTTATTATTTCAGTGGCTGGGTTGGGGGGTGTTGTGGGCTTTGGTGTTGCGAGTGTTGTTATTTGGCGGGGTGCGCATAAGAGGAGGAAACCAAGGCACTGCTTCTTTAGGTGCTCGTATTAAGGGGAGCGGGCAGTCAAGATCGGTAGCGGCAGTATGGCTGAGTTTGACTATCATAGGCATATTAATTATCGCGGTTGTTATTTTTAGCCCTCATTTTTATATATTAGGAACCGATCGTTCAGGCAATGATGTGCTGTACCAAGCGGTGAAAAGTATTCGCACAGCTTGGGTAATTGGAACCCTAACTACAGTGGCCATGCTCCCTCCTGCGTTATTGTTTGGCATAGCAGCTGGGTATTTCAAGGGTTGGGTAGATGATCTCATACAGTATTTATATACAACTTTGACTTCTATCCCAGGGGTGTTATTAATTGCTGCCTGTGTGTTGATGATGCAGGTCTATATCGATGGGCATCCTGAGTATTTTGATACGGTTGCTGTACGCGCAGATGCTCGACTATTTTTATTGTGCTTGATTTTAGGGCTGACCGGATGGGCTGGTTTATGCCGTTTGTTACGGGCAGAAACTCTAAAATTACGCGAGCTGGATTATGTGCAGGCCGCACGCGCATTTGGGGTGGGGCACTTTACTATTATGCTGCGTCATATTTTACCCAATGTGATGCATATTGTTTTAATTACCATGGTATTAGAGTTTTCAGGATTGGTCCTGTATGAAGCGGTATTGTCTTATTTAGGTATTGGGGTCGATCCAAGTATGGCGTCTTTTGGCACCATGATTGATGCTGCCCGTTTAGAGATGTCTCGAGACCCGATGATTTGGTGGAATTTATTTGCTGCTTTTTTATTCTTACTCACGTTAGTGCTATCGGCTAATATTTTTGCTGATGCTGTGCAACGGGCTTTTGATCCTCGCCAAAGAAAATTTGGCGGGCAGCCACAAGCAACATAATTAGGGCGATCTATGATTGATAACAGGGACTCGTCACCATTATTGCAGGTGAATAATCTATCTGTTTCTGTGGCACAGGGTCAAATGATGAAGCCCCTGGTGCGGGATTTAAGTTTTTCTGTACCCATGGGGAAAACAGTGGCACTGGTGGGAGAGTCGGGCAGTGGTAAAAGTTTGACAGCTTTATCTATTATGCGCCTATTGCCAGATGCCGTTCAAGTAACTGGTGGCGATGTATGCCTGCAGGGCCGTTCTTTATTTGCTTGTACTGAGCGTCAAATGCGCCAAGTACGTGGCAAAGAAATAAGCATGATCTTTCAAGAACCGCAAAGCAGTTTAAATCCTGTACTGACTATTGGGAAGCAATTAGCTGAGGTATTGCTTATACACACGTCATTACGTGGAGCCCAACTACGCGCTCATAAGTGTCAGTGGTTAGAGCGAGTAGGTATTGATAATGCGGCTGCTCGGCTGAATGATTATCCTTTTCAGTTTTCAGGAGGGCAGCGCCAGCGCATTATGATTGCAATGGCTTTGGCTGCGCGTCCTAAGTTATTAATTGCTGATGAACCAACAACAGCCTTGGATGTGGCAGTACAAGCTCAGATATTAAATTTGCTCAAGGAGTTACAAAAAGAGCTGGGTCTGAGCGTATTGCTTATTACCCATGATTTAGCTATTGTGCGGCATGTAGCAGATGAGGTAGTGCTATTGCGCCATGGGCAATGTGTTGAGCAGGCTTCGGTAGAACAGTATTTTACGCAACCTAAGCATGACTATGCGCGTTCTTTATTAGAAGCTGTGCCAACTTATGCGCATCGTAGTGCACCGCCTGTAGATGATCCAAAGCGTCCTGTAGTGCTTGAAGTGCATGATTTGCGGGTCAGCTTTCCGGTTAAGAGACAGTGGTGGCAGAAAAAGAAATATAATACGGTGCTAGATGGTGTTAGCTTTGGTCTGTACCAAGGGGAGACCTTAGCGTTGTTGGGACCATCAGGTTGTGGTAAGAGCACTTTGGCCAAAGCATTGATGCGCTTGCTCGCACATCCTGTAGTGATAGAGGGACAGGCGAAGTTATTTGGACAAGATATTTTGCACACCACAGGCAAGGCGCTTTATAAACAGCGCCAAGCCATGCAAATTGTTTTTCAAGATCCTTATGCCTCTTTAAATCCTAGGATGTTGATTGGGGAAACGCTCGAAGAAGGGATAAAGTCTTTGCACCCCACTTTGAGTCGTGATGCGCGCAAACAAAAAATTCAGCGTTTATTAGAGTATACTGAATTACCCCGAGATACGCCGCAGCGGTATCCTCATGAGTTTTCAGGGGGACAGCGGCAGCGCATTGCAATTGCACGCGCTTTAGCGGTTGAGCCCCAGGTTTTGATTTGTGATGAGCCAACATCGGCGCTGGATATGTCCGTGCAGGCTCAGATTCTTCATTTGCTCCAAACACTGCAGGCTGAATTAGGGATGAGCTATTTATTTATTACTCATGATTTCGGGGTAGTTGAATATTTAGCCGACCGTATTGCTGTGATGTTTGGCGGGGTATTGGTTGAAATTGATCGCGCAGACAAGGTCTTGTTTTCTCCACAAGAGCCCTTAACTAAAGAATTACTTGATGCGGTGCCACGATTAAGTCAACCATCTGTTTTTATATGAAATGAGTATAAAGTATCTATGGCGTTAAAAGTTTTTGATCTTCAGTGTGAGCATGGCCATGTTTTTGAAGGCTGGTTTCGCTCCGATGAGAATTACGAAGAACAGAAGGCACAAGGAGTGCTGAGCTGTCCTATTTGTGCAAGTACGGAAATTACCAAGCAGTTATCTGCACCGCGCTTAAATGTGAGTCATTTAAAAAGAGAGCGCCAAGCAGCGTCTTCTTCACATCCCGATAGGCGGGCTGTAGCGGCTCCCAGTGAAAAGGAGCTTGCACAGTTGCAAGCACAGTTTTTACAGCAGTTACGACTGGCTGTAAGAGGGGCAGATGACGTTGGTGAGCGGTTTGCAGATGAGGCGCGTCGTATTCGTGACGGTGAAGCTGAGGAGCGTTCTATTCGTGGCGTAGCCAGTACTGAGGAGTTACGCGAGTTGCACGAAGAGGGGATAGAGGTAATGCCTATCCCCAGCTTTTTAGATGATGAGCAATTGCATTAATTGACGCGACCGCGGTATTCACCAGTACGCGTATCAATTTCTATTTTATCGCCGATATTGCAAAATGCGGGTACAGAGATACTGTGCTCCGAGGCTAGTTTTGCAGGCTTCATCACTTTACCTGAGGTATCGCCTCGTACGGCTGGCTCTGTATACACAATCTCACGTACAATGACCGTGGGTAGTTCAACGGCGATGGGGCGGCCCTCAAAAAATACTATTTCAGCCTCCATGCCATCCTCGAGGTAGTTCAGAGCCTCCCCCATTTGCTCTGCACCAAGCTCATAAGGGTTGTACTCCTCGTCCATAAAAACATAGGCGGGATCAGCAAAATAAGAGTAGGTGCATTGTTTTTTCTCGAGCAAGATAATCTTATACCGATCATCGGCTTTAGCTACGATCTCGCTAATATTTTCAGTAAGTAGGTTCTTTAGTTTTAATCGAACAACTGCAGTATTGCGACCCGATTTATTGTATTCGGCTCGCTCGATGATCATAGGTTGTCCGTCAACCTCAATAATATTGCCACTGCGTAGCTCTTGTGCTGTTTTCATCTTGGTAAAAACTCCGGTTAAAAGCGGTCACAGTAATTAGGACGGACTGTGACGCAAATAGTTGTGCACATTTTATCAGAATGAGGCTCATTAGCGCAGCACAATTTAAAGGTGAGCCCATTGGCTTAGATATTTTGTGATGGGACGTGTTCAGTGCAAAAAGCAATTAAATGCTCACTCAAAGAAGGCTGTGTAGCCAGGCGATATACATGCTGTTGTAGGCGTGTACGCCAGTGCTGCAACACGGTAGGGTGTAGGGCACTGAAATTTATTTTTACAGGAGCGGGGTTATTCCATTGTGAGATTAATAAGCGTGCTGCATAAGGAAGCGGAGTCAGTTGCAACCATGCCTGCAGTTTGTGCACATGTAATGCTTGGCTTTGTGGATAGGGTTGCCAAAGAAAAGGTTTTTGTGCCCACAGGGCACGTATCCACGAGTCTTCTCCCCGTACTAAATTAAAATCAGAACTCCAGAGTAGTCGATCAAAGAGTGCTTGGCTTACAAAAGGCAATTGTATACAGCTAAGCTTGGGTTCCTTACTATTATTAGCAGAGTCATGGTGAGAGTAGGTATGTAAAACATGCTGTGCGCTCTGATATAGGCTGTCTTGGTCCGCTGCAAATAATAAGGTAGTAGGGCGATTCTGTAGAGTTAAGAAATTTATTAAGTCTATCAACGGGGCATGATTATACTGAAAAATGAAAAATACCTGACTGTGGCACAATCGTTGTATGGTGTGCTCATCGATTTTTATGTGGTGGGCTAATTGTCGCCATTGCCAATAGCGCGACCGAGTTTGCCAGTCATTAATTTGGGATAACAGTTTTGGGTGGCGCAATAAACCACCGGTTTTAGGCGTAAAGCCAGGATAAAAGAAATATTTTTTTGGTTGGGAAGTGCCAAGATAGCTCGGTACTGCGTGACACTCCTCTACCCAAGGCTCTGCGCTTAAGTGGTCCAAGATAATCCATAGGTGTTGATTAGTTAATTGCTGTTGAATGCCTGCGGGAATACCGCTTGCAAAGGTTTCAACAATAATTGAATGGGGGCGCGGCCAGTGGAATGAATGAAGCAGCTTAGGATCAGGCCACTGATGAATGCTCAAGTTTGGCCGGATGTAATACGAGAGCGGAGGTGCGTGCAGAGGGGGGGCAATAGCCAGTTGGGTGATTTTTTGTAGGGTATGTAAGTCGTCAATCCATAACCGCACTTGAGCTTGATAAGGGGGGGAGCTGAGTTCATTGGCTAAGCGCCAACATACCCCTGCATCACCAAAATTATCAATGACTCGACAAAAAATATCAAAACTGAACATAGTGGGCGTGCGAATAAGCATGAAAAACCCCCGCATCCGTAAGGATGCAGGGGTCACGGAACGCATTAGGAGGCAGACTTATACCGCATCTGCAATTTCTTTGAACTCTGGGATCTGATCAAAGTTCATGTAGCGGTAGATATTGCTGCTGTCTTTTTGGAGGACGCCCATATCCGCCAAGTATTCTTCTTTGGTAGGAATGCGTCCTAAACGAGAGCAAATGGCGGCAAGTTCAGCAGAGCCCAAAAAGACATTCGCGTCTTTACCCAAACGGTTGGGGAAGTTACGGGTACTGGTGGACATTACTGTGGCTCCATCGCGTACACGAGCTTGGTTCCCCATACAGAGCGAGCAACCAGGCATTTCCATACGAGCGCCTGCCACGCCAAGTACTCCGTAGTGACCCTCTTCGGTAAGCTGCTGTTGATCCATCTTGGTAGGAGGAGCTACCCAAAGACGGGTAGGAATATTGGTTTCTTTTTCAAGTAGGCGGGATGCTGCACGGAAGTGGCCGATATTGGTCATGCAGCTGCCAATAAAGACCTCATCAATAGGGGTGCCAGCAACATCAGAGAGGGTTTTAATATCATCAGGGTCATTGGGGCAGGCCACCAATGGCTCATGAATCTCATTGAGATCAATCTCGATGATTGCGGCATATTCAGCATCCTCATCAGGCTCCAGAAGCTGAGGGTTTTCAAGCCATTTTTCCATTGCCTCAATACGACGACGCAATGTGCGCTCATCTTCGTAACCATTAGCAATCATCCACTTGAGTAGCGTGATGTTGCTGTTAAGGTACTCAATAATGGGCTCTTTATTGAGGCGGACTGTACATGCTGCAGCAGAACGCTCGGCAGAGGCATCGCTGAGCTCAAAAGCCTGCTCTACTTTGAGGTTTGGTAACCCTTCAATTTCTAGAATGCGGCCAGAGAATACATTGACCTTGTTTTCTTTTTCTACAGTTAACAAGCCATTTTTGATTGCATAGTAGGGAATGGCATTAACAAGGTCACGTAGGGTCACTCCTGGCTGCATTTCGCCCTTGAAGCGTACAAGTACAGACTCGGGCATATCTAAGGGCATGACGCCAGTGGCTGCAGCAAAGGCGACCAAGCCTGAGCCAGCAGGAAAGCTAATGCCGATAGGGAAGCGTGTATGGGAGTCCCCGCCAGTACCAACGGTATCGGGCAAAAGCATGCGGTTGAGCCAAGAGTGAATAATGCCATCGCCGGGACGCAGCGAGACGCCCCCGCGGGTGCTAATAAACTCGGGCAGCTCATGGTGCATTTTGACATCTATGGGCTTGGGGTACGCGGCAGTATGACAGAAAGACTGCATGACCAAATCTGCTGAGAAGCCCAAGCATGCTAAATCTTTGAGCTCATCACGGGTCATTGGGCCAGTAGTATCTTGGCTGCCCACAGTTGTCATAACTGGTTCGCAGTAGGTGCCAGGACGGATGCCTTGGCCTTCGGGTAGCCCGCAAGCACGTCCGACCATTTTCTGCGCCAAGGTAAAGCCTTTGCCGCTGTCTTTGGGTTGCTCTGGCAAGCGGAAGAGATCGGATGGGCCAAGGCCAAGCGCTTCGCGCGCACGTGCTGTGAGGCCTCTACCAATAATGAGAGGAATACGTCCCCCTGCCCGAACCTCATCAAAGAGTACTTGTGACTTAAGCTTGAATTCAGCGATGACTTGGCCATCCTTGAGGGCTTTGCCTTCATAGGGACGTAGTTCGATGACATCACCCATGTTCATTTGGGTTACGTCTAATTCGATGGGCAATGCACCAGCATCTTCCATGGTGTTATAGAAGATGGGGGCGATGCTACCACCTAGGCAGACTCCACCAAAACGCTTGTTAGGAACATAAGGAATGTCTTGCCCAGTGTGCCATAGTACGGAGTTAGTGGCAGACTTTCTAGAAGAACCAGTCCCAACGACATCTCCTACATAGGCTACTAGGTGGCCTTTTTCTTTTAGAGCCTCGATTTGTTTAATAGGGCCAACCTCACCTGGGACATCGGGCTCGATGCCGGGACGAGGGTTTTTGAGCATAGCCAAAGCATGCAGTGGAATGTCTGGGCGGCTCCAGGCATCTGGAGCAGGGGAGAGGTCGTCGGTGTTGGTTTCGCCACTGACTTTAAATACCGTGACGGTTAAACTTTCAGGGACCTCAGGACGGCTGGTAAACCATTCACCGTCAGCCCAGCTTTGCAGAACCTCTTTGGCGTATGCATTGCCAGCATCAGCCTTTTCTTTGACGTCGTGGAAGGCGTCAAACATTAACAGGGTATGCTTAAGGGCATCAGCTGCTGTGGGGGCTAATTGCTCATCATCAAGCAGTTTAATCAACGGTGCGATATTGAATCCCCCAAGCATGGTACCCAGTAAACGGGTCGCATGTTCGGGATCAATTAGATCGTTTTTTTCTTCCCCAAAGGCTAAAGCAGCGAGATACGAAGCTTTGACCTGCGCGGCATCATCTACTCCAGCAGGGACGCGATGCGTTAATAGATCGAGTAAGAACTCAGCTTCGCCCGCAGGTGGGTTTTTCAGTAATTCAATGACCTCGGCAGTTTGTTGTGCCGTCAGTGGAAGAGGAGGAATGCCTAACGCGGCGCGTTCGGCAACGTGTTGGCGGTAAGATTCCAGCATGTTGCGGCCTATATAAAAGTAATGGATGAAGAAAGATGCTTTCTGGGCCTACATTGTATGAATTAGCCCTGATTGAATCAATAGTCTTATGTCTTATATAAGACTGTATGGACAATTTGCTATCGGCGCTCAACGGGGTTGAGCTTATCCTCTACTTACTCAGGTTGCGTAGGGGCAAGCAGAGGCTGATATTCTTGATTCCTTTCGATAAAGCGAGCTGCATAGGAGCACACAGGACGTACAGTCCAGTGGTTGTCTTGAGCATAAGCTAAGGCAGCTCGAGTCAGGTCTGCAGCAATGCCCTGCCCCCCAAGCGGGGCAGGGACCCAAGTATGGGTAATGCTCAGAACCTTATCTTGTAGGGTGTACTCAAGATAGGCTTGGTGGCCTTGTTCCTCATAGAAAAAACAGTGTTGTGCGGAACGATGTTCAATAGCTCTGGTCATAAATAGGAACAGTCTCGATGATTAATGGCGCTCTTTTAGAGCTACGAAAGGTCTCGGAGCAGGGCCAATATATTCTGCGGTAGGTCGGATAATTTTATTATCCATGCGTTGTTCAACAACATGAGCGGCCCAACCGGCAGTGCGAGCGAAAACAAATAATGGCGTAAACATAAGCCGTGGAATACCCATGAGGTGATAAGCAACTGCAGCATACCAATCTAGGTTTGGGAACATTTTCTTTTCTTCCCACATGGTTTCTTCTATGGCTTCAGCAATCTCAAAGAGCTGGGTATCTTTGGCCTCTGTGGCTAAGGTTTTGGCCACTGCTTTGATGACCTCATTACGGGGGTCGGACACCGTATAAACAGGGTGCCCAAAGCCTATAATTACCTCACGGTTTGCTAGGCGTCTCTTGATGTCTTGGCGTGCCTCCTCAGGGCTTTGGTAACGCTGTTGAATTTCTAAGGCTACCTCGTTGGCTCCTCCATGTTTGGGGCCGCGTAACGCACCGATGGCTCCGGTAATGGCAGCATAGATATCTGAGCCTGTGCCTGCGATGACCCGTGCCGTAAAGGTAGAGGCATTAAACTCATGCTCGGCATAGAGGTTCATGGAGATATTCATGGCACGCGCCCAGCTGTCTGATGGTTGCTCATCATGTAATAAATAAAGAAAGTGCTCGGCAATGCCCCCTTTTTTGCCTTCGAGTTCGATGCTGATTCCATGGTTGGAATAATGATACCAATATAGTAATGCAGAAGGCAGTGAGGCAATAAGGGTGTCGGCAATGTCGCGTGCATCAGCCACGGGTTGGCTATCGTGCTCAGGTAATACACAGCCCATCACAGATACGGCTGTACGCAACACATCCATAGGGTGTGCTGCCGCGGGTAGGGCATGGAGGGCTTGACGCACCGCCATGGGGAGATTGCGGCGAGACCGCAGTTTTTCTTGATAGTGATGCAACGCACTTTGAGTGGGTAATCTGCCATGAATGAGTAGGTAGGCGACCTCCTCAAAAGAGCATTCCGGAGCTAGATCTAAAATGTCATAGCCTCGGTAGTGTAGGCTATTGCCCTCTGCGCCAACTGAGCTAAGAGCAGTGGTGCCAGCGGCTACGCCTGACAGGGCGACTGAGCGTTTTCCTTTGGTTGGTGATGGTGTTTGTTCAGTCATTTGTTCCTCCAGTGTAAACGCTGCCCCCAATATAATCTGGGGGCATTCATATGATGGAATAAGTTATTTTTTATAGTATTAATTGGCTGTTATTAGCCAAGTAAATCTTTTACCCCTTCGCGCTCTTCGAGAAGCTCATCGAGGGTAGCTTGCATCCGTTGACGAGAAAAGTCGTCAATCTCTAGACCTTCAACACGGCGATACGTTCCCTTTTCCGTAATCACTGGAACGCCGTAGACAATGCCCTCGGGAATGCCGTACGAGCCGTCAGAGGGAACCCCCATGGTGACCCACTTGCCATTAGAGCCCAAGAACCAGTCACGCATATGGTCGATGGCAGCATTGGCTGCGGAGGCGGCAGAGGAAAGCCCGCGAGCTTCAATGATGGCGGCACCGCGTTGCGCAACTGTAGGGATAAAGGTGTTCTCTACCCAATCTTGATCATTGATTTTAGCAGCCAGAGACTCCCCTTTTGCTTCAGCAAAGCGAATGTCTGGATACATAGTTGGTGAGTGGTTGCCCCATACCACAAGCTTTTCAATATCTGCTACAGGAACATTGGCCTTTTGTGCCAATTGAGTCAAGGCACGATTATGATCTAGGCGCAGCATTGCAGTAAAGTTTTCTGCAGGTAAGTCCGGAGCAGACTTCATGGCGATATAGGCGTTGGTATTGGCCGGGTTACCCACAACTAATACCTTCACATCACGGCTGGCAACCTCGTTAAGGGCGCGGCCTTGGGTAGAGAAAATTTCAGCATTAAATTTCAGTAGATCGCTGCGCTCCATGCCTGGACCACGCGGGCGCGCTCCGACGAGAAGGGCAGCGTCAGCATCCTTAAATACCACATGCGGATCACTAGAGTGCACCACATCTTGGAGTAGGGGGAAGGCGCAGTCGTCTAGTTCCATCATTACGCCCTGCAGTGCTTTTTGCGCCTTTTCATGATCTATTTCTAAAAGCTGCAAAATCACCGGCTGATCTTTACCAAGCATATCGCCTGAGGCAATACGAAACAGTAGCGAGTAGCCGATTTGACCTGCAGCCCCAGTAATAGCAACTCGAATTGCGGGTTTAGACATAGGAAGGCTCCCAAATAGTTAGTATTAGAGATTGGAGTCAGCCCCTAATTCACAGTCCACATATTGGTGTGGTGTGATGAGGAGTGACCCACGCTGCATTTTAACTCTATAAGTCCATTTGGAAATATAAAAAAGTAAAAGTGGACATAGTGCACGCTAGATGAAAAAAAATGCAGAGTCAAACCTCTTTTGTCTTATATAAGATAAAAGAGTGATAGACTTTAGTATGCCAGCATGCGAGAATAAGCCACAAATTTTAGGCATTGTTAGCAACAATAAATTGCTATTCCGCATGTGCATTTCATTCACTGTGGGTTGATTTCATGCCAAATAACCAAACATCAATTCAGTTGTTGAGTAGGCAGACCAAAGGGGGTACAGGCACCACTTATAGTCCGTTGTATCAGCAAATTAAAACGTT
The DNA here is from genome assembly GCA_937995985.1 of uncultured Alcaligenaceae bacterium. Lineage (GTDB taxonomy): Bacteria > Pseudomonadota > Gammaproteobacteria > Burkholderiales > Burkholderiaceae_B > Paenalcaligenes. The sequence continues at coordinate 17,337 of CALKIR010000044.1, forward strand.
GCTATTACAACGGCTGGATCAAGGTGAGTGGCGTCCAGGCGAGGCTATCCCCAGTGAGCATGAGTTAGCTGCTCGCTTTCAAGTCAGTCAGGGAACGGTGCGTAAAGCTATCGATGAGCTGGCTGCTGATAACTTGCTTATTCGTCGTCAAGGTAAAGGGACTTTTGTGCCGACTCATACCGAGGCCAAAGTTCGCTTTCGTTTCCTTAAGCTCACCCCTAATGATGGTCATCAACCGCTTTCTAGCAGTCAGATTATTGACTGTACGCGAGAACGCGCCAGTGCTGAGATAGCTCAGTATTTGGGCCTTAAAAGTGGTGCCCCAGTGATTTGTATCCAACGTTTATTATCATTTGATGAACAGCCAACTATCTTGGATGAGATTTGGTTGCCTAGCCAAGTGTTCAAAGGGGTGAATGCGGAAACGGCGCGTGCTAATAAAATGCCCCTGTACGCTTGGTTTGAAAGTGAGTTTGGAGTCAGCATGGTGCGTGCTGACGAAGAAATTCGTGCGGTGGCGGCCACACAGGCTGCGATACAGCATCTGGGTGTGCCAGCGGGCAGCCCATTGTTACAGGTAGATCGTATTTCTTATACCTATGGTGATCGACCGATGGAGTTTCGTCGGGGGCTGTATGTCACCGAGCGATTTCATTATCGTCATTCTTTAAGTTGATTGTCTGGACTATTTGTCAATGCTTAAGTTTTAAGGGGAAGTGTTTTCATGTAGTGTACTTAATAAACCATTTTTTTTAGCGTAAAATACTGTTTCAATTGCATTGGACGGTGCTAGCTCGGTTGCGTCCAATTTTTTTCCTGTTAGGGAAAGCCAGAGGCGAGCAAAATAATAACACCTTAGCTTTTCTTCTAGTAACGTTTTGTCGAGGCCATTATGTCTGAAACCGCTCCAAAGCAGCGTCCTCAGTTTCGTAATGTAAGTGTGGGCCAAATTTTGACTTACAGGCTCCCACCTGCTGCGAAAGTGTCGATTCTGCACCGAATCAGTGGGGCTTTGCTTTTTTTAGCTTTGCCCGTTGTTCTTCTGCCCGTTCTGTCTTTGAGTTTGGGTAGCCCGGAAACCTTTGAGTCCGTGAGTCAGGTTGTTTCGCACCCAATCATTAAAATCATTTTTTTGGTTTTAATCTGGGCTTATTTGCACCATTTCTGTGCAGGGATTCGTTTCCTATTGCTCGATTTAGGCAAGGGCAACGATAAGGCAACCTCACAAAAAACAGCGGTCAGTGTGTTTGTCATTAGTTTATTGCTGACCTTGGTCTTTGCTCTCAAACTTTTTGGAGTATGGTAATGAGTGCACCAGAACGTATCGGAGTCAAACGCTTGGTAGTAGGTGCACATTACGGCACCATTGATTTTATTGTTCAACGAGTGACCGCAGTCATTATGATTGTCTATACCCTAATACTTTTTTTAGGGTATTTGTTCACATCTGAGATGAATTATGACTCTTGGCGTCACCTTTTTGCCTTCAAGTGGGGTGCGTTCCCCATGGGTCAGGTCTTAGCCACTTTGGCGTTTTTATCAGTAGTGTGGCATGCCTGGGTAGGTGTGCGTGACATCTGGATGGACTACATCACCAATACTGGTTGGCGTCTGTTTTTGCAGTCACTTACTGTGCTGTGGCTCGTTGGTGCAGTCGTCTTCTTTATTCAAATTGTCTGGAGCCTATAACCGTGGCAGCTATCAAATCTTCTTTACCCCGCCGCCAATTTGATGCGGTGGTTGTTGGCGCCGGAGGCGCCGGATTGCGTTGCGCATTGCAACTTTCTGAAGCAGGCCTGAATGTGGCTGTGCTTTCTAAGGTGTTCCCTACACGTTCTCATACCGTAGCCGCTCAGGGTGGGGTGAGTGCCGCCTTGGGAAATATGAGTGAGGATCATTGGTACTGGCACATGTATGACACCGTCAAGGGGTCAGACTGGCTTGGTGACCAAGACTCTATTGAGTTTTTGTGCCGAGAGGCACCGCATGCCGTTTATGAGCTAGAGCACTTTGGGATGCCTTTTGACCGAAATGATGACGGGACTATTTATCAGCGTCCTTTCGGGGGGCACACCTCTCATTTTGGTGAAAAGCCAGTCCAGCGTGCTTGTGCTGTTGCCGACCGTACCGGTCATGCGATGGTACATACTCTGTATGAGCGCAACGTTAAACTGCGCACCAAGTTTTTAGTCGAGTGGATGGCTCTTGACCTCTTGCAAAACGAAGAGGGTGAGGTGCTCGGGGTAACCGCCCTAGAAATGGAAACAGGGGATATTTATATCCTTGAGGCCAAGCGCACTGTATTAGCCACAGGAGGAGCCGGTCGAATTTTTGCTGCATCTACCAATGCATTTATTAATACTGGAGATGGATTGGGGATGGCCGCTCGGGCTGGATTGCCTCTACAAGACTTAGAGTTTTGGCAGTTCCACCCCACAGGCGTGTATGGCGCTGGGGTATTGATTACTGAGGGGGTACGGGGCGAAGGAGGGATTCTCCTGAACAAGGATGGTGAGCGCTTTATGGAGCGTTATGCGCCGCATCTCAAAGACTTAGCTCCTCGTGACTTTGTGTCTCGCTCTATGGACCAAGAGATCAAAGAAGGTCGTGGCTGTGGCCCTAATGGGGATTATATTGAGCTAAAACTAGACCATTTAGGGGCGGAAACTATTATGCGTCGTCTGCCCGCTATTCGTGAAATTGCCATGACTTTTGCGAATGTAGACCCCATCAAAGACCCCATTCCTGTTGTCCCCACTTTGCACTATCAAATGGGAGGCATCCCAACGAATTATCATGGGCAAGTGTTGACAATGAAAGATGGTCAGCCCACAGTGGTGCCTCGTTTGTATGCGGTAGGTGAGTGTGCGGCTACCTCTGTTCATGGTGCAAACCGCTTGGGTACGAACTCTTTACTTGACCTGATTGTCTTTGGTCGCGCAGCAGGTAACCATATTGTTCAGAGCCGTCCGCAGGATGAGCACAGCCATCCCGATCTGCCTGAGTGGACTGTTGAGCAGTCTATGGATCGTGTCATGGCCATTGAGAATCGTACTTCTGGAGAGCATGCGCCAGAGATTGCCGATAAAATTCGCCATACCATGCAAGATCACTGTGGCGTATTCCGTACTCTTGAGATTTTGGGCAAGGGAGTGGATGCCATTGATGAGTTGGCTGAGGCAACCCAGCATATTTACTACAAGGATAAATCTAAGGTCTTTAATACCGCTCGGGTAGAGGCTTTAGAGGTTGCTAATATGATTGAGGTCGCTCGCGCAACCGTACATTCTGCTTTTAATCGTCATGAAAGCCGTGGTGCTCACTCACTCGAGGATTATCCCACGCGCGATGATGAAAACTGGTTAAAGCATACATTGTGGTTCTCAGAGGGTAACCGCTTAGAGTATAAGCCAGTACAAATGAAGCCGTTGACGGCAGAAAGTATTGCGCCAAGAGCTCGCGAGTTCTAAACAGGGGATACAGATGAGTGTAAATCGCAAGTTAAATTTTGAAATCTATCGCTACGACCCCGATAAGGACGAGCGTCCCTACATGCAAAAAGTGCAAATTGAATTGCGCGAGCATGATCGGATGCTATTGGATGTGCTCGTGCGACTCAAAAACGAGATCGATGATAGTATTGCTTTTCGACGCTCGTGTCGCGAGGGTATTTGTGGGTCTGACGCTATTAACATCAACGGTCGCAATGGCTTGGCATGCATTACTAACTTAAACACCTTGCCAGATACTATTGTATTGCGTCCTATTCCTGGCTTGCCTGTGGTGCGTGATTTGATTGTGGATATGACCCACTTCTTTGATCAGTTCCACTCGGTCATGCCTTATTTAATTAACTCCACTCCTCCCCCAGAGCGTGAGCGCTTGCAGTCGCCTGCACAACGCGAAGAGCTGAATGGGCTGTATGAGTGTATTTTATGCGCATGTTGTTCCACTTCCTGTCCGTCTTTCTGGTGGAACCCTGATAAGTTTGTCGGTCCTGCCGGTTTGCTACAGGCTTATCGCTTTATTGCGGACTCACGTGATGATGCGACAGCTCAGCGTTTGGACAATTTAGAGGATCCTTATCGCTTGTTCCGTTGCCATACTATTATGAACTGTACCGAGGTCTGCCCCAAGGGGTTAAATCCTTCGCGTGCTATTGGCAAGATCAAGGAAATGCTTGTTCGTCGTACAGTTTAATATAGGCCACCTATGGCAGAGTTAACTACCTTACAACGCGCGCGCCTTCGTTGGCGCGCGCGTCGCGGAATGCTCGAGAATGATTTAATTCTGACGCGATTTTTAGACCGTTACGAGCATGAGCTCACTGATGCGGATGTCGTTGCATTAAATAAGCTGTTTGAGATGGACGACACCGATTTGCTCAAGGTTCTTCTCGGCACTCAGGAACTCGAGGAGCCCTATAATTCACCGGATATTCAACGCCTAGTGGCGCTCATACGCGCGCTTTGAACGAAAAGGATGTTTTATGCAACGTTCAGATACAAAAGCCACCCTATCTTTTAGTGATGGCCGACCAGCAGTAGAATTGCCTGTTTATAAAGGCACAGTAGGACCCGATGTGGTTGACATTCGCTCCTTATATGGCGAGACGGGTACCTTTACTTATGACCCAGGGTTTATGGCAACAGCCTCAACCAAGTCCTCCATCACCTATATTGATGGTGACAAAGGGCAATTGCTGTACCGTGGCTACCCTATTGAGCAGTTAGCTGAAAACTGTGACTTTCTTGAAGTATGTCACTTGCTGCTTTTTGGCGAGTTGCCTGATGAAAAGAGCAAGGAGGAGTTTGAACGTTTGGTCACTCAGCACACCATGGTTAAGGAGCATATGTACACCTTTGTGCGTGGCTTTCACCATGATGCGCATCCGATGGCTATTCTCACCGGGATGGTGGGGGCGATGTCGGCCTTTTATCATGACCAGCTAGACATCAACAATCCTGAGGACCGACGTTTGTCTGCCATCCGTTTGATTGCTAAGTTGCCTACCATTGTAGCAATGGCATATAAATACGGTATTGGTCAGCCATTTATGTATCCTCAAAATAATCTGTCCTATACGGGTAATTTCTTGTATATGATGTTTGGTACCCCGTGTGAGGATTATCAGGTCAATGAGGTGGTAGAGCGCGCCTTAGATCGTATCTTTATTCTGCATGCCGATCATGAGCAAAATGCCTCTACTTCGACAGTGCGCCTGTGTGGATCTTCAGGCACCAACCCTTATGCGGCCATAGCAGCAGGAATAGCTTGTTTGTGGGGGCCTGCGCACGGTGGTGCCAATGAGGCTTGCCTAAATATGCTAGAAGAGTTGCATGCTCAGGGCGGGGTTGCTAAGGTAGGCGAGTTTATGGAGCGGGTCAAAGATCGTACCTCTGGGGTGCGTTTGATGGGCTTTGGCCACCGTGTCTATAAAAACTATGACCCCCGTGCCAAGTTAATGCAGGAGACCTGCAAAGAGGTGCTAGAGGCTTTAGGTCTAGAGGATGATCCGCTCTTTGCTTTGGCCATGGAGCTTGAGCGCATTGCTTTAGAGGATGAGTATTTTGTTGAGCGTCGTTTGTATCCCAACGTAGACTTTTACTCTGGCATTGTGCAGCGTGCTATTGGTATTCCCACCGATATGTTTACCGCTATTTTTGCATTAGCACGTACAGCCGGATGGATTGCTCAGTGGGATGAAATGATTACCGATGAGGATTTCCGTATTGGACGTCCCCGTCAGTTGTATGTCGGTCCCAGTGAGCGTCACATTAAATAACATTCCTTCCATGAGTCTTTAAGAGACTAGGTACTATACAAACGGCTTCTATCAGAAGCCGTTTTTTATCAGGAGCTAACAATGGCAAAGTTGATCCATACCATGGTTCGTGTTACTAAGCTAGATGAGGCTTTGGCATTTTATAAAAATGCATTTGGCTTTGAAGAAAAGCATCGTTTAGATTTTCCTACTTTTACCCTTGTGTACTTAGGGAATGAAGATAGTGAGGCTGAATTAGAGCTAACTTATAACAAAGGTCGTACCGAGCCCTATGAGCATGGTACGGCTTATGGTCATATTGCTTTTTCAGTCGATGATCTAGAGGCCGCGCATCAGCGTTTAACCCAAGCAGGCTACGAGCCAGCAGAAATCAAACAGCTTGATTTGGATGGGGTAAAGCAGGCGCGTTATTTCTTTGTGCGCGATCCAGAAGGCTACCAAGTAGAAGTTCTAGAGCGGGGCGGTCATTACAAATAATAAAATAACAGGCCTTAATTTAAAACACTAAATAGTTTTTTGAAATAATCTGTTAAGACCTCCTATTCAGGAGGTCTTTTTTTGTGCTCATTGTACCCAATACAGGGTTAGTGCGAATAAGAAAAAGTAATCACAATAGGTATAGTACAGGATTAGGTAAGGTTATTACCTGTTATATAAACAGTGTGTTGCCATTTTTTGCTAGCCAAGGAGTTTTAATTCATGGGTACTCTTTATACCTTATTGGCCTTAGCACCCATTATAGTGGTCTTTGTGCTAATGGTTGTGTTGGGGCGGTCTGCCAAGCTTTCCATGGGCACCGCATATATTGTTACCGCTTTGCTGTCCTTGTTTGTCTGGGGGAGCTCGGGTGCTGTTGTGGCAGCGGCAACTGTTAATGGTATCGTAACAGCCATTACTCTACTATTTATTGTGTTTGGCGCCATCCTGCTTTTGAACACGCTCAAAGAAGGTGGGGCATTGAGTGCAATTCGTCAGGGCTTTATGGATATTTCTCCTGATCGCCGGGTGCAGGTAATTATAGTGGCCTGGCTTTTTGGCTCGCTGATCGAGGGCTCATCAGGATTTGGGACTCCCTCTGCAGTAGGGGCGCCCTTATTGCTCGCTTTGGGTTTTCCCGCTATGGCAGCCGTGATGTCGATGTTGATTATTCAATCGACTCCCGTATCTTTTGGGGCCGTTGGAACGCCAATGATTGTTGGGGTTACTTCAGGTATTGATAACAAGCCCGATGTTGCAGCAGCTATTGCGCCTACTACGCCAGCTGAATATATTTTGCAGATAGTGCATGATGTGGCATTATTGCATGCGCTCATTGGGGTGTTTATCCCTTTATTATTATGTGGGTTATTGACTCGTTTTTTTGGCAGCCAACGCTCTTTTACAGAGGGGCTTAAGGCATGGCGCTTTGCCATTTTTGCTGGGTTAGCATTTACTGTTCCTTATGTTCTTATTTCGCGCTTACTCGGTGCAGAGTTTCCCTCTATGTTAGGCGCCTTAATTGGGTTGTTAATTGTGGTCCCAGCAGCTCGTCGAGGCTGGTTTGTGCCCAAAGATACTTTTCAGTTTCCTGAAAAAGCCTATTGGGAGCGCCAATGGCTTGGCTCTCTTAAGGTTGAGGATGAGACGGAAACCCCTCGGTTTACTGTTTTAAGGGCTTTTTCTCCTTATGTCTTGGTCGTTGCTTTGTTGGTGATTACGCGTACTGTGCCCGCTGTAAAATCAGCGCTAACTGGTGCAAGTGCGACCATTGCTTTTCCTAATTTGTTTGGCACTAATATTTCAAGCTCAGCACAGTTTTTGTTTTCGCCTGGAGCAATACTGATCCTGGTTTCATTGCTTTGCGTAGGCATTTTTAAAATGAATGGCAAGCAATATTGGAATGGTTTTGTTGCTTCTGCAAAAACTATGTCTGCAGCGGCTCCAGCTTTGTTGCTTGCAGTGCCTATGGTACAGGTATTTATACATTCCGCTTCAGCTGATGGGACATTGGCCAGTATGCCTATTTTGCTTGCTCAAAGTGCAGCGTCTGTCGCCGGTAATGCTTGGCCTAATATTTCCCCTTGGGTTGGGAGCTTAGGGGCATTTATAGCAGGCTCAAATACTGTGAGTAATATGATGTTTTCTTATTTTCAGTTTTCAACTGCTCAGCATTTGGCTTTTACTGCAGATCAGTCAGCTATTGTGGTTGCCCTACAGGCTGTAGGGGGAGCAGCAGGCAATATGATTTGTGTACATAATGTAGTAGCTGCTTGTGCCGTAGTGGGTATGGTGAACCGCGAGGGTGAGGTGGTGCGTAAAACATTAATTCCAATGATTTATTATGTGGTTATGGCAGGCTTTATTGGCCAAGCATTTATCACAGGGAATATGCTTTGGATTGCAGCAGCCGTTATCTGGCTCTTTGTTACTTTTGGTGGTTTATCTATGGCGCGTGGTAAGGCGGTGCATGCGCCAGTACAAGCATAGTCTTTCATTCCTATTGAGAGGCAGAATAAAAAAAGCATGCGTCTTTTGGACGCATGCTTTTTTATTCACTTTTTAGGCAGAAGGGCAGTATTACTTACGTCCTGCTGCATCCAGTACGGCTAAAGCAGTCATATTAACAATGCGACGCACGGTGCTTGATGTGGTCATGATGTGCACAGGCGCAGCAGCTCCTAATAAAATAGGACCGAGCGATATACCATTGCTGCCTGTCATCTTGAGAATGTTGTAAGTGATATTTCCGGCATCAAGGTTAGGAGTGATGAGCAGATTGGCGGGTGCACGCAAACTGCTATCAGGGTTCGCCTTAAAACGAATGCGATTCGAGAGTGCTGAGTCTGCATGCATTTCGCCATCGATTTCTAAGTCTGGCTCAACTTCTAGGATCAGCTCGCGGGCCTGAGCCATTTTTCGAGACGATTCAGTAGAGCGACTGCCAAAATTAGAATGGGACAATAAAGCTACTCGGGGGGTGATACCAAAGCGACGGACTTCATTGACCGCCAATAAAGTCATATTGGCTACTTCTTCGGCTGTTGGATTTTCATTTACATGAGTATCACAGATGAAAATGCTTTGAGTGGGTAGAATCAAAGCATTCATTGCTGCAAATACTTTCGCATTTTCATCTAGACCAATAATGTCTTTGATATGTTCTAGTTGAGTGTAAAAACGAGTGCTTACCCCGCAAATGAGACCGTCGACGTCGCCTCGGCGCATGAGCATCGCACCAATGATTGTGTTATGTTTGCGTACTAAAGCTTTAGCAATATCAGGGGTAACACCTTGGCGGCTCTTGAGTTTGAAATAGCCCTGCCATGTTTCATTAAAACGGTAGTCATCTTCGGGATCCACTATTTCTACATTAATACCAGGCTGTAGGCGCAGCCCGTAGCGGCGAATACGCATGTCGATGACATTGGGGCGACCAATTAGGATTGGGCGCGCAATATTTTCATCAACGATGGTTTGAGCTGCACGCAAAACGCGCTCATCCTCACCATCAGCGTAAGCAATGCGTTTCAGGCTGCTCAGCTCTTTAGCTTGTAAAAAGAGGGGCCGCATCAAGGTGCCTGACCGATACGTCAATGAAATCAGTTTTTGCCGATAGGCTTCCATATCAGCAATGGGGCGACGTGCGACCCCTGTTTCAGCTGCAGCCTGTGCCACGGCTGGAGCCACGCGAGTAATGAGGCGTGGATCGAAAGGGCGAGGGATAATATATTCTGGGCCAAAGCTAAGCTCATCGTCGTTTTCTATACCGATAGCATCATACGCCTCTTCGTGAGCAAGCTGGGCAATGGCGTGCACTGCGGCCATTTTCATTTCCTCATTAATTTCTGTGGCTCCGCAATCTAAGGCGCCACGGAAAATAAAGGGAAAGCAGAGTACATTATTGACTTGATTGGGATAGTCTGAGCGTCCTGTGGCAATAATGCAGTCTGGGCGAGTTGCCTTGGCCACCTCAGGGCGAATTTCGGGTTCAGGATTTGCTAATGCCAGCACAATAGGTTGATCCGCCATAGTGTTGAGCATCTCGGGGGTGAGTAGCCCGGGAGCAGAGCAGCCTAAAAAGATATCAGCCCCTTCTACGGCCTGCTCTAAAGTACGCAGTGAGGTCTCACGTGCAAAGGCGGCTTTGTTGGGCTCCATATCAGGCTCACGACCTTTCCAAATCACTCCACGTGAGTCAACTACCGTGATATGCTCTTTGGGCATGCCCATATTAACTAGGAGTTTTAAGCAGGCAATGGCTGCTGCGCCTGCACCAGAGCAGACTAAGGTGACCTCATCGAGTGGTTTGCCAACTATTTTTAAGGCATTAATAATTGCTGCGCCTGCAATAATGGCTGTGCCATGCTGATCGTCATGAAAGACAGGGATGTTCATCCGCTTGCGTAATTCATTTTCAATATAAAAGCATTCTGGGGCGCGGATGTCTTCGAGGTTGATACCGCCTACTGTGGGCTCCATGGCGGCAATAATTTCTACAAGTTTTTTGGGGTCTTTTTCATCAAGCTCGATGTCAAAGACATCAATATTAGCGAATTTTTTAAACAGGCAGCCCTTACCTTCCATGACGGGTTTGGCAGCCAAAGGACCAATATCGCCTAAGCCAAGTACTGCTGTTCCGTTGGAGACTACAGCCACCAAATTAGAGCGAGAAGTGTATTTGGCTGCCTCATCATCGCCTCCTTCGTGAATCGCCATACAGGCAGAGGCTACGCCAGGTGAGTAGGCTAGTGAGAGGTCATCGCTGTTGGCTAGAGATTTTGTGGGCACCACTGATATTTTACCGGGTGTGGGAAAGGCGTGATAATCGAGTGCCAGTTTAGCTAAATCAGGCTTTGAGCTCATGCTGTTTAAACTCCGTAATTCAAGAGGATAGCTTTGTGTATGCAGATTAGTTATGGTGTGGTTTGAGTTTTATTATAAGTGCATCTATTTGCTATTTTTAAGATTAAATAAATTTAAAACTCAAAAGAAATGAAAATTAAAATAAAAAATAAAAAGGGAAATAAAGCATAGGTTTAAAAATTAAAATAGACTCTTTGTTTTTCCATCATAAAAAATAAATAACCCATCATGAGGAAAGCAAACATTTTTGCACTGATGTGCCCAGAAGTACAACTATGGTTGTAGGCCTAGATAGTATAGAATGAAGTAAGGTGTAATGGGGGAGCGCAGGGTTGCGTGCTGCAGTGAAGGTTTTTTTCAAAACTTAGCGTTGTCTATTCAGTATAAGCGTGTTGCGATGCACCATTCTCCCCTGTTCTAGCTATAGCTTATTTCTTACTATTTTTTTGCGTTTTTTTTATATCTGATTGCTATCGTGCAGCATGATTCACCTTGTTTGCTAATGCCAACATTTAAATTAGAAAATCAAGATGAATCATGGGCTTGATGCATAGAAATAAACAGGACGCTATACTAGTAGGTACAACTCGTCATAACAAGCGAGCCCAAGGCCTTCTGCTCCGCTATCCGCTAATCGGTGAGGCCGTGTCGCGGAAGGTTTTCCTGCATCTCAACATGGGTGAAACACCCTGAAAGGTGAAGCGTAAATTATGTCATCATTAAAAGAACTTCAGTCCTCTTCCTACCTCTATGGCTCAAATGCCGCTTATGTTGAAGGGCTCTACGAGCTCTATCTTCAGGATTCCTCTTCTGTTCCCGATTTTTGGCGTGAATATTTCGACGGCTTGCAAAATCAGCCTGCTGTAGACGGCAAAGAATCGACTCGCGATCAAGCGCATGGTCCGATTATCCGTTCATTTGCTGAGCGGGCCAAGGCTAACGCTTTTGTGGGCCATGGTGCGCCACAGGACCTATCCATTGCGATGAAGCAGGTATCGGTACAGTCCTTGATTGCTGCTTATCGTTCTTTAGGGGTCCGGTTGGCAAATTTAGATCCCCTAGAGCGCTCTGAAAGAAAGCAAATTCCCGAGCTTGATCCCGCATTTTATGGGTTAACCGAAGCGGATCTGGATCAGCTTTATTCTTCTACAAATACTTATTTTGATACGCGTGATACCATGACGCTGCGTGATATGTTGCAAGCTTTACGCGCAACGTATTGCCAGACTATTGGTTACGAGTATATGCATATTTCAAACCCTGAGGCCAAGCGTTGGATACAAGAGCGCATTGAGCCCGTTCAGGGGCGCTTTGAATTTACTAATGATGAAAAGCGTAATATTCTTCAGCAGTTGACTGAGGCTGAGGGGCTCGAGCGCTTTTTGCATACCAAATATGTTGGTCAAAAGCGATTTTCCCTCGAGGGCGGCGAGAGTTTTATTGCTGCTATGGACGAGTTGGTCAATCATGCTGGCACTAAGGGGATTCAAGAAATTGTCGTGGGGATGGCCCACCGTGGTCGCTTGAATATGCTTGTCAACATTATGGGCAAGATGCCAGCAGATTTGTTTGCTGAGTTTGAGGGCAAACATCCTGATGATTTAACTGATGGGGATGTGAAATACCACAACGGGTTTTCCAGTGATTTATCAACCCGCGGTGGTCCTATTCATCTCTCGTTAGCCTTTAACCCTTCTCATCTTGAGATTGTGAATCCGGTAGTAGAGGGGAGTTCGCGAGCACGCCAAGATCGCCGCGGCGACAGCAAGGGGCAACAGGTTCTGCCCGTTTTGGTTCATGGTGATGCTGCATTTGCTGGTCAAGGGGTCGTGCAAGAGACTCTGAACCTGGCCCAGACCCGTGGTTATGGTACGGGCGGGACAGTTCATATTGTAATTAATAACCAAATTGGGTTTACTACCTCAGATCCTCGAGACTCACGTTCAACGTTGTATTGCACGGACGTGGTGAAAATGATCGAGGCGCCAGTATTCCATGTTAATGGTGATGATCCTGAGGCGGTGGCTTTTGTTACTCGTTTGGCATTAGATTATCGTCAGCGCTTTAATCACGATGTTGTTATTGATATCGTGTGTTACCGTAAGCTTGGTCATAATGAGCAAGATACGCCATCCTTGACTCAGCCGCTGATGTACAAAAAAATTGCCAAGCACCCCGGTACGCGCCAATTATATGCTGATAAGTTAGTCGCCCAAGGAGTTTTAACCGAGGATGAGCCAGAGGAAATGGTTAAGGCTTATCGTCGTTTGATGGAGGATGGGCGCCGTACAGTGGAGCCTGTGTTAACAGATTATAAAAATAAATATGCAACAGACTGGACTCCGTTTTTAAATGCAAAGTGGACAGATCATGCTGATACTGCTGTGCCTCTGGCTGAGTTGCAGCGTATTGGGGAGCGGATTACCACTGTTCCCGAGGGGTTTGAGGTCCATAATTTAGTTAAGCGACTGCTCGATAATCGTCGTGCTATGGCACGGGGTGAGATTGAGGTCGATTGGGGGATGGCCGAACATTTAGCCTTTGGGACCCTTGTTTCTAACGGTTATGCAGTACGTATTTCTGGTCAAGACTCTGGACGGGGGACTTTTGCTCATCGTCATGCCGTCTTACATGATCAGACACGCGAGCGTTGGGATGATGGGTACTATATTCCTTTGCAGCACGTATCTGAAAACCAAGCGCCTTTTACGGTGATTGATTCAGTGCTTTCTGAAGAGGCGGTGTTGGCATTTGAGTATGGGTATGCTACTGCTGAGCCGAATGCCTTGACCATTTGGGAAGCCCAGTTTGGGGACTTTGCCAATGGGGCGCAAGTGGTAATTGACCAATTTATTTCTTCAGGTGAGGCCAAGTGGGGCCGTCACTGTGGGTTAACCTTGATGTTGCCACATGGCTACGAAGGGCAAGGTCCTGAGCACTCCTCTGCGCGTATTGAGCGCTTCTTGCAGCTTTGTGCCGACAACAACATGCAGGTGATTCAGCCCACCACGGCAGCACAGATTTTCCATGTGCTCCGACGCCAAATGATTCGTCCTTTCCGCAAGCCTTTGGTGTTGATGACTCCTAAGTCTTTGTTGCGGAATCGGGCTGCTAATTCACCGCTTGAAGCATTGGCTTCAGGTGAGTTCTTGCCAGTTATTGGCGAGGTCAATGCCGATATCAAGCCTGAAAAGGTCACGCGTGTCATGATTTGTTCAGGCAAGGTGTATTATGATTTGGTTCATCAGCGAGAGGAGCGTGGACGAGATGATGTAGCCATCATCCGTATTGAGCAGCTCTATCCATTTGGCCATAAAGAGTTTAAGGCTGAAATGGAGCGCTATGCGCATGTCGAAGAGTTTGTCTGGGTACAAGACGAGCCACAAAACCAAGGCCCCTGGTTCTATGTGCAGCATCATATTTTTGAGCATATGCACGAGGGACAGCGTTTAAGTTATGCTGGTCGCCAACCTTCTGCTTCACCTGCGGTAGGCTATTTGGCCAAACATAACGAGCAGCAAAAGGCCTTGTTAGATCAGGCTTTTGCCCCCCGTTTGCGTGGATTTGTCTTGGTGAAGTAAATCGACCCGATTACAGTATTGATTATCTACCTATCTAAAGAAACGGAATAATTATGGCGATCAAAGAAGTTTTAGTTCCCGAGCTATCAGAGTCAGTAGCAGAGGCCACCCTTTTAGAATGGAAAAAGCAGCCAGGTGAGGCAGTAGAGGCTGATGAGATCTTAATTGAGATTGAAACTGACAAAGTAGTTCTGGAGGTGCCTGCTCCGGCGTCAGGTGTATTGAGTGAGATCATCAAAGGAGATGGCAGTACAGTGCTGGCCGGTGAGGTGTTGGCGCGTATTGATACAGAGGCTCAGCCCACTGTTGCGGCCGAAGAGACTCCCGCAGAGCCAGCAGCTCAAGACAACGCTGCTGCCGCTCCCCAGGCTGAGAAAGGGGTGGTAGCTGCTTCTCCAGCAGCCAACAAAATTTTAACGGAAAAGGGTATTGATGTTGCCGATGTCCAAGGTACAGGTCGTGATGGACGCGTGACCAAGGCTGATGCGGTAGCTGCCCAACCGGGTGCACCCAAACAGCCAGCGGTGGCCACGGCGATGCCTACAGGAGTCTCTTTAGACGGCCGTCCTGAGCAGCGCGTTCCCATGAGCCGGTTGCGGGCTCGGGTAGCTGAGCGCTTGCTGCAGTCCCAGCAGGAAAATGCAATTTTGACCACTTTTAACGAGGTCAATATGCAGGCGGTGATTGATTTACGTAAGGCTTATCGTGACCAGTTTGAAAAAGAGCATGGGGTGCGTCTGGGCTTTATGTCCTTTTTCGTTAAGGCCGCTGTTCATGCATTGAAAAAATATCCCATTGTTAATGCTTCAGTCGATGGCAATGATATTGTTTATCATGGCTATTTTGATATTGGCATTGCAGTGGGCAGCCCTCGTGGTTTGGTCGTGCCTATTTTGCGTAATGCGGATCAGCTTTCAATTGCCGAAATCGAAGCTCAAATTGCTGATTTTGGTGCCCGTGCTCAAGAGGGTAAGCTCACCCTTGAGGAGCTCAGTGGTGGGACCTTCTCTATTTCTAATGGTGGGGTATTTGGTTCCATGCTTTCTACCCCCATTATCAACCCTCCACAATCCGCTATTCTTGGTATTCATGCAACCAAAGAGCGCCCAGTAGTTGAAAACGGCGAAATAGTGATTCGTCCGATGAACTACCTGGCCTTGTCTTATGACCACCGTATTATTGATGGACGTGAGGCAGTACTGGCTCTAGTAGCTATGAAAGAGGCCTTAGAGGATCCACAGCGCCTGCTTTTAGACATTTAATTATTTGTATTGGCCAGGCACCTTAGGGTGCCTGTTGCCTTATGCTTATGCAAGCAGGATTCTGATAGATACCAGACGCTAGGAAAAAAATTATGGCAAAACAATTTGATGTCGTCGTCATTGGTGCAGGGCCAGGTGGCTATATCGCGGCCATCCGTGCTGCACAGTTAGGGTTTTCTGTGGCTTGTGTTGATGAGTGGACCAATGCTCAGGGCAAGCCCGCCCCTGGGGGGACTTGCACTAATGTAGGTTGCATTCCTTCAAAGGCTTTATTGCAGTCTAGTGAGCATTATGAGCAGGCCAAGGAACATTTTAGCGAGCACGGGATTGAGGTTAAAGGTCTAAAACTCAATTTAGAAACCTTCTTGGGCCGCAAAGACACTGTAGTGGATCAAAACAATCAGGGCATTTTGTTTTTATTTAGAAAAAACAAGGTGAGCTATTTTAACGGCACAGCCTCATTTAAATCTAAAGTTGATAACGGTTGGGCCATTACTGTTTCAGGCAATGACAATGCAGAGCTCATCGCTAAGCATGTTGTCATTGCTACAGGTTCCAAACCGCGTGCCTTGCCTGGAGTAGAGTTTGATGAGGAGACCATCCTCTCTAATGATGGGGCATTACGTTTGCCCAAGGTACCGAAAAAATTGGGTGTGGTTGGTTCCGGTGTGATCGGCCTGGAATTAGGTAGTGTATGGCGTCGTCTAGGGGCGCAGGTAACCATCTTAGAGGGAATGCCTGAGTTTCTCGCTGCTGTTGACAAGGATGTGGCCAAAGAAGCTCATAAATTACTGACCAAACAAGGCTTGGATATTCATTTAGGCGCCAAGGTTGAGTCTGTAGAAAAAGATAAATCAGGAGTCACCGTTCGTTATGTAGATGCCGAGGACCAAGAGCAGACCCTCACAGTCGATAAGCTCATTGTTGCTATTGGGCGGGTGCCCAATACAGCAGGTTTAGGAGCTGAGACGGTAGGGTTAAAGCTAGATGAGCGGGGCTTTATTGTGGTCGATGAGGACTGCAAAACCAATCTACCTAATGTATGGGCCATTGGTGATGTGGTACGTGGTCCTATGCTGGCGCACAAGGCTGAGGATGAAGGGGTGGCTGTAGCAGAGCGTATTGCCGGCCAATTACCTCATGTTAACTTTGATACCATTCCTTGGGTGATTTATACCAATCCTGAAATTGCTTGGGTGGGCCAGACCGAAGAAGAGCTTAAAAAATCGGGTCGTGAGTATCGCAGTGGTACATTCCCCTTTATGGCTAACGGCCGTGCACGCTCTCTAGGGCAAATGGATGGCTTTGTGAAGGTATTAGCTGATGCGAATACAGATGAGGTGCTTGGGGTGCATATGGTAGGTCCACAGGTATCTGAGCTCATTGCCGAAGCGGTAGCCATCATGGAATTCAAAGGCGCAGCAGAGGATATTGCACGTATTTGCCATGCCCACCCAACACTTTCTGAGTCGTTGCGCGAGGCTGCATTGGCTGTAGATAAGCGGGCACTCAATTTTTAACCCAAGCCTGTCAGGCCGTATTGGGCCCTATTGAGTGTTTTTGTTTTCGCAATCGCAGCGCATTCCGCTGCGATTTGCGTTTTATTGGCCCATTTTTCTTTTATATAATTCCATGACCATCATTGACAGTTATCAGCAGGCACTACAAGCAAAAGGGTATCAAGCAGATGCCGCTCAAGAAAATGCCGTGGCCTCTTTGCAGCGTTTGGCTAATGAAATAGAAAATTATCAGGCAGCCAAACAGTCTTTGGTAAAACGTTGGTTTGCTAAGCCGGAGCCTCCTCGAGGGATTTATTTATGGGGGGGAGTGGGGCGAGGTAAAAGCTTTTTGATGGATCTGTTTTACCAAAATATAGACATTGAAAAAAAAACCAGGCTGCATTTTCATGAGTTTATGCGTGGTGTGCACCAAGCATTGAAAGAGCTTAAAAGTCAGAGTGACCCCTTAGATGCAGTCGCCAAAGAGTTATCTGAGCGTTATCATTTGATCTGTTTTGATGAGTTTCATGTTTCTGATATTGCAGATGCCATGATTTTGTATAACCTTTTGCAGGCGTTATTTAAGCATGAGGTTTGTTTTATCATGACATCCAATTATGCTCCAGACACTTTGTATCCGGACGGTTTGCATCGGGAGCGCCTGCTGCCCGCCATTGATTTGATTAAAGAGCGCATGGAGGTGATCAATGTCGACGCAGGGGTAGATTACCGCACCAAGAGTCAAGCTTTGGAGCAGGTGTATTTTTGTCCCAATGATGCTGAGGCAGATAGACATCTTGAGCGTTTATTTAACCATTTATGTGGTGGGCATACTTTAGGCAGTCAGCTTGAAGTAGAGAACCGCGTCTTACAGAGTAAAGGGCGGGGCAATGATGTAGTGTGGTTTGATTTTGCTACTTTATGTGAGACTGCACGCTCACAAAATGATTATTTAGATCTGGCGCAAAAATTTAAGTATGTCCTATTGAGTGATGTGCCTCGAATGGATGAGCGCAATGCTTCAGCTGCCCGTCGTTTTACTTGGCTGGTTGATGTTTTTTATGATCATAATGTGCGCTTAATTATCTCTGCAGAAGCCCAGCCCGATGAGTTATATATTAAAGGCCCGTTTGCCAATGAGTTCAGTCGCACCGCTTCGCGTTTACATGAGATGCAAACTCGGGCCTACTTGCACGCGCAGCCGCGTGCTGCAGCTACTTTCTAGTAGTTATTAGACTCGGTTAACAGTGCGGTCTACGGGTTAGGCAAATTATTACGGTTGTCTTGCTCGAGATGCTTATTCATTGTTTTTATGACCTCTAGCCATAGAGAAAAACCAATTATGAAACGAGTTTTAACAGGGATTACTACCTCTGGGATACCCCATTTAGGAAATTATGCGGGTGCTATTCGGCCTGCTATTCAAATGAGCCAAGAGCCCGGAGTGGATGCTTTTTATTTCTTGGCTGATTATCATTCTTTGGTGAAATGTGAGGATGCGCAGCGGGTTGCGCGTTCTCGCCTACAAGTCGCAGCAACTTGGTTGGCAGCTGGTTTAGATACGGAAAAAACGACTTTTTACCGTCAATCAGATATTACTGAGATTCCAGAGTTAGGTTGGCTTTTGACTTGTGTAACACCCAAAGGCCTCATGAATAGAGCTCATGCTTATAAGGCATCGGTTGATGCCAACCTTGAGAAAGGATTAGAGCCAGATGATGGGGTAAATATGGGGTTGTTTTCTTATCCCATTTTAATGGCTGCAGATATTTTGATTTTTAAGGCCCATACCGTGCCAGTCGGTAGGGATCAAATTCAGCATTTAGAGATGGCTCGAGACATTGCGCAGCGTTTTAATTACCTATATGGACAGGGTAAAGAGCTATTTGTAATGCCTCAAGAGTATATTGCTGAGCATGTTGCTACGTTACCCGGTTTAGATGGGCGTAAAATGTCTAAAAGTTATGACAATACTATTCCTTTATTTGAGGGTACGGAGCGCGATCTCAAGAATGCTATTCAGCGTATTGTGACGGATTCACGTGGACCTGGTGAGCCTAAGGACCCTGAAAGCGCACACTTGTATGCTATTTTCAAAGCCTTTGCTTCCCCAGAGCACAGTCAGCAATTTGCTCAAGAATTACGCGAAGGGTTAAGTTGGGGGGAAGCTAAAGAGCGCCTATACCAATTAATTAATACTGAAATAGCCCCAATGCGTGAACGCTATCATGAATTGATGGCACAGCCTCAATTAATAGAGGATATTTTGCAGGCAGGAGCTGAGAAGGCCAGAAAAATCACTCGTCCTTTTATGCAGGAATTGCGTCGTGCGGTAGGCTTAAGGCCTGCAACTTTTAGTCTCGAGCAGCCAGAAGAAAAGCAAGCTGATACAGAAAAAGAGCCGCGTTGGGTCAGTTTTAAAGAAAACGAGAGTTTTTTTATTCGCTTATTAGACCCTTCTGGTGCAACGGTATTCTTATCTCATCCTTTTGCCGCCCCCAAAGAAATGGGGCAAGCAATGCGCGCCTTGCAACAAGGGCAATTTGAGCTTGAGTATGCAGGTGAATCAGCAAAGTTATTATTAGATGGGATTGAAATTGCTGAATTGAGCCAGGAGCAGGCGGAACAAGTAAAAAAATATTGCCTCCTTTGAGGTTCCAGAAGCAGCAAAGAGTATTGAATTTAAAAAGTATTCGCTTATGACTGACAGGATTGTGAGTCATAAGCTTTTTTTTATTTAAAGGAAATTAATAATTTTATTTTTTAGTTCATGTTAGATTGTAAGAGTGCATCAGTGAGGAGACTATTATGTGATGCACATGACTATTACTCAAAGGACAATTTCATGTATAAAGCTTTACCCTTTGAATGTGTCGCAATGGTGCTGCAAGGAGGAGGGGCGCTGGGTTCTTATCAGGCAGGCGTCTATGAGGCATTTGCCGAAGTAGATTTACATCCCAATTGGGTTTCTGGCATTTCTATTGGTTCTATTAATTCTGCCCTTATTGCTGGCAACCCTCCCGAAAAAAGAGTTCAAGCCCTACGCTCCTTTTGGGAATTAATCACCAAGCGATCTGAATATCGGATGAACTGGCTTGATGTATTACAAGGGGTTCCAGAGGCCAGTGCTGATTTTATACATACCTGGTTGAACCAGCTTTCTGCAAATGAGACATTAATTGCTGGTGCACCAGGTTTTTTTGTGCCCCGACCCATTCCGCCTTATTGGGCGTTGAAAGCCAGTGAGCATGCCCTAAGTTTTTATGATACAGCTCCATTACGCCGTACTTTAGAGCGTTTGGTGGACTTTGATCGCATTAACAGTAAGGAAATGCGGTTTAGTGTGGGGGCTGTCCATGTAACCAGTGGAAATTTTGTTTATTTTGATAATACGACGCACACTATTGATGCACGCCATATTATGGCGAGTGGAGCCTTGCCCCCAGGTCTGCCTGCTGTAGACATCGATGGTGAGTATTATTGGGATGGGGGAGTAGTGTCCAATACGCCGCTGCGCTGGGTGTTAGACAGTCAGCCCGCACAAGATACGCTGGCTTTTCAGGTGGACCTCTGGAGTGCGGCGGGGGAATACCCGACAGATTTGGTTAGTCAAGATGTGCGTCTTAAGGATATTCGTTATTCCAGTCGTACGCGCTATGGCACGGATCAATTTCGTAATAAGCAAGGGTTGCGCCGAGCATTGCATCATGTGTTACAGGAATTGCCCGAATCTGTAAGAAATTCACAAAGCCCTAATATGCAGCGTCTATTAGAGGCAGCTAATGATAAGTCTTATAACATTGTGCAGCTTATTTATCGGGCTAAAAATTATGAGGGCAACAGTAAAGATTATGAGTTTTCACGCAGCACCATGGAAGAGCATTGGGCTGCAGGTTACAACGATGCGCGAGAGGCACTGCGCTACCCAGAAATTTTTAAGCTATCTACCCAGCCCGATGGAGTCAGCACCTTTGATTTACTGACTTTAAGGAAGGAAGGCACGCAAGAACTTGGAGATTAAATCATGGACATTCATGAGGTGCGTAACAAGGCATTCGCTATGCCATTACATGATCCCGCCTACCCGCGGCCACCCTATAAATTTTATAATCGCGAGTTTTTTGTGATTAATTATCGTACCGATAGAGAACGCTTGCGTGCAGTGGTGCCTGAGCCCTTAGAGGTGATTGGAGATGTGGTGTCCTATGAATTTATTCGGATGCCAGACTCTACTGGTTTTGGGGATTACACTGAGACTGGCCAAGTCATCCCAGTTCGCTATACCACAGCTGAGGGAACGGTTCAGGAGGGCAGTTTTGTTTATTCAATGTATTTAGATGACAACGCACCTATAGCTGGAGGGCGTGAGATTTGGGGGTTTCCTAAAAAACTGGCGTATCCAAAAATTCGTCATGAGCAGGAGACATTGGTGGGGACCTTGCACTATGGTTCGGTGCTTTGTGTGAATGCTACCATGGGATATAAGCACCGAGAATTAGAGCGGGACCTCATAGCGCAATCACTAAGCAAGCCTGCCTTTATGCTGAAGATCATCCCTCATGTAGATTGTTCTCCACGTATTTGTGAGTTGGTGCGTTATTACTTAGAGGATGTCACTGTTAAAGGGGCTTGGGAAGGGCCAGCAAGATTGGAATTATTTGAGCATGCAATGTGTGATGTTGCAAGCTTACCAGTGCGAGAGGTGTTATCGGCGCGTCACTATATTGCCGATTTAACCTTGGGGCTGGGTGAAGTTGTATACGATTATTTGGCAAATACAAAAAAATAGTCTATGAGCTATTTGGATTGAGCATCATCCAAATTTATTTAATTTAGAAAGGAAATATTATGGCGCGTTTTGATGGACAAGTGGCCGTTGTGACCGGTTCAGCTAGTGGAATTGGTAAAGAAATTGCTATTCGTTTTGCTCAAGAAGGGGCGATTCCCGTTATTGCAGATTTAAATTTGCAATCCGCTCAGGAAACGGCAAAACAAATTAAAGAGCAAACAGGCAGCGAGGCTTTTGCCGTAGCTATGGATGTGACTAATGAGGAGCAGGTTAATAAAGGGATAGAAGCAGTGATAGAACAGTATGGCAAGATTGATATTCTTGTCAGCAATGCGGGCATTCAAATTGTTAAGCCTCTAGTAGATTTTCCCTATGATGAGTGGAAGCGTTTACTATCGATTCACTTAGATGGTGCCTTTTTGACTACCCGTGCCTGTCTTAAGCACATGTATCAGGCAAATTTTGGTCGGGTAATTTTCATGGGTTCCGTACATTCTAAAGAAGCCTCTGTACTTAAAGCACCTTATGTTACTGCCAAGCATGGTTTATTAGGGTTGGCCCGTGTATTGGCTAAAGAGGGAGCCGCTCATAATGTAACAGCGAATGTGGTGTGTCCGGGCTTTGTGCGCACTCCCTTGGTAGATAAGCAAATTCCCGAGCAGGCCAAAGAGTTAGGGATTACGGAAGAAGAGGTGATTAAAAATGTTATGCTGAAAGACACGGTCGATGGTGAATTTACCACTACTGATGATGTTGCCGATGCAGTTTTGTTTTTTGCTGCGGCTAAAAGCAATGTAATGACTGGCCAATCATTAGTTGTAAGCCACGGCTGGTATATGGAATAAGTATTAAAAAAGCCAGGTATGTAAACCTGGCTTTTTTTATGAAGTGACTGGCTTTCTGAGTGAAAGAGTATTAGCACTGATATGATTAACAGGGGTTTATTTAATCAACTTTGGCGTCAGCCATTTCAACAATGGTTTTATAGCGTTCGCGCTCCTCGTTCATGAGGGCCTCGAATTCTGCAGCTGTGGTCGGCATGGGGGTAACCAGTAGATTGCCGAAACGCTCTTTGACCTCTTGGGTATTCATGCCTTTGGTAAAGGCGGCGTTAAGCTTTTCAATGGTATCAGCAGGGGTGTCTGCAGGAGCAACCAGACCCCACCAGGTTGAAATAGAGAAATCGTCCAGCCCACTTTCTTTCATGGTGGGAAGCTCCGGTAAAATATCAGAGCGCTCATCGGTAGTCACAGCCAATGCCTTGAGCATACCATTTTGGATATTAGGTGCGGCAGTAGCAAGGTTATCAAAAGTAAAATCCACCTCGGCAGCAAGCAGTGCCTTTTGTGCAGGGGCACCACCGTTGTAAGGGATATGCACCACTTCAATGTCTGCTAAGTGTTTAAAGAGCTCTCCTGCTAGATGGCCGCCGCTGCCATTGCCACCCGAACCATAATTGAGCTCACCAGGATGCTCTTGAGCATATTGAATCAGGTCGTGGACAGAGTCGATGCCTAGTTTATCAGCATGCTCTTTGTTCATGACTAAGACATTCGGTACGAGGACCATCAATGTGATAGCCTCAAAGTCAGTGGCAGCATCAAAAGGCATCTCACTAAATAGCCAAGGGTTAACTGCATGAGTGGCTAATGTGGCAATGCCAATGGTCTTACCATCGGGTTTAGATTTAGCAACGTAATCAACACCGATGTTGCCGCCTGCGCCTGGCTTGTTTTCAATGATGACAGTACCCAGATCTTCTTTGACTGCTTCAGCAAGTACCCGAGCGCTGACATCAATGGGACCACCGGCTGCAAAAGGAACAATAATGCGGGTGGTATCTTGTTGCGCCCATGCTGCTGAGCTCACACAAAGGGCGGTGAATACCCCCACGGTGGATTTTAAAAACGGTTTTAACATTTGTGGAAATCCTTTCTTATCAACTTAAACACTTTCAAAGCCAGTATTAGTTATTGTGCCAAATTTTAAGTTTGGTTGCATGGAGATGCATAGACTCACTATTGTTTGGATTCTCGCTTTAATTTAGCAAACGCCTCAGCCATTGCTCCTTGTGGAGGACGTGGAGCTGGTCTTGGTTGATTTCCTTTAGAACCGCGTGATTGGGTCGTCTGGCGTTTGTGAGCCATTTGTTGGGGAGCTGGATCGCGCATGCTTAAGCTGATGCGTTTTCGTTCTAAGTCTATGTCAAGCACGCGCACCGTGACAGGCTGACCTACCCGGACATGGTCACGGGGATCGCGTACAAACTCATTGGCAAGCTCAGAAATATGCACCAGTCCATCCTGACCCACACCAATGTCGACGAAGGCGCCAAAATTTGCCACATTACTGATGACGCCTTCAAGCTGCATGCCTTCGGTAAGGTCTGTAATTTCAGTTACCCCATCTTTAAATTGCGCTGTTTTAAATTCAGGGCGTGGATCGCGGCCGGGGCGTTTTAGCTCTTTAAAAATATCTTTGACCGTAGGCAAGCCAAAGCGCTCATCCGTAAATTCGTCTGGACGTAGGGCATCGAGCGCATCTGCTTGACCAATAACCTCTTTGGCTGAAGCATTGAGACGGTGCAAAATTTTTTCCACAACCGGATAAGCTTCAGGGTGCACCGCTGAAGCGTCTAAAGGGTTTTCACCATTGGTAATACGTAAAAAACCAGCGGCTTGTTCAAAGGCTTTAGGTCCAAAGCGCGGAACCTCTAAGAGTGCCTGACGGTTAGGAAAGGCGCCATGCTGCTCACGCCATTTAACAATATTTTGGGCAAGGCTGGGAGTGAGCCCCGAAACACGGGACAGCAAAGCTGCAGAAGCGGTATTGACTTCGACGCCGACGGCATTGACACAGTCTTCTACAACTGCGTCCAGCGAACGGGCCAAATGACGTTGGTTGACATCATGTTGATATTGGCCCACACCAATGGCTTTGGGGTCTATTTTTACAAGCTCGGCCAAAGGATCTTGGAGTCGTCGAGCAATAGATACAGCACCCCGTAAGGAGACATCGAGATCAGGGAGCTCTTGACTCGCAAGCTCTGAGGCAGAGTAAACGGAGGCGCCGGCCTCTGAGATTGTGATGCTAGAAAAGTTAAGTTGTGGTTGTTTGTTCTTTAGCTCGCGTACAAGGGCCTCAGTCTCGCGGCTTGCGGTCCCGTTACCAATAGCCACCAGTTCAACCTCGTGCTGTTGAATCAATTGGGCCAGGGTGTGCAGGCTACCTGATACATCATTGCGTGGTGCAAAAGGGTAAATGGTCGCCGTAGCCACGACTTTGGCAGTACGATTAATCACCGCAACTTTAACTCCAGTGCGGATGCCGGGATCCAAGCCCATTACATTTTTAAACCCAGCTGGTGCTGCAAGTAATAAATCCCGCAAATTTTCTGCAAAGACCCGAATGGCTTCCTCTTCTGCTTTGGCATTGAGCTCGCCAATAATTTCAGTTTCAAATGTAGGGAGC
The DNA here is from genome assembly GCA_937995985.1 of uncultured Alcaligenaceae bacterium. Classification (GTDB taxonomy): domain Bacteria; phylum Pseudomonadota; class Gammaproteobacteria; order Burkholderiales; family Burkholderiaceae_B; genus Paenalcaligenes. Next base: position 42,566 of record CALKIR010000044.1, read on the forward strand.
ATGCGCACACGCCAGGTCCAGCGACAAACGCTAGCGAGCCATTGCTCTCCTGGGCTGCGGGGGTGAGCCACATCAAAAGGCAGCTGAAGGAAGCGGGCAATTTGTACCATACATGGGTGGGGCTCTTGTTCTTCTCTTTCAGGATCCAAACCGAGATGGAGACGCAGTATATCTTGTTGTCGTCCTCGAAGAATAGCTAATAAACGATGAGAAGGAATGCGTTGAATGGGTTCACGAAAATGGAACCAGTCTCTAAAATTACGGCCTTCATCTTCTTTGCCTTCAATAACATTGGCATATAACCAACCATTACGCCATAGAAACTCACGGATGTGGCTGCGTAGATCAGCGTGTTCAGCAAAGCGTTCAGCTAGAATATCTCGAGCGCCATCGAGCACGCCTTTGACGTTATCATAAGGGGGCTCCGTACTGAGATAGGCGCCTGCTACTTGCTCGGGGTCTGCTGATGGATCTTTAAGTAAGGCATCAGCTAAAGGTTCTAGCCCGGCTTCACGGGCGATTTGAGCGCGTGTACGCCGCTTAGGTCTGTAGGGGGCGTATAAGTCCTCTAATCTTTGTTTGGTTTCTGCATGGCACAACGCCTCAAATAGTTCGGGAGTGAGCTTGTTTTGCTCTTGGATACTCTCAATGATAGTGGTACGACGATCTTCTAGGTCGCGTACATATTCGAGACGCTGCTCTAGTTGGCGCAATTGCTCGTCTGTTAGCCCTCCAGTGAGCTCCTTACGATATCGAGCAATAAAGGGCACAGTGGCCCCTCCATCCAGTAACTCTATGGTGCTGACAACATGGGCTAAGGCAATATTAAGTTCATCAGCCAGCTGTTTAGCAATGCGGTTTGCATCAGGGGAATAGGTTAAATTAGCTACATTTGAAGTATTCATGCGTATAGACAACGTAAAATAAAGGAGTAGATGATTGGGCAGACCAAGGCCGAGCACCGAGTCTGGGACAATCCATCGTGTCTCATTACGATAACACCTCAGGATTTTACTCGAATCATTCAGTTCACGTGTTGTATTAATTTTTTCAAATTTTTGCTTATGCCGTCCGATGTCCTAGACCAAGTTTTTTCTCCCACAGGTCCTTTGGCCCAAAGTTTTGCTCGTTATGTGCCTCGCCCCCAGCAGATAGGGTTAGCGCAGGCAGTACAGCAGGCAATAGAACAACATCAGGTATTAATTGCCGAGGCAGGTACAGGTACCGGCAAAACATGGGCTTATCTTGTGCCCATTTTATTGTCCGCGGGCAAAGCGTTGATTTCCACTGGCACACGTACTTTACAGGATCAGCTGTTTCATCGTGATTTGCCTGAGTTATGTCAGGGGTTACAGGTTGGTGTGTCTGCGGCCTTGTTAAAGGGGCGGGCAAATTATATTTGTCATTACCATTTTGAGCAGATGGGGCGCAATGAGCATGCTTTTGAGTCTCAGCAAGAGGTGGAGGACTATCAGCAGATTCGTTTATTTATGCAACATACAGAAACAGGAGATAAAAGTGATTTATCTGCTGTTCCCGAGCATGCCTCGATTTGGTCTAAGGTCACCTCTACGCGTGAAAACTGTCTAAACCAAGAGTGTGCGTATATCAATGATTGCTTTGTATATAAAGCCCGTCGAGAGGCTAAGGAAGCAGATATTGTGGTTATTAATCATGCCTTATTTATGGCTGATTGGGTGTTGCGTGAAGAAGGGGTTTATGATTTATTGCCCGAGGTGCAGGCCATCGTCTTTGATGAGGCGCATCAATTGCCGTCTACAGCAACACGTTTTCTTGGTATTTCTGTTTCTTCTTATCAGTTAAGAGATTTTGCTCATGATCTGACTATTATTGGTGGCAGTCATGCCAAAGGGGTTGCGGATTGGGCACGTCATGCCGATCAATTAAAGCGACTTGTTGATAGTTTGCGGTTAGATTGTCTGCCGGTTCAAAAGGAAAAAGGACAACAAAGCACATTTGAAAATTTGCCTAATGCCCTTCAAGTGGATGCCGCTTTAGCGGAGCTAATGGATCACCTAGCTAGGGTGACCCGCAGTTTGGCGCAGATAGAGGGCCATCATAGCGATCTCAAGGCTTTGTATATGCGAGCTCTTGATTTGCATGGGCGTTTGTTTTTATGGACTCAACCCGATCGCCAAGGGGTGATTCATTCTCATGAGCTTTTGGATGCCACTGCTCAAGCACAATTGGAGCAGCCGGCAGTTCGGTGGCTGGAAAATACCGCGCATATGCTGCGCCTACATCGTGCTCCTTTGGCCGTGAATCATATTTTTGGTCATTCTAAAGGTGAGGAGCAAGCATGGATTTTTACCTCGGCAACTTTATCCGTGCGAGGGGATTTTAGTCATTTTATTGCTCAGCTCGGCTTAGATGGGGCGCATACTTGTCATTGGCCTTCCCCGTTTGATTACAAAAAACAGGCTGTGTTATTTGTGCCGCAAGCAATGCCTGCACCGCATAGTCCTGAGTTTAATGTACATTTTGTTGAGCATTTGTGGCCGTTGATAGAGCAGGCTCAAGGAGGGGTCTTGGTGCTTTGTACCACCCTACGTGCAGTAGATGAGATTGCCGCTTTGATAGAGGAGAAAAATGAACAGGCGCAGCAACAGCGAGTGATTCTACACCAGGGTACACACAGTCGTGCTCAGCTCTTAAAAGCCTTTGCAGCGCATCAGCAAGCGGTATTAGTGGGTAGTGCGAGCTTTTGGGAAGGGGTGGATTTTCCAGGAGATGCTCTAACTGTAGTGGCTATTGACAAGTTACCCTTTGCCCCTCCTGATGATCCAGTCATTAGTGCGCGTATTGAGCAGTGCCGCCGTGAGGGGGGGAATCCCTTTCGCAGCCTGCAGTTGCCAGCCGCTGCGATTGCTTTGAAGCAAGGTGCGGGCCGCTTGATCCGAACGGAACAGGATTATGGCATTTTGATGATAGGGGATACGCGCATAGTAGAAAAGGGCTACGGCCGTTTTTTGTGGCAAAGCTTACCGCCCTTTTCTCGCACTCGTAATATACAGCAAGCAATAGCTTTTTTGCGCGCACGCCCTCTTCAGTCAGCACAAGCAACAGGCTCTGCCCTCAAGGATTAGGGGGCAGGGTTAGAGCCAGTGTAAAGGGTTCCACCAGTTCTTAGGCTCTTCTAACCCTTGCTCATAATAAATAGAGTTGGGAAAGTTTTCATCCAGGACGCGTTTAGTGGTATCGCGCAAATCCTCTTGGCCTAACTTATCATAAGATAAATACATGATATATAAGGCCTTTTCTGCCGCGGGCACCCCTTCAAAGTCAGTAATTACTCGTTGGGCTCGGTTAATGGCTGCAACATAGGCTCCCCTTTTGTAGTAGTACTGCGCAACATTTAATTCGTTTTCAGCAATGGTGTTGACCAGCCAGGTCATGCGTAGTTTGGCATCATGGGCATAACGGCTATCTGGATAGAGCGTAATTAGCTCATTAAAGGCATCATAGGATTCTCGTAGCCCTTTGGGATCTCGTTCGCTAGGGTCTTGGCGGGTAATATGAGCGAGAAAAGCACTGGGGGGGGTGAAAGTAATTAAGCCTTTGAGATAAAGCATGTAGTCGCTGCCGGGACTATTAGGATATTGCCGTTGGAAGCGCTCAATAGCAGCCAGGGCCTGCTCTGGTTCCTCGTCTTTCCAATTGACATAAGCCTGATCAATTAAGGCCTGTTGCGCTTGGATTCCAAATGGATAACGGGCCTCAATACTTTCTAGGCGTTTGCGCGCATTGCTCCAATTGCCAGCATCCATCTCAGCTCGGGCATCCTTGTAGAGCTGCTCTGCAGTCCAGCCAGCGGTGGGATCTTTTTCTGGCTCAAAGGTGCCGCACGCAGAAAGAAGCAGGGCACAACATAATACACTGATATGAAGCCAGCGATTTTTGATAGAGTTTAAAAAAGGTAGGAAGCTTAAGCTATTCACGAGTGAATTCCTTGTGGTGCAAAGCAAAAATTTGGGCGACATGAACACAAGCGCCATGAACTGTGTATTCTAAGAGATTATAACGCTGAGAGGTAGACTTTAGCGCTTTATACGATCGCTTATTTGAATTGTTAAATTTTATGAGTCTTTCACAGAAATATCCAACTGCTGCATCGATCCATACTTTTCAGGTGGCAGAGCATACGCCAACACAACGCCTAGATAAATATTTAGCTTCTGTCTTAACAGATTTTTCTCGTGCACGTATCCAACAGTGGATACAGCAAGGGGCCGTTTTGTTAAATGATCAGCCCGTGCGGCCGCGAGCACAAATTAACGCAGGGGATCGAATTCAAGTACAGATTATACCCAGTGCCGAAGAACTGGCTTTTCATGCTCAAGATTTGCCTCTTGATATGGTGTATGTATCTGAACAGGTGATTGTGCTCAATAAAGCAGCAGGCATGGTGACGCATCCAGGAGCGGGCAATTGGTCAGGCACAGTGCTGAATGCATTGTTATATCATTTTCCTGAATTAGAGGCGGTGTCGCGGGCAGGTATTGTGCACCGATTAGATAAAGATACTTCAGGTTTGTTGATGGTTGCTCGTACAGAACAGGCGCGTGTGCAGCTGGTTGAGCAGCTAAAAAAACGTACCGTATTGCGTGCTTATCGTGCCTTATGCCTGGGGCATACACCAAGCTCAGGGGTCATTGATGTGCCTATAGCTCGTGATCCCCGCGTAGCAGTGCGAATGTGTGCCCGTGATTTACCTGGGGCGCGTAGCGCCCGCACTGATTATTATGCGTTGCGCTATGGGGTAGTGGAGCAGCACCATCAAGTAACTGAGCTAAGGTGTACACTGCATACTGGGCGTACGCATCAAATTAGGGTACATCTGAGTAGTTTAGGGCATCCTTTGCTTGGTGATGGTCTATATGGTGGTTTGAATACCCCATATACAAAGCGACAAATGCTGCATGCTTTTCAGTTGGGGTTTATAGAACCAGAAACTCAGAAGTCATTGCGTTTTGAGTGTGCTCCGCCCACTGATTATCAGAATCTGTGTGCGCAGATTGATTGGACTGAGGAGGAGTTTTGTGCAGAACACCATGCTTAATTCACTTTCTTTACCCCCAAATGTTGTGACTGGCCAACAAATAACGGGGGTGACTTATTTCACTACAACTCGAGTTGGGGGGCATAGTCAAGGCCCTTGGCATAGCTGGAATTTAGGCCTGCATTGTGGTGATGATCAACGGGCTGTATTCGCTAACCGAGCGCAGCTACAGTCCAGGTTGCCTGGTCCAATCCATTGGTTGCGGCAAGTGCATGGTACTGACGTGATTGAGCTGAAAAAACATAGCCGCCCAACAGCACTACCGATTACTGCAGATGCTGCATTTACCCGTGATACGGGTTGTGTGTTGGCCATTCTGACTGCGGATTGTTTGCCTATTGTGATTACAGATGTGCATCGCCGTATATTGGGGGTTGCTCATGCAGGCTGGCGAGGGTTAGCTAAGGGCATACTCAAGCATTTAGCGCAACATATGCAGCGCTATACCGCAGCACAGGAATGGCAAGCGTGGATAGGGCCTGCCATCAGGCAGGATCATTTTGAGGTGGGAGCTGATGTTTATCAATTTTTTGTGCAGCACCATCCTCAAGATGCTCAGTATTTTCGTTTTTTGCGCCCAGGTAAGTGGTTGGCAGATTTGCCCGCTTTGGCACAGGCACGGTTACAGCGAGAGTTTGCAGGACGTGTGGTAATAGAGGATAGCCGTTATTGTACTTATGCGCAAAAAGAATTGTTTTTTTCTTATCGTCGTGAAGGAATTACTGGGCGTATGGCGACAGTAGCTTGGCTTGATGAATATTAGGTCCTTATTTTTTTCATGCTGTGATTATTCGTACTGCTTTATATTCTTGTCATTATTTTATTTGTGCAATTTGTGCAAGTAGGGCTACCATGAAGGCGTGCCGTTTGATGATATATCTGCAGCCGTGTAACATTTAGATTCAGGATAAATAAGAA